>NZ_AYMQ01000126.1 GCF_000633355.1 Serratia sp. H1w
AGAGGGTTGGGGTGAGGGGGGAGATAACCGGCGTTAAACGTTCTTACGCTCGATGGTTTCTTCGCCCCAGTACAGTTGATCGGCTGCGGTTTTACTGAACGCCAGCGGCAGCACTTCATCGCTGCCTTCTTCCCAGATTTTTTACGCCAATGTCTCGTCGTTACCGGCCAGCTCAAAGATCGCTTCGGCAATTTCTACCGAGGTTTCACGCACTGTCGCCCAAGATTTCACATTATGATCCGCCATGACTGCTCTCCTGTTGAGTTTGAGACACAGCCTAGTATAGGCCACATTTCTGCCGGTGGTTTTTGCAAGGCATGCGTATTACTGCTGAAAATTCAGGGCGGAACGCCTACGGTAAAATGCAAAACGGCATGGTATTCTTTGCCGCGTTTAACTCAATAGGGGAAAAAGTATGTCTAACGCACTGAGCAACGATCAGGAACTGGTCTCCGACCTGGTTGCCTGCCAACTGGTTATCAAGCAGATCCTGGATGTCATCGACGTGATCGCGCCAACGGAAGTACGGGACAAAATGGCCAGCCAGCTCAAGAATATCGATTTTGCCAGCCACCCGGCCGGTGCCGATCCGATCACCAAACGGGCGATTGAAAAAGCGATTGCGCTGATTGAGATGAAGTTCAACCGCGAGTAGCCGCGGCATTTCTTCGCCAGGCTGGGGGAGGGAGATCTAAACGGCTGGTTAAACTTCGTTTAAGTTGTCTATGTTAGCATGATGATTAGGTTAACAACATAATCATGAGGCTGCTAAGGTTTTGGTCGTAAAAAATTGCTGGTGATAGCGGTGACGCTGGTTGCCTGTGTGCTGTTCTATCTGCTGGCCCTGGACAGCTATTGCGATCAAGGCGGGCGGTTTACACTGGGCCTTTGCTCGATCACACGTTATGTTCCCTGGTAACATGGCGAAATAACAATTTTTCGCAAACTTGCCCCTGGCCTTGGTGAGAATGTTAGTATGTCGGCTTGGTTAAGGCAGTAGAGTAGATAGGGTTGTTCATGTTTGATTTAGCTTATGGCCCGTCCGGCCTGATTTCCATCGCCATCGTGGTGTTGGCCTCATTGCTTGGCCTGTGGGTCTGGTTCCTGGTGAATCGCGCTAGCGTGCGCGCCAACGAACAGATCCAACTGTTGCAGGAAATCGCCGAGCAACAGCGCCAGCAAACGGCACTGTTAAAAACGCTGGTGCAAGCCGCGAAAGGGGACAAGGCATCGGTTGACGATTATGATGATGACCTTAGCCCGGCGTTGAGTTATAAAGGGTTTATCCCAGAGCGTTAATCACGCATCTCATTTGGTGAGAAGGTATAGGACACGTCGGTTATCTCAGTTTCAGTTTTAATCGGATCACCTTCTCACCATTCCGCATCAGTAAAACACTATGCCCTGATAGGGTTTCTCTCGGCAGGCTGCCAATCGGCTCGCCAGATCGCCACAATGAATTTCCAGTGCGTGCCGATCGGGATCGAGAAAGTAGAATGATTCCCCTTCACTGCTATTGCTCTTCCATTCCACCACGCCTTGGTGGCGTAAACGTGCCACAACGAGAGCAAAATTTTCGCTAGTCACGCTAAAAGCGTAATGCGTGTAGTCGCGCAACGTCTGCTTTTGTCGGGCCTCATCCAGTGACAGACAGACCCACAGTTCGCCTAGTGTCAGATAGGCACCTTGTTGCCAGCGCGCCTTGGGGGTAAATCCCAACATATCCACGTAAAAACGAAAGCTGCGATCTACGTCGCTTACCGCGAGCGTGAGGTGGTTGAGGCTGAGTAACATCGTGCGCTATTCCGTAAGTAAAAATAATATTAAAGGCCGGTAGGCTGTCATAAATCTGTCGTATTGGCGTCGTAATGTAGCGCCAACTCTACGAAAGATGGAAATCAGCAATGATTAGATGGTACGAAGAAAGTGACGCCGAAGTAAACCGCAGCATTGCGCTAATCACCGGGGAAAATCCGGACAAATGGTACCCTTACGGCGGCGTGAAAGGGAAAGACTATTGCAAGAACCCCTCCGATGCCTGGCCAATTATCTGTGCCAATAAAATCAGCCTTAATGCACCCGAAATCGGTAGTCAGCCACAGTGGCAAGCGAGTATGATCACTCAGCAAGGGGAGTGGCAAGCCGACAGTCACAGCCCGCTGCGTGCCGCAATGATCTGTTTTTTATTAAGTCAGCAAACGCAATAAAGTAAAAGTTGGTCGATAATGTAGTTGCCCTGTAATGATGAGACACCGCCTTATTCTGACAATGGACCTGTCGCTGACGGAGACTGTTTTATGAAGCGCATTATCAAAGGTGATACCAATCTCTCCCATTTAGTCATCGCCCATGCGGCGATCGATTGTCACGCTAAAAGCTACGGGCTGCACCGCCAAGGTTGGCCCTCAACCTACCTGATAAAATATCAAAACGATCGCGTCGCGGTGGAGGTCATCACCCGCCGCCAATCCTATGTGGCGACGCTGATGATCGGCGCCCGCAACCTCAGCAAACTGTGTGGCATGCCTAACTCACAGGCATAGCAAACGTCCTGCAACCCCTTGGCCCGGTTAACGATTGCCGGGCGCTAATCCTTGATGCCTGAAAGGTTAAGTGTTAAAACGCCCGCAGGTTTATTTATTGGTTGGCGATATCTTGCGCAATGCTGCCTGGATACTCAGCCGGACGAGGATAAGATGGGCGGTCAGCTTCAGGATACCCCGCTAAAACGCGGTTTAAAAAATAGACATATACAACTTATTGCCCTGGGCGGTGCCATCGGTACCGGCCTGTTTCTGGGTATTGCACAAACCATTCAGATGGCCGGACCTTCCGTGCTGCTGGGCTATGCCATTGGCGGTTTTATTGCCTTTTTGATCATGCGCCAGCTGGGAGAGATGGTGGTGGAAGAGCCGGTGGCCGGTTCCTTTAGCCATTTTGCCTATAAGTATTGGGGAGATTTTGCCGGTTTTCTGTCCGGTTGGAACTACTGGGCCATGTTTATTCTGGTCGGCATGGCGGAACTGACCGCCGTAGGGATTTATATTCATTACTGGTGGCCGGAAATCCCGACCTGGGTATCGGCAGCGGTATTCTTCGTACTGATTAACCTGATCAATCTGGTGAACGTGCGTCTGTATGGGGAAACCGAGTTCTGGTTTGCCATTATCAAGGTGGCGGCGATCCTGGGGATGATCGTATTTGGTGCCTACCTGTTGGCCAGTGGTAACGGTGGCCCGGAAGCCAGCATCCGTAATCTGTGGGAGCAGGGCGGCTTTATGCCGCACGGCATCAACGGCCTGGTGATGGCGATGGCGGTGATCATGTTCTCATTTGGCGGTTTGGAAATGGTGGGCATCACCGCAGCAGAAGCTGCCGACCCGCGCACCAGCATTCCTAAAGCCACCAATCAGGTGGTCTACCGGATCCTGATTTTCTATATCGGCTCGCTGACGGTGCTGCTGTCGCTCTATCCGTGGGGCAAGGTGGTGGAAGGCGGCAGTCCGTTTGTGATGATTTTCCATGCGCTCGACAGCAACCTGGTGGCGACCCTGCTCAACGTGGTGGTGCTGACGGCTGCGCTGTCGGTCTACAACAGCGGCGTGTATTGCAACAGTCGCATGCTGTTTGGGCTGGCGACGCAAGGCAATGCGCCAAAGGTGCTGACCAAGGTCAACAAGCGTGGCGTACCGGTGCTGTCTATCGCGTTATCGGCGCTGGCCACTTCGGTCGGCGTATTGATTAACTACGTCATGCCTGGCAAGGCGTTTGGCTTGCTGATGGCGCTAGTGGTCTCTACGCTGGTGATTAACTGGGTCATGATCTGTCTGGCGCACCTGAAATTCCGTGCGGCCAAGGATCGCCAAGGGGTGATCACCAGCTTTCGAGCGCTGTGGTATCCGTTTGGCAACTATTTGTGCCTGGTATTCCTGTCATTGATCCTGGTGATCATGTACTTCAGCCCAGGGATCCGCATCTCCGTGCTGTTGATGCCGGCGTGGGTACTGCTGCTGTGGGTTGGGTTTATGCTGACCCGGCGCAAAAAGGTGGGGGTTAAAAAGGCTTAACGTTGACGTTGGAGGCGCCGTGGCGCCTCCAAACGGTTATCGGGCAACGGCGTTGCCCTGATGATGGCGTCCCAGTCGCAGCAGCTTTCTGCACAGCAGGAACACGGTGCTGATCACATCAATCACCACGACGCTAAGCATCAGCAGGCCCAGCATAAAAAAGCCTGCCAGCGTGCTTGCCAATAACAATAGCGGTGCCGGTACGCGTAGCCGGCGCAGCTTCATGGCCAGATACATTTTCCAGTATTGCCCTTGCGCAGATAACGCTCGGCGATAGCGGCCCATACGAACGCGTGACTTGCCTGATGCAGTACGGCTCATAACTCCTCCTTTTCAGAATGTCCTAGTAAGTAAATCACAAGGTTCTTAAGAAAGGCTTAACAGGTTCTTGGCGACCTTGGCCTTCTTACGCTGGCTATGACAACAACTTCAACAAAAAGGTCAGTCGTCAGATTGGTGACAAAGCGGCAATGTTGCTAAATTTGTAGGAGTCGAACATGTTCGACCCTGGCTAACCCACTGATGATCCAAATGGGCGCAGCATGCAGCGCCCCTACCTTGTAAGTCCGGTGAGGGTTTGTCAGCAGTCTCGTTGTTTGTCTATGCGATACTATAAGCTATTGAGTCGATAATCTGTAATCGTCGTAGCAATACAGGGAGACACGGGTTGAAAATAACCAATAAATTTTACGATGCCAGCAAAGCGCACCATACGCCGCAGGGATTCTGCAACCCGGAGCCGACACTCCATCAGGCAGGGGATCTGAAACGCTGGCAAGATGAGCGCAAGAAGCTTGGGTTGCCCAAGCCGCCGCAGGCAGGCTATGAGCAGTTTATCGCCCACTGGTGGCAAGCCGCCGATCTGAGCGGTGACCAGGACCGCGTATGGTGGCTGGGGCACGCTTCCCTGCTGCTGCGCCTCGGTGGCCGACATGTGCTGATTGATCCTGTACTATCGCCAAGAGCGTCGCCAGTGAGCTTCTACGGCCCGCAGCGCAAGACGCCGCCGCCACTGACGGTAAAACAGTTACCGGCGGTGGACGTGGTGCTGATATCGCACAATCACTATGACCATTTGGATCGTCAAACCATCAGGGAACTGACCAAACGCTTTCGCAATGCCACCTTTATCGTTCCACTAGGCCTTAAACGCTGGTTCAGTCATTACCCGGCCAAACGGGTGGTTGAACTGGATTGGTGGGAGAGCCTGACGCTGGACGAGATGACGTTTCACGCCACGCCAGCACGGCACTGGAGTATGCGCACCCCATGGGATCGCAACCGTTCCCTGTGGTGTGGCTGGGTGATCCACCACCCCGCGCTACGTTTTTATTTCTCTGGTGACAGCGGCTATAGCGAGCGATTGGTCGATATCGGTACCCGTCTGGGGCCGTTCGACATCGCCGCGCTGCCTATTGGTGCCTATGCCCCAAGATGGTTCATGCAAGAGCAGCATATGGATCCGCAACAGTCGGTAAGGCTGTATCAGCAGTTAAATGAACCTAGAGTGATCCCGATCCACTGGGGCGTATTTGAATTAGCCGATGAATCGTTGGATGAACCGCCTGCGCAACTCAGCCAGGCACTCAGCGAGGCAGGTCTTGAGCAGCATCGTTTTTCTCCGTTGAAGATCGGCGAGCATTTGGAGCTTATCCCTAACTCCTAGTGAGTATAGGAGGATTCGGCGTAGCCCGCGCCGGGTGGGGCTTGGCGTGGTGCGGCTTAGTGGCCGTTAATGGATAAAACCGCTACGCCAATCGTCGCGAAAAAAAGGCATTGCCGGTTCGGTTAAGCTACGCCGGAAATAGCCACGGGCCGATCAGGTGATATTTTCGTTATTTGTTTTTATCCTTACTAACTTAGCTACGGATATAAGCGGAAACGGCGAGGGCGGCTATTTCGTCTGCCTGCACAGTGTTGGTGCACAATTTGCTTCGTTGCATGGTTATGCACTGCTGGGGGTAGGGGGAACGGTCTGAGTGAATGGTTTTGCCGTCGTAGCCTCAAGCAGAAATCTCCTGCTATGACAGGCTTCGTTGCCGAAAGGTCGGATCAGTTGCCCCTTTGGTCCCCGGTCATCGATATTCAATAGTTGCATATAAAATTCCATAAAGATTCAAATTTTTTTACGCTTTCTGCCCTGCCCAGGGCTTATATGTTGTCAAAATTGCTCGCTGCTGACTTGAAAGAATTGTTAAAACTGAGGCGCCACGCGGAGTACAGCGCGGCTTCTTTACAAAGCAGAAAATAGTCAAGGCTTCAACCCCTTTTGCCCTATTTAAGCTATTCTTGCTGTTGACCGTTTCAAATATGTGCGACACGTCCATCAGTGATTAAAAATGGCTTGCCATCGATTCCAGAGTATGTGATAACGCACTTGGGTAAAACGAGGTACAGTTCTGTATATGTGTGGCATTTTCAGTAAAGAAGTTCTGAGTAAAGACGTTAGCGTTGAATACCGCTTCTCTGCCGATCCTTATCTTAGTGCCTCAAGCAGTAACGACTCTAGTTTGTCTATGTAACGCCTACGGGCGGTTTAAACAATCCAAAGGAAATACTCAAGATGGCAAAGATCAAAGGTCAAGTTAAGTGGTTCAACGAGTCTAAAGGTTTCGGTTTCATCACCCCGGCTGACGGCAGCAAAGACGTGTTCGTACACTTCTCTGCAATCCAGGGTAACGGCTTCAAAACCCTGGCTGAAGGCCAGAACGTTGAGTTCGAAATCCAAGATGGCCAGAAAGGTCCATCTGCAGTAAACGTTACTGCAATCTAATCGGCGTCAGCTGAACAAAAAACCCGCCTTTGTGCGGGTTTTTTCGTTTCTGACATCCGTGCAGGTCAACCGGTGATGATGATGCCGGAGTATTGATTGCGGCCTTTAATCCCCGGATGAGTGGGATCTTGGGCACGGCGATGGCTGTTGCGGCGATAGCTGGTGTATTTAAAGCGCTGGGGCTGCCGTGGGTCGCTGTTGAGCGTGCAGATGGTGCAAGAGCCTGCGTGATCGACCGCGGCGAATCCCAGGGCATGGAGCTTGTTTACGGCGATGGCGGCCAGATCCAGATGGCGGTGACTTGGGCTGATCAATGCCGCTGGCATGGGCAGTGTCTGTTGAAACTGTTCGACCAGCTCCTGGTTAAACTGATAGCAGCAAGGGCCTGCTGCGGGGCCGATAGAGGCCACCCAGTTGGCGGTATCGTCATCAACACCAATACGTTGGGCCATCTGCTCCAGAATACCATCCAACAGGCCACGCCAGCCCGCATGTACCGCAGCAATGGCACGACCGTCTTTACGGCTGAAAATCACTGGCAGGCAATCTGCGGTTAATACCGTTATTGGGATCCCCGGCTCGCGGGTGAAAAAACCGTCGGCTTCGCCACACTGTTGGCCCGGCTGATGAATATCGACGATGCGCGTACCGTGAACCTGTTTTTTCTCGGGCAGGATGCTGCGGTAAGGCTCTAGCGGCGTTGGCAGCAGGGCACCTTTATTGCCAAAGCCATGAGCGATGCCAGGAACGCCGCTGAGGAGCGGGGAGTAGTCGGTCATAACACATTTTTACCTGTGGCTGAGAGTGGTTATCAGTGTAACCAGCTTTTGAATCGGATGGCTACTGCCTTGCATCAACGATAAGCCTTCTTTAGACTAGCCGCGCCATGTCTCTCTGGGATCCAATCCATGTCTTATCAGTGCCCCCTGTGTTTCCAACCGCTTGAGTTCGCCAACCAGCAATGGCGCTGCGAAAATAACCATCAGTTCGACCGCGCCAAAGAAGGCTATGTCAATTTAATGCCGGTGCAGCACAAACGCTCGAAACAGCCGGGTGACAGTGCCGAGATGATGCAGGCTCGCCGCGCGTTTCTTGATGGTGGCTATTATCAGCCGTTGCAACAGCGTGTGGCTGAGTTGTTAGCCAGCGCTCTGCCTGATGAGGCACAGGCGCTGCTGGATATCGGCTGTGGGGAAGGCTATTACACTGCTGCTGTGGCAGAACGGTTATCGCAGGAGCGGGCTATGGCGGTGTATGGCCTGGATGTCGCCAAGGTGGCAATACGTTCGGCGGCCAAACGCTACCCGGCAGTCTCTTTCTGCGTGGCTTCCAGCCATCGCTTACCGTTTGCCGAGGCGACGCTCGATGCCGTGTTACGCATCTATGCACCTTGTAAAGCGGAGGAATTAGCGCGGGTGGTGAAGCCGGGTGGGGTGGTTGTGACGGTGTCACCGGGACCACGTCACCTTTATCAGCTCAAACAGCAGGTTTATCAGGAAGTTCAGCTGCATGCGGAACATGATGAGCAGCTCACGGGCTTTAGCTGTGAATTAGCCGAGCAATTGGCTTATCCGATGTCACTGCCGGGGGAGCAGGCTGCCAATCTCTTGCAGATGACGCCGTTTGCCTGGCGAGCTTCGCCGGAGGTGCAGCAAGGCTTGCTCGACATGACCACGTTTGCCTGCGAGACGGATTTCGCTATCCGCTTGTACCGCCGAGGTTAAGTGCCGAAAGAGGTTAACCTGCTTCCCCTCACCCAACCCTCTCCCAAAGGGCGAGGGAGTCAGCTACTGCGTAGGGGGCGCCGCATGCTGCGCCCGTGAGTGGCACGATCGATTCCCTCTCCTTGGGGAGAGGGTTAGGGTGAGGGGATTAATGCGGAACTACGCCAGATAGCCCAAGTGCTCCAACAAGATATTAAAGCCAATCCCGATCAACACCACACCGCCAAGAATTTCTGCGCGCTTGCCTAGCAGCGGGCCGATAAACCGGCCAACCATCATTCCCAGCGTCGCCATGATCATGGTCGCCATCCCGATCGCCATCGCAGTATGCAGGATATTCACCTGCAGGAACGCCAAACCTACCCCGATCGCCATCGCATCCAGGCTGGTGGCAATGGCCGTAGCGACCAGCACCCAGAAGCCGTGACGAGTAACCTTTTCTTCTTCCGGTTTGTTTTTGGCCCCTTCAACAATCATGCGTGCGCCAAGAATAAACAGCAGGCTGAAGGCGACCCAGTGGTCCCATTCCATGATGTATTGGCTGGCAAACAGCCCGATGCCCCAGCCGATCAGCGGGGTAATGGCTTCAATGATGCCAAAGATCAGACCGGTACGGATAGCTTCGCGAAAACGCGGTTGATGCAGAGTGGCGCCTTTGCCGATCGACGCGGCAAACGCGTCCATAGACATGCCAAAAGCCAGGATAAGAGTTGCGGAAAGGTTCATTGAAATAGTCTCGGCCGGGTGGCTCCATATACACGCAACCCACCCCCAACCTTACGACGGAGTTACGTGCCTATGGTCTCGCCAACCTATCTATCTGGCTGCCCGCACCACGTTTCGCTGACGAAACGAGTATGTTGATACGGGCGTTTCTGGTTATAACACGCCAGAAACCGGCTACTCCCCAATGACGGCGCAACCATACCATAATATTTTTGCTGCGGACAACGTTTAATTTCATCGGGGTATTGGGTGAAATTGAGACTTATTTTCATTAACGCGTTTGCTGAGGGTAATAATGGCGATAGTTGCATCAATGGTGTGGAAATAATAAGCAAAAACAACACCGGTTTTGCCGATTAATTATCCCATAGAGTAGTATAAATTAATCAATAAACACCGATGTTTTTCTAACTCATTTATTTTCAAGGAAAAAATTATATATTTTTTCCAGGTCATCCAAGTGCGTAACCTGGATCAATAACCGGCGCTGTTCTAAATCAATAACCAGAAAACCGTCCTCGGATAAATTCATCGCCTTTATCCGGCGATAGTCAATAAACGCGTTGGCATAGAAGAAGCCCGTGGCTTTAAACAACATCTTGGGCCAGCGAATATAGGAGATATACAGGGCAATCAAGGCCAGGGAAATTAACAGGTAGGTGGTTACCGGTGCTCCTTGGCTGGTAACGTTTTGGTAGATCAGGATAGCGACCAGGCCGACGAAAATCAGGCAGTCCACACGGTTACTGCGTTTTAACTGGACCTTTAACAGCGTTTTGCCTTTCAGCAGGTTCATGCCGAACTCGTCATACAGCGCATATGCCAGCATCAGCACAATAAAAATCAGGATTACGCTATCGGTCAGCGACATCTCACCACTCCATAAATAAAAAAACCGGGGGTTGCCCCCCGGCTGTTAATTGCTATTACAGGCCTAACAGACCGATCCAGTAACCGAAGATACCGATGGCGAAGAAGCCGATAATGATCCACAGCGCGTTGACTTTCTTGCGCAGCAGCCACATACAGCCGAAGGTCAGCAGCAGTGGCACCAGGCCAGGCATCAACTGGTCAAGGATGGTTTGCACCGTGGTGACGTGGGTCGCACCGGTCTGGTCGGTGATTTTCGACACCACCAGCGGGATATTCACATGCGTCCACTTGTTAACCAAGGCCCCCATGACAAACAGGCCGAGGATGGACGCTCCTTCCGTCAGTTTTTGCAGGAAGCCGCCGCCCATATCGCCAACGATATCGACCCCTTTGCGGTAACCGTAGGCAACGCCATAGTAACGAACCAACAGGCGTACCAGGTTAAACAGCACGAAGAACAACAGCGGGCCGAGCAGGCTGCCACTCATGGCAATACCGGCCCCCAGTGCGGCAAATACCGGACGCACGGTACCCCAGAAGATCGGGTCACCCACGCCGGCCAATGGCCCCATCAGACCGACTTTGATGCCGTTGATGGCCGCATCGTCGATCGGCGCGCCGTTGGCACGTTCTTCTTCCATCGCCATGGTCACGCCAAGGATCGGCGCCGCGACGAACGGTTGGGTATTGAAGAACTCAAGATGGCGCTTGATCGCCTGCTTGCGCTCGTCGTTATTGTCCGGGTACAGGCGACGGATCACCGGCACCATCGAGAAACAAAAACCTAGCGCCTGCATACGTTCGAAGTTCCATGAACCCTGGAACAGGTTAGAGCGTATAAATACGCCACGAATATCGGCAGGTGTCAGTTTCTTTTGAGTCGTTGTATCAACCATTTCTTTCACCTATTCCTAGTCCAATTCGTTATCGAGGTCGTTGGCACCGGCAGGGGCCTGAACTACCTGAGACTTGTTGTATTTAGGGCTGAGCTGGATGTAAAGCACCGCCATCACCACGCCGATCACGCCGAGTGCGACCAGGTTAAAGTTGGTGAAGGCCGCGGTAACGAAGCCCAGGTAGAAGAATGGCATCAGGTAGCCGGCACGCATCATGTTGATGACCATTGCGTAACCGACAACCACGATCATGCCGCCAGCGATGTTCAGGCCACCCGTCACGACTTCCGGAATGGAGTTGAGCATGGCATGGACGCCCGCAGTGCCGACAGAAACCGCGACGATCACCGCAGGAATGGCGATGCGCATGGCTTGCAGCAGCAGGGCAGAGATGTGGATCAGGGTAATGCCGTTCAGGCTGCCCCGTTCCGCCGCTTTGTCTGCCGCGTGCTGGAAGGCTACGGTGATGGTACGTACGATGATGGTCAGTACCTGGCCTGCTGCTGCCAGCGGAATAGCCAGCGCGATACCGGCACCAATGTTTTGCCCACCGGCGATAACCAGAATGGTGGAAATGATAGACGCCAATGCGGCATCCGGTGCGACCGCCGCCCCGATGTTCATCCAACCCAAGGCAATCATTTCCAGCGTACCGCCGATGATGATACCGGTTTTGATGTCACCGAGAACCAGACCAACCAGGGTACAGGCGATTAACGGGCGGTGGAACTGAAACTCATCCAGAATGGATCCCATCCCGGCGATACAGGCAACGATAAATATCAGTACAATCTGAAGAGTGGTGATCTCCATTGCACTTCTCCTATGACCAAAGAGCTCTGAGTAAAAAATTAACGGCGCAGGCCATTAATTCAGTTTGTTAATCAGGTCCATCATTTTTAGCTTGCTGTCGGAAGAGACCTTACGGACTTCAAGTTCTATCCCGCGTTCGTTTAACTTTTTGAACGCTTCGATGTCTTGTTCATCGACGGATACGGCGTTATTGACCTGGGTTTTGCCCTGGCGGAATGCCATACCACCGATATTCACCGACTTGATATCGACGCCACCTTCCACCAGACGCACAACGTCGGTTGGGTTGGTGAACAACAACATCACGCGATCGCCGGCGTATTTCGGGTTGTTCCAGACGCGGATCGCTTTCGCGACATCCACCACGTGGGCGGTAACACCTGGAGGGGCAACCTGAGTCAACAGGGTTCTGCGGACGTGATCGGCGGCCACTTCATCACTGACGACGATGATGCGGCTGACATTGGTCTCCTTGGTCCAGCGGGTGGCTACCTGACCGTGGATCAGACGGTCGTCGATACGAGCCAGGCCGATTTTCATGTGGTCATTGGGGCCGAGAGGCGCCTGTGGCGCAGCGGCTTTGGCGGTGGACACACTCTGTGGAGCGACGGGCTTAACACTCTCTTCCACCGGTTTTTTCAGCGCTTTCACGCCTTCACGGCCGGTTTCCAACGCCAGCGCGACCAGTTCGTCGAAGCTTGGGTTGTCATCACGGGCCATGAACGTTTCAACCAGCATGGGAATGTTAACCCCGGTGATAACCTCATAGTGTGGCTTATCTACAGCGATACGGCTGGCCGCATTAAACGGACTACCGCCCCAGGTATCTACCAGAAACAGGACGCCATCGCTGGTATCGAGTTCGCTGATTTTCCCATTGTATTTCTCAATTAACGTTTCAGCATTTTCACCGGGAACGAAATCTATGTAGGCGACGTTGGCTTGCTCACCCAATAGCATTTCTGCTGTTTTCAGCAGTTGTTCCGCTGCAGTCCCGTGTGTGCCGATGATAATAGCTATTGCCACTCGCTACCTCCTCGTTGAACTTAAGGCACGGATTGTGTCTTTATCCTTCACCATCCTGGCAGTCACTTCCGCGGTTCAGATTCGTTGGTTCAAATACATTATGGTAGAAAAAAAGAAACTCACACTTAACATTTATCACGCAGTTTCAAAAACCTGTGGCTGTTAATTCCCGTTAACGCTATTTATTTTAGTGCGTGAAAAAATAAATTTTGTGACGCTGCTCCGCTATTGGTGGATCGGTTAAGCCGAATGGTTAGTTTGCGGAATTAAACAGCAACGATGTGACACCTTGAGGGGGAAAGTGCACAAAGCCACTTTTCCGCTGAAAAATTTCCTGTTAGAGTGCATTCTTCTTTCATCACTAAGGAGTGAAGGGCCTCAGCCCTCCCTATGGACTGTCACCGAAGTTACTGTTTTACAAGGTTTCACCCGCCACCCGTTGGCACTGCGACGCTCGTTCGGCCTACTGGCCGCTTCCCGGTACTGCAATCCCGTTTTCTTCCTGTTATCGCTAACGCCACCTCTGCGTTTGCTTCCCCACGTCTGAGCACAGCTCAACCAACCTGTCTTTCTTCCGGAGTCTGATATGGAATTATTAATGGACCCCTCGATTTGGGCCGGGTTATTGACCCTGGTAGTGCTGGAAATCGTGCTGGGTATCGACAACCTGGTGTTTATCGCCATTCTGGCTGACAAGCTGCCGCCCAAGCAGCGCGATAAAGCGCGCATTATCGGTCTTTCATTAGCTTTGCTGATGCGCCTTGGGTTGTTGTCGGTGATCTCGTGGATGGTGACGCTGACCAAACCGCTGTTCAGCGTGGGGGAATTTGCGTTCTCTGGCCGCGATCTGATCCTGCTGTTTGGTGGGGTATTCCTGCTGTTCAAAGCCACTATGGAATTGCATGAGCGATTGGAAGGCCGCAGTCATGAGGAAGGAGCCAACCGTGGTTACGCCAAATTCTGGGCGGTAGTGGTACAGATTGTCATCCTGGATGCGGTGTTCTCGCTTGACGCGGTGATCACGGCGGTGGGGATGGTCAACGACCTGCCGATCATGATGGCAGCGGTAGTGATTGCGATGGCGGTGATGTTGCTGGCCTCGAAACCTTTAACCAACTTCGTGAACGCCCATCCGACCATCGTGGTGCTCTGTCTGAGCTTCCTGCTGATGATCGGCCTGAGCCTGATTGCCGAAGGCCTTGGCGTGCATATACCGAAAGGCTATCTGTATGCGGCGATTGGTTTCTCGATCCTGATCGAGATGTTCAACCAGATTGCGCGGCGCAATTATATCAAGCACGAATCTCGTCGCCCGATGCGTGAACGCACGGCTGAAGCGATTATGCGCCTGATGGGGCAACAGCGCACCCAGCAGCAAGTAGAGGAGGACGACCTGCGTAAAGTGAAAGAAACCTTTGCGCAGGAAGAACGCTATATGATCAGCGGCGTGCTGACGTTGGCTTCCCGTACCTTGCGCAGCGTGATGACGCCGCGCACCGAGATTTCGTGGGTTGATTGCGAACGCTCCCGCGACGAGGTGCGCGAACAGCTGCTGGATACCCCGCATAGCCTGTTCCCGGTTTGCCGCTATGAGCTGGACGAGTTTATCGGCGTAGTACGTGCCAAGGATCTGCTGGTTGCGTTGGATCAGGGCGTGGACATTGCCGAGTTTGCCGCGCGTACTCCTCCTATCGTGGTACCGGAAACCATGGACGTGATCAAACTGTTGGCGGTATTGCGCCGGGCCAAGGGCCGTCTGGTCATGGTGACCAACGAGTTTGGTGTGGTGCAGGGCTTGGTCACGCCGTTAGACGTGCTGGAAGCGATTGCCGGTGAGTTCCCGGACGAAGATGAAACGCCGGATATTATCGAAGATGGCGACCACTGGTTGGTGAAAGGCGGGGCGGACCTTCACTCGTTGGAACAGGCGTTGGATTGTGATGATCTGGTTAGCCCCACCGAGGATTATGCCTCGCTGGCGGGCTTCCTGCTCTCTCACTCCGGCCAGATGCCAACGGTGGGGGACGTGGTCGAACTCCACGACCTGCGCTTCGAAATCCTTGAGATCTCGGATTATCGCATTGAGCTGGTGAGTATCACCAAGGTGAAACCGCTGCACGACCACGACGAATAACGGGTTACCCCTCTCCCTAACCCACAGGGAGAGGGGACCGAACGTGCGACAACTTAGCTCCTGCATCTGGCCTTAACACGGGCGCAGCATGCAGCGCCCCTACTGAGTGCCACCTTACCTGCCTACGACGCTGAACTAGCTCCCTCGCCCTTTGGGAGAGGGTTGGGGTGAGGGCATCACGGTTTTTTTTCTGCTTGCTGCTGATGCAGCACGCGTTGGCGGGTTTCATACTGTTGTAGCCACAGAGGGAACACGTTGATCGGCATCGGTTTGGCGAAATAATACCCCTGTAAGGCATTGACCTCGCGCGAACGCAAATACTCGGCCTGTTCTGCCGTTTCAACCCCTTCAGCCACCAGTTTTAGCTTCAGACGCTGTGCCAACGTGATGATGGTGTCGGTGACGGTGGCATTGACTGCGTCGGTGCCAATGGCGGCGGTAAAGCCACGATCGATCTTCAACACGTCCGGGCTGAGTTTCTTCAGGTAACTGAGTGAGCTGTGGCCGGTACCAAAATCGTCTATCGCCAGCATGATCCCCATCTCCTTGAGGGTCTTGATCTGCTCATACTGAATTTCCGACAGGGCGGTGCGCTCGGTCAGTTCCAGCATCAGTGACGGCATTGGATGGGCGGGCAGCCAGATCCGGCGGATGTCATCAATGATGCTGACGGTATTGAAATGCTCTGCCGCGACGTTGATGCTGATATAGAAAGAGGGGCGAGGCGGGAACAGATTGAGGTTTTCTACCACCGTGGTCATCAGATAACGCGTCAGGGGAATGATCAGGGCGTGCTGTTCGGCCAGCGGAATAAACACGTCTGGCGAAATCCAGCCTTGCCGCTTGTTCTTCCAGCGCATCAGGGTTTCGACCCCGACACAGCGGCCGTTATCGCTGTTGATAATCGGCTGGCAATAGACGCGAAATTCGCGATGGGTAATGGCGTGGCCAATATGATAGGACAGGCTCATGCGATTGGCGGTGATCAGATAGACCACGTAGGCCGCCAGCAGGCTCAGCATCAGCGCCAGTGGGATATGGCGAGGTAACGCGGCCAGTGCCAAAGTGCGGGCATCGGGGCCAAACAGCGAAATGGAGAAAGGATATTTGGTGGATTTGGCGGTGTATTGCAGACCTTCGGCGTTGGGATCGCTAAGGGTAATTTCCCGCTGGCCATACTCCAGGCTGTTGGCGCCGACGTTCAGGGCTACCCGGTGCGCATAAGGTTCTTGTGGTTCAAGCAGGAAATTGGCCAACAGATCGATATTGAAAACGTGCAGGACACCGCTGTCCTTCTTGCTGGGCAATGGCGTCCAAAGCACCAGCGTAGGCGTTCCTTTGGCCACCGTGAGCGAAGGACGCAGTGCCAGTTGCATGTCACCGTTGGTCATGGTGGGGAAAAGGATGCCAAACACATAGTGGCGTTGACCAAACAGGCTGGAGCAATAAATCATGCCGTCCTGAACCAGCAGTAACGAGCGCAGCGCCTGGTTTTGTGCTGCGCGAAAGCGTAGCGTCGGCATCACCGAATCACAGGGTTGCCCGACCAGCGACATGGTCCGCACCGCCTGTTGTTGGGCGGGTAGCAACAAATCATTGAGTTTGGTGATCACCCGGCTGGTCAAAATCCGTTGGTTCTGCTCGGTATTGCGCACTTCTTGATAATAGCGGGTGTACAGTGAAATCAACAAAATAGCCAACCCAACCGCGCCAGCGAGGAGCCAACGGTAATAGCGGTATTTCGATGCGGCAAGTTGGGTCATCAACATCCGGTAAGTCCTTGTTCAGTCAATCAGCCTGCAGCCACTTCCAGGCGCAAATTGGTTCATGCAATGCAAGGCTAATTCTAGCCTGTTCGGATGGAAAATTGATGGTAACTCAACAAATTATACCGCTTGGCGCGAACAAAGGGGAAATCAGGGGCCTAACCGGCGGATGGGGCAAAATGGCAGGAGCGGAAAAACCCTCGCCAGTGATGGCGAGGGCGGCATACTTAATCAGTCACACTGAACCTTGATCGCCAGACCACCACGAGAGGTCTCGCGATACTTGGCGTTCATGTCTTTGCCGGTTTCGTACATGGTTTCGATCACTTTATCCAGCGATACGCGAGGCTCGCTGGTACGGCGCAGTGCCATACGCGCCGAGTTGATCGCTTTCACCGAGGCAATGGCGTTACGCTCGATGCAAGGGACCTGCACCTGGCCGGCAACGGGATCGCAGGTCAGACCCAGGTTATGTTCCATGCCGATTTCGGCGGCGATGCAAACCTGCTCAGGGCTGCCGCCAAGCAGCTCGGCCAGGCCCGCAGCGGCCATCGAACAGGCCACACCCACTTCACCCTGGCAGCCCACTTCGGCACCGGAAATCGAGGCGTTCATTTTATACAGCGTACCAATCGCACCGGACGCCATAAAGTAACGGACATAGGTTTCCGGGCTGACGGACTCGATGAAATGATCGTAGTAAGCCAGCACCGCGGGGACAATCCCACAGGCTCCGTTGGTTGGAGCGGTCACTACACGGCCACCGGCGGCATTTTCTTCGTTCACCGCCAGTGCAAACATGTTGACCCAGTCGATCACGTTCATCGGATCGCTGGACAGTTTGTCTGAGGAAACCAGCAAGCGGCGCAAAGCGGAGGCACGGCGTGGAACCCGCAGCGGGCCAGGCAGCACGCCTTCGGTGTTCAGGCCACGATCGATACAGGCGCGCATGGTTTGCCATATGTTGCCAAAGTAGGTCTCAATCTCCTGCTTGCTGTGCAACGCCAGTTCGTTTTGCATGATCATCCCGGAAAGGGAAAGACTCGTGGCCTGGCAGTGCGCCAACATCTCGCTTGCCGAGTTGAACGGATAGGGAACCGAGACTTCGTTGGTTTCGGCTTTGCCGAAATGCTCTTCGTCAACGATAAACCCGCCACCGATGGAGTAATAGGTCTTGCTGTAAATCTGCTTGTCACCTGCGAAGGCATGGATCTGCATGGCGTTTTCGTGCAGCGGCATATTGTCGCTACGGAATACCATGCCGCCGTCGCGGGGGAAATCGACTTCGTGCAGGCCGCTGGCAAGCATCAGGCGTTGGCGTTGTTCAACATCGCGAATAAAGCCCGGGATGCCATCGATATCGACGGTGTCGGGCATGTTACCCGCCAGGCCGAGAATGATGGCGATATCGGTATGGTGACCTTTACCGGTCAATGAGAGTGAGCCGTAGACATCGACGGCAACACGCGTGACGGAAGACATTTTGCCTTCGTTTACCAGATCGTCGACAAACTGTTTGCCGGCTTTCATCGGTCCAACCGTATGAGAGCTGGACGGGCCGATACCGATCTTAAACATGTCGAAAACGCTAATCACGCTAAAACTCCTTAAAGAGGCATATTGTTATGGCTGCAACGGTTAAAAACCGCGCAGGGCACTGCGATAGTGTAAAAGGCCCGTACGGGTTTTGCGGCCCTTTTCGCATGAAATTATATAATCCGTGGTGTGACTTTTATTGCCTTACAACGCTGCCGGGCTAATCCTTATAATATTAGTGGTTTATTCCGGCTGCGGCTATTTTACAGGTATTTCGTAAGGTTGAAGAGAGAGTTTACAGTTTTTTTAAAACATCGATAGTAGCAACGGTAGTTGATAAAACAGGCAGCGGGGGTGATAGCGATCGCTTTACACTCAAAACGTCAGGTTATCCCGGCAATAACGTGATGTTCGTCACTAAAATCGCCGGATTCAAATGCTCACTTGTTGTGCCAGCCGGCGAATAATGGCGGCCGTCAGTCCCCAGACGAACTGGCTCTGATACCAGGAAAGATAAACGCGATGCGCGTGACCACCACGGTGAATATCCAGCGGATAATAGCGTGACAGCCGGAGCGCTTCGTGCAGCGGTATTTCGAACACCTCGGCGACCTCACCTTCGTTGGCATGAAAGATCACATCTGGTGGTATCAGACCCACCACCGGCGTCACCTGAAAGCCGGTACTGCTGTCGAGCGGGGCCAACTGGCCGAGGATATGCACCCGCTGCGCTGGGATCGCCACTTCTTCCTGCGCTTCACGCAGTGCGGTAATGATGGGCGAGCCGTCTTCAGCATCGGTTTTACCGCCGGGGAAGGCCACTTGACCCGCATGTTTACGCAGCGAGTCGGCGCGGCGGGTGAGCAGCAAGGTCGGTTCCGGTCGGCAAACGATCGGGATCAGCACGGCGGCAGGGCGCGAGTTTAGAGAGATGCGCTTCGCCTGCGGCAGTTGCAGTTGAAAGCGGCTGATAAAATCGGCCAATGAGGCCGGATAATCCTGCTGGCTCACGAAACGGTAAACTCCCCCAACTGTGGCAAGATACGGCCAACTTTATCAAAGGTTTCCTGATATTCCGCCTGTTCCTGACTATCGGCCACGATGCCGCCGCCAGCGGAACAGGTGATGCGCCCGTTTTCGGCAATCAGGGTACGGATGGTGATATTGGTGTCCATGGTACCGCAGACGCTGAGATAGCCAATGCTGCCACAATAGGCGTTACGGCGATGGGGTTCCAGCTCTTCGATGATTTCCATCGCACGTACTTTGGGGGCTCCGGTAATCGAGCCGCCGGGAAAACAGGCGCGCAACAGTTCGGTGGCCGGGCGACTTGCGGGCAGGGTTGCGGTGATGGTACTGACCAGATGATGGACCGCCGGGAATGGCTCAACCACAAACAGTTCCGGCACCTTGACGCTGCCTGGCTCCGCCACCCGGCCAATGTCATTGCGCAGCAGATCGACAATCATCAGATTTTCGGCGCGATCTTTCGGTGAATTGGCCAGCTTCTGTGCCTGTTCGGCATCCTGCGTCGCA
This sequence comes from Serratia sp. H1w, assembly GCF_000633355.1. GTDB lineage: Bacteria > Pseudomonadota > Gammaproteobacteria > Enterobacterales > Enterobacteriaceae > Chania. The sequence goes on from NZ_AYMQ01000126.1 coordinate 19,871, forward strand.
TCGCTAAGGCGTGGCAACGTACCCTTGATGGGCCGGGTCTGGATCTGCCGATCGGCCAACCACAGGAACCGTTCCGGTGAAACGCTCAACACGGCGTTTTCTGGCAAGCGCAGGAACGCTGAGAACGGCGCGCGGTTGCTGGCACTCAACTGCTGGAATGCCTGCCACTCGTCCCCTTGATAAGGGGCGGCAAAACGCTGCGCCAAATTGATCTGATAGCAATCGCCACTGCGCAGATAGTGCTGGATACGCCGGAATTTCTCACCATATTGTTGGCGCGTCATATTGGCCTGCCAGTTACCGGTCAAGGTAAAGGGAGGTTGTGGCACAACACGTTGCTGGTTCAGCCATTGCCAGCGCTGTTCTACATCCCCGTAGCTGAGAAGGGTTAGCCGCTGTAGCTGATGATCGGCGATCAGTGCCCAATCATAAATGCCCACCGCCATGTCCGGCAGCTTGGTATCGGCCTGCGCCAACTGCGGCAACGCTTCGATACGTCGGCCCAAATCATAGCCAAATAGCCCCAGCGCTCCGCCTTGAAAGGGAAGATCGCCGTTCAGTGGGGGATGCAGGTTGAGGGCATCGAGCTGTTGCTGCAATAACAGGAACGGATCTTCTGCTGAATGTTGGCAAGCGCCATCTTGCTGGATCTCGGTGTCGCTACCGCGAGTAGTCAGCGTGGCACGTGGTTCGGCCACTAGAATATCAAACCGGTTATGCGGGTGATCGGCAAATCCTGAATGCAGCAGCATGGCCCAAGGCCGCTGTGCCAACGGAGCGAACTGCGTCAACACGGCTTCGCGGGTATAGGGTAACGACTTAAGGTTTGGGGTGGTGACACTCATGGGATTTAATCAGCCTGACTCACGAAAACAGCGGTGTTGGTCAGCCATTCTGCCACATTACGCCAGAGGGTGCTGTTTACAGAATAGCCTGATGAAAAGTATACCCGTCGTCTTTCAAGCTGCAGCGTTGTTACCTGCACTTACCCACCCCAGTCACTTACAATAGTAAGCTCCTGGGGATGGGTAAGCTTGTCGCCTAGCTGCAACTTGAAATCCATAGGGTATAAACGAAAGCTAAACGGAGCATTTTTTGCAACTTCTGCAATAATCTAAAATGTTAAAAACGCTTTCATATATTCATCGAAAGAATTTTTCAGCGTGAATATTTCAATAAGTAAAATAATAAATACAAACGTAAATCATTTCACCCGTTGCTAGTCAAATTTACGCGAGCCTGTGAGGGCAATAATGTCATTAAAATTAAGCGTCATTGTTCCTTTGCATAACGTTGGGGAGCTGTTTATTCCCTTTCTGGACTCTTTGCTGGCACAGCATGAGCAACAACTAGAGGTGATCATCGTCAATGATGGTTCCACCGATGGTTCAGGAGAGATCGCGCACCGCTATGCCGCGCAATATTCGCATATTCGCGTCATTGACCAGCCTAATGGCGGCGTCTCCAGGGCCCGCAATGCCGGGCTGGCCGTGGCTCGTGGCAAATATGTGGCGTTTCCCGATGCCGATGATCTATTAGCTCCCGAGATGTATTCAACGCTGCTCGAATTGGCCGAACAACACCAATTGGACGTGATGCAGTGTAACGGCGAGCGCTATTTTGCCAGCAATGGTGAGTTGCAGCCCATTATTCCTGCCGGGCGTCTGAAAGATACCTCAGTTATTTCTGGTGCACAGTGGTTGGAAACCGCGTTGAAATCAAGGCGCTTTATTCATGTGGTGTGGCTCGCCGTATATCGCCTGGATTTTATCAAGCAGCATCAGCTCTATTTCGAACCGGGCCTGCACCATCAGGATATCCCGTGGACCACCGAGGTGATGTTCAATGCGGAACGGGTTAAATATCTGAGCAAACCGCTTTATCGCCAACGTGTACACGATCGTTCGATCAGCAACCGTCGGCGTACCGGGCAGGCTAACGTCGAGTATCAGCGTCACTATATGAAAATCGTCGAAATGCTGACGGCGTTGAACCAGCGTTACAGCAGCAAGATACCGATTTGTGCGGCTTTTCACTGGCAAATTACGCGTGAGGCACTAGGGATTTGCCACAGTATCCGGCGTGAACCCGAGCTGCAGGCGCAACAGCAGATCACTGAGGAATTTTATCAGCGTGGCATCCACCGGATGATGATCGCCAATATGCGTGGGCTCAAACAGACCTGGCATGTGATGCTGTGGCTGCATCGTCTGAAGCAGTGGCGCCGTGACAATACTTCCCCCTTGCAGTCTAGCTGTAGGGATCCACGGCGTTAGGGCGTATAATCCACGCCTATTTTACCGGGGAGAAAGACATGCTTGCAGGTATGCCGTCACTGAGTCACCAAGAACAGCAGGAATCTGCTGAACGTATCCATCTGCTGATGAGTCAGGGGATGAGCAGCGGAGAGGCCATCGCGACGGTGGCGCAGGAAATCCGCGAAAAACATCAGGGCGACCAGGTTAGCGTGATGTTCGACGATGAAGAAGACCAACAGCCGCAGGAAGAACCGACCGAGTATCTGGACGAAGATAGCGAACACGACGAAAACTACTGACGTTAGCGGGGTTCGGTATCCCGAACCCCAATAAGGTTTTACCCTTGTACGGCAACCGCAGCGGCGGCCTGCTTGGCCAGTTCTACCGCTTGCTCTACCTCTGGCGCCACGGCCAGTGCAACGCCCATTCGGCGTTTACCTTCAATATTCGGTTTACCGAATAACCGCACCTGATTGTATCCACGTAGTGCCGTATCCAACCCACTGAAGCGGACGTTGTCGCTGTTCAGTTCCGGCAGGATCACCGCAGAGGCGGCAGGCCCGAATTGGCGTATCGCGTTAATCGGCAAGCCAAGGAAAGCCCGTACGTGCAGGGCAAACTCCGACAGATCCTGCGAAATCAGCGTGACCATGCCGGTGTCGTGTGGGCGAGGGGACACTTCGCTGAAAATCACCTCATCACCGCAGACAAACAACTCTACGCCGAACAGGCCAAATCCACCCAACGCGTTAACCACTTTTGCCGCGATCCCCTGAGCACGGCTTAATGCCAGTTCCGACATTTGCTGTGGTTGCCAGGATTCACGATAATCCCCATCTTCCTGACGGTGGCCGATAGGCTCACAGAAATGCACGCCATCGACGGCGTTGATGGTCAGCAGGGTAATTTCGAAATCAAACTTGACCAGCCCTTCAACAATCACCCGGCCTCCGCCAGCGCGGCCACCAAGCTGTGCATATTCCCAGGCGGCGCTCAGTTGCTGCTCTTCACGGATCAGACTTTGTCCTTTACCGGATGAACTCATCACCGGCTTGACGATGCACGGATAACCAATCTCGGCCACCGCCTGGCGGAAGCTCTGCTCGTTATCGGCAAAGCGGTAGCTGGAGGTGGGCAGTTCCAGCGTCTCAGCGGCCAGACGGCGGATGCCTTCGCGGTTCATGGTCAGGCGCGTAGCCTCGGCGCAGGGGACAACGTGATGGCCCTGCTGCTCTAATTCAACCAGCATGCTGGTGGCGATCGCTTCGATTTCCGGCACGATAAAATCGGGGCGTTCCTGTTCGATCAACGCTTTCAGCGCCGCTCCGTCCAGCATATTGATGACATGACTGCGGTGCGCGACGTGCATGGCAGGGGCGTCGGCGTAACGATCGACGGCAATCACTTCCAAGCCTAAGCGCTGGCATTCAATGGCCACTTCTTTGCCTAATTCGCCTGAACCTAACAGCATAACGCGGGTAGCGGAGGGACGCAGGGCGGTTCCAATAGTTAACATAGTCTGATACCTGGATCTGAATGAATTAACGGGTCTGCACTGAGCGCGCAGTATATACGAAAACGATTGCGTAGACAGCCGGGCGGAATTATTTAACTTGCTACAGACTGTCTCTACATCTCACCACCGCGCCGAACTAGCTCCCTCTCCCTGTGGAAGAGGGTTGGGGTGAGGGGCTTTTTTTAACGCCAAAATCCAGAAACCCCGCTAACTCTGTTATCATCTGCGCCTGATCCGGTGCCTGCCAACCGCAGCGCCGCCTTTCCACTTGCTATATAAGAGTTATCGCCGTGAGCACAGTTTCTTTTTCTTCCCTGCCGCTGCCAGCTGAACAGTTGGCCAACCTCAACGAACTGGGGTATGCCGAAATGACGCCGGTACAGGCCGCAGCGCTGCCCGCCATCCTGAAAGGGCAGGACGTACGTGCCAAAGCGAAAACCGGTAGCGGTAAGACGGCGGCATTTGGTATCGGGCTGCTGGATAAAATCAACGTGGCTAAAGTGGCCACCCAGGCACTTATTCTGTGCCCGACGCGTGAGCTGGCCGATCAGGTGAGCAAAGAGCTGCGTCGCCTGGCCCGCTTTACCCAGAACATCAAGATCCTGACCCTGTGCGGTGGCCAACCTGTGGGGCCGCAGCTGGACTCTCTGGTGCATGCACCGCACATTGTGGTGGGCACGCCGGGCCGAGTGCAGGAGCATTTGCGCAAGAAAACGCTGGTACTGGACGAGATGACCGTACTGGTGCTGGATGAGGCCGACCGCATGTTGGACATGGGCTTTGCCGATGATATCGATGATGTGATCAGCTATACGCCACCCCAGCGCCAAACCCTGCTGTTTTCTGCCACCTATCCGGCGGGTATTGAGCGCATTAGCGCCCGTGTGCAACGCGAACCACTGAACGTGGAAGTGGAAGATGGCGATGAGCAAGCTTCCATCGAGCAGCGTTTCTATGAAACTACCCGCGATCAACGCCCTGCGGTGCTGGTGAGCGCTATCCGTCATTATCAGCCAGCGTCCTGCGTGGTGTTCTGTAACACCAAGCGTGATTGCCAGAGCGTGTATGAAGCGCTGGAAGCCCGCGACATCAGCTGCATGGCCTTGCATGGCGATCTGGAACAGCGTGACCGTGACCAGGTGCTAGTCCGCTTTGCCAACCGCAGCTGCCGTGTGTTGGTCGCCACCGATGTGGCCGCTCGTGGCCTGGATATCAAAGAGTTGGAGCTGGTGGTCAACTACGAACTGTCGTTTGATCCTGAGGTTCACGTCCACCGCATTGGACGTACTGGCCGTGCCGGTCTGAGCGGATTGGCAATCAGCCTGTGCACGCCGCAGGAAATGGTGCGTGTCCATGCTCTCGAAGAATACTTGTCGATACGTGCAAAATGGTCACCGGTGTCCGAGCTGAGCGGTGCGCCTAACACGCCGCTTGAAGCAGAAATGGTGACCTTGTGTATCGATGGCGGCCGCAAGGCTAAAATCCGCCCTGGCGATATTCTTGGCGCATTGACCGGTGATGCAGGGCTCACGGCGGCAGAAGTTGGGAAGATCGACATGTTCCCGGTGCATGCCTATGTGGCTATCCGTAAGGCCAGCGCCCGTAAAGCGCTGCAACAGCTTCAGCAGGGCAAGATCAAAGGCAAGAACTGCAAAGTTCGGCTGTTGAAATAATAAACGGCAGGGCGCTTGCGGTGTGGCCCGAAATCACTCTATACTGTATATAAATACAGTATCATAACCTTTGAGGAAGATGCTCATGGCTGTTGAAGTGAAATATGTAGTAGTGAGAAACGGTGAGGAAAAAATGACTTTCGCAAATAAGAAAGAAGCCGATGCCTACGACAAAATGTTGGATCTGGCCGATAGCCTCGGTGAGTGGTTGCAGCAAGCGCCAGTTACGTTGGAAGAAGAGCAGCGTGAAGGGTTGAGCTTCTTCCTGGCGGAACATAAAGACGTGCTGGCGCAGATCCTGCGTGGCGGTGCTCCGCAAGAAGCCGCCAAAAAACCAGCCAAAGCCAAGAAACCTGCCGCAGCCCCGGAAGAGGGAACTGCGCCAGAAGATCAGCAGGCCGCTTAAGCAGTGGTACCACAACATCAAGGATCCAGCATGTCCCGTGAGATAACCTTCTTCAGCCGCTTTGAGCAAGATATTCTGGCCGGGCGTAAAACCATCACCATTCGGGATGCCAGCGAAGCTGACTTCCAACCGAACGAGGTGCTGCGCGTCAGCCGCAACGAAGACGGCGTATTTTTCTGTTATATCGAGGTGAAGTCGGTCACGCCGGTACGCCTGGATGAGTTAACGGATGAACATGCGCAGCAGGAGAATATGACGCTCAGCGAACTGAAGCAGGTGATCCAGGATATCTACCCGGGTCTGAACGAGCTGTTTGTTATTGCATTCACCAAACGGTAATTGTTACCCAGCCTTCCCTGTCGAAACGTGACACCAATGTAAAATTGTAGCACGTTCTATCCCCTCTCCCTTTGGGAGAGGGCTAAGGTGAGGGGAAATCTGTCATCCCATCTGAAAATATCGTCTCGCGGCTTGTTAAGCCTGTGAAGATCGTGTCACTCTTGCCTCATCTATGTAAGCGGATGAATTAGCAATGATGACACCTCCGAAGGCAGAAAAACGTCCTTACCCAATTACCATCCATGGCGATACGCGCGTGGATGATTATTACTGGCTGCGCGATGACGAGCGCACCGATCCTCAGGTCCTGGACTATTTGCGGGCCGAAAATGCCTATACCGACGCACAGCTAAAACCGCAGCAGGCACTGCGCGAAACTCTGTATCAGGAAATGGTCGATCGTATTCCCCAACAGGAACACTCCGTGCCGTATATCCGGCGTGGTTTCCGCTATCAAACCCGTTACGAGCCGGGTAATGAATATGCGCTGTACGTGCGCCAACCGGCAGCGGCTAGCGGGCAATGGGACACCCTGTTGGATGGTAACCAGCGCGCGGAAGAACACGAGTTCTACACCCTTGGTGGGTTGGACGTCAGCCCGGATAACCAACGCCTGGCCGTGGCGGAAGACTTCCTGTCGCGCCGCCAATACGATATCCGCTTCAAGGATCTGCGTGACGACACCTGGAGCGGTGAAGTGTTGGAAAACACCTCTGGTAACTTTGAGTGGGCCAACGACTCCGCCACCGTCTATTACGTGCGTAAACACGCCAAGACGTTGCTGCCGTACCAGGTTTACAGCCACGTGGTGGGCAGTGATCCGCAGCAGGACGAACTGATCTACGAAGAAGCGGATGACACTTTCTACGTCAGCCTGGAAAAAACCACCTCCGAGCGCTTTATCCTGATCCATCTCAGCAGCACCACCACCTCGGAAATCCTGTTGCTGGATGCCGATAGCGCGAACAGCAAGCCGCAGATGTTTGTGCCGCGTCGCAAAGATCATGAATACGCCATCGATCACTACCGTGAACATTTCTACATTCGCTCCAACAGGAACGGCAAGAACTTTGGCCTGTACCAGAGCGAGCAGGCCGACGAAAGCCAATGGCAGGAACTGATTGCCCCACGCAGCGATGTCATGCTCGAAGGATTCAGCCTGTTCCGTGACTGGCTGGTGGTGGAGGAACGCATCGCTGGGCTGACCCAGCTGCGCCAAATTCACTGGCAGAGCGGTGAAGACAAGCGCATTGCTTTTGACGACCCGACCTATGTCACCTGGCTGGCCTACAACCCGGATCCGGAAACCGAACTGCTGCGTTACGGTTACTCTTCCATGACTACGCCAACCACGCTGTACGAATTGAATCTGGATACCGGCGAACGGGAATTACTTAAACAGCAGGAAGTGAAAAACTTCACGGCGGAAGACTATCGTAGCGAACGAGTGTGGGTGAAAGCCCGTGACGGCGTCGAGGTGCCGGTGTCTCTGGTATACCGTGCCGACCGCTTTGCGCATGGGGCGAATCCACTGATGGTGTATGCCTATGGCTCCTATGGCAGCAGCATGGATCCGGCATTCAGTGCCAGCCGCCTCAGCCTGCTGGATCGCGGTTTTGTCTTCGCGCTGGCGCATATTCGCGGCGGTGCCGAACTGGGCCAACTTTGGTACGAAGACGGTAAGCTGTTCAACAAACAAAACACCTTTAACGACTTTATCGACGTCACCAAGACGCTGGTAGCGCAGGGCTATGGCGACGCTAAACGCGTGTTTGCCATGGGCGGCAGTGCCGGTGGCTTGCTGATGGGCGCGGTCGTCAACCAGGCTCCTGAGTTGTTCAATGGTGTCGTGGCCCAGGTACCGTTTGTGGATGTGGTCACCACCATGCTGGATGAATCCATCCCGCTCACCACCGGTGAATATGACGAGTGGGGCAACCCAAACGACAAGGCGTATTACGATTACATCTTGCAGTACAGCCCTTACGACCAGGTGAAGGCGCAGGATTATCCGCATATGCTGGTCACTACCGGGCTGCATGATTCACAGGTGCAATATTGGGAACCGGCCAAATGGGTGGCGAAGCTGCGCGAGCTGAAGACCGACGATGGCCAGTTGCTGTTGTATACCGATATGGATGCTGGCCACGGCGGCAAGTCCGGGCGCTTTAAGGCTTACGAAGATATTGCGCTGGAATATGCCTTTATTCTGGCGTTAGCTGAATAAACCGTTGCGGGAATGAGGTTGCCGACATTCCCGCAGGCTCACCTCGTAGATACTCTGTTAAGCGTC
>NZ_AYMQ01000127.1 GCF_000633355.1 Serratia sp. H1w
TGATGCCGCGCGCGATAAATGGCATTCAAAAAGCGCGATAAACCATGAGCGGAACTTTTGCATAGTGTGAAATGAAATTACATAGAGTAAAACCCCTGCAGGGGCTTTACTGTGGGCGTAGAAATTTATTGATGTGAGACTTCTGTAGAAAACCTCCACGAACAGTACAGCTCACCACTATCATTGTCTAATTGAACAAACTCACCATCTTCAGTCATACCAATGATCAGATAGACCTTACCAACCTCTAGGTCAGGAGCACTAACGTTAGTGATACAAATGACCGCATCATTAATCTTCATACATACCTCAACAACTGATCAGCTTGATCGAGTGAATAGTGAAAGACTCACCAATACCAATATTATCAGCGTTGAATCTTAGGCGTAAGAAAAATGCGCTTTTTGGTGTGGCCCATACTGTTCCTGAACTCCCTCTCACGTTTTTGGCACCGATCGCAATTGAGGTTGTACCACTCACTGAGTTATCAGTGATTAGGCCAATATCAGAAGCTACGCCATTACCCGCCGTTCTCGCCACTTGTGTGCAAAGGAGTTTTTGCACAAATACTGGACTAAGTGTCGACGTGTTGGAACCAAACCACTCGACACCGATTTGCGTGTGGCCTGTGATGGGTACAAAGAAATCAAGTCCCTTGCTACCACCTGCGTTTACAGATGAGGTCAAGGTGATAGAACCATCGCTGTTGATTACTGATGAAAGTCCTGTACCAGTAACGACATGTTCTACAGCCGAGATCCCTGGTGCCTTAAGAGAGCTATCAGCATCGTATAGCGCAATCGCTTTTGCTGCGTCATTAGTGAAGTTAATATTTGTCTTCAGATAAGGCATGTTTGATAGAATACATGACGAAATATTAATACCATCTGAGCTGATATCAATGTCTTTTAATGTCACTTGATTAGGGACAATTTGCTTAAACACATTGTATGGAGTTGTTGTGTTCAAACGGACCGCCATCTTACCGCTGACCACCGCATGGGCAGTTGCTCCCCGAAAATCTATGAACGGCAAAGTACGGGCAGAAAATTCGATGTGCGTATTCAGTTCGAGGAATCCACGAGTAATAATTGCGGCACCATCACAATAATCCATCGACCCCTTGTGCCAATATATTTTCCCATCTGGGTTGTCGAGAATGAATGCATACCCACCATTTTGCCAAATGCAACTGTCGAAAGAATAGCGCTCATATGTATCTGGCTGTGTTGTGATATTCATCCAATGCTCACAGCTATTTGCACCACAAGCATACCAAGCCCAGCCCCATCCGCCCTTACCGTTGCAGAATACATTTCTGAACCCTTTGAATTGGCAGTTAGAAACCGTCTGCAAGGCAGATGCGTTGTTGTTTGAGTCATCTGTGCTATTAACTCCATAAAACAAGTCCAAAGTTGCACGAGCATTGGAGGCAAAGATAATATTTTGATAGATAGGTGTTGTCTTATTGCTATATGAGGCCAATGGTGTATCCGTTGAGCCTGTCACAAGAAATGCGTATCCAGTTAGGTAAACACCTGCTGGATCGAAATAAAGTTGCCCAGGTCCCTCCAACGCAACTTTGCTGGCATCTATTGTACGTGTGGCCGCAATTTTCAAACATCCGCTCAGGTGTAGAATAGCCTTCGTCGTCATACCATTAGCGACTTTGCTGAACCTGGCTGAGATATCTAAAAGCTGTTGAAATCGAGTGGTAACATCACTTCCTCCCGTTGTATCAATACCAGACCATTCAACATAGAGGTCATGAGATACCTCTCTTTTCCAACGCTTCCCATTTTGTAATACAACGCAGGTGAAACCATTATCGTCAATAGTTGTAGAGTCTGTATCATCATAATAAAAATAACCGCCTCCTTTATCTCCTTTAGTTGAATGACAAACAACATCAATTTTTTGGTTTAGCACCGATGGGTTAATGGTTCTCAATGTTGAGATATCCGGGCACCGACCTATATATTTTAGCCCATCAACAGCTGAAAGAGATTGGAACTTTTGGTCAACATAATTTTTGGTTGCTAGAACAACCGAATCATCGACGATGATTGATAGTACAGCAGCATTATCAACTTCAAGGATAGCCTGAATGACAACTTGTTTACCTACACCAGATGACAATTGCGATTTATAGGTATCATCAAGACTTCCTACAGCGATCAGTCGACCATCGCTGTTAAACACACCCCATTCACGGATGAACCAACCGCCGATATTAGTCGGGATAATACCTTCAATGACGATTTGCGATGCATTATCTGGGTTGCCGTAGATGTCATTGACTATGCCTCGCCACCTTTCGCCCAATAGTGATGTTTGTTCTGGCGTAGGATCATACTGCTGCCCATTGCCATCACCGACTGCAATTTTAAACTCTGCGCCGACGATAGCAGTCCCATCAATGACGGCTTGAGCAAAGTAGGCTTCACCGACCGTCGTCAGAATTG
>NZ_AYMQ01000128.1 GCF_000633355.1 Serratia sp. H1w
CAATGATCACGGGTATATATCCCCGCCCTGAAGGATGGGGTTTTACGGCGCACCTGATAAGCGATGCGAGCAATGCAGTTGGTCGGACTCTAAAATCTTGATGCCACTGCCTGGGCTGAAAGCCTGCGTCAGCAGGGTTTGCGCGACGTCCTTGGCGGCAACGCCCTTCCATTTTCCCGGTAGCAGGCTGAATAGCGGTTGACTGAGCCGTTCCAGCAAACGCGGCTCAGCACGGGAGCCGAACAGCATTGAAGGGCGCACCAACGTCAGGCGCGGCCAATGCTGTTCACGCAGCGTCTGCTCCATCTCCCCTTTGGTACGATTATACAAAAATGGAGATTTGGCATTGGCCCCAATGGCGCTGACCACCAGGCAATGCTGCGCGCCGAGACGCTGCCCAGCCTGGGCCGTTTCAACCACCAGTTGGTAGTCAACATGGCGGAATGCTTCCGCACTGCCAGCCTGCTTGCGCGTGGTGCCTAAACAGCAGAACACCACGTCAACCGGCTGAGCCAGCTGCGCTAACAGCCCATGCAGATCTCCCCCGACCGGGTTGTCTAATTTGGCATGTGCCGGTAACGCCTTACGCGTTGGAGCAACCACCGAGGTGACCTGGATATCGGCCAACAGCAAACGTAACAGTTCGCCCCCTACCAGCCCGCTAGCGCCTGTGATCAGTACCCGTGCCATCGATTCCCCTTCCTGCTGCGCCATTTGCCCAAAGTATAACCATACTCAAAAGCTATACCCCGATATTTTTTAAGTCATTTCCCCCACGCGGCTTGCACCAGACAATGGTGAAAATTTCATCTTTACGCTAGGAGATCGTCATGCCTTATCCCGATTTACGCAGCTATCTGGCTGCGCTGGAGGAACAGCAGCAACTGCTGCACATTGAGGAGCAGGTCAAGCCCGAGCCAGATATCTCGGCTGCGGCCTGCGCTGCCAGCAAGCTTGGTGAAAACTCTCCGGCACTGCTGTTTGAGAACATTCATGGTTACCACGATGCCCGCATCGCCATGAACGTCCACGGTTCCTGGCCCAATCTGGCGATCGCCATGGATATGCCAAAGCATACGCCGTTGAAGAGCCAGTTTTTTGAGTTTGTTCGCCGTTATCAAAACTACCCCGGTGAAGTAGAGCATCGCGATAGCGCGCCCTGGCAGGAAGTGGTGATTGATAAAGATATCAACCTGTTCGACATTTTGCCGCTGTTTCGCCTCAATCACGGTGACGGCGGTTTCTATATCGATAAAGCCAGCGTGGTATCCCGCGATCCCTCCATTGAAGACAATGAGAAAAGCCAGAACGTGGGCATTTACCGTATCGAGGTAAAAGGCCGCAACCGTCTTGGCCTACAGCCAGTGCCTGCCCACGACATTGCCATTCATCTGCAACGCGCGGAAGAACTGGGGATCGATCTGCCGATCGCCATCACCATCGGTAACGATCCGATGATCAGCACGGTGGGCGCGATGCCGATCCTCTACGATCAGTCGGAATATGCCATGGCTGCCGCGCTTAATGGCCAGCCTTACCCGGTGGTTTACAGTGAGTACAGCGATTTGGATCTGCCGTGGGGATCCGAGTTCGTGCTGGAAGGCAAGATCCTCTCCAGAGTGCGCGAAGCAGAGGGGCCGTTCGGTGAATTTACCGGCCACTATTCTGGCGGACGCCGCATGCCGGTGGTGGAAATCAGCAAAGTTTCCCACCGCCGTAAGCCGATCTTTGAACATCTTTATCTGGGGATGCCGTGGACCGAGATCGATTACATGATGGGCATTAACACCTGTGCACCGCTGTATGTGCAGCTCAAACAGGCGTTCCCAGAAGTGGTGGCCGTCAATGCGCTCTATACCCACGGGCTGATCGTGATTGTTTCTACCAAGACCCGCTTTGGCGGCTTTGCCAAAGGGGTCGGCATGCGCGTATTAACCACGCCGCACGGGCTGGGTTACGCCAAGATGGTGATCGTGGTGGATGAGACGGTCGACCCCTTCAACCTGCCGCAGGTGATGTGGGCGATCTCCACCAAGTTCAACCCGGATTACGATCTGCTCAAGGTACCAGGGCTATCGATCCTGCCGTTGGATCCGGCTTCTCAGCCTGCGGGCATGACCAGCAAAGTGATCATCGATGCCACCACGCCGAAGGCCCCGGAAGAGCACGGCCACTTCTCACAGGAACTGCGCGACCCCATCACTACCAACGACTGGGTTGAGAAATTACAGACGCTGATTGAAGCGGCGAAAGCGGGCCACTAACAGGAGAGAGTTATGCATCAGCACCCCGAACAATGCCCACGCTGTGAATCTGACGGGCCAGAAGTCCTTAGCCATTCACCGGTAGCAGGCGCCTGGACGGTATTTCACTGCCCGACCTGCTTTTTCACCTGGCGCAGCACCGAGCCGGATTTCATCACCGATCCGGCCAAGTACAATGCCAACTTTAAATTCGCCCCGCAGGATATGGCGCATTTTGGCGTGATGCCGGCAATTCCGGAACTGAAACGCCGCTAGCGGTCTGCTTTAAGTAATCAACCACCGCACGCAGCGCGGAACGGGTTTCCTGCTGTGTGCGGTATAACATCACCAAATCGTCCGCCACCTCATCTAATTCTGGTACCGGAATGGCAATCAGTCCTTCCCAGATCTGATCCTGCGGTAGCATCGGCAACAGTGCGATCGCCATGTTCTGCTGCGCCAGATAGCGCATCATCGGGACATCGCTGGCATCGGCAAACACCTGCGGTTGCAGCCCTTGTTTTGCAAAACTCTGCAGCACCTGTTCATACACCCCAAAACCCGATTTGCGCCGCAGCAGCGTCAATGGGTGAGCCTCCAGCTGTTTCAGGCTCAACTGGGCATGCTGCGCCAGTGGGGACTCGGGATGGCACAACGCGCGGAAACTGGAATGTGCCAACGGCGTAATCGCGATATGGGCCTCACCGCTGGTAAGTGGCAAATGCACCAACGCCAGATCGATGCGCTGCTTGTCCAACAGTTCCTCCAGGTGCTGGGTATCTCCCTGATACAGGGAAAAACTCAGCTCTGGCCGCTGCTGGCGCAAGGACTGCATCATCTGTGCGACGCGCGGAATGCCCATCGATACGGTGCCGATCCGCACCACGCCACGTTGCCCTCCCCCGAACGCGTGCATCTCCTCTTCCACTTCTGCCGCCATTTGCAGCAGATCGCAGGCACGCTGATACAGATAGCGCCCGGCTTCCGTGGGGGCCATTCCCCGGCTGGAGCGCTCAAACAGTTGCACGCCCCACTCCTCCTCAAGCTGCGATAAGGCTTTGCTTAGCGGAGGCTGGGCGATATACAGCACCGCCGCCGCCGCGGAAACCGACCCTTGTTCGACCACCGCTTTAAAATAGCTTAGGGGCTTTAACTTGAGCATCTGGCTTTACCTTGCGGGTTTGACATCGGCCACGAAGGTCGGTAAATCCCAGGTGCCGCCCGCATGGATTAAACGGCACATGCCGGTGGTGGCCTCGTTGCTTTGACGGAACGCCGTCCCGTCCCACACCCAACTGGCGGTGGCCCAGCAATCGCCCAACCCACGCCCTTTTTGCCCCATTGAGATCGTCCCTTCATCATAGCCAGAACCGGAATTGGTCACTAATACCGGGGCCTGTTGCAGGGCGCTGTCGATCACCCAATAGCCGTAACCTTCGTTATAGGCGGCCCGCCAACACACGGCGGTAATCAGAGCATGGCCGTTGCCTAGCGGAGTCAGCGTGATGCCATCCTCGCTTGCACCTTCATTATCCTGTGGGGCCTGCATGCGATCGCAATCATCCGGTTGCAGCGTTGCCAGCAGTTTGGGGGTGAGTGCTGCGATCTCGGGTGCCGTCAGTGGGCGTTCCTGCGCCTTATCCACCTTCACCGCCTGGATCACCGGGGCAGCAATGGCTGCTGGTACACTGCTTTCCGGTTTGTCGCCTTTTTTGCTCAAGGCGCCTGGCGTGCCGATACGCCCCTGCACATCATCCATCTTCAATAAGGTCGCCGTTGCCCCATCGCCTGACAGTACGAAAGGCGCCGGGCCGCCTTTAAATTCGACTTTGCCACTCCCTTTGATAGCGCCGATCAGGGCCTGAGTCTGACTTGCGGACAGGTGCCAGAACCCTTCTTCGGCGGGCTTGAGCACGCCTGCCGCCTTGCCGTTGATCCACAGCGTCAACTTGGTGACCGGGGCTGAGTCACTCGATTCATAATCCGCCAGCGTGACTTCTCCCGTTGGAACCGTGCCGGGGCCAGCAATACGCGTAAGCAGCAGCGAACCGTTCCAGGCGCTTGGCTCATCTTCATTGGCGTAGCCCGCAGCGCGACAAGTATTGGTGTTGTCGCATGCCAACTCCCAATTCTTGTGACTAAAGGAAACGCCGCTATCTTGCGCCAGCGCCGGGGAAATAAAGGCGGCCATCAGCGACAATGCGGCTATCTTGGTGTTTTGCATCCCATCTATCCTTAAGTTATCAACGCGCCCAGTGCAGCTTTTTGCCAAAGCCCAGGGTATTGTCGGTCATCTTCACTTCCTGTAACGCGATCTGCCAGATAGGGGCTTTCATCACCCGAGCCACCGGAAAGCGTTTGCAGTAGCGTGCACGGGCCAGTTCAGCCTCGTCCCCTGCCAACAGCGTGATTTCTCCCGCGTACTGCACACCTTTGATCAGTGCAACGGTCTTTGGCTGCGGCGCAATAGTGCCCACCACCCGATGGTTCCGTTGCATCAGTTCACCGTGACGGGTGTGTGGTTCGGTCATCAGCCATAGCGCCATCCGCTCGGCATCGAAAACGTAAAAACAGTTGGCGCACCACATCTCAAGGCCATCACCGGCGCAGAGCGTGACCACATGTTGCTTGCCAAGAAAACGGGTTATGTGCAGCGAGTCTTCGGTTTGGTTCAACGTAAGTTCTCCTTTTCACCTCCGCTATCTTACCCCCAGATTTGCAAGCAGTCACAATTAGCGACAAAGTATGCCCGACGTCAAACCAGCCGATTAATCAGCCATTCCTGCAATAGTTTTACCGTTCTGACCCCACTCCCATTCCCTCGACTAAAAAGCAATATTAGTGACTAGAACGTTTAGTCAAACTTAAAATCAAGCATACCCTCTGTGTGGAACCACCATTAAATAACACCGTCACTATCCATTCAATTGATAATGAATTGCTAAAAACATACAAAAAACAAATTATTAGCAATGATAAATAAACCAGAAAAATATGACTCATCACAGATAGTCTCACTTTATATACATGAAAACCATATGTATATCATGTCGTTACGTCAACATTGAGGCAATTAATTAAAAAACCATTGTTTCAAGTTAATACCATGTGTAACAATGTATTTAGGATTACGTCAATATAAATAAGGGAAGAGTAAAATTGAATAAATTAGCTAAGTTAGTACTTGTCGCCGCAGCACTGTCTACATTAACTGCTTGTACTGGTCGTGTTGAGAACAAAACCAAAGATTGTAGCTACGATTATCTGCTGCACCCTGCTATTTCAATCTCAAAAGTCATTGGCGGCTGCGGCCCAACTGACAAGTAAAGGTTAACGTCGTACACGGTTTATTCGTGACGATAATAAGCTTTACCACTCCCCATGTTTACAATGTCATAAAAAAAGCCTCTGCTTTATTGGCAATGTATCTGCATGGGGAGACGATGACTACCGGCGCAGAGCGTGAGCACATGCAACTGGCTGATAACGGATAATGTGCTGCCGACCTTCGCTCTGGTTCAACGTAAGCTCTCCTTCTCACCCTCCCCCCGCTTTCTCACCCTCAGATTTGAAGGCAGTCACAATTAGCGACAAATTATAGCTAACAGGCATTCGGCATATAAATCAGTAATTACTGCATGGCTATGCAAGATAAGACCGGCTACTGTAATAACAATTAACAAACATCCTATCTTTATTTCTGCGATTACCTCCTTATATTGGCGGTGGTTTAACGGGGCATCATCACCCTAAGTCAAATTTACCCGGTCCGGCCAGGCCTTTTGTAGCAATTGCTTCACATATACAATCGCTGAATAATTCATAGCTATTCACTCCAGTGCATAGAAAATGAATAGTTAAGTATAAATCCCGCAATTAACGTGATCTGCATCACTTTATTTCCGACTTTTAGCGATAAAATAGCGCCATGTCCGTAACCCATAGGTAAATGGAAAATGGAAAACAACAACAGAAAGATGGCTCATATCCGACGAACTACACACCTTATGATGATGGCTCACCGCAGCTGCTTTAGCTTTGCCTTTTTTAACTTCAGATAAACTCCCTCCTCTGCGTTCTTATTGCGTCTTGCAGTACGAGCTATGCCAATGATCAATCCTTGCGCCTGATGGCGACGGTATCGCTTTGTTTTCATTCAAAACAGAGTTAATTCGGCATACTTGCAACTTCGTATAAGAAGCAAAAAAAACCATTTCGTAAAAATGAACTCGCATCCTGGTTATGTTCTATGAACATGATTGCGATAACGCGTACTTTTATTTTAACGAAAATATTTATCGACAAAGAAGTTATTTGTCGACGGGATATTTTTGTCTGAAGAATGATAAAATGAACAAATTGAAAATAGCAGCGAACCAAAAAACACTTTCTTGCTTTGAAACCGCACGTGAAATTACCGATGTACACCACAGCGACTTTAATGACGTGGCCGCTATCGTACTTTCCGTCGAAGACGTACAACACGGTTTGGTGGCTCAGTTGGAAGAAACCGGCCTGAACATCCCAATCTTTGTCGCCGTCTGCTGTGAGGAAGAATTGGATAATGCCGTACTTCCGGCGCTGAACGGCGTATTTGAACTTTGTGGCAAAAACACGCAGTTCTACGGCAAACAGCTGGAAGCCGCAGCGGTAAAATATGAAAGCGAGCTGTTACCCCCGTTCTTTAATACCCTGACCAAGTATGTTGAGATGGGTAACGCGACCTTCGCCTGCCCAGGGCACCAAGGCGGCGAATTCTTCCGCAAGCACCCTGCTGGCCGTCAGTTCTTTGATTTTTATGGCGAAACGCTGTTCCGCTCCGATATGTGCAACGCCGACGTTAAGCTGGGCGATCTGCTGATCCACGAAGGTGCCCCTTGCGATGCGCAAAAGCACGCCGCCAAAGTGTTCAATGCCGATAAAACCTACTTCGTACTGAACGGGACTTCAGCCTCCAATAAAGTGGTGACCAATGCCCTGCTGAGCCGTGGCGATCTGGTGCTGTTCGACCGTAACAACCATAAATCCAACCATCATGGTGCGCTGATCCAGGCCGGGGCCACGCCGGTCTATCTGGAAACGGCACGCAACCCGTTCGGCTTCATCGGCGGTATTGACGCCCACTGCTTTGAAGAGAGCTATCTGCGCCAGCAAATCCGTGAGACTGCCCCAGAACGCGCCAACGAAGCACGTCCGTTCCGCCTCGCCATTATCCAGTTGGGTACTTACGACGGCACAATTTATAACGCCCGTCAGGTTGTCGACAAGATTGGCCACCTGTGTGATTACATCTTGTTTGACTCCGCCTGGGTCGGCTACGAACAGTTCATTCCCATGATGAAAGACTGCTCGCCACTGCTGCTGGAACTGAACGAAAACGATCCGGGGATTATCGTGACCCAATCGGTACACAAGCAGCAGGCCGGTTTCTCACAGACCTCGCAGATCCATAAAAAAGATAAACACATCAAAGGGCAAGATCGTTACTGCAACCATAAGCGCTTCAACAACGCATTTATGCTGCATGCCTCCACCAGCCCGTTCTACCCGCTGTTTGCCGCATTAGATGTGAACGCCAAAATGCATGAAGGCAAGAGCGGCCAGCGCCTGTGGAAAGAGTGTGTGCGCATCGGCATTGAATCACGCAAAATGCTGTTGGACACCTGCACCATGATCAAGCCTTTCGTACCGGAGCAAATCGACGGCAAACCTTGGCAGTCTTACAGCACCGAAGCCATGGCCAACGATCTGCGCTTCTTCAACTTTGTCCCTGGCGAGAAATGGCATGCCTTCGACGGCTATGCCGAATCACAATACTTCGTTGATCCCTGCAAACTGTTGCTGACCACGCCAGGCATCGATACCGCCAGCGGCGAGTACAGCAGCTTTGGTATCCCAGCCACCATTCTGGCTAACTACCTGCGCGAAAACGGTATTGTGCCAGAGAAATGTGACCTGAACTCGATCCTGTTCCTGCTCACCCCGGCGGAAGATATCGCTAAAATGCAGCACCTGGTGGCGCTGATTGCCCGTTTCGAAAAACATGTCGAACAGGACTCCCTGCTGAGCGAAGTCTTGCCAACCGTATATAAGAACAACGAAAAACGTTACCAGAATTACACCCTGCGCCAGCTTTGCCAGGAAATGCACGACCTGTACGTCAGCTATAATGTGAAAGAGTTGCAGAAGGAAATGTTCCGTAAAAGCCATTTCCCTCGCGTAGCCATGGATCCGCAAACTGCCAATACCGAATTCGTCCGTGGCAAAGTGGAACTGGTTTCTCTCGCTAAAGCCGAAGGCCGCATTGCCGCTGAAGGGGCGTTACCTTACCCACCGGGAGTGCTGTGTGTCGTCCCTGGGGAAATCTGGGGTGGCTCTGCCCAACGTTATTTCCTGGCGTTGGAAGAGGGTATTAATTTATTACCTGGATTCGCCCCTGAATTACAAGGTGTTTATATCCAGCAGGATGAAGATGGCTGGAACCGGGCTTACGGTTATGTCATGAAAGCGTAATTAACTTTACCGGAGGCGGCATATTCTTGCCGCCAGACATATTTAAATATTCCTCGAATTTCAAGCGGAACCTATACGGCCGAGCAAAATTCGAGGGATATAATAGCGAGAATCATCATGAGTAAAACCAATAATAAGATGGGGGTTGTGCAATTAACGATCCTGACAGCCGTCAATATGATGGGCTCCGGCATAATTATGCTGCCAACCAAGCTAGCCGAAGTAGGGACCATCTCTATTGTTTCCTGGTTAGTGACCGCCGTCGGCTCAATGGCTCTGGCCTATGCGTTTGCCAAATGTGGTATGTTCAGCCGTAAATCCGGCGGGATGGGCGGCTACGCCGAGTATGCCTTCGGTAAATCCGGCAACTTTATGGCCAACTACACCTACGGCGTCTCGCTGCTGATCGCCAACATCGCCATCGCCATTTCTGCCGTGGGTTATGGCACCGAGCTGTTCGGGGTGGCTCTGACACCGCTGGGCATCTGTATTGCCACTATCGCCGTACTGTGGCTGGCAACAGTCGCCAACTTCGGTGGCGCACGTATCACCGGGCAGATCAGCGGGATCACCGTCTGGGGGGTTATTATCCCGGTAGTGGGTATCTCCCTCATCGGTTGGTATTGGTTCAGCGGCACCGCCTGGATGGCCGCATGGAACCCACATGCCGTGCCAACCTTTGAAGCCGTCGGATCGTCTATTTCTATGACTCTGTGGGCCTTCCTGGGTCTGGAATCGGCCTGTGCCAATACCGACGTAGTAGAAAACCCGGAACGCAACGTACCTATCGCCGTTCTCGGCGGTACTCTCGGTGCCGCAGTGATCTACATTGTTTCCACCAACGTGATCGCGGGTATCGTGCCGAACATGGAACTGGCTAACTCCACAGCTCCATTCGGTTTAGCGTTCTCACATATGTTCAACCCAACCGTGGGTAAAATCATCATGGCATTGATGATTATGTCCTGCGTCGGTTCACTACTGGGCTGGCAGTTCACTATCGCCCAGGTATTCAAATCCTCTGCCGACAGCGGCTTCTTCCCGAAAATCTTCTCCAAAGTCAGTAAATCAGATGCGCCAGTTAAAGGTATGCTGACCATCGTGATTATTCAGAGCGTAATGTCGCTGATGACCATCAGCCCGTCGTTGAATAAGCAGTTCAACGTATTGGTCAACCTGGCCGTGGTGACCAATATCATTCCGTACATTCTGTCGATGGCCGCGCTGATTATTATCCAGAAAGTAGCGAAAGTGCCTGAGAACAAGGCGCGTATTGCTAACGTGATTGCCGTGATTGGTGCGCTGTATAGCTTCTATGCGCTTTACAGCTCCGGGGAAGAAGCGATGATGTGGGGCGCTATCGCGACCTTCTTCGGCTGGACGCTTTATGGGCTGGTTTCTCCACGTTTTGAGATGGCTGAAAAACACAGTTGAGTTTGTTGAGCGGATAACAGAAATGGGCGCTTCGGCGCCCATTTTGCTGAGGAAAGAGGTGATTAACTCAGATCCGCACCGTTGCTGGCGATCACCTTCTGATACCAATAGAACGATTTCTTTCTGGTTCTGGCTAAGGTGCCATTCCCTTGGTCATCACGGTCCACATAGACAAAGCCATAGCGTTTACTCATTTCACCGGTAGAAGCAGATACCAGATCGATGCAGCCCCACGAGGTGTAACCCATCACCGGGATACCGTCTTCGATGGCATCCGCCATGGCTTTGATATGCCCGCGTAAATAGCTGATGCGGTACTCGTCGTCGATCTCACCCTGTGGGTTAATTTCGTCCTTCGCGCCCAGGCCGTTCTCCACCAGGAACAGCGGTTTCTGGTAACGGTCATACATCATGTTCATGGTGATACGCAAGCCCAACGGATCGATACCCCAGCCCCACTCGCTGGCCTGGATATGCGGGTTTTTCAGCGATTTGACGATGTTGGCCGCACTGCTGTTGTGCTCATTCATCTCCGCCGAAGCACAGCGGGAGGCATAATAGCTGAAGGAAACAAAATCGACGCTGTTTTTAAGGATTTCGCTGTCGCCCGGCTCCATCTCAATAGTGATGCCTTTTTCCCGGAACAGGCGTTTGGTGTATGAGGGATAGGCACCGCGAGCCTGTACGTCGATAAAGAACAGGTTCTCACGATCTTTCTCCAGCGCCGCCCAAACGTCTTCTGGTTTACAGGACCACGGGTAGAAATTACCACCAGCCAGCATGCAGCCAACCTGATTGTCCGGGTTCACCTCATGCGCAATTTTGGTAGCTAACGCACTCGCCAACAGTTCGTGGTGCGCGGCCTGATACTTCACCTGCTCCTGATTATCGCTTGGCTCGAACACCAACCCCGCACCAGAGAATGGGCTGTGCAGCAGGATATTGATTTCATTAAACGTCAGCCAGTATTTCACCAGCCCATCAAAAGCTTCAAAGCAGGTGCGGGCGTAATGGGTGAAGAACTCCACCATTTTCCGGTTACGCCATGAACCGTATTCCCGC
This sequence comes from Serratia sp. H1w, assembly GCF_000633355.1. Taxonomy (GTDB): domain Bacteria; phylum Pseudomonadota; class Gammaproteobacteria; order Enterobacterales; family Enterobacteriaceae; genus Chania. Next base: position 11,253 of record NZ_AYMQ01000128.1, read on the forward strand.
ACCAGATGCATCGGCACATCAAAGTGGCACAGCGTTACCAGTGGCTCAATGCCGTGCTTTTTGCACTCATTGAATACATCGCGGTAAAAGGCGATCCCTTCCGCGTTCGGCACGGTTTCATCCCCGTTTGGGAAAATGCGGCTCCAGGCGATCGAAGTACGGAATACGCTGAACCCCATCTCCGCCATCAGGGCAATGTCGTCTTTATAACGATGATAAAAATCGATACCGATATGGCTGGGGTAGAACTCATCTTCCCGCAGTTCAAAGCGCTTTTGCTGCCCCAGCTTCACGGCCAGTCGATCTTTACCATGAGGGATCATATCAACCGTGGTCAGCCCTTTGCCGCCTTCCAGATAAGCGCCCTCGGCCTGATTGGCAGCTAACGCACCACCCCATAAAAAGTCTGCGGGGAAAACAGATGCTGGCATAAGATACCTCTTCTCAAATATGCATATTTACAACAGGTTATACGGATAGCGCGGGAGCCGATTTGGCTTTTTCACTTGCCGTATCTTCAGTGACCGGGATGTCTTCAAAACCCAGTAACAGCGTGAGGATGAAGGACAGTACCACCGCCAGGACCATCACGCCAAATACCCAGACAATGGTCATCGGATTGGCCGGGTCAAAGAACTGTACGCTGGTAAACAGGCCCGGTGAGGCCATCGAATGGCTCGCCAACCCGGCTATTCCGGCAACGCCGCCGCAGACAAAGCCGCTGATCAGCGCTGCGATAAGCGGGCGCTTCAAGCGTATTGCTACACCATACAGTGCGGGTTCAGAAATACCGGCAACAATCGCCGACGCCGCAGCGGCCAGCGCCGTCTGACGCAGCTCCGGGTTTTTGGTACGCCAGGCAACCGCCAACGATGAACCACCCAACGAGAGGTTGGCACCAATTTCCGATGGCATCACCATGCCTTCTTTGCCGGTTTCCGCGATGGTTTGAATGATGGTTGGCGTAAATACGCGGTGCATCCCGGTCATGACCAGCAGCGGCCATAGCCCGCCCATAATCGCCACAGATAACCAGCCCAGATAGCTGTGAATGGTGTACACCAACGCGGAAATACCGCTGCCGATCCAGATGCCCAACGGACCAATCAGCAAGATGGCAATCGGTGCAGAGATCAACACGATCAGCATCGGTTTGAGGAAGTTTTTCGTCACGGCTGGCGTGATGCGATCGACCCATCTTTCAATGTAGGAGAGCAGCCAGGTCATGAACAATGCCGGGATCACCGTGTAAGTATATTTCACCGCCGTGACCGGTATGCCCATAAATTCAACCTGTTGTCCCTGCGCGGCTTTCGCCATCAGATCGATAAACGTGGGATGCACCAGCACCCCGGCGATCGCGATCGCTAACGACATGTTGGTTTTGAATTTTACCGCCGCAGAGGCAGCAACCATCACCGGCAGGAAGAAGAATGCCCCGTCGCCAATGACGTTAAGGATAATCAACGTCGAGGAGCCTTTGCCGAACACACCGGTCATATCCAGGATCATCGCGAGCAGTTTCACCATCGAACCGCCGATGATGGCGGGGATCAACGGTGACATGGTGCCAATCAGCGCATCCAGGATCCCTGCCCCAATACGTTTCAGGGTGATCTTGTTCTTTTCAGGTGCCGGTTGCTGGGTTACCGCCCCTTCGGGCAACAGTTTCAACACTTCGGCATAGGCCTGTGAAACGGTGTTGCCAATGATCACCTGGCACTGGTTTTCGCTTCTTACCACGCCCAGCACACCGCCGATCGCCTTCAGTCTGGCGGCATCGACGAGGGTGTCGTCGTTGAGCACAAAGCGTAAACGCGTCATGCAATGAGTCACCGCTGCGACGTTACTCGCTCCCCCAACTGCATCCACTATCGATCTTGATACCGCCGCATAATTCTTAGACATGAGGACAACTCTCATAGATAGGTAACCGGTTTCATATAAGAGTGTTGATATTCACATTGCAGATCAATCGATATATTTATTTATTGTCTGTTCTGTGACTGAGATCGACATGAGGGGGTACACAACTTTGCGAATGGCCTGCTCTAACGCAGTGGAATGTGTAGAATGGGGATAATTGTTACAAGCCGGGAAAACCCTATGTCTACCATGCAGGAAGTGGCCAAAAAAGCAGGCGTCTCAAAAGCCACTGTTTCACGTGTTCTTTCCGGCAAAGGGTACGTCAGCGAGGCAACCAAAGAGCAGGTATTTAAAGCCATCGAAGAGGCGGGCTACCGCCCTAATCTGCTGGCGAGAAACCTGGCCACCAATAAATCCCAGTGTATTGGCCTGGTGGTGACCAATACCCTCTATAACGGCAATTATTTCAGCGAGATACTTTCCCAAGCGGCGCAAAAGCTGGAAGACAACGGTCGCCAGTTGATCCTGGTGGATGGCAAACACAGCGCCGCAGAAGAGCAGGAGGCGATCCAATTCCTGCTCGATTTACGCTGTGACGCCATCATCATCTATCCGCGTTTCTTAACCATCGAAGCGATGGACGACATTATCGAGCAGCATAAGCAACCGATCATGGTGGTTAACCGCCGGTTGCGAAAACACCAAAGCCACTGCATCTGCTGCGACCACAAAGGGGCCAGCTTTAATGCGACAAAGTATCTGATTGAGCAAGGTCACCGGGATATCGCCTTTATTACTGGCTCACTGGATTCGCCAACCGCGATCGAGCGGCTCTCCGGCTATAAAGACGCGTTAAATCAATATGATATTTCGCAAAATGATGGGCTGATTATCAAAGGGAAATGGACACCGGCCAGCGGTGCGGCAGCGGTGGAGTCCCTGCTTGGCGGTAACATCACTTTTAGTGCCGTGCTTGCCAGCAACGACGATATGGCCGTGGGCGCCATCAAAACATTGAGCGAGGCGGGCATTGCCGTACCTGGCAACGTCTCCGTTATCGGCTTCGATAATATTCCTACCGCTCCGTATCTTTCCCCGGCATTATCCAGCGTAAAAGATCCGGTGAGCAATATGATGAGTGAGGTGATCGACAGGTTGATCGCGATGCTCGACGGCGGTTACCTGTCGAAGGATAACGTTTTTGTTTCCGAGTTGCTGGTTAGGGATTCGGTTGGGAATGGGCCTTTTGCGGGTAAGTGATACCAAACAGTCAGAGGCTTGGTTTTCAACTTTCGTTTATTTCAGGTTTTGATTTCGTCACATTAGAAATAATGTTGAAGAGATACTCAGAACAGACCGCGATGCAAAGACTAGAAATTTTGGGTCAAGTATTCAATG
>NZ_AYMQ01000129.1 GCF_000633355.1 Serratia sp. H1w
ACACATTGAATACTTGACCAGATTTTGCAGCTACTTTTTTTGCAGTTTTGTGATAAACCACCAAAAGATGCATTTATCGCTGTATGCTAGAGTGGGTTTTTAATTAAATATCAAATTAAATCAATTGGTTGTATTTTTATTGTGTGAATTCATCACGGTCATTGACAGCTGGACGACATTAATTAATATTAGCAGGGAAGAATCAAATCTAAGAATCTTCTTGGTAGATGGAACTCAAGTTGGCCTCACCTACATAATGGGTATCTTGGTGTAAGCACCAGAATTTACAGGCTGTAATCGTATGCAAAGGAATGGCGTGTCAGATAATCAAGACTCATCTTGCCCCTTCTACTTGTTGCCCATCTCACCATTGCCGCGCGTGCTTTAAGGTTAACCTTATATCACCCGGTAGATAAATCCGGATAATGCCTGCTTATCGAACTTGATACGGACTGCTTGGTACTATTAAGTATAAGCAAATTTAACCTCGGGCGGACAACAGTAAGGCACTCAGCAACCAGAATACATGGTAGCTGTGCAGGGGAAATAGCGATCTTCCAAGAACCCTGCTTGTGCCTCAGTTGACATGTTGGCGACGTTTAACTGGCACTGTTTTTAATCCATTTGACTGACGAGATTTCGTTGCGGTTGGCTTGCCGTGGCGTCGTCGCATAATGCGCTGGGTAGATCATCATGAATATCAAAATATTTATCTCTAACGATGACAAGTTCTTTATACAAGGCCTGACGTATCTCTTACGGAACTACTTTAATGAGAAAGGCATCCTTGTTGACATTGAGGAATCGCTTAACAGCAATGTTCATTACTATCTGGCCTTTATTGGTGTCGACAATCTGTCGCAGTATCTCTACGCCAGGAATATGGTCGGTGCCGACACACTATTTATTCTGCAACCTGAGGATGCGTTGATTTTAAATCGTTCAGGGGGAACGATGAGAGTGCTGCAAAGTAATCAATCTACCAGTGCATTCTTGCAGCAAATCAATGAGGTATATCTCGCGCCACAGAGGATGGTGCAGGTTAAGCAACCTCATTCATTGACCCTGCGAGAGAAAGACGTACTGCATTATTACTCGATTGGCTACAGCAATGTCGAAATTGGTGAGCTGCTTGGCATTCACCAGAAAACGGTCAGTACGCACAAAATCAAAGCGATGAACAAACTTAATTTCAAACACAAAGGCGAGTTCAGGCGCTGGCTTATCGAGACGCATTGTCCATAAATGCGTGGAGCAGAAAATCTGAGATGGAAAGTTTCTCAGGTGATCATTTATCTGCAGTAAAATTATAAAGTTAACATAATATGAAGTATATCATTGATACCGGACTGGTATTTGATAGCGACGAAAGAACGCTATTTTTGCAAGAATCACCAGGTGAATCACTTGAGATTGGGGCCATCACCGCCCGCTTATTCGTAGAGATGCTAGAGAATGTGTCGGGGGTTGAGCGTGACTATCTGCTGGATGTGGTGTGGTCCAATCATGGCCTGAAACCATCAAATAATAATCTCAATAACCATATCAGTCTGCTGCGCAAGAACATCGCCAGCATTGCAGCGGTTGATGACCTGATTATTACCTTGCCGAAAAAAGGCTTTGTGGTGAACAAGAAATATTCGGTGAACGTGGTCGGGGACGCGGTTGCTGAACCGCCCGTGGAGGAAACCAAAGCGGCAAAAAACGCTACCGCGATGGACTATCCGGTCACCCTCTGGGTGCTCTCAATCACTATAGTCATTCTGCTGTTACTGCTCGGCCTGGTGATCACCAAGGATTATCACGCTTTATTTGGCCTGTGTTGAGTCAGGTCTGGTTAGACTGGTGGGCAGTTCTGGTTTGCCAATCTTATAATCAATTCAAGCTCCGTGATTTTATTGCAGGTCGTCCCCTATGCCACAAACACCGTTTAGCCGCATCACGCATACGTTACGTAGACAAAACAAAACGCTGTCCGGCTTGGTGGTGCTGGCGATGGTATTGGCCGCAGGTCTGTATTGGGGCACTCAGCGCATTATCGATCAGGAGCGTGGCCGGTTTACGTTAGACTTCCTGACGCTGGTGGGGTATGCCCACGAGCAGGAAACTTTTTTGCATCAATTACGCCACCAGAACGGCCAACTGGCAGCATTGCCCGCCACGCGCGTTGGCAGTTTTCATGAGGTTGCCTCCTTGCCAGCTTGGGGCACCCGGTTGTTTGAAGGGCGTGAGTCCGTCGTGGATATCCCGTTCTCTTTGCTGTGCGAACAAGATTGCCCCGACACGCCCGAGTCGCTGTTACCGTTAGGTAGTTATCTCGCCGATTTTTACGCTGCGTTTTGGGCTTCATCCTACTTTCCGGCTTCCTCTGTGTTCTTTGTCAGTCAAGTTGACGATATCGGGATCAGCGTACCCGCGGTAAATACCAATGGCGGCGATCAACAGATTAGCCTTGAGACATATCGCGGTGTGGTCACTGCTGTACGTGAACGGTTAAGCCGTGGTGCTCGTACCATGGATTGCCAGTGGCATGCTGGGGGCCTGCCAATAGATGATGAGACTATCTGGTTTCGGGCTGCAACGCTGCCAGGTCGGTTGATCGGGCTAATCCCTGCGGGGTTCTCGCCTAGTATCTGGCGCGACTATAGCAACAGCCCTGGCAGCTGTATCTACGCGGTAACCCTGCTGAGTCGCTCGAGTGTTGGGGTGCTGGAGCGTGCCGTCAATCCGGCACCGCGTCATATCTTCTGGCTGCAGCGCTATGACCATATGTGGTTGAGCCATAAAGCGCATGGCCTGTTGATGGGAGAAGGAAACCCACCAGGTGTCGATCTGCCTGGATTGCACTATACCCTGAACGGTCTGGTGTTCAAGGTGGTCGACCCAAGCGGCAATTGGACGGGCTATTATGCCGTCAGCTATGCGAGCTTTTTCCAGGACAACCTGTGGTTGCCGGTTAGCGTGCTATTGCTTTTGCTGATCGGCATCGTTAGCGGTTTGGCCTATCTGCGCTGGTATAACCGGCGGGTGATCTTGCCAGCCCAGGAGGCCCAGCATGAAATCCTGGAAAGCGACGCCTTTAACCGTACCCTGATCCAGACGGCCCCGGTTGCGCTGTGCCTGATCGATCGTGCCGATAGCCATCTGGTATTTGGCAATGCGCTGGCATTGGAATGGCTGGGCGCGACCGTCGGTGAGCGGCTGCCTGAATCCGCCGTCACGGACAGCCTGTTGGAACAAGTGTTTTCCTCACCGGCGGCTGGGGTGATCGAACAGCTGGATATGGCAGGGGGAAGGGTACTTTACGTGGCCTATGCGCCCACCCGCTACATGCAGCGGGACGTGATCCTGTGCGCCTTTGCGGACGTCAGCGCGCGGGCGGAAATAGAGCGTCAACTGGCGCGAGCCAAGGCTGCGGCGGATGATGCCAGCGCCGCAAAGTCCACCTTCCTGGCCACCATGAGTCATGAGATCCGTACGCCGTTGTATGGTGCATTAGGCACTCTGGAACTATTGGCCACTACGCGGTTGGATCTCCAGCAGCGCCAGTATGTCGAACGCATCGATGACGCGTCACAAATGCTGTTGCAATTGATCAGCGATATCCTGGACGTCAGCAAGATTGAGGCCGGGCAGATGCAGCTGGAAAACCGAGCGTTTCATCCCCGCGAACTGGTACAAAGTTGCACCGGCACTTATGCGGCCATGGCTCACCGTAAGGGGTTGTTGCTGTTCTCTGTGGTCGAGACAGATGTGCCCCCGGTGGCGATTGGGGATGCGGTGCGTATCAGACAGATCCTGAGCAATCTCATCAGTAACGCGATCAAGTTTACCGAGTCTGGCCATGTCATCGTTCGGCTCAGCCAGCTTGCCGGGGGACAAGGGCAAACCCGGTTGCATCTGGAGGTTTGTGACAGCGGGATTGGCATTAGCCAAACGCAGCAGGCTAAGCTGTTCACTCCCTTCTATTTGATCGCAGAGGGGCACGGCACATTGGGGGGCGCGGGGCTAGGTCTTTCCATCTGTGAACGCCTTGCGCAAATTGTCGCTACCGATGTAAAA
>NZ_AYMQ01000130.1 GCF_000633355.1 Serratia sp. H1w
CCCCGCTGGGCGTCAGAAATGAGAAAGGCCCACCGAAGTGAGCCTTGAGTAAGCGCCAGAGCATATCTGGCATTATCCCTTTGCTTTCCACAGTCAAGGGAAACTGATAAATTGGTTATTCCACAGTCAATATAAGGGAAATATAGACATGACATCGTTCACTGTACGTGTAGAACTTCATAATGCTGATTCTGAAGATTATGAAGACTTACATAAAAAAATGAAGGCCATAGGTTTCAATCGCACGATCCAAAGTGGTGATGGTATCCGATATCAGCTCCCAGATGCTGAGTATGATTATTCGGGAAATGTTTCGCGTTCTGCCGTATTGGATAAAGCTTACGACGCGGCCAAATCGGTAAAAAAAAATCCGGCAGTCCTAGTTACAGAATCAGCAGGCAGGACTTGGCGCGGACTCGACCAAATCTAATCAGCGCATACATCTGGCGCGCTATCATGGCGTACCATTGCAATAAATGCGGTAGCAACGGTTTCACCTAGCCGTTTTGCTTCCGCATCATCAAGGAGTCCACGCCTGGAAATAGCATCTTTAAGCGCCACAGATGCTTGGATTTTCATATCCTCTGATAACTCTTCAAATTTCATACTTGCCTCTCAGAAATGAAAAAGGCCCGCCGAAGCGAGCCTGTTAGAGATTGGAATCGAATTCCGATTATCAGTGAACCGAAAAATCCAACTGTTTGCCCAGGGCGTTCATCGCCTTCTGGATTGCATCGATTTTGGTCGCGTGTTGCAGGTTGATAAGCCGGTTAACTTCCTGCTTTTTGATGCCAATGCGATCGGCCAGCTCAACGCGCGTTAAGCCGGACTCAATAAGCGCATTCAGCATAAGCACCTTAGATGCCACGCTAAGCGGAACCTCGACATAATCGCCGGTCACCTCGCTGGGTAGCGGGATCGCCCGGTTATCCTCAAAGTAAAAATCGAACGAAGTGATTAACGCATCCAGCGCCATCGCTAGCGCTTCCTCTCGCGTATCGCCCTGAGTCAACGCCTCTGGGATATCCGGGAACGAAACCACATATCCGCCGGTATCAGGCAGTAAATCTACTGGGTATCGCATATCGTTGTAGTGAAGCTTTGCGAGTAACCAGCCCCGGAGGGCTGGTTTATTAGTTCAGGCCAAGCTGCTTAATTATGGCCTTCCTTAGCGGTTCTTTTAGCTCGCTGCCGGGGTGCCTTGGCATAACGCTTCGTTTGCCTTGGTATCGAAGTTTTAAATGGTTGGTGCCATTCGTAACTTCTACCCCTTGCGATTCAAGCCACCGCCTGAACTCGCTCTGCTTCACTTCTCCTCCTGTCTGTTGAACATGCAACCATAGTAAACATTTATGCTTACTGAGTCAACAATTTTGTTTACCACAGGAGGGCTATATACGAAAAAACCCGCACTTAGGCGGGTTCTTAAAATTTTGGTCATGTGACAGGCGTTAAATTCCCATCATGGAGATAAAACTAGTCCATTTTCGCCAAAGTGTCAACGGCACGCTATGCCGTCACCTCTGCCAGCATCGCATCGGTGTGGCTTTCTTCCTTGTAACACTGGGTAACCAGCTGCTCATAGAGCGGCTTATAGTCGCGTCTCCACGTCGTTTCGGCGATATCCATACCCACTAGCGCCAGCGCCTTGCGCACCTGTTCGGCGGGCAGCCGGGCGAATCCTCGACCGCTACATTTGCAGCACTCTTTCGTGATGGGGATCCCGGCCTCTTTGCTCTTTACCTTGTCCACCACGACGCCCCGGCCATTACAGCGACACGCGTTGCTTATCTCGCCCTTTCCGCCGCAAGCATGGCACAGGATCTTGGTCGTTTCATAAATCGAGTGTTTGACGAGCGTCTCGCGGCTGTCCATCAGTTGGATGCTGGCGGGCAGATCACCACGCTGAAACATTGAGACGGTTTCGCGCCTGGCCGCCAACGTGTTCATGATGAATTTCCTCTTCTCGATAAACCCTTCGCCGTGGCAGCATTCGCAAGGCCGCACGCTGGCCGCGCTGCGCGAGTAATCCTGGTAGGCGAAAACGGTCATAACAGCCAACGCGCGGAGCTGCACGCCTTCGGCATGCTTGGTCATGGCGCGGTGCTTGATCACCTGATTGCGGGCAAAAGCAAACAAGCTATGCACGGCGCTGGCCGGTGCGCTGATCCCCTGTTTGGCCAAGAACAGATCCAGCCCGAAGCCACCCTTTAGATCGGCCAGCCCCATCGCGGCCATCATGTCGGTGCCGGTAAGATTGTCCGACGCGGTAGCCCGAGGCGAATCGCTAAACGTTGGCGATTTAGGCGCAAAGTATTTTGGTATGGATTCTAATTTCATGCTATTTCCCCGATAGTGATCTCGCCGGTATCGCCCCAGCGCTTGGTAACCCGTACATCCCATACGGAGCAATCTTCGTTATAAATGGCATCCATCAATGCCTTAAGCAGGTTATCGGCATCGGGCTTTTGTTGGTGCGGCTTACCGGCCATCTCCGCGCGTTTTTTCTTACTCCAGCTCGGCGGCATGGGCAGCACAAAGGTAACGTGATAGCCGCTTTCCGGCAGCGAAATCCGGTTGTGTCGTATCTCATCGCAAAACGCGAAGTACCTGAGCACCTGCGGGCGTTTGGCCCAACGATCGCGCTGTGTCATTCGCGGCTTGGGGATCGGGACTATCGCGTAGGTTTTCATGCAGCCCGCCCGAAGAAATCGCCACGGTAACCGACATCACGCAATGTCACAGAGTTACCGCCGCACCAGGCTTGTGTGTACTCGATAAGACTGCTCATCCGCTTAACGCCCATCTGGGCGCTGCTTTCGCGGATATTGACGAATTCGTTCTCTAAGCCTGGAACAACTTTCGCCCCCAACCCCGTTGCGATAGCGTGGCCAGATATGAATAACGTTTTCCACTGTACGGGCTTTAGTTCCTGGTTCATGTAGATGGCCTGTGCGGCCACATCACCACAGATAGCGTGGAACCGGCTATTCTGGTCAAGGGTGCGCGTCATAGGTGCGAATGACACCACCAGCGGCGCACGGTCATCTAGTGGCAGCGTATCGATATAGGCTTTGAGATTTGCGCGGATCTGTTCATCGCGCAGAAAGAACTTTGGCTTATCCATCACAGATCCCTTTTCGCATAACGGCGGCCGGTCGCTGCCTGTTGTGGTTTGGCCCGGCAGATTTGTGCCGCGTGCGCCTGGTCAGTGGCCATGAAGTGGCCGTTCTTGAACTCCTGGTAAACAGTCCCCTGGATCCCGAAACGGTTTTTCGTCACGATGATTTCAGCGAAAGGCGCTGCCGGGCTGTCTTCTTGATATGCGGCTTCGCGGTACAGCATGATGATGCTGTCTGCATCCTGTTCAATGCTGCCGCTGTCGCGTAGGTCTGAGTTCGTCGGCCTACGCTGTCCCATAGGGCGCTTCTCAACGTCGCGGGAAAGCTGGCTAAGTGCCATAACTGGCGTTTTGAGGTCTTTAGCCATGCGCTTCATGCCGCCGGTAATGTGGGCGATCGCCAGATCATTACGTTCGGCGCTTGGCTTTTTAATCAAGCCTAAGTAGTCGGCCAAGATTAGCGATAACTCTGGGTGCTCGAGCTTCAAGCGCTCAGCAATCGCGCGAATTTGCTCGATGGTGAGATTTGACGCGTCAACAACCCATACCTGCAAATTAATCAGCCGCTTGATCCCCATTGAGACACGCGCCCACTCCTCATCCTCCATGTGTTTTGCCGGATTGCGCAGCACAGATACAGGGATGTTTGATGCGTTGGCCAGTTGGCGCTCAATCACCTGGTGCGCGCTCATTTCCATGCTGAAAATCAGAACTCCGCGAGGCTTATCGATGCCGCCGATATTCACCGATGTTTCGGCTACACCCTCGGCGACCTTGATCGCAAACTCGGTTTTACCCATGCCGGGACGAGCAGCAACAACAACCAAGTCCACCGGGTTTATGCCGCCGGTAATTTCATCAAGTTCCGGGATCCCGGTTTTAAGCGTGTCAGACTCTTCGCCGTTCAGGTTGCGCTGTTCCAGCACTTCGGCATAGGAACCCGCCAACTCTCTGATATGGATTGGCCGATGCTCGTCGTGTGGCTTGGCAATGGAGAAAATCTTGCTTGAGAATGCCTGTATGCCTTCCAGCGCCCGTTCATGGTTCTGCGCGCCAGTTATCAGGTCATAGCTGGATTCCATCAGCTTTGTGAACTCGCGGATCTGGTGATATTCGCCAACTACCCGAGCATACCCTTTCAAGTTTGCCGCGCTTGGGCAGTGCCGGGCTGTTTCCATTATGTTTGCAAAATTGCCCTCTCCCATGCCTTCGGCAACCATGAGAGCGTCAATCATCCCGCGATTGTTCGCCTGCCGAATAATTTCCTTGAAGGTTTCCCGGTAGAGTGGAACAAAAAACGCGTCAGGATCTAGCGTAGCCAGCACATCGACTGCGTTCGGAGTTAAACCACCAATCAGCAAGCCACCTATCACGCTCGCCTCGATATCCATATTATTCATAAGGTTCCCTCCCGTACTTTTCGCAGTGTTTCCGGCTTCATCAGGTATTCAAAATCAGCATGCCAGCCGGTGCCGTCAGGGCCGCCGAAATGGAACTCGCGGGCGTCTTCCAGGAATGCCGAGAAATAGGCCCGGAACCCGGCGGGCGTCTTGGTAGCTAAGTGCGTGACCAGTTCACGGATCGCTATCTCGCGGCCCCTGTCCAGTTCTGCGCGAGCCATGCGCCCATCTGTCACATCGTTGTAGGCATCGATCACAGCTTGGCAGTCGATATCTACGCTGGTCTTCTGCCAGGCTTCTGCGTCAGACAAATAGCCATCGAAGCGGTTAACGCGGCAGATGCTTATAGGTTTGGCCACGGTCTTGCTTTTGCGCTTCCACGTCAGCACTACCCAGCGAACAACCAACAGCAGGTCTTGCAGGGTGTAGGCGCTTCGGGATTTGGTTTCTGTCAGGAGCACGGCAAAGGGTTCAGCAGAACGACAGGATCCCTGTGTAAGCTCGTTGTAATACTGCAAAGCCTGTTTTGCTTGTGAGAGAACTTCCTCCGAAAATTCCCCCTTGGGGGCTTTAGGGGGATCTGTTTTTACTGTCTTTGGAATAATGTCTATGGTGTCCCCCTGTTTTGAGGGATAGCTCTCCCCCAATTTGAGGGATTTTTTATCCCCTAATTTGAGGGATATTCCCTCAACTTGAGGGATGGCCCAATTAGACACGTTTTTGTTAGGCCCGATTGCCTGGCCTACCGATACCAACACCCGCATATTCAGTAGCTGAACGCGTGTTTCACTGACGCGCTTGATCGGCAACTTTGCAATCTCACCGATCTGAGAATTGGCTATGCGGTCATAGGGTTTATTCCAGCCGTAAGTTAGCCGGATAACGGCCAGGAGCACTTTGAACTGACGCTTAGTTAAATCAGCGCCAGCAATAGCCTCTAGCAGCATGGTAGCCAGCCGGGTATACCCATCATCAAGATCGGCCACGCGGCTCTCCTCACGCACGACGGGCGCGCGGAATTGAATGATTTCAGCGGTGTTACTCATGGCGTTCTGCCTGTCTGGCCAGCTGTACCTTGCGGAACTCTTCCACGAAGCGCTTTTGCACTTCCGGCGGCAAGGTGCCGATCGGGTCTGGGCATTTCAGGTAATCCGCCTGAGTAATTTCTCGTTGTTGCGTAATACGTTTGTTTTTGCGTATCATGATCTAAACCTCCCACGGTTTAAAAAAGACCAGGCCGAGCTGTTGGCGCAGTTCGGTTTTGTTTTTTCTTGAGCGGCTTATCGCTCGCGGTCGTGTTCTTGTCTGCCCAGGCTTTCGCGAGCCGGTAGCAGTCCTCAAACATCGCTCCATTTTTGCTGGCTTGAGAGCAGCGCCGGTAATGATCAACACCAATATTTGCCCCCCCCTCAGCGATCGCAGGGCTAAAGCCTTCACCGGTCAGCTTCGTCTTGATGTGATGCTCGATAAATTCAACGTGATTCATCAGTCCCACCCCAGCGGCCCCGGCCGGCTTCTCTCTGCCTTCAACCCGATATCAGCCAGCGTCTCGACAGACGCCAGATAAGAGCGCGATACAAGAACGGCCTCCGGCGGCGCGGCCTGAATGCCGAGTATTGCCAGCTCCTTGGCCATCGTAGCGAAATGCCCCTCTGCTTTCCGGCGGCTGGCGGTCGATTCGCTGATCCCCGTTCTCTCCGCGTAAAACTTCTGCCCAACCGACGCAAGCCGGTTGAGCAACAGCCCTTCAATCTCACGCGGGTTGAGGATTGGGGGTTCTAACTTTCGTGCTATTGCGTTGTTTTCCATTGATAATTCACCTTTATTGGTCTTGCGCCTTTTGTCAGCTGTCCAGCAAATCGGCTAGGTCAGGGCTGATTTCCGCAGCCTTAACCTCTCCGCCAGTGGCTTTAATAATTCGCTTCACATAACGCATGTTGATTCCTCCGCCATGAAGCCAGCGCCATACAGTCGGCTGGCTTACGCCGCAGAGGGATGCAAGCTTTTGCTGGCCACCGGCAATGCTCACAGCTTTTTGGATAGCTTCGTTCATCTCTTTATCCTTAAACGTATAAATCAATCGAGATAATAGCAATGAGTATAACACATAGCAATAGCGAAGTGAGTTTGACGCATGATACGCATGGCTATAAGTTTCAGGGCATGAAAACTACTCTGGCCGATCGTCTAAATAGAGCTATGGCTCTACGTGACAACATGACCCAAGCAGCGCTAGCAGAAGCGTCTGGCGTGGCACAGCCGACAATTTGGCGACTGACTAAAGGGCTATCGAAATCTTCGGGGAAGTTGGTAGATATTGCCAACGCACTTGGAGTTAACGCTGACTGGCTGGCAAACGGGACTGGTGAAATGGAGGGGGCCAATACTGCACCACTTCCAAGGCTTGACCGTTCAAATCAGATCCCTGTATGGGACGAGCAAGGCGAAACGGATGATTTTGTCCTTTCTCCGAAGGGTAAGGCCCATTCGTCCTGGCGCGCATACATTTTAAAACGCAATAGCGGTTGTTCAGACGCCCCAGCTGGCTCGATCATTATTGTTGATACGTCTATAAAGCCAGGCAGCGGCGATCTAGTGATCGCAATGATCAATGGTACAATTTCCGCTTATCGGTTCTTGGATGGAGGGGAGCACGGTTTTCTATCCGTTGATGATAGCCGGGTTCCATTGATAACCATAACGCCTGGTGTGCTGATTGGCGTAGCCGTTTTACTCCTTCGAGATTTCAGAAGATAGTCTTCCAAACCCTGCTCCGGCAGGGTTTCTTGTTCATAAACCCCCGCCTTCGTTCTAACTAACATCGTTATCATTTTTCCCACCCAGCGAGTTATCAATGATGCTTTCGCACTCACTTTATACTGTTTTTATATACAGTAGCTTTATAGCTTAACTCCAATCTCGCGAAAAGCAATTTCGCTTGTCCTGTAGTGATTCAAACATAACCCCCGCCAAAAAACCGACTCCGTTTGACTTTTTTTCAAACTAAATTCCCTTTTAAAACACCAAATTATACCAATTGCTATTGCGCAATCATTAATACTTATTGCTATTAAATATACTCATGGCTATTATTCACTCCACAGACAGCAACACCGTCCCCCCAGACCACCGGGCGCTCTTTAACAATCAGCAAAGTCGGATGAAATACCGGGTTCACGGGTAGTTCTGGCGCATAACGAAAACCAGCCGCGATCCGGCTGTGACGGCGACCGGGGGCAAGTGATGTCGGGTATGAAACGCAAAGAGTGGATTTACCCTGCCGCTGCCAGCTCGGGGCGGCAGGCATAAAACCACTACAACAGAGGGTTATACGATGAAATTGACAATAAAACGATTCGTTTCTAGTGAATACGGTCGTCGCTGGTATCACCGGTTTAAATGGCTGGATCGGGCATTCGACAGAGCACCAACAGTGCGCCGCAAGATGGTATGGACAACCAAGGAGCTGAACTCCGCCCAGTAACTTTACCGCTGCCTCTATACGTGGGGGCTTCGGCAAGATTACTAACAGAGAGGGTTGGATGATGGAAATTTGGGCGAAGTTGTTCGAGTCAAATGGAAGGCAGGTTTTAGTAGAAAAAAGCAGTGACGATAATGGTCATCCAGAAGTTTTATTCAGATGGGCAGAGGATGGATTCTATGTATCAACAGGCCCAACATGGAAAAGCAGTGATGATGAAGCTTTCGACAAGCGCGATAAATTTTTCCATACGATGAGCCAAGAAACGGTGGACGCATTTGTCTTAAAAATCATGAACACCATCAATAACGAATAACTCCCAGCGGGGCATCTATCAACCAAGTCGCTATGCGGCTTTTTTTTCGACCTAAATTTGGAGATTTAACGAATGCAAATCACAAAAGAGCAAGTGCAAAAACTGGCGTGTAGCGATGGCTTTGCTTGGTTCAAAGAGAAATTCCCACAAGGCGGCGATTACGCTGAAATTATTCAGGCCCTGAATGCTGACAAGAAATATGAATGGGCTCGCTGGGGCGTCAGCCAAGCCTACAAAACCTTCCTGCAAGGCGAAACCAAGGCTGAGTTTATCAAGGCCGAAACCAAAGCTACCGACGCGATGGTTGTCGAACTAAACAGCATGGAGCACCCAGCAGATCAGGTCGAAGGTGAGAACAGCTCCGGCGACGACGCACGA
>NZ_AYMQ01000131.1 GCF_000633355.1 Serratia sp. H1w
AGTATCAGTGTGCCACTATATACCGCAACACCTCAGAGGTGAAACCCACGGCCATCACCGGCGATATGCACAGCATCAACAAAGCCAACTTTGCGATCCTGCACTGGTTTGGCTTGCGCTTTGAACCTCATTTTACGGATCTGAACAGGCAATTGCAGGAACTGTACTGCATCAGAGATCCTTCGGCCTATAAAAAATGCCTGACCCAGCCCGCCGGACAGATTGACCGGGACCTTATTATCCGCGAGAAAAGCAATCTCGATCGCATCGTCGCCACGCTGGGGCTGAAAGAAATGACGCAGGGTACGCTGGTCCGCAAACTGTGCACGTACACCACGACCAATCCAACACGGCAGGCACTATTTGAATATGACCGGCTGGTACGCAGCATCTACACGCTGAAGTATCTGCGCGATCCGCAGTTGGAACGCAACATCCGGCGTTCCCAGAACCGGATTGAATCTTATCACCAACTACGTGCCGCAGTGGCCAAAGTCGGCGGAAAGAAAGAGTTAACAGGGAAAAATGACATTGAAACAGACATCAGTAACCAGTGCGGGCGGCTTATTTCCAACGCGATCGTTTATTACAACTCGGCGATCCTGTCACGATTGCTGGCACGACTGGAAGCGGAAGGCAATGCCAAAGGCATTGAGGCTCTGGCCCGGATATCACCGGTGGCCTGGCAACACATTTTGCTGAACGGACATTATACCTTCCAGAGCAGCGATGAAATTATTGACCTGGATGCGCTGGTTGCCGGGCTGAAATTGGGGTAACGGAAATTTCGGCGGTTCCGGCGTAGAGCCCCCTGTAAATCCATGAGCCGATCGGCAATCCGTGTCAGCCCCGCATGAACGTAGTCACGCTGCATAGGGGTGACGTTCTCATCGGCATTTAGCCCTTTTCTGAAGTCTGCTACGCATTCCTGCCATAATTTGAACGATTGGCCCAGCCGGATTATTTGTTCATCAAACACCGCCAAGGCATTGCCCTGAGAAGCGAGGTATCCCCGTTCCAGGGTTGCGGCCGTGGTGAGTATCTGTTCCATGGTGTGTTTATGAGCTGTAGAGAATTCAGGCATGCCGTCATAAGATCGGGATGACTTCTGGCTTTCCTGCTCGAACGCGGTTTCCATGATGAGGGCGTAACGGTAAAACCCCGGATATTCCTGAGTTAATGCCATCAGTTCTTTATCCGTGGTGCCGGTCCAAATCTGATGCAGTTCAGGGGTATAGTCCATCATGCGGTTGATAACCTGGTGCGGCTCCGTGACGCCTTGCGCGTCCAACTGCTGCATATGCTGATCCATTTTTGCCGCCATTCTGCCCTTACTCATTGAATACACGACACGATACCCCTCAGTTGATTAGATATGTCTTTATATATTGGATCTTTCGTGGAAATAAGAAATATCCAAACACATTGGATTTTTCTATATTTACATAAATGAATGAGCATATTTAACGATGACGGCATATCGCTTGCAGATTATTCTTTAACTTGCCTGCAATAAAAATAAACTCGACACAAAAATCTTATAAACAATGTATTTATAGGATTATATAACTTTTAAATGTATATTTAGGAGTTTTACTCCAATAATGCAATGCAAATGCATTGCAAAAAAAATAATAGCACCGAAAAAACAAATCAACATATTGATTTTTATGTAAAAAATACGCGTAAAAGGCACTAATTGACATGAAAGAAGAATATTCTTACTATGCTCTTCGTTTTATTAAGCACATGGATTAAACACTTTAAATACTTACCATAAGCCTATTTATTAGCGTCATAAACCATGTGTAAAACAAACGAGAAACGTTAGAAAAAACCAAAGTCACGGACTGTGTTAGGTATTTAAACCTTGCGGTTTTACATTATTACTTTGAACTAAAGGATGTATTTAATATGAAAAAAAATCTGATCGCTGCTGCTGTATTAGCTTCTTCTACTTTGGGTATGTCTGCTTTTGCAGTTGATGGCCAAGTTAATTTTACCGGTGAAATCGTTGATGTGGCTTGCCAGGTTACCAACAGCAAGGCAAACCCGCTGAAAGTCAACCTGGGTAAAGTATCCAAGTCCACATTCAAGGCTGCAGGTGATGTCGCATCAGCCACTAAGTTCAGCCTGCAACTGACAGCTTGCCCAGACACTGTGACCAGCGCGCAGGTCAAGTTTGATGGCACTTCAGTAAACGGTGATAACAGTGTACTTGCCCTGACTCAGGACGCAGGGGTAGCGGAAGGCGTTGGCATTCAGTTGTCTGACGACAGCAACAACCTGTTACCACTGTTCGAAAATTCTAGAACTTACGAACTGAAACCTAACGTGGCCAATGATCTGAGCTTCGTTGCCCGCTATGTCGCAACCGAGGCTACGGTTAAAGCGGGCCCTGCAAACTCAACGGCCAGCTTTACCATAAACTACAACTGATTTCTCAGTCTATTTCTCGCCTTAAGCCAGTTACTTGGGCCGAAGGTGTAGACCAGGCTGGCGGCCGTTTCGCCAGCCTCCTCTTATACCGATTTACCTTGGAGCTTCGTGATGAAATTAGCCCTTACCGCCCTATTGATGACCCTCTTGCTGGCAATAAATACCGTTCAGGCGGGTGTCATCGTGGGGGGGACGCGTCTAATTTATGATGGAGGCAAAAAAGAGACCTCACTGAGTGTCACCAATCCGGACAAAGTGCCCTATCTCATTCAGTCATGGGTAGATGCCCCCTCTGGAGGTGCCGATAAAGCCCCCTTCATGCTCACGCCACCACTTTTCCGCCTGAATGCGGGCCAACACAACGTACTGCGTGTGGTACGTACCGGTGGCAATTTACCCACCGACAAAGAGTCTTTGTATTGGATGAATATCAAGTCCATCCCCGCAGGCGAGAAGACCCAAGACCAGAATACGCTGCAAATTGCTGTAAAAACTCGCATCAAGATGATTTACCGCCCACAGGAACTGAAAGGGGTACCTGAGCAGGTAACAGGCAACCTCACCTGGCAACGCAGCGGCAACAAAATTACGGTAACTAACCCAACACCGTTTTACATGAACTTCTACGAGATTCGGGTCGCGGGCAAGAAAATCACCGATGCGACTTATGTCGCCCCGGACGGTTCGGCAAGCTTTACCTTGCCAGTGGATGCCCACGGTAACAACGTTACCTGGACGCTGATCAGTGACTACGGCGGCAAGGGTAAAGAACATACTGGCATACTGTAAAATATAGAAAAATCAGACGCATAGTGGCTAATTGGATTCAGTATGGCTCCACCGTGCAGGGATGAGTAAAAACCATGAAAAACAGCCAACAAAATACCAAACACAATCTGCTACCCCGAGTGAGCCAGCTGGCCTATGTTATTGCCGCCCAGATAACGTTGTTTGGCAGCGCATCCTTCAGCACGCAAGCACGCGAGTTTTTTAACCCTGCATTGCTGGAGATGGTCAACCCGCGCCATGAAAACACCGATCTGAGTATGTTTGAGGACAACACCTCACAGGCTCCTGGTCTCTACCGGGTTGATATCTATATCAACAATGAACTGCAGAACACGCGTGATATAGAATTCCACCTGCAGAAAGACACTAGCGGTAAAGAAACCCTGCAACCCTGCCTCAGTGTCGCCGAGTTAAGCGAAATGGGGGTAAAAACCGATCTGTTCCCCGCGTTGCAGGAGGCTAAAGCATCCTGCGCCAACCTGAGTGCCATTCCTCAGGCCAGTGCAGAATTCCGTTTCAGCACACAACAACTCTTGCTGAGTGTGCCGCAGGCAGCCATGTCACAACAAGCACGGGATTATGTGCCTGCAAACCAGCGTGATCATGGGATATCTGCACTGCTGCTCAACTACAGCCTTAGCGGAGCGAACAGCCAGGCACGCGAAGGTGGTAACAATAGTAACAGTAAGTTTGCCAACTTGCGCCCAGGCATCAACCTCGGTACATGGCGTCTGCGTAACTACACCACATGGAACCGTGACAGCAATGGGCAAGACCAGTGGAACAACGTATATACCTATGCCGCACGCGACATCGCGGTACTTAAAAGCCAACTGGTGGTAGGCGACAGTACCTCTCCGAGCGACGTCTTCGATAGCCAACCCTTTCGTGGTGCGCAGCTCGCTTCTGATGACGATATGCTCCCCGATAGCCTAAAAGGTTACGCTCCGGTGGTACGCGGTATTGCTCGCACCAATGCTCAGGTGACCATTCATCAGAACGGTTATATTATTTACCAGACCTTTGTGGCCCCGGGTGCATTTGAAATCAACGACATGTTCCCTACCGGGGGGAGCGGTGACTTGTTGGTAACGATTAAAGAAGCGGATGGCAGCGAACAAAGGCTGGTGGTGCCTTTCGCATCTTTACCGGTGCTTCAACGAGAGGGGCGTCTCAAATACGCGCTCACCGCCGGTCAGTACCGTACCTATGATAGTAGTGTTGATAGCGCACTGTTCGGTCAGGGCACGGCTATCTATGGCTTGCCGCAAGGTCTGACGCTCTACGGCGGCACTCAGTTTGCCAAGCCTTATCAATCGCTGGCCATGGGGATGGGGAAAAATTTAGGTAGCCTGGGGGCTTTCTCCGCTGACGTTACGCAAGCACGCTCAAGCATGAAGGATGAGGAAAAGCAAAACGGCCAGTCGTGGCGAGTTCGTTATAGCAAAAACTTTGTGGAAACCGGTACAAACTTTGCCATTGCTGGCTATCGCTATTCAACGGCCGGTTATTTCGGTTTGCAAGAAGTGCTTGATACCTACCGGGCAGACCAGAGTAACTACAGACTCATCGATCGCAGGCGTAACCGCTCCGAACTGACCATGAATCAGAACCTGTGGGACGCTGCTGGTTACCTGTCACTGAGCTGGGCCAGTGAAGATTATTGGAACAGTAATCGCACCATGCGCTCGCTGGGAGCCAGTTACAACAACAGCTGGAATGGGATCAGTTACGGCTTGAACTATATTTACAACGAGAACTCATCAGGTGGAGTAGGCCGTATTTACGAACGCGACCACATGTTTGCCTTTAACGTCAGCGTGCCGTTAGGAAACTGGCTTCCCAATACCATTGCCAACTATGGCCTTAGCAGTAGTAAAAATAATGGAACCACCCATAATGCTGGCTTAAGCGGTACGGCTCTAGCGGACAATAATCTGAGTTGGAGCATCCAGCAAGGCTATGGCGACCGTGGCGTTGGTCACAGTGGTAACCTGAATACCAACTACCGCGGTACCTACACCGAGGTAAATGCTGGTTATGCCTATGACAACAACAGCTCACGCCTCAACTATGGCTTACAGGGCGGTATTGTGGCGCATCAGGACGGAGTGACCTTCGGTCAGACATTGGGTGAAACCCTTGTCCTGGTGAAAGCGCCAGGAGCCGCAGGGGTGGGGGTGAACAACAACTCGGGGGTGAGAACTGACTGGCGCGGCTATGCCATTGTGCCTTACAGCAGCCCATACCGTAAAAACCAGGTAACCCTGAATACCGAAATGCTACCCGATGACGTCGATCTGGAGTTGGCTAGTCAGAATGTAGTACCCACTCGTGGGGCTGTAGTACGCGCCAGTTTTGAAGCCAACGTAGGCCGCCGTGCACTAATAACCCTTATTAGGCAGAACGGAGAGAAAGTGCCATTCGGTGCCACAGTGAATGACACAAACCGTCAATTCACACGAGGATTTATCGTGGGGGATAACGGCGAGGTTTATCTCACCGGTCTAAATGAACAGGGTGAATTGACGGTGAAATGGGGGAGTAATGCAGGGCAGACATGTCAGGCGAAGTATTCATTTGATAAGCAGGAGCGCACTAATATTGGCATTGAGATTGCCACTGCGCAATGCCAATAAGACTTAAAAAGTCAACATCCTATTTTTATTTTAATAATTAACTTACTCATTATTAACGATGATACAGGCTTGAATGTCGTCCATTTAAAAAACTTATCAATAAAAAATCTTATTTAAAAACAGCTAAAGAAAGGACTTGAATAACATGCCCAATAATTTGATTAACTCTTATATTAGAGTGATTTTTTTTACCATATTACTTCTCGTAGGAATAGGCATTTCAAACAGATCGTTAGCTTTTTGCACGCCTATAGCAGGGGTTAAACAGTATGACATCAGTTACATTACCAGCCTATTAAATCCAGATGATAATAAAGCGGGTTCGGTTCACCCAAGAAATTTCCGCTGGTACGTACCCAATACGACTATTGAGGCAATATGCTACCCTATTGATAGTAGGGGTAGCCATTACTTCAAAGCCACCATCCCAAATTTAACTCCGGGTGTTACCATTGATGGATTGAATTATTATGTGCTAAATAAATATTTACAAGTAGCTAGTGAAGTGATGATTGTCAATAATGGTTACGTTCCAACCCCTTTTGTCAATATTAGTAATCGCCAGACGACATCTGGAGGGAGTACGGATTTCTCATCAGGTTCAGATGGTTATATTTCTCTTTATATTGACCGCCCATTTGTAGGGGTGCAAATTATACCAAGAACATTAATATTGGAGATATCTAACTCCTTCGCAAGGCCAGATAATTACAACCTTCCTTTATCAAGGGTTTACCTTAGTGGTAAGGTAACTGTTCCACAATCTTGTAGTATCAATAGCGGGCAAACTATAAACATCCCGTTAGGGAAAATAAATTCCAGAGATATCGATACAAAAGGAAAGGAGGCAGAGAACTATACCCCAAAAAATGTAGACATTAAAATTTCATGCAAAAACATTTCTGAAGGCGTGAGTGTAAGTTTGTCTTTTAACGGTCAAGTCGCAGGGGGGGATCACACAGCTTTGGCTACCTCTAATGAAGATGTGGGCATACGAATTCTTAATGCTAACGGGCAGACTGTGATACCAAACCAGAGTGAGCTGCCAGTATACATCGATTTTGCGCAGCAAGCCGGGATAAGCTCAATGACGGTAGCACCCATAAATGTTACCGGTAAGAAACCTGAAGGTGGGCCGTTTACTGCTGTTGCAACTATGAATGTAGAGATCAATTGACGCTATATTGACTATAACTAATAGTAATATGCCCAATAAAGGTCAAGATGCTGGTAGGCGGCAAGGCTAAAAGTCGCCAGGAATAATAACCTACTCAATGACGGATGTGAATGGGCGGAGCCAACACCCAGGTAGCTTCAAGTATGACGGGTAGATATCACACTGCTTAATACAGTCATTATAAGGTAAAAATGAAACACCTCCCCTTGAATAGTGAATTTGACAATAAATGCCAAATAGGTCGGGTTTTAATTATGGAAAGTTGCAAGACTACTTTGACCGGGATAAATCGCTTTTTATCTCTACCGCGTTTCAAGGTTGGTCAATATCTGGTAGCCACAATGGCCACCGATATACCGGCAATCTTAGCAAGGGATAAGGTCGACTTGGTCATTATGGAGCTAGGCGGCCAAAAAGAGTCTGCGCTTGATGGCCTTAGCGTTATCAAGCAGTTGATTAACGTTGGATCACTGACGCCACTTATCGTCTGCACCCGTTTTACTGATGTACATCTGCTTAGGCAACTGGCCGCTATTCAGGTAAATGGCATTTATCTCAAAGAAGAATCTCTATCCGCATTCATGAAGTGTATCTATCAGGTAATGCAAGGGAAATACAGTTATAGTGCGAGGACTACTCGCAGTATTAGCGACCGAGAAGATCATTTCAATGTTATTTACAGACGAGAAAGAGTTCTGACTCTGCGCGAAATAGTGGTACTAAAATACCTTTTTGCCGGAAATAGTGTCACTTCCACTTCATCTTTTCTGCACCGAAGTATACGCACGATAAGTGCTCAAAAGCGCAGCGCAATGGCCAAACTCTCATTTGCCAGTGATTATGAACTTTATCGCTGGGGAGACATGCTAGCATGCAACCGTTGATCTTACTAAAAGGGACTCATACCATCATGATGCATAAATCTGTCTCTAGCCGCATTGCTATTTTATACAAAAACCATCTATTTCGCCTAGGTATGGAAAAATTCGTTCGAGATTTGCAACTTGGTTATAGGTGCGTATTGAAAGCCTCTTCTTTATTACGTTTATCGCAAAAAATGTCTAAAGCGTCAATAAGCATCCTGATTGTTGAACTGACAGGAACACAGGAATGGATGCGAAAATATGTTCGTAAATTATTAACACTAAGCGCACAGCATCCTAAATTAAATATTATTATCTATATCACAAGTCAAAAAACAGCTGCCGTTGAGCCGTTATTACAACATCAACAATTTAGCCTGATTTCGCACCAAGAATCGAGTGAACAAATGTTTCATGATATGCGTTATGCGCTCGCTGATATCAATGTTTGCAGCCCTAAGATAAAAAAGTCAATGGAGCTGTTAAAAAATAACACTTCAGCGAGTTTAGACACCCTGACACATTTTGAACGCAAGGTACTGACTCATATTTTTGCCGGATTGAGCCTTCAAGATATCGCCATGCTGCACAAGCGAAGTATCAAAACTATAAGTGCGCAAAAACGTAGTTCTATGCGTAAATTGGGAGTAAGCAATGACTCTGAACTTTTCGGTCGTGTATTCAATGAGATGATAGAACATACAAAGTGATGTAGCCCCCTGAAACACCAGACAGTAGCTGTATCTTCAGATAAGAAATAAGCTTGAATATATCTCTGACACTAACGCAGTTTTGGGTCATGTATTCAATGAGTTGATACCGCATCAAACGTAACACTCGCGTTCGATGAAGGTGCAGATGATCCTGTCGTGCATTTCGGGGGGGGGGGGGGTTGAATACCCCAGCGTCTTACGATTGAGGCGTTTCAGTCGGTTACGCAACGTCAAATTTTCACGTTCAATACGCTGGGTGAACGATAGTTTGGCTTGCGGAAGCTCGTCGTTGTAAGCCCTGTAGCCATCAGTGCACCAAAAGGCCACATTAAAACCCGAGAGCAGTTTCAACAACTTACACAACGTTTTCTTGCTTCGAGAACCAAACACATGAGCGATGATACGTTTCAATCGAGGCTCCCAGGCGTACCACAGTCAGCGCAGTCGTTTCTTGTTGCCAATAAATGACCACATCTCATCCACTTCGCAAATCAGTTGAATTTGCAAGCTATCCAGCGGCAGCGTGGTTACATTCCGCGGCGAGAGTTTTTTAACGTACGCACAACGGCATTGATACTGATACGTAACGCTCACGCAGTGTCACGAATACCGGCATTATTCATCGCCAAGTCAACGAGTTGAGCCTTCATTCCTGGTTGGCAGGCGCGACAGGCATAATCAAGCTGGAAGGTGCGTTTACAGGACTGACAACGGTAACGCTGATGCCCGCCTTTACCATAACCGTGTTTCTTTACAGGGTCTTCCTGTTCACAAAACGGACACCTTACATCAACTTTAGCCATTTTATCCTACATCCAAAACCGGAGATTTTACACTGTAATCAACACATTGAATACTTGACCAGCTATTTAGGAATCACCCTCCACTACAGACTAGAAATGGACCTTGGCTAGCTGATAGGAGAAAGCGCCCCTGAGCAATCTGATCTAACCTGAAGTAGCTTTTTTTATCGGGCATTATATAGGATAAATATTTCTCAACTACAGAATCAGGTACATTATCCTGTCCTGTTTTAACCACTCCCTCTATTTTAGCCTCAAAATGGGTATTGCTTTTTTGATCCGAATAATTAAAAATCAAATTCCTAGCGATAACATATTCATTTTCATTATCCTTTACTACCCCCCTCATGTCAGCATAGCCGATACCGTTACCTCTAAAAAGAATGCGGTAATATATTGTATAATCGAGTGAGTTATGTTCATATTCAGTTTTATATTTGACTGTGCTCAGGCATGATTTATCTGCATTACGGCTGCTATCTATCATAAAAAAAAAGACAAGAAAAAAAATAAAAGCAGCGATAATTAATGCTAAAATAGACGTTTTTATTTTCATTTTATTGCCCGCTAATTTTTGTTGTAATACATTCATCTTGAGAATCACGCCCCTTGGTGCAACGGCTGAGTAAACTGTAAGAATTTACTGGAATCCCAGTATTATGATTTTTGTAAAAGAAGAAATCAGCGCCATCAATACACTGTAAACCAAAGGATTTAACATGCCGTTCAACTATATTAAAATCTATAACAACTTTCGTTGTATTACCAATATTATGATCAGATAGAGAATAAACGGGGCAATCACCAACCCACCCAGAAATCAACCATTTATTCTGTTGATCAGTTTTCCACGGTAATAACAAATACAGCATTACACCTACAACTATCACCATCAATAGAATAAGTGATAACTTTTTAAGTTTATTGCTTATTTTACTAAAAAAATATGTCTCTATATCTTTTTCTACGGATTCAGAAATCTCTACTATGTTGCTGGGTTCTGTGCTTAGTTCGGATTCAGCGGTATTCAGCTCTACAACATTGACCTTCAGCGATAGCATGTACCCTTTTTTAGGTATGGTTACGATGCACTCTTCTTTTAGATGGTCAGAAAAAATTTTACGAAGAGTACTGACATACTGAGTCAATGTGTTAGAAGAGGCAATCCTTCCATGGTTATCCCAAACATTTTCCATGAACTCTTCACGAGCGACGATTTCCCCTTTTTTTTCAATAAGGAGCATCAGTATTCTGTTGAGCACGGGTGTCAGTGCAATGGTATTCTCATCGTTTTCGCCCATAATCACCATCACACTTTTATTAGGGCGATACCACAGCACATTGTCAAAAAGATAGTCCACAGCTAGCCCTCAAAATGGTTAATCATGCGATGAAAATGCCAATGACTCTGTCGTGCATTTCGGGAGATGTTGAATACTTCATCGCCTTATGATTGAGGAAGTTATACCCACCATACTTCAAATTATCTGGGTGTTGGCTGCGCTGGCAAAGCGCCACGGTAAGCCCTGTAACCCTAAATACCCACAAAAGCGATATGGGATCGCAATAGTAATTTTAGCAGTTTACAAAGCGCTTTATTGCTTTTGCAACCGAAAACCGGTCATGACGCGAACTTAGTGCTATTGTATGGGTCTTGATCCGCCATCTCCAACCAACTGTCGTACCTTAAGTTAACGATGCCCGCAGGAACCGATACTCCCTCGGCGATGGAGATCCCAGTGCGCTATGCAGCGGGTTTTCATGGTATCCACATGCCCCTCAAGATGCTTAGAGGCGGTAACGCAGCGAGTCCCCAGGCGCTTACTCCAATCAGTAACTGGGGCACACAAACGCAGCCAAGACTCTACCGAGGCAGTTTCAAGCATGATGGGTATAAATAACCGATAACTGCCGGTTCAAGTCTGAGCTACTACAGCTCAGCATCCTGAACAGCGATGCCACTGACCCACGGGCGACTATGCGACGCCGTTATCTTCAGCTCCGCCAGTTTCACCGGCAATACCTGCGACATCATCGGGGCTCCATTGCCTGCATGCAGTATCCGCCGCCTCTGCCAGCAGCGTTCACTCAGCACCGTGCGTTTCAGCCGTTCTGCCGCATGCGCCCCGGTGTACCTCATAACCCACAATGTTGCGGCTGGACACATCTTCTATCAGGTACAAGTAGAACCACTGCCCTACCGCCAGCAACTTCAGCCAGGTGATAACGGCAACGCGGCCCGCCTGAGTGCGCCAACCATAAAACGTCTTGGTGGGGATGCCTTCCTGGCGAAATATCGAGTTGTAGTGGCAGGTAATGCCTCTAATTAGTTG
>NZ_AYMQ01000132.1 GCF_000633355.1 Serratia sp. H1w
CTACACATTGAATACATGACCATCTTGTTCTTCATTAGAAATACCTTTTAATTTACTTTTGAAATAAAGCAGTCCTGACAGTAATTCCTTACTGATTTAAACGCACTGAGATAAACATGTCGCACCCATTTACGAGACGGCTTGTGGACATGTGCTATTAGTCTAACAAGACAAGAATTTTCTTAACAATGCTTTTATTTATTAAATTTAGCAAAATTAGTTTTAAACACACTTTGTTACATTTGTTTTCCTGGTGATGGCGATAAATAAATTAGAATAATTTCAATAAGTTAAAAATATAACTGTATAAATTACACATCAATTGAAACATTTTGAAATATGCATCCCTTTTTAGGGGCATTCCCTTACGTTAGGATTATTCCCGAAATTTTCATTAATTTAATGATCTTTATAAGCGATTTTAAGGATGACGAGGGCATTAGTGAGTCAGGAGAATTGCAATTATCGTGGCAGGGAAATAGCGTAATTTGACTTATCTGCAGACTCAGTAATTACCCTGACTTTACCTAAGATAAATCCCAGGCTCATTATTACACTGCGTTACTATCAAATTATATCATAGTAAATTGCCCTTATTCAGGCGTAAAAAAAGAGGGCACCTTGCGGTACCCTCCGTTGACTTGCTGACTCAGTAACGAATCAAACCGTGATTACTGACCTTTAACTTCTTTCAGGCCATTGAACGGTGCGCGGTTGCCCAGCGCTTCTTCGATACGGATCAGTTGGTTGTATTTGGCAACACGGTCAGAACGGCTCATAGAACCGGTTTTGATCTGGCCAGCCGCAGTACCTACCGCGAGATCTGCGATGGTTGCGTCTTCGGTTTCACCTGAACGGTGAGAGATCACCGCGGTGTAGCCTGCGTCTTTCGCCATCTTGATAGCAGCCAGAGTTTCGGTCAGAGAACCGATCTGGTTGAATTTGATCAGGATGGAGTTAGCGATGCCTTTCTCGATGCCTTCTTTCAGGATCTTGGTGTTGGTAACGAACAGGTCGTCGCCCACCAGCTGGATTTTGTCGCCCAGCACTTTGGTCTGGTATGCGAAACCATCCCAGTCAGATTCGTCCAGGCCGTCTTCGATAGAGACGATTGGGTATTGCTTGGTCAGGTCTTCCAGGAAGTGAGTGAACTCTTCGGAAGTGAAGGCTTTGTTACCTTCGCCAGCCAGCACATATTTGCCGTCTTTGTAGAATTCAGACGCTGCACAGTCCATTGCCAGGGTGATGTCTTTACCCAGCTCGTAACCTGCCGCTTTTACCGCTTCAGCGATAACAGCCAGCGCTTCGGCGTTAGAACCCAGGTTTGGCGCGTAGCCACCTTCGTCACCAACGGAAGTGCCCATGCCTTTAGACTTTAGTACTTTAGCCAGGGTGTGGAACACTTCAGAACCCATACGTACGGCTTCTTTCAGAGTTTTCGCGCCAACAGGCTGGATCATGAACTCTTGAATATCAACGTTGTTGTCTGCGTGCTCACCACCGTTGATGATGTTCATCATTGGCAACGGCATAGAGAATTTGCCTGGGGTGCCGTTCAGTTCAGCGATGTGCTCATACAGCGGCATACCTTTAGAGGCAGCAGCAGCCTTGGCAGCAGCCAGAGAAACGGCCAGGATGGCGTTGGCACCAAACTGGGATTTGTTCTCGGTACCGTCCAGATCGATCATGATCTTGTCGATGTTAGCCTGGTCTTTGGCATCTTTGCCCACTACTGCCTGAGCGATTGGGCCATTTACTGCGGCAACGGCTTTCAGTACGCCTTTACCCAGGAAACGAGACTTGTCACCGTCACGCAGTTCCAGTG
Source organism: Serratia sp. H1w (assembly GCF_000633355.1). Taxonomy (GTDB): domain Bacteria; phylum Pseudomonadota; class Gammaproteobacteria; order Enterobacterales; family Enterobacteriaceae; genus Chania. The sequence goes on from NZ_AYMQ01000132.1 coordinate 1,826, forward strand.
CTTCACGGGAACCGGTAGAAGCACCTGACGGCGCTGCAGCCAGACCGACGAAACCGCCTTCCAGATGAACTTCGGCTTCAACAGTTGGGTTGCCGCGTGAGTCGATGATTTCACGACCGATGACTTTAATGATTTTGGACATTAGGTTTTCCTCAGACAAGTTAAACTAAAACTCCAGACAAACAACGCGCGGTTTTGGCCGCGCGTTGCTTACTAAAACTCTTATTTCACCTGACGCTTCTGGTGCTCACCGGCCGCCTTGACGAAACCAGCAAACAACGGATGTCCATCACGCGGCGTCGACGTAAATTCCGGATGGAACTGACAGGCCACAAACCACGGATGATCAGGCAACTCAATAATCTCAACCAGCTTGTTGTCCGCAGAACGACCTGCCACACGCATACCAGCGGCTTCGATCGGCTTCAACAGCATATTGTTGACTTCGTAACGGTGACGGTGACGTTCCACGATGGTTGGCTCGCCGTACATCTTGCGCACCAGGCTGTTGTCGGTCAGGTGACATTGTTGGCCACCGACACGCATCGTGCCACCCAGATCGCTTTCTTCGGTACGGACTTCGACGTTGCCGTCTTCGTCACGCCACTCGGTGATCAATGCAACAACCGGGTACTTACAGTCTGGCACAAATTCGGTGGAGTTGGCATTTTCCATCCCCGCCACGTTGCGCGCAAACTCCATCAACGCGACCTGCATACCCAGGCAAATGCCCAGATAAGGAATTTTGTTTTCACGCGCGTAGCGTGCGGTCATCACCTTGCCTTCCACGCCACGGTAGCCAAAGCCGCCTGGGATCAGGATCGCATCCAGATCTTTGAGCACTTCAACGCCGCGGGTTTCTACATCCTGCGAATCGATCAGCTTGATGTTGACGGTCAGACGGTTCTTCAGGCCACCGTGTTTGAGCGCTTCGATCACTGACTTGTAAGCATCCGGCAGTTCGACATATTTGCCGACCATACCGATGGTCACTTCGCCGCCTGGATTGGCTTCTTCGTAGATCACCTGCTCCCACTCGCCCAGATTGGCTTCCGGCGGTGTCAGGCTGAATCGTTTACAAATATAATCGTCCAAGCCCTGAGATTTCAAGAGGCCCGGGATTTTATAAATGGAATCAACGTCTTTCAGAGAGATAACCGCTTTTTCCGGTACGTTACAGAAAAGAGCGATTTTTGCGCGTTCATTAGCAGGAACTGCGCGATCGGAACGGCAGATCAGCACATCTGGCTGAATACCGATGGAAAGCAGCTCTTTTACCGAATGCTGGGTAGGTTTGGTTTTCACTTCACCCGCCGCAGCCAGGTACGGCACCAGTGTCAGGTGCATGTACAGCGTGTGCTCACGGCCCACTTCGACGGCCATCTGACGGATCGCTTCCAGGAACGGCAGGGATTCGATATCGCCGACGGTGCCGCCGATTTCGACCAGCACGACATCGTGGCCTTCAGCGCCTTCGATGATGCGTTCTTTGATGGCATTGGTAATATGTGGGATCACCTGTACGGTGGCACCCAGATAGTCGCCACGGCGCTCTTTGCGCAGCACATCAGAGTAGATACGCCCGGTGGTGAAGTTGTTACGACGCGTCATTTTAGTGCGGATGAAGCGCTCGTAGTGGCCCAGATCAAGATCGGTTTCTGCCCCGTCTTCGGTGACGAAAACTTCCCCGTGCTGAATCGGGCTCATGGTGCCCGGATCCACGTTGATGTACGGGTCCAGTTTCATGATGGTGACGTTGAGGCCACGGGCTTCGAGAATAGCCGCCAAGGAGGCTGCGGCAATGCCTTTACCCAGAGAGGATACGACCCCGCCGGTAACAAAAATATAATTAGTTGTCATGCTGAACCTGAGAGTTTAGGTTTAAAGACGATGGAAGTACCAAGACGGGAAAGTAGTATACCCGAACCTCTCTTGACCTACAAACGATCGTTTTATCCACCCTCATCTGTGCCATCCTCGTGAGTTGATCCAGCTTTAATTGAACGACACCAGGGAACGTGCCTTTTTAAAACAATGGGTTAGCGCAAAAAACCGTAACTAAACTGACTTCTGATGCAATAAAATACCTTAGATTTCAGTTTGTTGGCCTTTGCTCCTCATCACGCCGGGTTCAGCAAACCATACCCGAGCTTAACCGTTTCAGCTAGCGAAAATATTGTCGCCGATCAAACAAGCGACACTGTTAGGACAACGCGATGAGCGATTAGTTTTCCTGGCTTTTTACCTGCTGCCAGGCCTCTTCCATCTGCTCCAGCGTGGCGTCCTGCATCAATAGGCCGCGGCTTTGCACGATTTCCTCTACCTGACGGAAACGACGTTCAAACTTGCGATTGGCTGCCTGCAGCGCATTTTCCGCTTTATGCCCAAGATGACGGGAAAGATTGACCGTGGCAAACAGCAGATCGCCAATCTCTTCTTCCAGCTTCTGCTCGTCCACCACCGCTTGCTGCGCTTCGTGCATCACTTCGTCCAGCTCTTCGTACACTTTGCCCAGCACCGGCCCCAGAGTGTTCCAGTCGAAGCCGACTGCGGCACAGCGTTTCTGGATCTTGTGAGCCTTCATCAGCGCCGGTAAGGCGTTGGGAATATCATCCAGCGCCGAATGCAGCGCTTTCTCTGCCCGTTCACCGGCTTTCAACTGTTCCCAGCGGACGGACACCGCCTCGCTGTCTGCCGCCTCGGCCTCACCAAAGATATGCGGGTGGCGGCGTTCCAGCTTGTCGCTGATAGCAGTGCACACCTGATCGAAGTCAAACAGCCCTTGTTCCTGTCCCATCTGGGCATAAAACACCACCTGGAACAGCAGATCGCCCAGTTCGTCACGCAGATCGGCATAATCCTGGCGTTCGATGGCGTCCAGCACTTCGTAGGTTTCTTCCAGGGTGTACGGCGCAATGGTGGCAAAAGTCTGCTTACGGTCCCACGGGCAGCCCACCTGCGGATCGCGCAGGGTTTTCATAATGGTCAGCAGGCGTTGTAGTGGCGTTGATTGGGTCATGTTGAGTCTCTGAATAATGAATACGTAGGGGCGATACCCCTCACCCTAACCCTCTCCCACAGGGAGAGGGAACCGAGTGTGCTACAAATTGGCACCTGCGCTTGCCCCTGGCTCCGGACTAGCCCCCTCTCCCCACCACTATGCACATGATGTCCCTGGGCCCTATATCGGGAAAGGGTCGGGGTGAGGGGCTATCGCACGCCTTTGACCAACATTAAGCACCGTGCAGGCGTTTGGCGTCGATCACATCCGGCAGTTGATTGAGCTTGGCCAATACCCGGCCCAGCACCACCTGGTTATAAATCTCGATATCCATATCGATGGTGGCCAGCTGCTTTTTGGTGTCGCTGCGGCTGGCAACGCCCAAGACGTTGACCTTCTCGTTGGCCAGGATGGTGGTGATATCGCGCAGCAGGCCGCTGCGATCGTTGGCCACGACGCGTACTACCAGCGAATAACCGCTGGAGTAGCTCTCCCCCCACACCGCATCCACGATACGTTCCGGCGCGTGAGACTGTAGCTCTGCCAGTTGATCGCAATCCGCACGGTGGATCGAGATCCCCCGGCCCTGGGTGATAAAGCCGACAATGTCGTCACCTGGAATCGGCTGGCAGCAGCGGGCGATGTGGTGCATCAGATTGCCTACACCTTCAACCACGACACGACCATTATCTTTGCTGCGGGCCGCCGTTGCCGGGGCCTTCTGCTGGGTCAGTTGGCGCAGCGCTTCGCGATCCTGCTCCTCGGCGCTCGGCTTGTTAAGCTTGCCTTGCAGGAAGTTCACCATCTGGTTCAGGCGAATATCGCCGCCGCCAATCCCCGCCAGCACTTCATCCAGCGAATTGACGTTATAGCGTGGGATCAGCAGCTTTTCGGCTTCCCTCAGGCTGATACCAAGATGTTCCAGCTCGCTATCGAGCATCTGCCGCCCGGCCAGGATGTTTTTATCGCGATCCTGCTTGCGGAACCAGTTATGGATCTTGGAACGCCCACGGCTGGTGGTGACATAGCCCAGGTTCGGATTCAGCCAGTCGCGACTCGGGTTCGGCTGCTTCTGGGTGATGATTTCAATCTGATCGCCCATCTGCAACTGATAGGTGAAAGGCACGATACGGCCGCCAATTTTGGCGCCGATGCAGCGGTGACCCACGTCGCTGTGGATATGGTAGGCAAAGTCGAGCGGCGTGGAGCCGGTCGGCAGATCCACCACGTCGCCCTTCGGCGTAAACACGTAGACGCGATCGTCGAACACCTGGCTGCGCACTTCGTCGAGCAATTCGCCCGAGTCCGCCATCTCTTCCTGCCAGGCAATCAGCTTACGCAGCCAGGCAATACGTTCTTCGTAGCCGGAACGCGCCGTAACCACCGCGCCTTCCTTGTATTTCCAGTGCGCGGCGACGCCCAGCTCGGCATCTTCGTGCATCTGGCGGGTGCGGATCTGGATCTCCAGCGTTTTGCCCCGCGGGCCGAGCACCACGGTATGGATCGACTGATAACCATTGGGTTTCGGGTTGGCGACGTAGTCGTCGAACTCATCCGGCAGATGGCGGAAATGGGTATGAACAATCCCCAAGGCCGCATAGCAATCCTGCAAGCGCTCAACCACCACGCGCACCGCACGCACGTCGAACAGTTCGTCGAACGCCAGTGATTTCTTCTGCATCTTGCGCCAGATGCTGTAAATGTGTTTCGGGCGGCCATAAATGTCCGCTTTGATGCCTTCGACTTCCATCGCGCCATGCAAGGTCGCCACGAAGTCATCAATAAACTGCTCGCGATCGATACGGCGCTCGTGCAGCAGTTTGGCAATGCGTTTGTATTCATCGGGATGCAGATAGCGGAAACAGAAGTCTTCCAGCTCCCACTTCAACTGGCCGATACCGAGGCGGTTGGCCAGCGGAGCATAAATATTGGAACACTCCTTGGCCGCCAGCACGCGTTCGTCTTCCGGCGCATCCTTCACTTCACGCAGGTGGGCGATACGCTCTGCCAGCTTGATCACCACGCAGCGGAAATCCTCCACCATCGCCAGCAACATGCGGCGCACGTTATCGACCTGCTCGGAGCCCATCGAGTCGTTGTGAGTGGCTTTCAGTTGGCGGATGGCGTCCATATCGCGTACGCCGTGCACCAGGGAGGTAATGCCGGAACCGAACTCTTCGGTGAGGGTAGCTTCGGGGACAATCGCCGCGTCTACCAGCGGGAACAGCAGCGCCGCGCGCATGCTGTCGTTATCCATGCTGAGGGTCGAAAGGATCTCCACCATTTCCAGGCCGCGCCACAGCAGTAACGGCGCGTCGGGATGGTCTTTCGTCTGCTGTTCGCAATAACGCCAGGTTGCGGCTAAACGCTCACCTGACTGCGGGTTGGGAAGCCCCAGGCTGGCGATCCAGTCATCAAGCGCGAATTCACCCGCCGTATTCAGATGTGCAGTTCTTACCGCGACCATAACTTCTCCCTACTTTTTCCGCGATCCGTGGGTAAACAGCGCCATGGATTCAAGATGCCCCGTGTGCGGGAACATATCCAACATCCGCACACGCGCAAGACGATAACCGGCGTCCAGCAACACTTTGCTGTCGCGTGCCAACGTCGTGGGGTTGCAAGAGATATACACCACGCGCTCTGGCGCCAGTTTAACAATATGTGACATCACACCCGCCGCGCCAGCGCGGGCCGGATCCAGCATCACCTTATCAAATCCCTGTGCTGCCCATGGTTGTCGCGCAACGTCATCTTCCAGATTTTCATGGAAAAAGGAGACATTACTGAGCTTATTCCTATGGGCGTTATTTTGCCCATTCGCTACCAGCGTGGCAACACCTTCAATGCCGACCACCGCTTTGGCTCGCCTGGCCAACGGCAAGGTAAAATTGCCCATGCCGCAAAACAGATCCAGTATGCGATCATTGGGATCAATCTCGAGCCATTCAAGGGCCTGGGCCACCATTTGCTGATTTACCGCGTCATTAACCTGAATAAAGTCGCGCGGATTAAAGTCTAAGCGTAGACCGTCAACCTGATAATACGGCGTTTCACCGCACAGTTTTTCCAGCCGCTCGCTGTCTGGTGCCAAAAAAATGGCGGCGCCATGTTGCTCAGCAAACTGCTGTAAAGCCTGGCGATCGCCCTGCTTGAGCGCATCCAGATGGCGTAATACCAGCACCGGGCCATTATCCGCCAGCACCAGCTCCGCATGCCCCAGACGCTGCACGGCCCGCAGGCCGCTCAGGCATTGATACAACGGCGCCAGTAGCTGCTCCAGTTCCGGAGCCAGCACCGGGCACTGTTTCACCGCCACCAGATCGGACGAGGCAGCCTGGTGAAAACCCATCAACAAACGGTGCTGCTTAGGCTGCCACTGTAATCCCAGACGTGCCCGCCGACGGTAGCCATATTGCGGCCCGGCAATCACCGGTTCCTGCTCCGGCGTTTCTCCGGTTGCGCGACAGATCAACCGCCCCAGTGCCGCCGCTTTACTTTGCTGCTGCAGCCCCTCGGAGACATGCTGCTGCTGGCACCCCCCGCATACCCCAAAGTGTGGGCAACGCGGCTCAACACGTTGTATGCTGCAATTCAACAGCTGCTTGAGCTTACCTTTGGCAAACTGCCGCTGGTCCTGCGTCAGCTGAATTTCGGCCTGTTCTCCCGGTAATACACCGGGAACAAATACCGCTTTGCCTTCATGGCGCGCCACTCCCTGGCCAAATGGATCGAGGTCCGTTACCGTTACCGTGAATATTTGTGAAGCTTGCCGGGTCGTCACGCGGCGTTTCGGAGAGTAGAATTGCGCCATAATGATTATGTGTTGGTTAATTAGCTAAGATTAGCCTCCAATTCTCCCACATTGGAATCCCATGACCAAATACAGCTTGCGCGCGCGCATGATGATCCTGATCCTGGCGCCGACTTTATTGATCGGCCTGCTGCTCAGCACCTTCTTTGTAGTACACCGCTACAACGAGCTGCAGGAGCAACTGGTCGATGCCGGTGCCAGCATCATCGAACCTCTGGCCGTCGCCAGCGAATATGGCATGACCTTCCGCAGCCGTGAGTCGGTCCGGCAACTGGTCAGCCTGCTTCATCGCCGCCATTCGGATATCGTCCGGGCGATCACGGTGTTTGATGCGCAGAACAACCTGTTTGTCACCTCCAACTATCATCACAACTACACCCAGTTGCAGTTGCCCAAAGGTGTGCCGATGCCCACCGATCTGATGCTGACCCGGCGCGGTGATTCTTTAATCTTGCGTACGCCAATCTTGTCGGAGGCGCAGTTCCCGGACGAGAACGCCAGCGAAGAGATACATCCCGAAAACAATCTTGGCTACGTGGCGATTGAGCTGGATCTGCAATCGGTGCGCTTGCAGCAGTATAAAGAAGTGTTCGTGTCTACCCTGCTGCTGCTGTTATGCATGTGTATTGCCATTCTGTTCGCCTACCGCCTGATGCGCGACGTCACCGGCCCGATCCGCAATATGGTTAACACCGTTGACCGTATCCGCCGTGGTCAGTTGGATAGCCGGGTAGAAGGCTTTATGCTCGGCGAGCTGCAAATGCTGAAAAACGGCATCAACTCGATGGCGATGTCGCTGACTGCCTATCACGAGGAGATGCAGCAGAACATCGACCAGGCCACCTCCGATCTGCGTGAAACGCTGGAACAAATGGAAATCCAGAACGTCGAGTTGGATCTGGCGAAAAAGCGTGCGCAGGAAGCCGCCCGTATCAAATCGGAATTCCTGGCCAATATGTCCCACGAGCTGCGTACCCCGCTCAATGGCGTGATCGGCTTTACCCGCCAGACGCTGAAAACCGACCTGAGCGCCACCCAGACCGACTATCTGCAAACTATCGAACGCTCGGCCAACAACCTGCTGACCATCATCAACGACGTGCTGGACTTCTCGAAGCTAGAGGCTGGCAAGCTGATCCTGGAACACATTCCGTTCTCGCTGCGTGAAACGCTGGATGAGGTGCTGGTCTTACTGGCCCCAAGCGCACACGACAAAGGGCTGGAGCTGACCCTGGATGTGCAAAACGATGTGCCAGAACAGGTCATTGGCGATTCACTGCGCCTGCAACAGGTGATCACCAATCTGCTCGGTAATGCGGTGAAGTTCACCGAAACCGGCAATATCGACATCCGCGTCGAGCTGCGTAACCAACTGGAACGTCAGGTGGAACTGGAAGTGCAGATCCACGATACCGGCATCGGCATTTCCGAACGCCAGCAATCGCAGCTGTTCCAGGCCTTCCGTCAGGCTGATGCCAGCATCTCGCGCCGCCACGGCGGCACCGGGCTAGGTCTGGTGATCACCCAGAAGCTGGTGAAAGAGATGGGGGGAGATATCAACTTCCATAGCCAGATCAATCGCGGCTCAACCTTCTGGTTCCACATTACCATCGACCTCAATGAAGGCATGCTGTCACTGCCGCCAAGCCTGCCGGATCTGCGCGGGAAAACGCTGGCCTATATCGAAGCCAACCCAACGGCGGCCCAGGCCACGCTGAATATGTTGAGCGCCACCCATCTGGTGGTGACCCATTCACCCACCCTGGGGCAATTGCCGAAAACGCATTACGACTTCCTGCTGGCGGGCGTGCCAATCCCTTACCGGGACGGTATTGGCCAGCACCGGGACAAACTGCTGGAATCACTGAAACTGGCCGACCGGGTGATCCTGGCTATGCCGAGTCAGTCGCAGATCGATGCCGAGCAAATGAAAAAGCTGGGCGCTATCGGCTGCCTGACCAAGCCGATCAGCAGCAACCGTCTGTATCCGTTACTGCGCATGGAGGCTCCGCTACGCCTGAACGCACCTGCGGTACATAAGCGCTTGCCGCTAACGGTAATGGCGGTAGATGATAACCCGGCCAACCTGAAGCTGATCGGCGCGTTGCTGGCAGAACAGGTGGAGAAGACGCTGCTGTGTGAAAGCGGTGAGGAAGCCATCGTGCTGGCGCGTGATAACGTGCTGGATATGATCCTGATGGATATTCAGATGCCGAACATTGACGGCATCCGCGCCAGCGAGATGATCCGCCAGATGCCACATCATAACTCCACGCCGATCGTCGCGGTGACCGCCCATGCGGTGAGTGGTGAACGTGAACACCTGTTGCAGGCCGGTATGGATGACTATCTGGCCAAGCCGATTGACGAAGCGATGCTCACCAGAGTGCTTTCCCGTTATCACACCGTCGAACTTGAACCGGAGCCAGCCCAACCACGTAGCCCAACCGAGCCGCCGTTATCGCTGGATTGGCCGTTGGCATTACGCCAGGCCGCCAATAAAGAGGATCTGGCGCGCGATCTGTTGCAGATGCTGGTTGAATTCCTGCCACAGGTCAGTGACCGGGTCAAAGCCGTGCTGGATGGGGAAGAGGATGCCACCATTCTCGATCTGATCCACAAGCTGCACGGCAGTTGCAGTTACAGCGGCGTGCCGCGCCTCAAACAGCTGTGTTTCTATCTTGAACAGCAGCTGCGTCAGGGCGCAAGCAACGGTGATTTAGAACCGGAATGGCTGGAACTGCTGGATGAGATTGAACTGGTGAAAACGGAAGCCAAGTTCCAATTGGGGTAATGTAAACGGGCGCAGCATGCGGCGCCCCTACGATCGAACATAAAGGGAATACGTGTGGTGATGCCCCTCACCCTAACCCTCTCCCACAGGGAGAGGGGACTTGACGTGCTACAAATCAGCACCTGCACTTACCCACCGCTCCTGACTAGCCCCCTCTCCCATCACCGTGCGCATAATATTCCTGAGTTCTATATTGGGAGAGGGCTGGGGTGAGGGGCGATCGAGCCCCTTAACTGAGAAGCATTGCCCCTCGCAAATGCATTAACATTGGGCTAGTTTGATCACCGCCGCAATATTACGCGCCGCGATCCGCACATTGTCCCCGGCCTGGCTTAGTGCCTCCTCTAATGTGCAGACGTGATGTAGCACGCTGAACACCGCGTCTATCCCGTGCTGATGTACCACGCCGACATCTGAACTCAGGCTACCGGCAATGCCAATCACCGGCTTGTGATAACGCTTGGCCACCCTGGCCACGCCTATCGGCACCTTGCCACTGAGGCTCTGACTATCAATGCGCCCTTCACCGGTGATCACCAAAGTGGCATCGCGCACCCGTTCATCCAGCCCCAAGGCGTCGGTGACAATCTCAATCCCCTGGCGCAGTTCCGCCTGGCAGAAGGCCAATAACGCCGCGCCCATGCCACCGGCAGCGCCTGCTCCCGCCGTTTGCTCAACGTCAATATCCAGCCAGTAGGCGATCATCTGCGCGTAATGATGCAGGGCGCTATCCAACTGCGCCACCATTGGCGCCGTCGCCCCTTTTTGCGGACCAAAAATCGCCGAAGCGCCTTGGCGGCCGGTTAATGGATTGGTGACATCGCAAGCAATCTCAAAGCGGCACTGCCTGATACGCGGGTCCAACCCACTGACATCAATGCGGGCCAGTTGTGCTAACGCTGCACCGCCAAAACCAAGCTCTTGCTCCTGGCTATCGAGCAGCCGGGCACCTAACGCCTGAACCATCCCGGCACCACCATCGTTAGTGGCACTGCCACCAATGCCGATAATGCAATGCTGTACGCCCTGATCCAGCGCATGACGGATCAGTTCCCCAGTGCCGTAGGAGGTGGTTTTGAGCGGGTTACGCCGATGTCTGGGCACCAGTTCCAGACCGCTGGCTGCCGCCATTTCGATAAAAGCGCTTTGCCCATCGCCAGATAGCCCGAAAAAAGCCATCACCTTCTCACCCAGCGGCCCGGTAACTTCTACGTCAATCTTACGGCCTGCGGTAGCGGCCACCATCACCGCGACCGTTCCCTCCCCTCCGTCCGCCATGGGAAGTTTCAGGTAGTTGGCCTGTGGAAACACCTCTCGAAACCCGGCCTCAATACAGCAGGCCACTTCAAATGCGCTAAGGCTTTCTTTAAACGAATCCGGCGCAATCACTATTTTCATCGATTATAAGCTCCCGAGCGGTAGGGGCCGCGACCTCCAGCCCCGCTGATATAGGCCCTTATCGGGAGACTTCTGCCTTGGCCAACTTTTCGTAATAACACGCCAGCGCGCCGTGATCGGCATTGCCCAGACCATCGGCCCGTAGCGCCTGCATCATCTCCATCACCGCGGCGGTCAGCGGTAATTGCGCCCCCACGCCATGGGAAGTATCCAGCGCGTTAGCCAGATCCTTGATGTGCAGGTCGATACGGAAACCCGGTTTGAAATTGCGATCCATCACCATGGGTGCCTTGGCTTCCAATACCGTGCTGCCCGCCAGGCCGCCACGGATCGCCTGGAAAACCAGGTCGGGATTAACGCCAGCCTTGGTAGCCAGTACCAGCGCCTCGGACATGGCCGCAATATTCAGCGCCACTATCACCTGGTTCGCCAGTTTGGTGACGTTACCAGCGCCAATTTCACCGGTGTGTACCACCGAACCAGCCATGGTTTTCATCACCTCAAAACAGCGATCAAACACCTCTTTATCACCGCCCACCATCACCGACAACGTGGCATCTATGGCTTTAGGCTCACCGCCGCTCACCGGCGCATCGAGCATGGTAATCTGTTTGGCTGCCAGGGCCGCGCTGATTTCACGGCTGGCCAATGGCGCGATAGAACTCATGTCGATCAGCACGCAACCCGCTTTGGCTCCCTCAATCAGACCATTTTCGCCTAGCGCCACTTCCCGCACCTGCGGTGAATTAGGCAGCATGGTGATCACGATATCGCTCAGTGCAGCCACCGCCTTTGGCGTGGCGGCAACCTCGGCCCCCAACGCGGCCAGTTCCGCCACCGCAGCAGCATTGCGATCCATCACCACCAGTGAATAACCCGCTTGCAGCAGATTCTTGCTCATGGGTTTACCCATGATCCCTAAACCGATAAAGCCAATTTTCATTTTGTATCCCTCTGTTTAAACCGATCGCACAAAGCCTGCGTGGCCGTGCGGAATACGCCAAGGTCGCTGCCAACGGCAACAAACCTGGCACCCCATTCCAGATAACGGCGAGCATCCGCTTCAGCCGGGGCCAGGATGCCGCTGGCTTTGCCGTGTGCGCAGGCCCGCTCAAAAATATGACGGATCACCGCCTGCACCTCTGGATGGTTGGGCTGGCCGAGATAACCCAGCGCGGCGGAAAGACCCCCCGGCCCGACAAAGATCCCATCGACCCCCTCTACGCCAGCTATCGCGTCCAGGTTATCGACCCCCTGCTGGCTTTCGATCTGCACCAGCACCGTAATCTGCTCGTTAATCTGGGCGAAATAGTCCGGTACGGTGCCGTAACCGTTGCTGCGGTGCGAGACGGAGACGCCACGGATCCCCGCAGGGGGATAACGCGTCGATGCCACCGCTTGCTGTGCCTGCTCGGCACTTTCCACAAACGGGATCAGCAAGTTGTAGAAACCGATATCCAGCAGGCGCTTGATAATCACCGGTTCGTTGCAGGGTGGGCGCACCACCGCAGCGCTAGGGCTGTCCTTCAGCGCCATCAGCTGTGGCACAAAGGTGCCAATATCATTCGGCGCATGTTCGCCATCCAGCACCAGCCAGTCGAAACCGGCCAGCCCCAGGACTTCGGTAGAGATCGGGTTGGCCAGCGCAGACCAGCAGCCGATCAGGGTTTCCCCCGCCAGCAGCGACTGGCGAAAAGGGTTATGGCAACTTTTCATGATGTTTCCTCGGTTAGCGCACCAGGCACGGGCGTTTGTTATCAAAGATCCAGCCCGGGATCAGGTACTGCATGCCCTGTGCATCGTCGCGTGCTCCCAGCCCATGTTTCTTGTAAAGCTCATGGCCCTGCATCAGCCGATCCCGATCCAGCTCGATCCCCAATCCTGGGCGCTGCGGCACCTGCACACGGCCACCGACGATCTGCAACGGATCCCGCGTCAGCCGCTGGTTACCCTCCTGCCAGATCCAATGCGTGTCGATCGCGGCAATGTTGCCCGGTGCCGCCGCCGCCACGTGGGTGAACATCGCCAACGAGATATCGAAGTGATTATTGGAGTGTGAGCCCCAGGTCAGGCCAAACTCGTGGCACATCTGGGCAACGCGCACCGATCCCTGCATGGTCCAGAAATGCGGATCGGCCAAGGGGATATCCACCGATTGCAGCTGTAACGTATGCCCCATCTGCCGCCAGTCGGTGGCGATCATATTGGTCGCGGTGGGCAGGCCGGTAGCACGGCGGAACTCCGCCATCACTTCCCGACCAGAGAAGCCCTGCTCGGCACCGCAAGGATCTTCGGCATAGGCCAGCACGTTACGTAGCTGCTTGCCGAGCACGATCGCGTCCTTCAGCGACCAGGCTCCGTTGGGATCGAGCGTAATACGCGCTTGAGGAAAACGCTGCGCCAGCGCCGTGACAGCTTCCGCCTCTTCACTGCCCGCCAATACGCCTCCCTTTAGCTTGAAATCGTTGAAGCCATACTTGTCAAACGCCGCCTCTGCCAGACGCACAATGCTTTGCGGCGTCAGCGCTTCCTCGTGGCGCAGGCGATACCAATCGCAGGCATCATCTGGCTGGCTCTGGTAAGGCAGCGGCGTTTTGTTGCGATCGCCGATATAAAACAGATAGCCGAGCATCTCCACCGAGTCACGCTGCTGTCCATCCCCTAACAGAGCGGCCACCGGCACCTCGAGGAACTGGCCCAGCAGATCCAACATCGCCGCTTCAATTCCGGTCACCACGTGGATGGTGGTGCGTAAATCGAAGGTCTGTAGTCCGCGCCCGGTAGCATCCCGATCGGCAAACCGTTCACGCACGCTGTTCATCACGTTTTTGTATTCGCCCAGAGTTTTGCCCACGACCAGGGATTGCGCCTCCTCCAGGGTCTGGCGGATTTTTTCACCTCCTGGGATCTCCCCTAGCCCGGTGTTACCGGCGTTATCCTGCAAGATCACAATATTACGGGTGAAAAAGGGGGCATGAGCGCCGCTGAGATTGAGCAGCATGCTGTCGTAACCGGCCACCGGCACAACCTGCATGGCGGTAATTTTTGGTGCAGTAGTCATAACAATGTCCTCAGAAAGGTAGGTTCCGTAGCCAAGTGCAGCCCGTTTACGGCTATTGCGGCCGCTTCACCATCGGTTGCAACTCGATACGCTTGATATCACCCACGATGAACAGGTAGCTGGCCACCGCCAACAGCGCATGGATCCCGACGTAGACCAGCGCGCCGTTAAACGATCCGGTGGTACCAATGATGTAGCCGATAGCGATCGGCGTGACGATGCCGGAGATGTTGCCGAACATATTGAACAAACCGCCGCTCAGGCCGCTGATTTCTTTGGGAGCGGTATCCGCCATTACGGCCCAACCCAGCGCCCCCAGGCCTTTGCCGAAGAACGCGGCTGCCATGATGCCTACCACCATCCACTCGGTTTCGACGTAGTTGCAGAAGATCATCGACATCGACAGCAGCATGCCCAACACGACCGGCGTTTTACGGGCGAAGGTCAGCGACTGGGTGCGGCGCATCAGGTAGTCGGAAATCACGCCGCCGAGCACCCCACCAACAAAACCGCAAATGGCCGGAACCGAGGCAACAAAGCCGGCCTTGAGGATTGACATACCTCGCGCCTGCACCAGATACACCGGGAACCAGGTAATAAAGAAATAGGTCATCGCGTTGATGCAGTATTGGCCGATATAGACGCCGATCATCATGCGTGATTGCAGCAGCTGCTTGATCTGGAACCACTTCTCCCCTTTAACCTTTACCGGCGCAGCCTTATGCTGATCCATATTGATCAAGGCACCGCCGGCTTCGATATAGTCCAGTTCGGCCTGGTTGATGCTGGGGTGATCTTTGGGATCGTGCAGCACTTTGAGCCAGACAAAACTCAGGATGATGCCCAGCCCACCCATAAAGAAGAACACGTGCGACCAGCCAACGGCATGCGTCAGCCAGCCCATGATTGGTGCGAAGATCACCGTGGCAAAGTATTGGGCCGAGTTGAAGATCGATACCGCCGTACCACGCTCATGGGCAGGGAACCAGGCGGCCACAATCCGGCTGTTACCGGGGAATGACGGGGCTTCTGCCAGGCCGACCAGGAAACGCAGAGCAAACAGCGCAACCACGATGCCAAAGCCGCTGAAGATATCCACAAAGCCTTGCAGCAAGGTAAATAACGACCAGATAAAGATGCTCCAGAAATAGACTCGCTTGGAGCCGAAGCGATCCAGTAACCAGCCGCCGGGGATCTGACCAATCACATAGGCCCAGGAAAACGCCGAAAAGATATAGCCCATTCCGACCGGATCGAGGCCAATATCCTGCGCCATCGAGGTACCCGCAATCGAAAGCGTGGCACGGTCGCCATAATTGAATGAGGTAACGATAAACAGCATTACTACGATCCAATAACGCTTATTGGTTCGTTTGATGGCACTGCTGGCAGTGCTGATACTAGACATGGTGCTCTCCTGCATTAATAGCCGTAGCTATATTCATCCTGAACGACCGATACGAATATTTCAGAACGAAAGGGTTTAAATTAAATTGCAGCCTTTTTTGAGCAGTTCGATTAATACGGCATCGGCAATCTTTAAACGCTTTAACGCTTGGTGGAATAAAAGTATAGGGAACGGTCAGCGCAGACACATCGTGCAAATAACCCAATAACGCCGTGAATATCACGGCAGGTTTATGGCAGATGCCCAACCGTGCGCGGGTTGGCTCACGAAACCGGACGCAGCGTGAGCCACATCACAGCGGGTTAGCACAATGCCAAAGAAAGACGGCAAGAAACGGCCAAATCTCGGTCATTTGCATAATGTCCGCTCCGTTAGCCAATGCTATGCTTTTCGCTGAGCTGAACTTTCGATTATTACCCACGGCGTACACAAGTTAAGGTGCGTGAGGTTTCACTATGTCCGAATATGCAGTTGGCAATAACCAAGAATTACCGCGCTATATTCAGGTTCATCGACAAGATAACGTCGCCATTGTAGTTAATGACCATGGGCTGCCTACAGGAGCAATATTCCCCTGTGGCCTGACATTATTGGAAAATATTCCTCAAGGGCACAAAGTTGCACTGCAAGACATTCCGCAAGGCGGCGATATTTTGCGCTATGGCGAGGTAATTGGCTTTGCCGCGCGGGATATTCGCCGTGGCAGTTGGATTGATGAATCGCTGGTGCTGCTTCCCCCGGCTCCAGAGCTGGCCAGCCTGCCACTCGCCAATAATGTGCCCCAGGCATTACCTCCCCTGGAAGGATATACTTTTGAAGGTTACCGCAATGCCGATGGCAGCGTCGGCAGCAGGAACCTGTTGGCTATCACCACCAGCGTGCACTGCGTGGCCGGTGTGGTGGATTATGTGGTGAAAATCATTGAGCGCGACCTGCTGGCAAAGTACCCCAACGTCGACGGCGTGGTCGGTCTGAACCATCTCTATGGCTGCGGCGTTGCTATCAACGCCCCCGCAGCGGTGGTACCGATCCGCACCCTGCATAATCTGGCGCTCAACCCGAACTTTGGCGGTGAAGTCATGGTGATAGGGCTCGGCTGTGAGAAGTTGCAGCCGGAACGCCTGTTGCTGGGTACGACGGATGTCCAACCCATTACGCTGGATGAAAGCCGGATTGTGCGTCTGCAAGATGAGAAGCACATTGGGTTTCAAGCCATGGTGGCCGATATTCTGGCCGTCGCAGAACGGCACCTGCAACGCCTGAATCAGCGCCAGCGGGAAACCGTACCAGCCTCGGAACTGGTGGTGGGAATGCAATGTGGAGGGAGCGATGCGTTTTCCGGAGTGACAGCCAACCCGGCGGTGGGTTTTGCCTCTGACCTACTGGTACGCTGCGGGGCAACTGTGATGTTCTCAGAAGTCACCGAAGTGCGTGATGCCATCCACCTGTTAACTCCACGGGTCGTGGATGAACAGGTTGGCAAGCGCTTACTGGAGGAGATGGCCTGGTATGACGATTACCTCAATCAAGGGCAAACCGACCGCAGCGCCAACCCTTCGCCGGGTAACAAGAAAGGCGGCTTGGCCAACGTGGTGGAAAAGGCTTTAGGCTCGATTGCCAAGTCTGGCAGTAGCACGATCGTCGAAGTGCTGTCACCCGGCCAGCGCCCCAGCAAGCGTGGGCTGATTTATGCCGCCACCCCCGCCAGCGACTTTGTTTGCGGTACCCAGCAGTTGGCTTCCGGTATGACGGTGCAAGTGTTCACTACCGGCCGGGGAACGCCTTACGGCCTGGTTGCCGTGCCGGTGATCAAAATGGCGACGCGCAGTGCGCTGGCCGAACGCTGGCACGATCTGATCGACATCAATGCCGGAACCATCGCCACCGGCGAAGCAACCATTGAGCAGGTGGGTTGGCAGCTGTTTGAACTGATCCTGGATATCGCCAGTGGACGCAAGCAAACCTGGTCGGATCAATGGGGTTTGTTCAATGCGTTGGCGGTGTTTAATCCCGCGCCTGTGACTTGAGTGCAATGCCCCTCACCCTAACCCTCTCCCCAAGGAGAGGGAACCGAACGTGCCACTATTTAGTTTCCTACTCCGTATCAGTTGGGGTTTAAATACCGCAACACCTGAAGCTTGAGGCCGGTGGGAGTCATGCAGGTTAGCCGACCGTTGAGCGCACGGATGCGCGATTGCGAGCCCCCAGGGACGGGTTCACGGCGTGTCGGCGTTCTGCATGACTCCCGCCAGCAGCACTATTGCGTACAGCCAGGCTAGTCTTCATCAAGCTGCAACCCCACATACAACAACAGCCGTGCATCGAAATTGGCCAGGTTCAAGCCGGTGAGTTCAGAAATGCGGTTGAGACGATATTCCAGTGTATTGCAGTGAATATACAGCGCCTTGGCGGTGGCGGTGGGCTGTACGTTATTCAGAAACCAGGCGTTTAAGGTACGCAGCAACAAGCCGTTACCGTCCATGGCTTTCAAACGCTCCAGCGGCCGTGCCAGCTCATCCGCTTGCCAACCACTACGCAGGCTGCCCAGCAACACCGGCAGCATCAGATCCTGATAATAATAGGCCCAGCGCCCCGGCATACGCTGCTTGCCAACGGCCATGGTGGTACGAGCCGTACGGTAGGAACGCACCAGACTGCCAGGACCAATGAAATAGTTACCGAGCGCAATGCGAACCCGTAAACGACTGCTTTCATTGATCCGCACCAGCAAATTCTCCACTCGCCGCCGGTGAGCCTCGGCATCCCAACGCCCATGGTGATTCAACGCCGGTTTAAGCACCACCATTTCACTAAGGGAAACAATGGCGATCAGGTTGTCGCGTTCTGGCAGCGTCAGCAGTTCCTGTAACTGCTGCAACTCAGCCATGGCGCTATCGACTCCCAGTTGGCCGCTATCTACCTCCACAACGGCCGCGACGCGGGGTTGATTGGGATCTATCCCCAGGCGGTGCGCCCATTCCATCAAGGCCGGTGACAGTTCCTCCGTGCGGATCAGGTTAAGAACAAACTCTTCACGAAAGCGGCTGTCCTGCGCCAACAGGCTCAACAAGCGCGCCTGTTCCAGCATCATTTCAGCGGTCATGCAGACCAGCTCACCGAATTGCCGTAGCTGCACCGGATCGCCCGTCAGGCCGATGACCCCGACAATATTACCGTCAACGTGCAAAGGCAGATTAATGCCAGGCCGAACGCCGTGCAAATGACGGGCGACGGCATCGTCGATAGCGACCACTCTGGCCTGTGACAGCACCAGTAACGCCCCTTCATGCAGCTCCCCCAGACGCTCTGGATCGCCACTGCCAATAATCCGCCCCCGGTTATCCATTACGTTGATATTGCTATCAATAATTTTCATGGTGCGAGCGACAATTTCCCTGGCTAGCTTGGCATCAAGGTGATATTCCGCCATTGCATCTTGCCCCCGTCGGATGATAAACCAACGTTCAGCATACCGACGCGCTTTGCCCCACACATTGTGCAGATGCCCAAATGCATTTTGGCCGGCCATGAGTTGTGCTCAAACTCACAGTTTTTAGCCATAAAAAAGGCACGCCGAAGCGTGCCCTTGTGCATTAGTGGGAGCGAATTACTGCATCAGCAGATACAGCGTCGCGTCACCACGTTGGATGTTCAGTGCCAACACCGAAGGCTTGCTGTCGAGTACCTTACGCAGCTCGCCCAGGTTATTGATCGGCTGTTGGTTGACCCCCATGATCACGTCGCCTTTTTTCAGTCCGATACGTGCCGCAGCGCTGCCAGGTTTCACTTTCTCAACCTTCACGCCTTTCACTTTGTCGGTGCTGTTGCTCAGCTCGGCACCTTCAATACCGGCGTAAATATTGCTGGAATCAACCTGATCCTGGCTGCTCTGCTCAAGCGTAACGTCAATGGTCACCGGCTTGCCGTCACGGATGATGCCCAACGCCATCTTGGTACCAACAGGCAGGGTACCAATCTCGGCACGGAACGACGCAAAGCTGGAGATGGCTTTACCGTTCATGGTGACAATCACGTCACCGGCCTTGATACCCGCCTTGGCGGCGGAAGACTTAGGCATTACCTGGCTGACGAACGCGCCACGCTGGGCGTCAACTTTCATTGCCTGCGCCAGCTCGGAGTTCAGCTCGGTCCCCATTATGCCCAGCTCACCACGTTTCACCTGGCCATATTCCACCATTTGCGACGTCAGGTTTTTGACCATGTTGCTTGGGATGGCGAAGCCGATACCGATGTTGCCACCGTCCGGTGCCAGGATCGCGGTGTTAATACCGATCAGTTCACCGTTCAGGTTCACCAGCGCACCGCCGGAGTTACCCCGGTTGATCGCCGCATCGGTCTGGATAAAGTTTTCGTAGTTTTCAATGTTCAGGCCGCTGCGCCCCAAGGCGGAAACGATACCTGAAGTCACGGTTTCACCCAGGCCATACGGGTTACCGATTGCGACGGTGTAATCACCCACGCGTAGCTGCTCGGAATCAGCCATTTTGATTGCCGTCAGGTTTTTGCCATCTTTCAGCTGGATCAACGCGATATCAGAACGCGGATCCTTGCCGATCACCTTGGCTTCGAAGCGACGACCATCGCTGAGCTGTACCGTGATCTTGCTGGCATTGTCCACCACGTGGTTGTTGGTCACCACGTAGCCTTTGTCTGCATCAATGATGACGCCAGAACCCAGGGCCTTAAAGGCTTCCTGAGTGGTTGGGCCACCCGGTGCGCCACCTTGGCACATTGGGGAACCCTGGAAAGGTGAACCATCCTGGCAGAACGGCGACATTTGCTGCACCGTTTTCGCATCTACCGCGGCGCTACCTTCCACGTTGATACTGACTACCGAAGGCATCACTTTTTCCAACATCGGTGCCAGGCTCGGCATCGGTTGGGCAGTCGTGGAGGCCGAAGCCGTTTCTGCGGCATTGGCGGTAGTTACCGGACCCATTGCCAAACTAATACTCAAAGCCAGTGCGCTTAAAACCAGTGCTGTTTTTTTCATCTGTGTGTCTCTTAAAAATCGTTCAAAAGGAATACCGGGTCTTGGTGCTTAGTAAGAGCCTGCAAAGAAGCCGAAGTTCCGATTGCGCTGCCCGGTAATAGTAAACAAATATTGTCGGTCTTTACAAAACTCGAAATAACGTTTTACCTTGAGATTATTCTTGGAAAAAATAAGCCACTGTTTACCGCATGAGTTATTCCGCCGCCATCAAACGACGATATTCATCATAGGCATAAAGATCGGTCATGCCACTGATATAATCCTGTAACAATCGCGCGCGAAAATAATATTCCCGGATCGCCTGTTGGTCGGCCGAAAGATGCTGCAAGCCTTCTACCGCCTCGACATAGGCCAGGCGGTGCTTGGTAGAAAGTTTGTGAAACAGCCGTGTTTCAATCGGGAATGCCCGGTGGCTATCTTCCCGCACCAACTGGCTGAAATCGGCCAGCGACATGGCCAGCAACGGGCTGTAGATATCCAGCAACCCGTTGATCACCCGGTAACCCTGTAGTTCCAACTGCTCCACTTCCGGGTGGTTGAAGACGTGCTTGAACGCAACGTTCTTGAAGATACCGAGCAGGCGGCAAGCCGGACTGGCATCCTCCAGCAGTGCGCCGTTAAAGTGGCCGTGATACACCGCATCCAGATTATCAATAAATCTCTGGGCCGCATGGGGAACCAGCTTGGCAACGGTAAACACCCGCAGATACATAAAGAACTGATCTTCCGAGCTGCGGCGTGCTCCACTACGCTCGATTTTGCGAAACGCGCTGGCAACGGTTTTATCAAACAGATCCCCGGGAACCACCTCGCCCCATTCCTGGGTTAGATGCTGATAGAGTTGCTCCACGGTAAAGATGCTCTTTTCTACCGCATCTTCCAAATCGGCCACGCAATAAGAAATATCGTCCGCGGCTTCCATAATATAGGTGAGAGGGAAACGATCGAATTCCCCCATATGCAATTCACGCCGCAAGCGATCGACAAAGGCTTCTTCTGCCAGATAAAAACCCGGCTTCTTCATCAGATAGCTATGGCTGGCCGGAATATCGCTCGCCCAGTAAGCCGGGCGGGTATATTTCAGGATGCAGCCCACCTGTGCATAGGTCAGGTTCAATTTCAGCAGCGTATAGACCAGACGGATCGCCTGAGCATTGCCCTCAAAATGACAGAGATCGTGGCGAATACGGCTGCGTAGCCGGTTAAGATCGCTCTCCCCCTCATGCAGGCGCAACACCTCCACCTGGCAGCGATCGTGGCTACCCGGCTCACTGCCACAGTTGGCCGGATCTAACCGCTGGCGGAACCAGTCGTTAATGGCCGACTCACCGAAATGACCAAACGGCGGATTGCCAATGTCGTGCATCAGGCAGGCCATTTCGACAATGCTTTCGAAAGGATCGAGCAGCTTGCCCAGGCCGAGCGCATCAATGCGTTTGTCTTGTTTGAAGCGATTAAGGATCTCTTTGGCAATATGCCGCCCCACCTGCTGCACTTCCATCGAGTGGGTCAGGCGGCTGCGCACTGCCGCGTTGCGCTCCAGCGGAAACACCTGTGTTTTCTGCTGTAAACGGCGGATCGCCGCAGAATTGACGATGCGCCCGCGATCGCTCTCAAACTGGCGAATGATGTCGTACTCTTCTTCAGCTTCAATCGGCTTGCTAAATGGCCGCTGAAAGCTGATCTTCTGCTTAAAGTCGATCCCGGACATCTGTTTCTCCCCCCGTTGCGCATTCCTTCCGTGATAACAATTCCCGGCGGCGGATGCAACGGTATTGCGGATTATCTCTCTCTCTGAGCCATGATAGACTATGCCGCAATTTCCACACCCAATCAGCGAGTGTTATTTATGAAAGTAGGCATCATCGGCGCAATGGAGCAAGAAGTCACCCTGCTGCGCGAGCAAATTGTGAACCGCCAGACCGTTCAACGTGCGGGTTGTGAAATCTATACCGGCCAAATCAACGGCGTTGAAGTGGCCCTGCTCAAGTCAGGCATCGGTAAAGTGGCGGCGGCGCTGGGTACCACCCTGCTGCTGGAACAGTGCCAGCCCGATGTGGTGATCAATACCGGTTCCGCCGGTGGCCTGGCCGCTACGCTGAAAGTGGGCGATATCGTGGTCTCTGAAGAAGTCCGTTACCACGACGCCGACGTGACCGCCTTTGGCTATGAGCCAGGCCAGATGGCCGGTTGCCCGCCAGCGTTTGTTGCTGATCCTGCGTTGATCGCACTGGCAGAAAACTGCATCAAACAGCTTGACCTGAACGCGGTGCGCGGCCTGATTTGCAGCGGCGACGCTTTCATCAACGGTGCCGAGCCACTGGCCCGCATCCGCAACACCTTCCCAACCGTGGCCGCCGTTGAAATGGAAGCTGCCGCCATTGGCCACGTTTGCCATTTGTTCGGCACACCATTTGTGGTGGTGCGTGCCATTTCCGACGTAGCCGACAGTGAATCTCATATGAGCTTCGACGAGTTCCTGGTGGTGGCAGCCAAGCAGTCCTCGCTGATGGTTAACGCCATGCTGCACACCCTGGCCAAGCGCGGTTAATGTGAAGCTGCGTCTGTGCGCCCTGCTGAGCTGGCTGATCCTGTGGATGGTGCTGCCCGCCAGCGCCGCCCAACGGGTGATCAGCCTGGCCCCCAGTACCACGGAGCTTGCCTATGCGGCCGGTATGGGGGATACCCTGCTGGCCGTCAGTGCCTACTCCAATTACCCGCCTGCCGCTCAAAAACTGGAACAGGTCGCCTCCTGGCAAGGGATCAACCTGGAGCGGATCCTGGCGTTGAAACCCGATCTGGTGCTTGCCTGGCGTGGCGGTAACCCCCAGCGGGTGTTGGATCAGCTCGCCTCCCTTGGTATTCCGATTTTCTACGCGGATGCCAAGAATATTGACGAGATCGCCCAGTCGTTGGACGAATTAGCGCAGTACAGCCCTCATCCCGAACAGGCGCATCAGGCCGCAGCCCAGCTTCGCCAACAAGTCGAGGAACTGAAAACGCGCTATGCCGGTAACTCGCCAAGGCCAGTGCTGCTGCAATTTGGCACTCAGCCGCTGTTCACCAGTTCGGCAGCCACGCTGCAAAGCCAGGTACTAAGCTTATGTGGCGCAGAGAATATCTTTGCCGATAGCCCCGTTCCCTGGCCGCAGGTAAGCCGTGAACAGGTGCTGGTGCGTAAACCGCAGGCTATCGTGATCAGCGGCGGCACCCAGCAGATCGCCAATGTCAAAGCCTTCTGGGGGCCACAGTTGGACGTGCCGGTGATTGCCCTTGAGGAAGATTGGTTTAACCGTGCCGGGCCACGCATCATGCTGGCGGCGCAATCACTATGCAGTCAATTGGCGGAGATCCATTGATGGTATTTTGGCTGGATATTCTTGGTACTGCGGTATTTGCTATTTCCGGCGTATTGCTGGCGGGCAAATTACGGATGGATCCCTTTGGCGTATTGGTACTGGGAGTAGTGACTGCGGTCGGCGGCGGGACGATCCGTGATATGGCGCTGGCTAACGGCCCGGTCTTCTGGGTCAAGGATCCCACCGATCTGGTGGTGGCGATGATCACCTGTGTGCTCACGCTGCTGCTGGTGCGCCAGCCACGCCGGTTGCCGAAATGGATCCTGCCGGTGCTGGATGCCATCGGGCTGGCGGTGTTCGTGGGGATCGGCGTCAATAAGGCCTTCGCCGCTGGCAGCGGGCCACTGGTGGCGGTCTGCATGGGAGTGATCACCGGCGTCGGCGGCGGGATTATCCGCGACGTGCTGGCCCGCGAGATCCCGATGATCCTGCGAACCGAAGTTTACGCCACCGCCTGCATCGTTGGCGGAACGGTGCACGTGACGGCGTTCTACACTTTTGGTATGCCGTTACAACATGCCATGATGCTGGGCATGATCATCACGCTGGGCATCCGCCTGGCCGCGATCCGTTGGCACCTGAAACTCCCCGCCTTTATCCTCGAACAGTAATTCTGGTCTCCGCCAGCTTCGGCGGAGACCTACTCACCAAACAGTATATTCGACTAATATATAGCCTATGTGCTATTATTTTGCGCTAATAAATCGCGCCTGAATAATGTAATCAACTGTTTAACCTTTCGTTAAAAATTATCCCGCGCTGTTAAGTTCCGTTCACTTTTGCCGATAGATCATCGTGCTTTGATCTACGGACAGGTATTGCCTTGAGTTTAAGAATGAAGAAAAGTCTATTGATAATCAGCGCGTTGCTGTTGAGTAGCAGCGTCATGGCCGAGAACACCAGCGGCAAGATTGGTATCAGCATCACGATTGTGCCCACCTGTAGCGTCACCATGACCGGCAACGTGCCACAGGCCACCTGCGGCAATAGCCCCACCTTGGTGCCCAAGATGAGTTCCAGCAAGCAAGTGATCGACGATCGGGAAAACGAATTGGTCACCGTGGAATGGTAGGCACAAAAAATCTATGGTCACCCCCG
>NZ_AYMQ01000133.1 GCF_000633355.1 Serratia sp. H1w
ACACATTGAATACTTGACCCATGCGATAGTTCAAAAAGACAGTTCATATATTATGCTGAGAATAAAAAAAGCAAAATGGAGTCGATTATTTCCTGTGAAAACAGACTTAATGGTAGCTTGAAGAACCATTGTAAATCATTTCACTGGAGTGGTTATGAATAATAATAAAATGACACTACTATCTGGCGTAATTTGCACAATTATTGTGATAACTCTGTACTTATTCAACCTCAAAGATAACAACAGCGGTTTGTCGTGTGAAGCGGACACTTATTATAAGTGGTTCAAACCTGAGCCAGGAAAAACAGTGAACAGATATATAACGATTCATTTAGAAGAGATCGATAACGCCAAGGAGGGAAAGGGAAGGATTTCATTCACTTCAAATATTCACTATGCGAATAAAATTTACTATTTGAGGCGAGATATCATTGTCAGTTATCAGGTAGGTAATGATAAGCTGTTTTTTTTAAAAACGCTTTACATTAATAAGGACCCCAGAGATAGCATTCCTGCAGAGATGGAAAAACAGCTGGTCCCTGAGATACTGTACAAAGTAGGTAGCCTATCAAGCTACACCATACACAAGGCGGGTAAGCAAGGATACTTTTTCTCTCTTACCGATACTCCGCTATTCTTCTGTAATAGACTGTAATACTAATAAATTTCAGGCCAATCCCCGTAGGACCAAGCGCCAGCCACTCTCCACTTTAGAGAGTGGTGGCTCCCACTGACTTACCCTTGGCTAGCGGTTAAGTCATTACCCTTTACTTATGATCAAGGCGCTCTTCCGGCACGTCGATCACTTCTTCCTCTTTACGGTACAGGCTAATCAGCTTGAACAGCAGGCTCAGGCCGATCCCGACGATGGTCGCCAACGCCATGCCTTTCAATTCCGCCGCGCCGATATGCACTTTCGCACCGCTAACGCCGATAATCAGGATCACCGAGGTCAGGATCAGGTTTTGCGCCTTGTTGTAATCCACCTTGGATTCAATCAATACGCGAATACCCGAAGCGCCAATCACCCCGTACAAAAGCAGGGAAACGCCGCCCATCACCGGCACCGGCACCACCTGGATCGCCGCCGCCAGCTTGCCGACGCAGGAAAGCAGAATGGCCAGAATAGCCGCCCCGCCGATCACCCAGGTACTGTAAACCTTAGTGATCGCCATTACGCCGATGTTTTCACCATAGGTCGTATTAGGCGTGGAACCGAAGAATCCCGAAATCACGGTAGAGATCCCGTTGGCAAACATTGAGCGGTGCAGGCCCGGATCGCGCAGCAGGTCTTTTTTAACGATGTTCGCCGTGACCACCAGGTGGCCAACGTGCTCGGCAATCACCACTAATGCCGCAGGCAGAATGGTGAAGATGGCAAACCACTCAAAGCGTGGCGTGTAGAAGGTCGGCAAGGCAAACCAGTGCGCATCACGGATTGGCGTCAGATCGACGACCCCCATAAAGAACGACAGCGCATAACCCACCAATACGCCAATCAGGATCGGGATAATTGCCAGGAAACCACGGAACAGCACCGAGCCCAGGACGGTTACACCCAGCGTGACTAACGAAATGGTGATGGTGGTGCTATCTGCGGCAGTGCCTTCTGCGGGTAACAGTCCGGCCATATTAGCCGCCACGCCCGCCAGCTCCAAACCGATGACGGCAACGATTGCGCCCATCGCCGCAGGGGGGAACATGACGTCCAGCCAGCCGGTTCCTGCCTTCTTGACGATCAACGCCACCAGGCAGAACAATACGCCGCACATGATAAAACCACCCAGTGCGACCTCATACCCCAGCGGCAACAGCAGCAATACAGGTGAAATAAACGCAAAACTGGAACCCAGATAGGCCGGTATCTTGCCCTTACAGATAAAGAGATACAGCAATGTCCCCACGCCGTTGAACAGCAGCACCGTTGCCGGGTTGATCTTGAACAGGATGGGGACCAGCACGGTGGCCCCAAACATGGCAAACAAATGCTGGAAGCTGAGCGGGATAGTCTGGAACAGCGGCGGGCGTTCATTAACGCCGATGGCGCGACGGGTCATGTGGTGTTTTTCCTCTGAACAGGTTGGTTAGTCTTTTAACAACCCCTGTGGATTTCAAGGCACGGCAAATTTTGCCTGCGTTGAAAAACCAAGGGCATTAAAAAGCCGACTCTCTGGTCGGCTTATATTTTTATTTGGTACCAAATATCTTGTCGCCTGCATCACCCAGGCCAGGCACGATGTACCCTTTGTCATTCAGACACTGGTCGATCGAGGCGGTATACAGCTCAACGTCCGGATGCGCTTTCTCCAGCGCGGCGATCCCTTCAGGAGCCGCAACCAGCACCAGCACCTTGATGCTGCTACAACCAGCTTTCTTCAGCAGGTCGATGGTGGCGATCATCGAACCACCGGTAGCCAGCATTGGGTCAACTACCAGCGCCATACGCTCGTCGATGTTGGAAACCAGTTTCTGGAAATACGGTACCGGCTCCAGGGTTTCTTCGTCACGATAAACCCCAACCACGCTGATACGAGCGCTTGGTACATGCTCCAGCACCCCTTCCATCATGCCCAGGCCGGCACGCAGGATTGGCACTACGGTAATTTTTTTCCCTTTAATCTGCTCAACTTCAACCGGCCCACACCAGCCTTCGATGGTGACTTTCTCTGTCGCCAGATCGGCTGTCGCTTCATAGGTCAGCAAACTACCCACTTCAGAAGCCAGCTCACGAAAGCGTTTGGTGCTGATATCGTGTTCGCGCATCAGACCAAGCTTGTGTTTAACCAGCGGGTGTTTCACCTCAACGATCTTCATCATTTTTCTCCTATTAAGGTGGTTGCGGCCAAAAAAATCGCCGGATTATACCGCCTTTTGCGCTTCGCGCCACTACCAATAGCCGGATCGAGATCAACAAAAGATTGATCAACAGTATAGAAGACGAAAAGTTCGAGCGGGCGCACATGGTTCTCGCAAACGTTTGCTTGCGCTGTTAGAATTGCCGCGCCTGGTTCCGGCATCATCGCCGGAAGCACCGTTCTCAAACCGCAAACCGTCGTGGGGATCGCGCAGTGACCGACAAAACCTCTCTCAGCTATAAAGACGCAGGTGTCGATATCGATGCTGGCAACGCATTGGTAGACCGCATCAAAGGTGTAGTGAAACAGACCCGCCGCCCGGAAGTGATGGGTGGGCTGGGCGGTTTTGGCGCCCTGTGCGCGTTGCCGCAGAAATACCGCGAGCCGATACTGGTTTCCGGCACCGACGGCGTGGGCACCAAGCTGCGTCTGGCGATGGATTTGAAGCGCCATGACACCATCGGTATCGATCTGGTGGCGATGTGTGTTAACGATCTGGTGGTTCAGGGCGCAGAGCCGCTGTTCTTCCTGGATTACTTTGCTACCGGCAAGCTGGATGTGGACACCGCCGCCAGCGTGATCACCGGGATCGCCGAAGGATGTAAGCAATCCGGCTGTGCGTTAGTTGGTGGTGAAACCGCCGAAATGCCTGGCATGTACCACGGTGAAGACTACGACGTCGCCGGTTTCTGCGTGGGTGTGGTGGAGAAATCCGAAATCATCGACGGCAGCAAAGTTCAGTCTGGCGACGCACTGATCGCTCTGGGTGCTTCAGGTCCGCACTCCAACGGTTATTCGCTGGTGCGCAAGATCCTGGAAGTGAGCAAGACCGATCCTGCTACCACCGATCTGGATGGCAAGCCGCTGGCGGACCACCTGCTCGAGCCAACCAGGATTTACGTTAAATCCGTGCTGGAATTGATCGAGAAAGTGGACGTGCACGCTATTGCTCATCTGACCGGCGGCGGCTTCTGGGAAAACATCCCACGCGTGCTGCCAGAAGGCATGCAGGCGGTGATCGACGAATCGAGCTGGCAATGGCCTGCCGTATTTGGTTGGTTGCAGCAGGCAGGCAACGTGAGCAGCCATGAAATGTACCGCACCTTTAACTGTGGTGTCGGTATGGTGATCGCGCTGCCACAAGAATCGGTAGAAAAAGCCATCGTAATATTAACTGCCGCAGGTGAAAAAGCCTGGCAGATTGGTAAACTGATCGCTTCTTCTGACGAACAACAAGTGGTCATTCAGTGATGAAAAAGATTGTGGTGTTGGTCTCCGGCCAGGGGAGTAATCTCCAGGCGCTGATCGACGCCTGCCAACAGGGCCGGATCGCCGCCACTCTCGTGGCGGTAATCAGCAATAACGCACAGGCTTATGGCTTGCAGCGTGCCGAGGAAGCTGGCATTGCCGCTCAGGCGCTGGATGCCAAAGCCTTTGCCGATCGTGAAGCCTTTGACGCTGCGCTGGCGCAGGCCATCGACCAGCATCAGCCCGATTTGGTGGTGTTGGCCGGTTATATGCGTATTCTCAGCAACGCGTTTGTGCAGCACTATGCCGGACGCCTGCTGAATATCCACCCTTCCCTGCTGCCGAAATATCCAGGGCTGCATACCCATCGTCAAGCTATCGACAACGGCGATGCCGAACATGGCACTTCGGTGCATTTCGTGACGGAGCAGCTCGACGGTGGCCCGGTGATCCTGCAAGCCAAGGTGCCAATCTTCCCCGGTGACGAGGAAGATGAGGTGATTGAGCGGGTGCAGACCCAGGAACACACCATTTATCCCCTGGTGGTGAGCTGGTTTATCGAAGGGCGGTTGGCGATGCGTGACAACGCTGCCTGGTTGGATGGTGAACGCCTGCCTGCACAAGGCTATGCGGCCGACTAACCTGCAACTAGCTGCAATCTAAACGGTACCCTTCGCGGTGCCGTTTTTTTTCGCCTTGAATCAGCGCCTGGGGTTATACTTTGGCCAGATTAATGACCCGAGGAGAATGTATGTCGAGCACCACCAACGTCAGGCTGCGCCCGCTGGAGCGGGAAGATCTGGCGTTTGTTCACCAGATGGATAACAACGCCAGCGTAATGCGCTACTGGTTCGAAGAGCCTTATGAAGCCTTTGTTGAGCTTTCCGATCTGTACGATAAACACATTCACGACCAGAGCGAACGGCGCTTTATCATCGAACATGAAGGGGCCAAGGTCGGGCTGGTTGAACTGGTAGAGATCGACCATATTCACCGCCGTGCCGAATTCCAGATCATCATCGATCCGGCACATCAGGGCAAAGGCTATGCCAGCACCGCCGCCAAGCTGGCGATGGACTATGGCTTCTCAGTACTTAACCTCTATAAGCTGTATCTGATCGTCGACAAAGAGAACCCGAAGGCGATCCATATTTACAGCAAGCTGGGCTTTGAGGTGGAAGGCGAGCTGATTGACGAATTCTTCGTTAGCGGCGCATACCGCACCGTGCTGCGCATGTGCATCTTCCAGCCGCAGTATCTGGCGAAGTTCAAGACTGCCCAGGCTAGCGATAAGCCGTTGGTGAAATAACAGCAAACCGGGGAGATATTCTTCTCCCCGAAAACCACAATTACTTGGCGCCCAGATAATCCCATTTACCCACTGCTACACCCTGATTACGCAGGATGTTGTAAGCGGTAGTCAGGTGGAAATAAAAGTTGGGAATGGCGAAGGTCAGCAGGAAATCTTGCGCGGTGAAGTGGAAATCACGCGTTTTGCTTTTTATCTCAATATTGCGGCCATCGGCATCGGCAAAATCGGCCGCCTGGAAACCCTGCACATAGGCAATCGTTTTTTCAATACGCTGGTAAAGATCGGCAAAGCTGGCTTCGTTATCCGGCATAGAGGGCACTTCCTGCCCGGCTAATCTGGCCACGGCGCCTTTGGCCGCATCGCTGGCAATCTGCACCTGCCGCAGCAGAGCGAACATATCCGGCGCCAACCGGGCTTCTAACAGCACGCTTTCAGCCTGCTGCTTCTCCTGCAAGAACTGTTCACCTTTTTTCAGCAACGCTGACAGGATCTGCAAACCACGGATAAACTGCGATGGGCAATGGGCATAAATCGACAAAGACATACAACCTCCAGATGTGAGTAACTCGTCATCTTACGCCGGTTGCCAAATCAATGTCGTTGAGTTGTTTTACAGTTTGTGACTGTTCGCCGATGCCATTCAAATAATCAATTAATTACTATTTACCATACAATTAATTGATTGGTTACGCCGCTTCAGAGGATTCTTCGATCGACCAACGGAGTGGTGAATTAGCTCGCGTTATTAGGTATCATCCCTGCGACTAGGGATAGCCCTACAGGAACCGTCACGCGGGCAGCCGGCAGATCACCTCTGGCATCTCGCACTTTCGCCTGGAACGGACTTCAAACGGCCTGAAAAAACATGCGTAATTACAACTTATTATGGTGTGTATGGGGATTATGGGCACTGTCCATCGTTCTCTGGCTGACAGGGATCAGCGTCACCGGGATCTACTTAAAACGCGCGCTGCTGGCCGCTTTGCTGCTGGCATTGTTGGCAACGCTGGCGTTTATCTACAAAACAACAAGGATGAATAAAATGTTGTCATTCAATAAGAAAAACAAGTCGATTGCTACGGAAAAGGCACAGGAGTTGATCGATCAGCCTGCACCGCAAGCATCTGCCCATGCCGAACCGACCCCAGCAAACGATGTGCTCGATGCGATCAAGCCCATCCGCGCCAAGAAGGACACCTTTATCTCTAATGGTGCGCTGTTCACCGGCGTGATCGAAGGTGACGGCAATATCATTGTCGAAGGCCGGGTTGAAGGGAATATCATTTGCAGCCACATGGCGCGAATTGAAACTACTGGCCATGTGAAAGGTGAGATCCGCGCCCAGCAGATCATGATTAACGGCCCGGTTGAAGGCCGCTGCTTCGCCGACTCTCTGTCAATCCAACCGAAGGGCAGCATGCGCGGGGATATTTTCGCCGACGAAATCTCCATCGAGAAAGGCGGCCTGTTTATTGGCCAGTCGCAGCTGATGCAGAAAACCCCCGCTCAGGCCCAACCCGCTCAGACAAAAGTCACCGCGCTGAAGAAGGTTGAACCTGAACAGCAGGCCGCACAGCCGAACCAGCAAGCCAATTAAGCACCTCGCCCGTCAGCCATAACGGCCAGTGATGTAATCCTCTGTACGGCGTTGGCGTGGCGAAGTGAAAATGGCATCGGTATCGCTATATTCCACCAGCGTCCCCTGGTGGATAAACGCCGTATAGTCGGAAACCCGTGCCGCCTGCTGCATGTTGTGAGTGACCAGCACCACACTGTAGCGCTGTTTCAGCACCGAAATCAGCTCCTCGATGGTCAAGGTGGAGATCGGATCCAACGCAGAGGTCGGCTCGTCGAGCAGCAACACTTCTGGCTCCACCGCGATAGCCCGGGCAATCACCAACCGCTGCTGTTGGCCGCTGGAAAGGCGAAACGCATTTTCCCGTAGCCGATCTTTCACCTCATGCCACAGCGCAGCGGCACGCAAGGATCGCTCCACGGCTTCATCCAGAATACGTCGGTCACGCACGCCCTGTAAGCGCAGGCCGTAAACCACGTTTTCGTAGATCGATTTTGGAAACGGGTTTGGCCGCTGGAACACCATACCTACTCGCCGCCGCAAAGCAGCCACGTCAATCTGCGGGCCGGAAATGGTTTCACCATTTAGTTGTAACTCGCCGTCGATCCGGCAGCGTTCCACCAGATCGTTCATCCGGTTAAAGCAGCGTAGCAGCGTGGACTTGCCGCAGCCAGAAGGGCCAATCAGCGCCGTCACCCGATGTTTGGGAATGCGCAGGGAAATATTGTGCAGCACCTGCTTGTCACCATAAAACAGATCGAGGCCATTTACCGCCAGCGCGGTATCCTCATCGGCAAGGTGCTGGACATCCAGCCGGGGTAAGCTGCCCGGCGTTATCAGACTCATTTGGCTCTCCCTAAAAAATCCCATCGTGTTACTGCGACCATGCTTTATACCGCTCCCTCAACGAGTGCCGGATACCCATTGCCGTCAGGTTCAGCCCAACAACAATCAGCACCAGCAGGAATGCCGTGGCAAAGACCAGTGGCCGCGCCGCTTCTACGCTCGGGCTCTGGAACGCCATATCGTAGATCTGGAAGCTCAGGTGCATGAATTTACGTTCCAGGTGCAGGTAAGGGAAAATATCGTCCACTGGCAGCACCGGGACGGATTTCACCACGCCGACCAGCATCAGCGGTGCCGTTTCCCCCGCCGCTCGCGCCACGGCCAGGATCAGCCCTGTCATCATGGCCGGTGCCGCCATCGGTAGCACGATGCGCCAGAGCGTTTCTGCTCGGGTTGCGCCCAGCGCCAACGACCCCTGACGCAGCGAAACGGGAATACGCGACAGCCCTTCTTCAGTGGCGACAATCACCACTGGTAAGGTCAGCAAGGCCAAGGTCAATGCGGCCCATAGCACGCCCGGTGTACCGAACGTCGGGTTGGGCAAGGAATCGGCGTAAAACAACCGGTCGAGCGAGCCCCCTACCATATAGACAAAGAACCCAAGGCCAAATACGCCGTAGACGATCGACGGTACCCCCGCCAGATTCACCACGGAGATGCGGATCAGCCGCGTCAGTAGATTATTGCCTGCATACTCGTGCAGATAGACGGCGGCGATCACACCAAACGGCATCACCACGATCGACATCAGGATCACCATCAACACGGTGCCAAAGATCGCCGGGAACACGCCCCCTTCGGTATTGGCTTCCCGTGGGCTGTCGGTCAGGAATTTTTGGATCTGCTTGGCCCAGTGCGCCAACTTCTGCCCGCTGTTCATGTCATTGGGATACCAGGCATCACGCACCTGGCTCAGGGCAATGGTGTGCACCTGCCCATGCATGTCGCGCAGTTGCAAGGCATCACGCTGGCGATCGCGCTCCAACCCTTGCAGCTTGCCCGCCAGAAGGCGGTATTGGCGCTGCAATTCCAGCCGTTCGGCATGAATAGAGGCTTGCCAACGCGCATCCAGCTTATTCTCACGCAGCAGGCGCTTTTCATGCAGACGCAAGTCTTCAAACTGTTCGTTAATCCGTGCCATATCGCGGAACTGAATATCGCGCGCCTGCTTGGTCAACGCCGCAATCTGTGGCAAGCGCTGCTGCAATGCCTGGCTCAGATCGCTGCCGGTCAACGGTTGGCCATCTTCCAGTAAACCGGCCAGATAGCCATAAGCGGTCCCGTTACTGTTACGCTCCAGCACCAATAAATCGCGCGGAGTGGTCATGTTACCGACATCGCTGGCCAGTAAGGTGCGGAAATCCTGCCCTTCGCTTTCCCGGTTACCCACTTTGATCAGATAGCGGATAAAGCTTTGTTCGTCTCCCGGAGGCAACGCGACACCGGCGTCTTGCAGTTGCTGGCGCGAGATGGTCTGCCGTTGATACAGTTCACCCACTACCGTCACCGGGCCTGCGGCCGTCTGGTTCAGTTCGAACTGATAAACCGGGCTAGGCCAGAAATAACGCGTCCCCTGCCCGGCCAACAGCAACATAATGCCGATCAGTGCCAGCAGGCTGATGGCCACCGAGGCCGCCGTCAGCCAAATCCACGGGGAGCCGCTTTTGACCCAGCCTCTCATGGTGTCTCCTGGTTAAGCGTATAACGCTTACGCAGGCGCAAACGGACCGCCTCCGCCAGCGTGTTGAATACAAAGGTAAAGATAAACAGCACCAGCGCGGTCAGGAACAGCACCCGATAATGGCTGCTGCCCGTGACGGCCTCTGGCATTTCGATCGCAATATTAGCCGCCATGGCACGCAAGCCCTGGAACAGGCTGCCGTCGATCAGTGGTGTATTGCCGGTAGCCATCAGCACGATCATGGTTTCCCCCACCGCGCGGCCAAACCCAATCATCAACGCCGAGAAGATACCGGCGCTGGCGGAAGGTAACACCACACGCAATACGGTTTGCCACTGGGTGGCTCCCAGGGCCAGTGAACCCCGGCTAAGCGAGGCAGGAACGCTGAACAGCGCATCCTCTGCCAGCGAAAAGATAATTGGCACCAGTGCGAAGCCCATCGCCACGCCCACCACCAGCGTATTACGCTGATCGAAATCCTCGCCCAACCAGAAATGCAGCGGTTCACCAAACAGCTTAAGCTCCAGCCAAGGCCCAACGGCCAGCGTCAGCCAAACGGTCAGTACCACCACCGGTAACAACAGCAGCAAATCCCAACCTGGCGACCAGGGGCGCGCCGTAAATCGATTGACCAGCCAACTGCATAACAGCACGGCACCGGCCAACAGGAACGGCAAGGCCAGCACGGCCAGCAGATAACGTTCAATCATCGGTGCCAGCCAGATACCGGCCACCAGCCCAATCACCACCGTTGGCAACGCCCCCATCACTTCGACCGCCGGTTTCACTACCCGCCGTAGCCCCGCCGACATAAAGCAGGCGGTATAGATAGCCCCGGCCAGCGCCAGCGGAATGGCGAATAACATGGAGTAGGCGGCCGCCTTGAAGGTACCAAAGATCACCGGCATCAGGCTGAACTTAGCCTGGTAGCTATCTTCACCCGAGGTGGATTGCCACACATAGGCCGGTTCAGGGTAGTTCTCATACCACAGCCGCTGCCATAGCGAACGCCAGGTTACGTCTGGATAGAGATTATCCACCGCGTAGTGCCGCCAGCCTTGGGCGGTTTCCAGCAATAGCCCGTCGCCACGTGGGGCAAATGCCATTTGCTGCACGTTGGCAGGCAGTTGGTCCTTCAGCAACGGCTTGGACTGGATGCTGGAGAACAAGGCGAACTCCCCTTGCGGCTGCAAGGTGGCGAAGACCCGCCGATACGGCTCGGCCACCAGCAGTTCCTGTGGGGTCGTCTGATGGATAAATTGCTGGATCGGAGCCAACTGATAGCGCTGGTTCTTCTCCACGTCAAACCATTCACGCAGGCTGCCGTCGCTGGCCTGGATCAGCAATGCGCTTCCCCCAGGCAACGCCGTCAGGCGATAGGGCGGATGTTCACCAAGGGTGCGAGTCTCACGCAACTGCGGCTGTTTACCTTCAATCTGATAGCGGGCCAGTTGGTTACCGGTTAACACATAAAGCTGGCGACCATCCGGCGTTAGCAGCAGTTGTTGAGGAGCCGCAACCAAAGGGATTTCCGTTGGTTGGCCCTGAAGCGTCGGGTTGAAACGCCCAAACAGCAGCCGATTGTCGTCCGTTACCGCTGCCAGCAGGAAATTCCCCTGGCGGACTTGCGCCAAACTTAGCAATGTCAGCGCATGTCCATGGGGATCAAACGCCAAGGGCTCCTGCCCCAGTGGGAAGCGCCACTGCGGTTCGCCACCTCCCACCGGTGCAAAATCGGCTTGGGCAACCATCAATCGGCCATCCGCCCGCGCCAGGACAAACAGATCGCGCTCCCCAACCGCCTGAGCGAATGAGGTAGGCAGGCTCAATAACGTTTGCGGCGCCGGATTAGGATCCGAAGACTGCAACGAATAAAAACGCCCTTCCCCCTGGCGATCGATGCGATAGCCAATACGCTGCTGTACGTCCATTCCGATAGCCAACGCCGGGGAAGTGTGGGCCATTGGCAAGGTGCGTGAAGCACCTAGCGATGCCGGTTTGAACAGCGGTAATACCGAAAGTAAGAGATAGACAAAGATCAGCATCAGCGTCATCAATACCAGCAGCCCGCTGACCGTCACGGCCCCTTGCACGCCACGATCAACGCGTGCGCGCAGGCGATCCCGGGGATGTTGGTTAAGCGTTGTCTGTGCCATTTGCCTGTCGTCGGTTCCATTGTCGGGCTTGCGCCCAAAGATAACCGGGCATCTTATGTCAGTTTTGTGACGTTTGCATGACAAAGTTGCCGGGCGTAGCGCAAGATGAATATCTATTTGCAGCGGGCATCGCGGCAGGATAACTCCGCAGTTATGTTGGACATTGTTGTCAATCTCTCGCAATAATGTCGGAGGACACTAAAGCGGTATTCGGCATCAAGTCCGATCCTTTTCTAAAATCGAACTGGAGTAGCAATGGGTCAGGAAAAGCTCTACATCGACAAAGAATTAAGCTGGTTATCCTTTAATGAACGCGTATTGCAGGAAGCCGCAGATAAGAGCAATCCCCTGATTGAGCGCATGCGATTTCTGGGCATTTACTCCAATAACCTGGATGAATTCTATAAGGTCCGCTTTGCCGATCTGAAACGGCGCATCTTGATCAGCGAAGAACAGGGCTCGGGCGGCGCTTCGCGTCATTTGCTGAAAAAAATTCAGGCCAAGGTGCTGAAGACCGATCAGGAGTTCGACGGCCTGTACAACGATCTGTTGTTGGAAATGGCGCGTAACCAGATCTTCCTGATCAACGAACGCCAGGTGTCGGAAAACCAGCAAATCTGGTTGCGACAATACTTCAAGCAGCACCTGCGCCAGCACATCACGCCGATCCTGATCAATCATGACACCAATCTGGTGCAGTTCCTGAAGGACGACTACACCTATCTGGCGGTGGAGATTATTCGCGGTACACGCATCGATTATGCGCTAC
The DNA here is from genome assembly GCF_000633355.1 of Serratia sp. H1w. Classification (GTDB taxonomy): domain Bacteria; phylum Pseudomonadota; class Gammaproteobacteria; order Enterobacterales; family Enterobacteriaceae; genus Chania. The sequence continues at coordinate 12,444 of NZ_AYMQ01000133.1, forward strand.
TGGAAATCCCTTCCGACAAAGTGCCCCGTTTCGTCAACCTGCCGCCGGAAGCTCCACGCCGCCGCAAGCCGATGATCCTGCTGGACAACATCCTGCGCTATTGCCTGGACGACATCTTCAAGGGCTTCTTCGATTACGACGCGCTCAACGCCTATTCGATGAAAATGACGCGCGATGCGGAATACGATCTGGTGACCGAAATGGAATCCAGCCTGTTGGAATTGATGTCATCGAGCCTCAAACAGCGCCTGACCGCCGAACCGGTACGCTTTGTATATCAGCGCGATATGCCCAACGAGATGGTGGAGCTGCTGCGCAACAAGCTGGGGATCTCCAACTACGACTCGGTGATCGCCGGTGGCCGCTACCACAATTTTAAAGACTTCATCAGCTTCCCCAACGTTGGCAAGGCCAATCTGGTCAACCGTCCGCTACCGCGCCTGCGGCATATCTGGTTCGATAAATTCCGCAACGGCTTCGACGCCATCCGCGAAAAAGACGTGCTGCTGTACTACCCGTATCACACCTTTGAACACGTGTTGGAACTGCTGCGCCAGGCGTCATTCGACCCTAGCGTGCTGGCAATCAAAATCAATATCTATCGGGTGGCCAAAGACTCGCGCATCATCGAATCGATGATCCACGCGGCGCATAACGGCAAGAAAGTGACCGTGGTGGTGGAGTTGCAGGCACGTTTCGACGAAGAGGCCAACATCCACTGGGCCAAACGCCTGACAGAGGCCGGAGTGCACGTTATCTTCTCCGCGCCGGGGCTGAAAATTCACGCCAAACTATTCCTGATCTCACGCCGTGAAGGCGAGGATATTGTGCGCTATGCTCATATTGGTACCGGCAACTTTAACGAAAAAACGGCCCGTATCTACACCGACTACTCGCTGCTGACCGCCGATTCACGCATCACTAACGAAGTACGCCGGGTATTCAACTTTATTGAAAATCCGTACCGGCCGGTTTCCTTCGACAACCTGATGGTTTCGCCGCAGAACTCCCGCCGTATGCTGTACGACCTGATCGATCGTGAGATTGCCAACGCCCTGGCCGGTGAAAACGCCGCGATTATGTTGAAAATAAATAATCTGGTGGATAAAGGGCTGGTAGATCGGTTATATACCGCTGCCGCTGCCGGCGTGAAAATCCGTCTGTTGGTGCGCGGCATGTGTTCGCTGATCCCCAACTTGCCGGGCATTAGCGACAATATTCAGGTTATCAGCATCGTCGACCGTTATCTGGAACACGATCGGGTATACGTATTCGAAAACAAAGGTGACAAACGGGTTTACCTCTCTTCCGCCGACTGGATGACCCGCAACATAGATTACCGTATCGAAGTGGCCGTCTCGCTGCTGGATCCGGCGCTCAAACAGCGCGTTCTGGATATTCTGGAGCTGCTGTTCAGCGATACGGTCAAGGCCCGCTATATCGATAAAGAACTGAGCAACCAGTATGTACCGCGTGGCAATCGCCGTAAGGTCCGTGCACAGGTGGCCATTTATGAGTATTTAAAAGCTCTGGAACAACCGGAAAACTAGGCCAGCAACTATGCCGCTAAAAAGCACCGCCACCAATAACAAGCCACAGGAAATCGCTGCCATCGATCTTGGCTCGAACAGTTTCCATATGGTGATCGCCCGCGTCGTTAACGGCGCTTTACAGGTGTTAGGCCGTTTAAAACAGCGGGTACACCTTGCCGATGGATTGGACAGCAATAACGTGCTCAGTGACGAAGCCATGGAACGGGGTCTGGCTTGCCTGGCGCTGTTTGCCGAGCGGCTACAGGGTTTCCCGGCGGATAACGTCACCATCGTGGGGACCCACACCCTGCGTCAGGCGGTGAATGCCGAAGTGTTCCTCAAGCAGGCGGAAAAAGTGATCCCCTATCCGATCGAAATCATCGCCGGGCAGGAAGAAGCCCGTCTGATTTTTATGGGGGTCGAACATACTCAGCCGGAAAAAGGCCGCAAGCTGGTGATCGATATCGGTGGTGGCTCGACCGAATTGGTCATTGGTGAAGATTTCGAACCTCTGCTGGCTGAAAGCCGCCGGATGGGTTGCGTCAGCTTTGCCCACCTGTTCTTCCCTGAGGGAGAGATCAGCAAAACCAACTTTAAGCGCGCACGTTTAGCCGCCGCCCAGAAGTTGGAAACCCTGGCGTGGCAATACCGCATTCAGGGCTGGCAATATGCCTTGGGCGCGTCTGGTACCATCAAGGCCGCTCACGAAGTGCTGGTCGCGATGGGCGAAAAAGACGGGTTGATTACCCTCGAACGGCTGGAGTTGCTGGTCGAACAGGTGTTGCAGTTTAAAAACTTCAGCGCCTTGAGCCTGCCTGGGCTGTCGGAAGATCGCCAATCGGTGTTTGTGCCGGGGCTGGCGATCCTATGTGGGGTATTTGATGCGTTGGCTATTCGCGATCTGCGCCTGTCTGACGGTGCCCTGCGCGAAGGCGTGCTGTATGAGATGGAAGGCCGCTTCCGCCACCAAGATATTCGCAGCCGCACGGCCAAAAGCCTGGCCGATCACTATAATATCGACCGTGAGCAGGCCAAGCGCGTGCTCGACACCACCGAGCTGTTGTACGCCCAGTGGATGGCGCAAAATACCAAGCTGGTGCAGCCACAGTTGGAAGCGCTGCTGAAATGGGCAGCGATGTTGCATGAAGTGGGCCTGAGCATCAACCATAGCGGCATGCACCGCCATTCCGCCTATATCCTGCAAAATACCAACCTGCCGGGCTTCAATCAGGAACAGCAGTTGCTGTTGTCGGCGTTGGTACGTTTCCAGCGCAAAGCGATCAAGCTCGAAGAGTTGCCCCGCTTGAACCTGTTCAAGAAGAAATATTATCTGCCGCTGATCCAACTGTTACGCCTGAGCACCCTGCTCAACAATCAGCGTCAAGCTACTACCACGCCAGAAACCCTGCGTCTGGAAACGGATGATAATCACTGGACGCTGCGCTTCCCTGCTGGCTATCTGACGCAGAACAACCTGGTACAGCTCGATTTTGAACGTGAGCAGGAATATTGGAATGACGTGGTTGGCTGGAAGCTGATGATCGAAGAAGAAGGTGAGCAGGACGCAGACGCCGAACTTAAGGCGTAATCCCCTCACCCCACCCCTCTCCCTGTACAGACCGGG
>NZ_AYMQ01000134.1 GCF_000633355.1 Serratia sp. H1w
TCTTCAATGATCACGGGTATAACTGAAAATGTGAAGCGTGATACGGTTAGTAAATCTGACTTCATCAACAACTTGCAACAAATGGCCTCTCTAGCGAGTTTATTCAATGATATCGGGGCGCAAAAGCTAAAAACCGCTCAAGCTAAAGCAGATCAAGCGTACATAGAAGAAGTACACGCATGTACATTAACAACGCGCGAAAATGCTATTAAATTTTCAGAACAACAATTCCAACAGCTAAAGTCAGTGCCAATGAATGAACAGGAAAAAGCAGCACTTATAGATACATACGCAGACTGGGTCACCTTTATGCAAAAAATAGCTGTTAATAATGATGCCGCTCAAGAATTAAACAATTTTAAAGCCGCTGCAAATAAATACATTGCTAATGTGAGGAAAAATGAAAGTTTATAAATGGATTGCCCTCATCCTTCCTGTCGCTTTATCTGGTTGTTTCATTGCCAACGTTGAATCCGGAAGGGCGTATAACGGGATGGATAGTGAATACACCTCATCTATGAATACGGAAATTACGGCTGCATGTATAAAAAATGCCTGGCAAAACAGTGATGTTCACATGGGACTTACCGCTGCTGGTGTCAGTCAGCGAAATACCGGCGATATGATAACACTTTATACTCTTAATTATACAGAAATAGTTGATGTTTCACCTTCAGTTGATGGTAAAAGCAGAGTCGTTTTTTACCATAACGGGGATAAAATTTGGGGCAGTAAGAAAATATTAATTTCCGGTATAAAAGGTTGCCTTTAAACGATACCCCGATAGTTAATCTAACTTAGCCAGCACTAATGCTGGCTTTTTTACATCCTGAGCTCAATTGGCCCAAACCTTATTTCAATAATGAATGGTTGCAGATCGCTAGTGGCCATATCCATCCTTGAAAAATGTTAACTATTGCGAACGTAGTCTGTGAAATACGCCCCAAGAAGTACACGAAGTGTGAATGAATTAAATAATTTTGCCTGTCACTGGCACAACGCAAACGAATTTCAATTATTCCGTAAAGTGCGATTATAGCTATGCACATTCGGTGCTATTATTTTTCAACAATGGACTCTATTATGAAAATTAAAAACTTGTTAGCTGTACTATTCTTAACAACTATTGCTTTTAGCTCGGCAACGATGGCCGAAGGTAATGGAAGAGTGACAGTGTCAGGTAGTATTATTAAGACACAAACATCTTGCTCTTTAGCTCCCGAGTCTCTTGACCAGACAATCGCATTAGGGCAGGTGGCCGATGCTGCACTGCTTGAAAACAATGGCTCTGGCAAGTCGACTGTACAACGATTCAATATTCAATTGGAAGATTGTGAAGTTTCTGGAGGCAATAGTGTGACCGTTACTTTTGTTGGCGTGGAAGGAAAAGAAGGGCGCCTTGGTATTACAGGAACGGCTAGTGGTGCCAGTGTTGCGTTGGCCGATGGTTCAGGGAATGTGCTTGAACTGGGAAAACCCAGCAAAAGCATTTCGCTCCAGGATGGTAACAACATCCTTCCTTTTACGGTTTACCTCCAGGGCGATGGTGTACCGGGAAATATTAAAGCAGGCGACTATCAAGCTGCGGCAGGCTTCATGCTGAATTTCCAATAAGCTATTAATTCTCATGTGAATATCGGGAGCCTGATGGCTCCCTTTCTTTGTTTACCCAACGAAGCTAACCAACCCCATCGAATTGAAGGAAATTTAGGGTACCGGAAGGACGCAGCGCAAGTGAAAAAATAAAGCAGTCTCGATACTGTTGTAACTAGCTAGCCAGTAGTACCTTTATGGCAACTAAAAAGTCTAGAAAGAAATTGAGCAACGCCATAAGACCCGTGATGCAGACTCTTTCCTAATCTGGTTGAACCCTAATTTTAGTAGTGTAGATAACTTATTGATTTTGTTAGTGAGAATGTTAGTCCATTAAAAAAGGGTTTTCTGGCTAATATGAGGATTATTGTTTAATTAACAGATGATTGGGGATAGGATAGAACAGTGCACTGCCGTACAGGCAGCTTAGAAACGTGCCCAAAGGACCGGCGGAGCACATTGGTAGTGCACTGCCGTACAGGCAGCTTAGAAATGCCATATCAAAGCAATCAGCTAGGGTAGGGAGTGCACTGCCGTACAGGCAGCTTAGAAAAGGGATGCGGCGAGGCTTCTCTAAGAAGTTTTGTGCACTGCCGTACAGGCAGCTTAGAAAATGAAATCCCTACATTTCATTCACTCGGGTGTGTGCACTGCCGTACAGGCAGCTTAGAAATGAACGCCATCGGCGTACGGGATAACGATTTCGTGCACTGCCGTACAGGCAGCTTAGAAATTACCTCTCGTTGATACTCTCAACGCAGTAAAGTGCACTGCCGTACAGGCAGCTTAGAAACTGAAAGTTGCCGGTAAAGAAATCAAGTTTTCGTGCACTGCCGTACAGGCAGCTTAGAAATCATTCACAGCGCTGGCGATGCCGTCGACGGCGTGCACTGCCGTACAGGCAGCTTAGAAATTATCCACCCGTTCCCACGTGCTGGCCATCTTGTGCACTGCCGTACAGGCAGCTTAGAAACGCTGAAAATGGCGCACAACGTCTGTTTGTTCGTGCACTGCCGTACAGGCAGCTTAGAAAGTTTGCATTTTTCGGCCTCCATTGTGCTACTTGTGCACTGCCGTACAGGCAGCTTAGAAAGTGGAAGCGCGTGGAGTAGAGAAGTTCGCGGCGTGCACTGCCGTACAGGCAGCTTAGAAAGTAAGGCCGGTTACACCTGCCAGGGAAACACGGTGCACTGCCGTACAGGCAGCTTAGAAATGAATGGGTGATCACCGTCGCCCGGAAGCTGAGTGCACTGCCGTACAGGCAGCTTAGAAAAGCAGTGCGGTTACGTACTCTTGCGAGTAAGTGTGCACTGCCGTACAGGCAGCTTAGAAATTTATAATGTTTACGGAACGCCTCAAACAACCGTGCACTGCCGTACAGGCAGCTTAGAAAATAGGGCAGCAGCTAGACCGTATAGCGTTGTTGTGCACTGCCGTACAGGCAGCTTAGAAATGTTTCTGTTTGAGTTGGTTGTATTCGCAATCGTGCACTGCCGTACAGGCAGCTTAGAAACATTTCACGATCTAACTTCCATTTCCTGCCACGTGCACTGCCGTACAGGCAGCTTAGAAACTACTCCCGCAAAACATGGTGGTGAAGCGCCTGTGCACTGCCGTACAGGCAGCTTAGAAAGAAGGCAGTGGAGTGTCGCTATCCCATGCATCGTGCACTGCCGTACAGGCAGCTTAGAAATCTAATGGAACGCTGGCCGTAACGCCAACTAAGTGCACTGCCGTACAGGCAGCTTAGAAACGTAATAAGTGGCGAATTGTTTCGCTATCTTGGTGCACTGCCGTACAGGCAGCTTAGAAATGGTGAACATCACCATGCTGATGGCTTGGTTCGTGCACTGCCGTACAGGCAGCTTAGAAATGTATGACGTTGAAACTGGCGAAGTGATTGAGGTGCACTGCCGTACAGGCAGCTTAGAAAAACTGGTTCAGCACTGCGGCCAGGGCAAACGCGTGCACTGCCGTACAGGCAGCTTAGAAATTCCGGCGCAGCAGCCGAGATTCCTCAATAAGGTTCACTGTCGTACAGGCAGCTTAGAAATATGGGGTTTGCATTGCCCAACGGCGCCACAGGTTCACTGCCGTACAGGCAGCTTAGAAAAAAGGCTATCAGGACGGCCTTAATTTAATTCCGTTCACTGCTGTACAGGCAGCTTAGAAAGCATGTGATTACATTTATACCGCCGGGATGGAGTTCACTGCCGTATCGGCAGCTTAGAAGAGGTGGCACCTATCTGGCGCGATTTCAGCCAGGGCCACTGCCGTACCGTCAACTTTCCCATCCTAGCCCTATCTTTATCATTAAGGTAATTTATATAAATCATTCATGGTTTTTATCTATATAAATGATTCATAGTCAATAAAAATTAAATAAAAACATAACATTCATCACTCTATCTAATAAGTAAAGTGTGCTAAAACATCACTATCGCGTGGACATCTGGCATAGAGCGTCTAGAGCCAGGTGGCTTATGGCATAAAAACAGGGATGTTTTCATCAATGCAAAATCAATTCTCGCCTTCCGAACTCAAAACTATTCTGCATTCAAAGCGGGCAAACCTCTATTACCTGCAACATTGCCGGATCCTGGTCAATGGAGGAAGGGTTGAGTATGTCACAGATGAAGGTAAGCAATCTTTATACTGGAACATCCCAATAGCCAATACTACTGCGGTGATGCTGGGGACGGGAACTTCCGTTACCCAAGCGGCAATGCGCGAGTTTGCCAAGGCGGGCGTACTGGTTGGCTTCTGCGGTGGTGGCGGTACACCTTTGTTTGCCGCCAATGAAGTCGAAGTGGATGTATCTTGGCTAACCTCGCAAAGCGAATACCGGCCTACCGAATATTTGCAGCATTGGGTTAGCTTCTGGTTTGATGATGACAAGCGTCTGGCAGCGGCGATTGCTTTTCAGCAGCAACGTATCGCTCAAATTCGCACTCACTGGCTTTCAGTACGCATGCAGCGTGAGCAAGGATTCGATATCGATGCGGCACGCCTTAATCCGGTGTTGGACAGTTTTATGCAACGTTTAGCTACTTGTCAGAATAGCAACGATGTCTTGGTGCAAGAGGCCGTGATGACGAAAGCGCTCTATAAGTTGGCTGCCAACGGTGTGCAGTACGGTGAGTTCAGCAGAGCTAAGCGCGGTGGCGGGGTTGATATCGCTAACCGATTTTTAGATCACGGTAATTATCTGGCCTATGGTTTAGGTGCCACCGCTGCCTGGGTGATTGGTTTGCCGCACGGTTTATCTATACTGCATGGCAAAACCCGGCGCGGTGGTCTGGTGTTCGATATTGCGGATTTGATCAAGGATGCTTTGATTCTGCCACAGGCTTTTATTGCTGCAATGACAGGTGAAGATGAGCAGGAATTTCGTCAGCGTTGCCTGCGTAGCTTTCAGCAGGCGGATGCATTGGATGTCATGATTGATACCCTGAAGGAAACAGCAGAAAGTCTATCGCAGGTGGGCAAATGAATATTTTGCTGATTGCCCAATGCAACAAAAAGGCCTTGGTAGAAACACGCCGCATTCTGGACCAGTTTGCAGAACGCAAAGGTGATAGAACCTGGCAGACGGCGATTACCTTGGAAGGGCTGAATACGCTGAGAAAGCTGCTGCGTAAAACAGCCAGGCGCAATACGGCGGTGGCTTGCCACTGGATCAAGGGCGGCAATCAGACCGAACTGCTTTGGATCGTGGGCAATCTACGGTGTTTTAACTCCGAGGGGTCGGTGCCGACCAATACTACCGAGCGCGATGTCCTGCGTAGTCAGGATGAAAATAGCTGGCATAGCGTGGAGACTATTAGCTTGATGGCCGGGATCGCCGGGTTATTCCATGATTTCGGCAAAGCCAACCTCCTATTCCAGAATGGCCTACAGGGTAAAGGGCGGTGTTATCAACCCTACCGACATGAATGGGTTTCATTGCGTTTGTTCTGCGCCTGGGTTGGTAATAAAAGCGATCGGGAATGGTTGGCTGCACTGAGCAATATCGGCGAACAAGATGAGAAACCGATGCTAGCCAGCTTGCTAAAAGATTCGCTAGATCCTTTTGTGAACCCTTTTATTGCTATGCCGCCGCTGGCAACGACCATCGCATGGCTGATTGTTTCCCACCACCGTTTACCGGCTTATCCAAAAGCGTCGCAAGAAGGCGGGAACCCACCAAAATTAAAGGAAATGGACGCCTGGTTAACGACACAATTAGTTGCCGAGTGGAACTCCACCAATAGCCAAATTGAAGGTTGGGTAGCGGAGGATCGCTGTGCTGTTTGGACTTTCCCCTATGGTACACCAATGCGCAGCGCAACCTGGCGAGATAAGGCACGCAAATTTGCCCAGCGTGCGTTACAACAATCCTCATTAATGCAATTTGGTGTATTGAAGCAACGTTTCACCAGCCATATGGCGCGTCTGGTGCTGATGTTGGCGGATCATCATTATTCTTCTTTACCGGCAACGGATGGTTGGCAAGATACGAACTACCAGGCATATGCCAATACCGATCGCCAAGCCGGTGGTTTGAAGCAGCGATTGGATGAGCACAATATCGGTGTGGGGCAGAATGCGCTGTTGCTGGGGCGCAGTCTGCCGCATATACGCACGACGTTACCGGCAATCACGCGTCATAAAGGGTTCAAGCAACGCAGTAAGACAGAGCGGTTCCGTTGGCAGGATAAAGCTTACGATCTGGCATGTGCAGTTCGCGAGCGCTCGGTAAAACAGGGTTTTTTTGGCGTGAATATGGCTTCTACCGGCTGCGGAAAAACCTTTGCCAATGCGCGAATTATGTATGGTCTGGCCGATGAAAAGTCAGGTTGCCGCTTTTCCGTTGCTTTAGGTTTACGCACCTTAACCTTGCAAACCGGTGATGCGCTGAAAACCAGGCTAGCGTTAGAAGATGACGATCTAGCCGTGCTAGTGGGATCCGCCGCAATCCGAGAACTGCATCAACTCAATAATGATAAAGCGGAGCCGCGCGGTACAGGCAGTGCTTCGGCAGATGAGCTGTTCGCTGAACATCACTATGTCAGTTACGATGGCAGCCTGGACGATGGGCGAATAAGCCGTTGGTTGCAAGATAAGGGGAAGTTACATGCACTCCTGAGTGCACCAGTATTGGTAACAACCATCGATCATCTGATCGGCGCGACCGAAGGTGTGCGTGGTGGTAAGCAAATTGCACCGATGCTGCGCCTGCTCACTGCCGATCTGGTGCTGGATGAACCGGACGATTTTGATATTGCGGACTTACCCGCTTTGTGCCGCCTGGTCAATTGGGCAGGGATGCTTGGTTCTCGCGTGCTATTCTCTTCCGCCACTTTACCGCCTGCACTGGTTCAGGCGCTGTTTAATGCCTATAAAGCTGGTCGGGCGGATTATCAGCAAGTGTGTGGCCAGCCAAATACACCATTAAATATCTGTTGCGCCTGGTTTGATGAGAACGATGCCGTTCAGCACGATATACAAGGGGCGAAAGATTTTAAAGCCGCACATGAGGCGTTTGTTGCCCAGAGGGTGGCAAAGTTGCAACACATAGCGGTACTACGTCGTGCACAATTGATCGCGGTGCAATCGGCAAACCAGCGGAAAAGCACGGTACTGGACAGTGTCACGGAAACACTTGCGGCCGCCATGCGCCAGTTGCATACGCTTCATCATCAAGAGCATCCCAAGGGTAAAACCGTGTCGTTGGGGGTGATCCGCATGGCAAATATTAATCCATTGGTGGCGGTGGCTCAACGGCTGTTACGAACGCCAGCACCGGATAATACCAGAATCCATTATTGTGTTTATCACAGCCAACATCCATTGGCGATGCGTTCGCATATCGAGCAACGGTTGGACGAAACCCTGACACGCTATTGTGAAACGGCATTGTGGCAAATCACAGAAATCAAACAGGCATTGGCGAATTACACCGAGCAGCATCACCTGTTTGTGGTGCTGGCGACATCCGTTGCCGAAGTTGGCCGCGATCATGACTATGATTGGGCTATCGCCGAGCCTAGTTCGATGCGTTCACTAATCCAATTAGCTGGGCGTATTCAGCGCCATCGGCAGAAGCCTTGCACGTCGCCAAATCTGTATATTTTGCAAAAAAACGTGAGGGCGTTGCAGGGTAATAAACCAGCTTATTATCGGCCGGGGTTTGAGTCTGAGAAATACCAACTACAGCTCAATAGCCACGATTTGGTGGATATTCTACAGCCTGCGCAATATGAAACCATCAGTGCTATACCTCGTGTTCAAGAACCATTGAAGCCAAAAGTCCATGACAATTTGGTTGATCTGGAACATGCCTGTTTACGCAGCGTGCTACAGGGGCGAAAGGATCTAGATAGCAAATATTACGCCGCCCTGTGGTGGCGTGAGCAGGCAACATGGTGCGCTGAACAGCAACGAGTTAGTCCATTCCGCCAATCTGCTGAAGAAGAGCCGCACTATTTGTGGATGGAAGACGAGGTGGATAGGCCACGCTTTAAATTCCCGGATATCGTCCCAGGGCAATGGAAGTTCAGCGACAACTTTCGCGAGGTTGAGGTTGCTTTCGTCGAGGGTGTTAGCGCCTGGATCACTGAGGATTACCCGACAATTTATCAAGAGCTGGCCGATAAATTGGGGATGGAGTTACCAGAGGTGAGTCAGAAGTTCGGTGAGATCAATCTGCGAAAAAACAAATCAGATCAATGGCATTTTCATCCGTTGCTAGGAGTGTTTGGCGCACTCGAATAAGTCATCTAATAACATTGAGGTAAGGAGGCGTATGAGTCAGAATGGACTAACCACTTTAATTGTTGAATATATCGCCAATCGTAAACAACCCAAGCTGGAGTCGTTGGAGAAAGAGACTGCCAAAAAACTGGCGGGGTTGACCGATCCTGAAGAGATCGCCGTAGCCAAGCAAGCTGCATTAGAGCTGCGGCAGGAATTAGAGAAAAACTACGCACCACGTAATTGGCTGACCGACGCCGCTGGCCGCGCCGGGCAAATCAACCTGGTGACGCATGCGCTGAAATTTACCCACAGTGATGCCAAAGGTAGCAGCATTTTCAGTGCGGGTGCGCCGGAACAGACAACAAACGTCCTTTCGACAGCAACGTTATCTCAACCCGCCGTTGATGCAGTTGGTAACGCAGCTGCGTTGGACGTGGCAAAGTTGCTACAGTTGGAATGTGAAGGCGAGTCGCTGATTGCCTGTCTGAGTCGTGATAACACCGCAGCGTTGCAGGAACTGGCGGAAAACCCGCAACAGTTGGAACAGTGGGTGGCCGGGTTCAAACAGGTTCTGACCAATAAAAACCTTTCTTCTCATGCTTTAGCTAAGCAGATTTATTTCCCGGTAGGACCGGGTGAATACCATTTGCTAAGCCCGCTGTTCTCTTCATCACTGGCTCATGCAATGCACAGCCGCATTAGCGAAGCGCGGTTTAGTGATAGTTCGAAAGAGATATACCAAGCCTTCAAAGCTGGTCAATGGCACCCCGAACCCCGCGTTATTTACCCTAAAACGGCGGCGTTAAATATGGGCGGAACCAAGCCGCAGAACATTTCCTATCTCAAGTGTCAATACCGATTGAATTCTGACCCACCTTGCCAAAGTAAAACTGCCCCCCCCCCTTTGAATTACTC
>NZ_AYMQ01000135.1 GCF_000633355.1 Serratia sp. H1w
TACACATTGAATACATGACCAGGAAGAGGATGTGTGCGGCGTGGTTCTTATCGCAACGCCCGGGAGGCCGATGGGCGAGGTGTTGAGGGGGCAACTTAACGCTAATCCAGAAAACGAAATGCTATTAAAGCAGGCACTGCCGATAATTGATGCTCTGGAGCATCGGCGGCGAGTCGATATTACGAATATGCACCCAGCACTGCAAAGTCTCTTTAATCCTGCGGTTCAGGGGTTTTTGATCAATGCGTTTTCATATAATCCGGGTCATCTCATTTCGAGTATTTCCAAACCCGTGTTAGTGCTACAAGGGCAACGCGATCTCCAGGTGGAAGAAACGGATGCAAGACTGCTTAAGGCCGCGAATTCTCAAGCGTCCCTGGTTATGCTGCCCAATATGAACCATGTTATGAAAGAGGTGGCTTCGGACGATCGCAAGGCGAATATCGCGTCATACGCTGAACCCGCACTCCCCTTAGCTCCCGGTTTAATCGACTCGATCGAGCATTTCCTGATTCACAACTCACCTTTTCCCGAAAAGTAACAGTTGCTCAGCTCTCGGTGTCCAGCCAAAAAACGATTTACTTTTAAAGAGTTCAGCATGCTTTAAAGAATTCGTCTGCTCCTCGCTCAAAGCCGACTGTCGGATAAAATTGTACACAGAGCGTTAAGATTTTACCACCATAGACGGATTATCCTCAGGGATGTGATGATCTTCATAAAGCTTCTTGGCGACGATAAGATAGCCTGTCATTTTCTGAAATTTTCCCTCCCTAGCCTTGTCTTGATATACATGACAGGTATACATCACACCTTTATCCTGTCGATGTCTGCCTAATCGTTCAAACGCACTTTGTAATTTGGTTTTATCTGCGGAAGATTGGTGATTTTCTGCTAAAAACTGATGAAAGATGTTTGGCGCACGGATAAAGACATAACCTGCGATGATATGTATTCGAGAGTTGGCCGTATTGATTGAAAATTTTCCTGAGCAACACCCTTCTTTGAGCCATTGCCAAAACCCTTCCCCAATTCCATCTGCCTCTGGAGAGGGAATATTCTCTGATTCCTTTATTGCCAACGTTTCTGTTGACTGGACCGACTGAGCTGATACCGTCCCCTCGTCCAGTACCAAATCAGTCGGCTCAGAAAGCCCCATGACGGCCAATAAATTTCCAGTCACGTCCTCATCCAGCAAAGCAGGAGCTATACCCTTTTCAACAGTTGCGGCACTATCCAGGGTGAAAACGGGTGATTCGGGCAGAGCCTCCTCAACGAATTGGGAGGCAAATTGCAGTGACTGGGAAGATACAGAATCGAGTGAAACAGGTGGTACTGGGGTCAAAGCGATATTGGCAATGTCAGATACCGGTTTTCCTATTGATTTACTGATAGCTTCCGAGACGATGGCATTGACTATTCCTGACTCATTGCGAAATCCCGTCAAATATAACGATAGCGTGTTGAGCACCTCCGGCCAGGCACCCAACCAGAGCAATACCTCATCAGGAATGACTTTCCAGGCCAGCATCGCACTCAAACTCTGTACCAGCATCGCATCAGCAACGGGTTTGAAACGAAAACGGTAGGGTTCACCTGGCATCGCATTAAGCGGCATCCAGCGCTGGCCACTCTCCAGCTCAACCTCAATCTGGCATAACCTGTCGAGCGATTGCAGCATGGCGGCATAAACAATCACCGCATTCCAGGCGGTACTCTGTGAGGCCTGTTCTTCCGGTGGGGCCCCGACCGGTAGCAAATAATTTTTGGATAGCCGAGCGGCATAAGCCACTGTTTCAAGCAGGTGATCCACCATGCCTCCCAGATAGGCATGGTGATCGTTCTCCGTTGCTGGGAACTGCTGCATTAAAACAACGCAATGCTCCAACGGCTGCAGGTAATACTGCTGGTATAGGTTTTTTGGCAGCGATGAATAATCCCACAACATCTGTAGCCACTGCCCTCGCCTGAGTGGTGCCAACAACTCACAGGCCGACACAGGAGCATGATAACCGTCTGGCACATGAAGTGATAATGACTGCGTCGTGGCAGCTTTTTCGTCGTTAACTGTCTTGACTGACGGAACGGGCAGATACTTCATGAGAGACTTCAACATAAGTCATCCTCTATGCCCTTTTTCCAAGGTTTTGCTACCCAATATTGATGTATCTCTGCTTCATTTTCCCCCATCATCCAGTACAAAGCATCGCCCACAATCATCTCCAAAGGTACCTGCAACAAGGCTGCGATCCGCTGCTGCTCTTGCATCTCCAAAATCTCTTGTTCGGCGAGATCAGTCTGAAAAATCGGCGGGTTGAGTTCGAAAGGAAGTCGCATAACGTGGTCCTGTTTTCATGGAAAATAAGAGTCCCACTCTATAAAGACGGAATGCTACAGCAACAAACTATTCTAATATGAAGATTTAAAATTAAACCCCATGAAAAACGCCCCGATGCTGCTGGGGCGCGACAGTGTTATACCACCGACTTTTCGTGAGTTTCCAAACGTACAGACCAACCATGAAGGTAGTAAGCTGGTGTTCGAATAATGCGACTGTATTGCACCGTTAGTGAGTTGCCAGTGATGACCTCTGCCGGAATGTGTAATAAAGACAACTGCAGATAGCACATCGCCGCTGCAAGCGGATCAATATCGATACAGCTTGCAAACACCCATCGGTGTGGCGGGTAGCCCGCCAGGCTAAATTGCTCAGCCACCGCGATAACCATGCCACCGGCACCGCAAGCAGGTTCCCCCACGGTCAGGAACGACGCTTGTTTCAGTTTGCTCTCCAAGTCATGAACTGTCAGCGTTGCCATCATCCGGGAAACATCAAACGGCGTGAAAAACTGCCCACGTCGTGCATCACCCAGTTCGAGATTCATGAATATTCTACCAAGCATATCATCGTAAATCGGCTGCTGCTGACCAAGGCCGTTGCAGAGAATGCCCAACAGTTTCCCCATACGATTGACGTCATCACGCTCATACCGTTTCACCAAGGTAAGGTACTCATCCTCAAGCAACTGCGAAAAAGCCACCTGATTATGGACTGCACACGCGGCCATCTGTACGAAATCCCGAAAGACCTCGTAACGATGATGATAGCGAGCAGTTTGGTTAAATAATGCAATAAACTCCGCAACATGCGGATTGTGGTTTGTCATAAGGATGTTTCCTGAAGAGAGGGAAACATCCCCCCAGGGAGATGTTTCCCCTGGGGAGTGGCAGGTTAACTTAGTAACCCTGTGTAAAATCAGTCCCGCGTAAGTTTGTCGTCTCTCTCATCGATACAGACGAGTTGGACTTTTTCTGGCACAATTTCCAATACGGCAACCAAGAAGTTGCTCGGGGTCAACAAGGGACTCCGGGGAGACCAGGTATTCAGGTCTATCCGATCCAGGTGATATTTATCCACCAGTTGGTTAATCGCTTCAAACACCGGCACGTTAAGCTCAACCAGTTCCTGCACAACGGCATCGTCATGCAGGTTGGTATCGTTCAGCGTCAGCCCGAAGTGTTTTTCCAGCAAATAGGCCGCTATCGCCTGGTATTCACGAATTACAGTGTCCATCAAGTCCTCCTCCAATAGCAGCTCAGGCGGCAGCCAGGGCCTGTTCACGTAAAATAAGGTATTCAAAGGCTTCTCGAGCAAAGCGACTTGCCTGGAAGATAACCTTCTTGTCTTCCTTCAGTGCCTTCAACCAGGAAGCTATGTAGCTTTCATGCTGAATATCACCTTGAACACCCAGTTCGGCGCACAAAAATGCCGAACCGATTTCCGCCACAAGCTCTTCGAACGCATAAACCGGGTCCCCGAACCGGCGTGAAGAAGACGTGATACCTTCTCGCGCCAGTCGGGAAATATGTCCGGTGGAATGCACCAATTCGTGCAGCAGCGTACTGTAGTAATCAGCAGGGGAGTTGAACTGCACCGCTTCTGGCATCGTGATACGGTCGGATCTAGAGCTGTAGAACGCCTGATCCTGATGCCGGTGTACCACCGGTACGCCACTGCAGGCAACCACCTGCTCTGTCCGCTGGATACGTTCAATATCGTGTTGTTCGGGTGTTTCCTCAGTATCACCGTCCACACTCACTGGCGTCAGCAATTTCTCGGGTAAATTCTCACACTGCTCAACGTTGAACAGGTGAAAACTGGTCATGAAATTCCGCTGGGAAACAACAGCGTTCCCCTGTTCATCAAACATCGGCCTGCCCTGCTCATCCGTCTCTTTCTTCTCAAACGGCTTGAACAAGGTTACCAGCGTCGATATCTCGCCCTTGCGAACGTTACCACCAGCGTCCTGTGCCTGTTTGAACGTCAACCAACGGTGAGAGGTAAACCCCTTGTCAGCCGCATCGATCCACAGTAACAACACATTGATACCGCTGTAAGCCCGTCCTGTAATGGCGTTGGCCGGTAATCCGCTCATACTGACAGAGCGACCACCGGCAACAGTTCTCCACGGTTTGCGCCAGGGAGATGTCCCCTTTTCCAGCGCCGCGATGATTTTATCCGTCACCACCTGGAACAGATCCACCTTATCCTGGTGACGTGAACGTAAAGTTGCCTTTTTCCTGGTTTGTTTCGTTGTCATGGTCAGTCCTCGCCATAAAAAACGGGAACTTACCCCTTTACGGGAGTAAATCCCCGTAAGGGTTGTTAGTGCTAAAGTCGTGTTAATCGATAACAGCGTCAGTGTGTTAAAGTCCTGGTGGTAACGTCACCGCCAAGTGAAGGTGGGTATTTAACCAATCAGCAACCTGTTGCCACTCGGCACGTCCGACCGTCGAATGAATGACGTAACATGTCGGGCAATAGTGATTAACCAACAGCAACACCGCTATCACCAAAAAATCGTAAGGGTGATGACCGGTATCACACTGACTTTGCCGTCGTGCGGAGGATAACGACCGAAGCAGGCAAAAGGGGTCGCCCGACAGGCCTGCGGTATCATCACCATTAAAGGAGATAATGCCGACACCAATCAAACTGTCGTCATACCTCAGCGGTTTTGTGCCACTAAGGTCAAAGACAGTCAAAGGTTTACCCAGCCAGCGAAAACCCGCCTCGTTGCGTACCCCATCATGCACTCGAGTTACGGCACGGCACAGCTCGCGCCAAGCCTCATGGGGGATCGTTTTGATATGGGTGAAAAAGTAACACCGGCGCATTACCATCCCTCCAAAATCGCCATTGCTTCCTCCTGACCCACATTAAAGAAGTGGTCCCAGGCTCCAGGGCAAACCGTTCTGCCTAAGGCGACAACGTCGTCGAACAAAACCTTGCATGAATTATGGGTATAGCGGTATGGCTCCAACCCACATTTTTTAGCAAGTTCTTGTGCTAGCCAGGCGACCGTCCAGATATTATCGGTAAAACCGTCTTCATCCGGCTGTTTGCCAATGCCTAATTTCTCGTATGCGGCAATCGCCCGTAATTCACCTTCAAGGTTTGCCAGTTCACATAGATCATCGAGAGAAAAAGCGCTATTGGTCTGGTTTATCGTCATCATGGTAAGTCCTCTAGAATTAAAAAAGGGACTTACCCCCGCTAGGGAAGTCAGTCCCTATGGGGTGAGTAAAATCAAAAAATCGGCTTAGTAACCGTGGGTATCAGTCAATCGCGCCACCAATAGCGGCCCATTCAGGGTGTCGAACCGCAAAGCCACGCAGTCGATGGTAGTTCTCGATAAAAAATTCATGGCCCGATTCTGCCATAATGCACAGTGCATACAGCGATACCGTTATTCCCAGCGCCTGGGTACTCATCTCTCCACGGTAGTAGTTCGAATGAACCTCAATCCGGTAGATTTTCTCAGTCTGCGGACAGATGAAAAAACCCTCATCAGACTGCGTATACCAGCACCAAAAGTCACCCTGATAATCCTGGCTGAATTTCCGAGCATAGCCATAGCACAATCGAGTAAACGCGGCTGCTGCAATAAATGATTTATCTGGAGAAAAAACCTGTTGCATCATGAGTGAGACAAACCCGCTGTAGCCGTTGTCCCAATCAATGTTTTCCACGGTAACGACAGGTGTTGCCGATCTTGTCTGTGTCATTCCAAGTCCTTGTTAAAAACGCAGGACCCGCCCTTTGAGGGGGCACGCCCTGCAAAGATACAAATACTAGCCACCAGGGCAGTGCTGTCTTGTTATCGCAATGACGGCCACCGCTAGGCCTGGCCCACCACATCTTTCGATGACAATATTTCACCTTGCTCACTGACCATCGCTATACGCTCCCGCAATAAACGGCTGGCATGGCTAAAACAACGCCGATCCCGTTCACTCGCTCGCTTACAACTTAGGTTTTCCAATTCTGCAAGATGATGTTGCGCACTACCACGCCATGCCCGTCGTTCATCATTCCCGACACATGCGCAAAAGTGAGCATTAGCCAAGGTAAACATACGGTCCGTCGCATTCCGGTATTCCGCAACAAGAACAAAGGTTGTCATAAGTCACTCCGTATCAAACATGACAGGGAGTAATCCCTTTGTGGGGGAGCTACACCCCAAAAGGTTAAAGGATATCTACCAGGGAAAAATTCTCCCCGGCAGATATAAGAGCCATTAGCTCGCTGAAGTAATTATCAGTTTGTAATCGTCATACTTCACAGTGAAATATTCTGTAAGTTCGGTTGTTTCCTCGCCCAGACGAACAAATAGGGTTAGCGAAAATGTCACGGTTGTATCGGAAGAAACCGACCGCTTATTCCAGGCGTCCTGCGCTGCTTTTATCATCGCAAGTTGCCGACGTTCCCACTCAGCAATGCTGAAGCGGTCTACGGCGCGATCCCATGCAGATAACGTGATAGATACCGGTAAGAATGCCAGTTCTTTTTGTGAATCCATAGATGTCTCCTTACGCAAAAAATAAGGGAACATCTATCCCCTGGAGGGAAGCATGTTCCCTTGGGGATGAGTCAATCAGATAGGATGCCAATCAAGGCACGTTGGACAAGTCACCTTCATCGCAGCGAAATGCGATCCCCGCTCTCAAAGGTTCAGGGGGGTTACCGCTCTAAAGCGCGTCCTCTCAGGTTATGGTCGCTTTGGCTTGTGATTGCCCGAAGGCGTCCTTCTCAAATCACCAGGACATTGGCTGTTGTCAGAGACAACGGTTTAACGGTTAAAATCGTACATAAATAAAACATACTCGACAAGCCCCTTTCTGCATGTATTTTGCCGTTCTCACTATTAAGACTCATCATCACTCACTCGATTATAAACTCTGGCAACATAATGCCCGCGCCCATCACCATGCCCCAGATCCATCGATACCATTGCCTCCGCTTCTTTCCGGCTTAATCCTTTACTCATATGATAGTCCGTAGCCTCTTTGGAATAGGCATAACGAAGACTATGCGGAGATTCTTTCCCCGTTAACCCTGCCTCTTTGAGCGTATTTCGGTACCGATCAATAGCAGAATGCAGATTAGGTTTATCTATTAAACGTCCATTGTGTGTATCAACATATTTTATCGCCTCATTGACTGCACGAATAACCGTTTCGCGATCTACAACTGTGGTATCCCTCGGGCGTCCACCTTTGGTTTCGAATATAATCCGTATACGCTCATCACCTTTATTTAATGCCTGCCGCCATGTCTTTAATGACTTGGCAGATTGAACCGTTTCTTCCGTCCTCAATCCTAAATAACGGGCTAGTTGCATTGCAGCGGCAGCACCGTCGTCTTTATCACGTATATGGGCGAGCGCTGCGTGATAGCGCTCGTCTGAAATGGCTATTTTAGAGCCGTCACGACTAGCCCCAGATAAGCCGAGAGCCGAATTACTTAATCTTTCATGACTTGGATCGGCGAGTTTCGTCCTACCAGCAGTAGAAAACATCGCCCGAATAGCCGCCATTTCATTTTGCAGAGTACGTTTGGAGATATTTTCTGACAGACGATTCTTTATATAGAGCTCAACATGATTAGTTTTTACATTATTGACATCTCGGATCTGGATATTTAATTTCAACATACTTTCGGCAAAACGCGACACTATTCTGGCACGATCTGAAACAGTTTTAAAACTCCCACCCGACTTTCGAGCCAGCGTGATTAATTGCTTGCTTAACTGCTTATTGGCTCTCGACATCCCCCCTCCTTTCGTCTTGAAAAACGCACGACATTACCGCCTTCGTCCCGAGGGATGAAGGGCGTACCGAACTGCATTTTTGATGTACGCCAAAACGTCTGAACAACGTTCAGCACGACGGTGATACATCCTGGCCCCGACGACACGGTGTGATTTGCGCTTCCTGCGGCTCGACTGATAACTGTGCGTCGGAGTGGCAAAATGTTGAGTTCTTGTGAGGTATCCACAGCTCGCTGAGCTGCTTGCGGCTTTCGCCGGTACCTGACTACTGCCAGGTCACCTCCATCTATCAGCTTTCGCTAATGTTGCCATCGTTACCGAGTCGATTGTTCTCCTTCATTTCATAGATAAGCGTCTTCATGGGTTATCCCGTTTTTACGACGCGATGGTTAAAAAAATGTCATTTTACATGCGCTGAATGGTCAGTAGTCCGTGGTTCGGCCAGGGCACTACGTGTCGGTCAGAGCGTAGAAGACGTTGGTAAAGCCCGTATTACGTGGGTTTGTCCGTTATGCGCTTTGCGCGTCACTTGGTATATGCTTCGCAATTACACAAGTGACGCGCTGCGCAGCTCCCGCGCCAATTGCTGCTTCTGCAGATGCCAAATGTTCCAATTGGCATAGCAGAACGCCGCAAATGTTGCCAGGATTGCTGGACGTCGATCCAAAAAGATAAGGGCGTAGACATGATGCTTCTCCTGGTAATGGAGAAACTATCCCGCCGGGAAGTTTCCCGCTGGGTGTCAGTTGTCGTGATGAAACTGACTGCCTGTGAGTGGATAAATGCACCTTCATCGCAGTGAACTGCGATCCCCGCTCTCAAAGGTCCAGGGGGGTTACCGCTCTAAAGCGCGTCCTTTCAGGTTAAGGTCGCATTGGCTGTGGTCGCTCGAAAGCGTCAGTCTCAGACCACGCTTCTCTCCGTATGACTTTGGCTATGTGATCACCCTAGGGCGCTTCTCTCAGATCACCTGCGCACTCCTTGTACTGAAGCATTGGCTGTTGTCATCGACAACGATAGAACAGGGGAATCATAGAGGAGAGTCCAGAGATCTTCAACAGAAACAAGGCGGGGATATATGCAGCAGAAGAGACGGGGTTTTGCACATACCCACCGCCAGAGTCTGTTCGCTTGTCCCGCTCACAGACCGCTCCCGTTTGCCAGGGTACTAGGTGACCCCCGGCTTCACTGGCTTTTCTGACCGTGGATATGTGCATAACTTAAATTAGAATATATTCGAAAAATAAACCCTAGAACTTCCTCAACACTATAGCGCTCGTGAACTCCCCCTAAAAAAGGAAGAGTTTACGACATTCAATTATTTGATATTAGCTTTCAGAAAAATAACTTTCCTTTAGCACAGCATTTTTTATAGCATGCAAAGGAGCTACACCATGCTTTAATAATCCCTCATGAAATTTCTTATAATTAAATTCACTACGCATAGACAAAATACATTGTTGTCTTAATGTTTTTATATGAAACTTTCCTGTGGCATAAGATAAAGCCTGTGCAGGATACTCGATATAACGATTAATTTCACGTTCAGCTTGAATCTCCGAAAAATGAGTGTTTTGATGAAGATAGTCAACTGCATCTTTTTTGGTCCAACCATAAAAGTGTAATCCAGTATCGACTACTAGCCTGGCAGCACGAAAAAGCTCCTGCAATAATTTCCCTTTTAATTGTTCATGAGATTTATATAATCCCAATTCCTCAGCAAGATCTTCAACATATAAAGCCCACCCTTCAATAAAGCAATTAAACCATGCTGTTTTTCTGTAATCAGGTAGTGATAATTTTTGCACATATTCAAATTGGGCGTGATGTCCCGGCAACGTTTCATGGAAAATCATAGCGTTGGCCGAACCCTTTGCTTCACCGAGCATACTAGTTGGGTTAATATACAAAGTACCAATATCACCATTGTCATTGCCGGGCATATAATAAGCCGTAGGGGAAGAATCAGCGAGGTGTGGAGGGATTTTCTTAACGTTAATCGCACTTATACCATCAAAATTAAATACAGCGCCAAACATGGATTCAACATTATTAATAATGTTACTAAAATCCGAGAAAAACTCCTCTTCATTTCCATATACATCTGAAGACTGATGTTTACTCAACCAACGATTAAATGTGACATCATTCGAGCAAAATTGCACATTAGGGTTTAGTAAAAACATATTTTCATGAATTCTTTTAACTTCATCTAAACCAAGCGCATGAATTTCTTGTGGTGAAGAAAATTCATCAGTATGATGTTTCACTAATTCAACGTACTGCTGTAAACCATTTTCGATGTAAAACATACCAGGCATACTATCGTCTCGGCAATTGTTTACGATAGATTGCAATACTTCGATGTAACGGGTAATTGCAGGAGCAATGGAAACGGCGTAAATTTTATGACATGCTTTCAGAAAAGCATCATCTAATTCTTCAGGAAATAATTCACACCCATTATTATTTAAAATAACCCCCCAACGTTCAATAGCAGAGTGAACACAAGAAGCAAGAGGTTTTCTATTATTTAAATATGCACGAATACATTCTTCGCCGCAGCTATCTAAATAACCCCCTACAGAATCCAATATTTTTAAGAAATAAATTTTATCTGAATCGCGCTTTGTTTCCATCGATGGAATAAGACCCGAAATACGCCCTAAAGGAGAATGGTCGTATCCAACAACAAATGTCCCCCATAAGCGCATTTGGAGTTTGAGAGCCAACTCTTCCGCTTGAGAAATCAGAATATAATAATCGATATTCTTCATATCACCAGTATAAATACTTAGTGAATTAATACAGTTCTCAAGTCGACGATTACAATAACTAAGTAATTCGTCATTAAGGACAGGTAACACTTTGTCCTTAACTGCTAAGACTCTAAACGCATCATCTAATGGATCTAATTCGTAACGAATTTCTAGTAACTCTTTACCGATAGTTGTTAATGTATTCATCATAATCACTCGTTAGATTCAATTCCTTTGGGGCTTGAAATAGCCTCACATCCAACAGGCTTCATTCCCATATAAATTAAAATAGAACAAACTATTGCCGATAAAAAACAAAAAATCCAAACCGCGTTAGTGTTCCATGCAAGCAATTTAAGCCCTAGTATTGGACCTAATGCATTACCCATAGTAAAACTCACTTGATTTGCAGCAATATATTGCCCTCTTGATGAAAGAGGGAAACTCGCAGGGTAAGCAAACATCGTTGGCCCACTTATCATTAATCCGCCAACAACTATCAATGAACTTATGATGATAATATTGCCAAAATTTAACGTAAATCCAAATGTTGAAACACCTAGGCATAAAAAGAACGTGCCACATAAAGCTGGTTTCCAAGCAGGGAGATTGCGGATAATACTGCTGATTTTTAATTCGCACAGAATAAGCGTTATCGATGATGAAACCAATAACATGCTATAGACTTCCAATGGAAAGCCATTCTTTTCGATAGCAACAGGTACTGAGGAATAAAATTGAATGTAAACCATTGAACTGATGAACATTGCCAACAAGAAATACCAGTATTTAATATCCTTTAAAACAACACTCCAACTTCCTTGTATATTGGCATTTTTATCGGCGGGATCAGCTATGGTATTTTCTTTAAGCAAGAATACAGCAATAAGAGCGAAAGAAAATGCCGTTAGTCCATTAAGCCAAAAAACATATTTCCAATCTAATGCAACAAGAAAAGTAGCTACTATTGGACCAATTGCAGCACCTATGTTCAACGAAATACGGAACATAGAAAATCCGATGACATGAAATTCAGTCGGCAAATAATTACTCAGCATAACTGACGCAGATGGGCGATACATTTGAGAAAAAAATCCACAAATAAAAATGATCGACACCCATAAATATGATGGATAATTTGGGTTGACAAATATAGGAATCAAAACGACACTTACAGCAAGGCCTAACGAAGCTAAAATAATGTTATTTCTATTCCCGAATGACACTCCAAAATTAGAGCCTGCAATTGCTCCCAATATAGACGAGCCGCAAAGCAAAGTTAATCCCAAACCGGCTGCATCACTGGAAAATCCTTGATGTATCATGAATACAATCAAGTATGCTTGAATGAAAAATCCAAACTGATTTATGAAAGTGCCAAATAGTAGGTATTTGACATTTTCATTTATTTCCTTCCATATGCTTAATATAGATTTATCGTCCATTATGAATCCTCAAATGTTAAACACTTTGCTTTGTTGGAAAGATACAGAAAATGGATCAAACCTTTCCCGAAAAATGTCATGGATTGACTTAACATAACGAAAATGTCGCTGTTGAAAAATCCCGTCATCAGAATCGGGGAAATTTATATAAGAAGCGCTGCTTAAAAAAGGTTGTGCAATAGCATCCAACTCATGAAGCCACAAACATTGCCCATGACTTATTTTACCTTCTTCTTCTTTAACCCAAGACGTATCAAAAGAGGCTAAATACTCTGCATTGCGGCCAGGAGAACATGAAATAACAGATTTATTCTCTTTCACTTTACCGCCCCAGGCGAAAAGCCCAAAACCAGCGCCATCAACATTTTTTGTAGTAGGCCAACTTTGCAAAAATTTCATGATTCGCTCAAACCCTTTGAGACCAATGGGTTTAAATGCGAATCGACTTTTAATTTTGAAAGCGCCACCTGAAGTTTGATGAAGCGCCCCTTCCATTGCTTCATAATAATGGCATTTTTTTGTAGTCCATTCACTGCTATTCAAGCAATCACCAAAATAGGCTTTAATATCAAAGTTTTCATCATCAAGCACTTGACCTGATAATGTGATTGATGTCACTTTTTCAATACCCGTAATATTTGCACCAATGCGCATTGATACATTATTCGGTGCATCGATAAGCAAACGCTCAAGGCGTTCGAGCAATTGACAATCACCATTGAATGGCCAACTGGCATTGAACATCGTCACGTTATAACAGGGGTAGGTTTTAAAGATCAGTTCTGTAACTATACCAAAATAACCACCACCACCACCTTTTAAAAGATCAAAAAATTCAGGATTTTTCTGTTGATTAACTACAAATTTCTCACCACTAAAAGTGATCAATTTTATTTCCTGTAGAGCATCACAAGTCAATCCATGCTTACGTGAAGTATATGCTGCACCTCCGCCTAAAGTCAGACCAGTAATTCCTACATCTTGATTTGTGCCAGTGGAAATTGCGCGATTGTGTTTTTTTAAAATCTGATTAATGTCATATACACGAGTACCGCCTCCGACACTGACCAAATTAGTATCTTGATCTAGAGATACGTTATTAAAATTCGACATTTTAATGATAATATCACCGGAAAGACTGCGTCCTTCAAAATCGTGCCCCGTTGAATACACTGATATTTTCATACTATTAAATTGGCAAAATTTTATAATTGAAATTATATCCTCATCTGTTTTTGGTGCTACGACAATGTTCTTTTTTTCATGTAACACCGCCTCATTATATGCAGTTAATTGGGTGTCACCATCAGTGATAATATAATCAAACATTGCGGAGAATTTTTCAAAATCAGTTGGATTTAAAATTTTCATTCAACGCTCCTCATAGGTAATCACAACAGTGTTTCCCAAAAGTGCGATTTTATCTTTTAACTCTTGTTGTGAATTGGCAATAAGCATTGCACTACCATTTCTATGCCAGGAAGATTCGGGATAAAATGTTTGATCACCGTCTTTAATAGACAAGGAAAAATTAAACACACCTAATTCATTAATTAAATCGTCATTTATTATTATTTTTTTGATAATACCTTCTTCACCACCGTAAAAATGTACCATCGCATGATGTTGGTTTTCATTCGGTGGAGTTTCAATTTGTTGGCCACGCATTAAACAATGATAATTCCTCACTACATCATAGCAATAGGCTCGCTCAATAAGCTCAACAATGCCATCACCAGGGAAACGACCGGCACATTCGACAAGGTAAAATCCTTTTTCATTGTGGATCCATTCGCAATGAACTACACCATAATGAAAATCAACCGCAGACACTAATTTTTGCGTTAATTTAACGAGTTCATTTTGATATTTAAGATCCAGAAATGCAGGTACAATGTGACCTTTTTCTACAGGTCGAACACCATCAAAAAGCATTTTTTGTGTAACATTGGAAAAAATAATTTCATTATCTTTAACCAAAGCTTCAACACTGTATTCGTTGCCCGTGATAAATTCTTCAATAAGCGTTTCTGAAATAAACTCTCTGTCTGGTACCATAGCACCTTCATCTTTGATCTGGGCTAACGTCCATGAATCAAAAAGCTTATCCTTATCATGAACAATAACAGTTCCAACAGAGCCTTGCCTATTAGAAGGCTTCAAAATTATTGCCCCCTGCGAAAACATAAAGAACTCTTCTGCCTGCTGGTAGGTCGTAATAGCTTCAGATCTTGGATTATTTATCCCAAAAGCTTTCGATACATTTCGAAGCTTGCTCTTATCTCGCATTAACAAACTTGCACCATAAGTAGCTCCTGGAACGTTAAAACGCTCGGCTAAACGTGCAGCGCAACAGGTTGCATACTCTACAGCAGGCACAACACTAACAATGTTCAATTCTTTTAGTGAGGCGTAAAGGGCATCGGCAGCATATAAATGTTGATATTCATATGGCAATAAATCGTAAACGATATCTTTTCCTTCTATTAAGGCTGTGATATTTCGCTTTCTGATAACATCGGGTTCCTCAATGATCAATACACGATAGCGCTCATGCATTGTTTGCAATGAGTTTATCGCAGCCAAGGTAAAGCCTACCAAAACAATAATTGGTTCGTTCATTTTAATACCTCAAAAATATTTTTAGTTAATTGTTACGCTCTTGGCGCTAGGCACGATTTTTACTTCGTCAATTATTGATTCAACAAGCCTTTGTGCATTTTCTATTTTTTTATCAACGGCTATCACAAATGCAGCTCGTGACATATAGGCCGTTGGAGGTAGGGCCAAGAATGTATTAGCTGCTGCAAGAGTAACGCACTGCACCTGACGTAAATTGGCTACTCTGGCAGGAATGACTATCTCACTGACGTGAATGTCGGTATCTGGGTATTTAAATTCAATAACAGCAACTAGGTCATTGCTACATTCAATATCGATCTGCTCACTACAAGCAACTCTCGCTGCTACTATACCAGGTTTGATACCAGTGGCTAAAGAGGCTAAGTATGGGATCAGATCCCCACCTAGACGACCATTTATTTCGACGATCACATACCCTTTAGGTGTGATCTTAAGTTCTGTATGTGTAATGCCATTTTCGAATGCTATTGCTCGATGAGCTTGCTCTAATACACTGATAAGATTACTGTCTTTCAAAAGTGGGTCATTGCTATCTACAACATGGCCAATCTCTTCAAAATGTGGATGCATGCCAACATTTTTACGAGCAATAAACATGTGCTGATAGCGACCATTAATACAATATCCATCAACGCTGATTTCAGGTCCGGTAAGATACTCTTCAACAAGAACACTATCTTTAAAATCGTCAGCACCTTCGCTGCTGACAGTAAAAGATTCACTAAACCTGGCTGACAATTGATCTGCATCGGAAACTAAAGCAACACCGATACTGCCCCCCATTCCTCGAGGTTTAACCACCAGTGGATAACCGACTTCGCAGGCAAAACTCAGAGCATCGGTAACGGTCAGGCATAATTTACATGCTGGTTGCTGTAGGCCTGCATCGCTAATTAATTGACGTGATAATGCCTTGTCTCTGCACCCACGGATGCCTTGAATTCCTGCTGAAGGGAACCCCAAAGTTGTAGCCACATCAGCAGTCGCAATAATATAGCGTTCATCCCAACAAACCAGTCCAGACAACAATTCTGTATCAATGACGTCTTCTACTGCCTTCCTCAATGATTCGTTTGAGTAATCACTTATGCGAGAAACACCTTTAATGTAAGGTTGTTGCCACGAAACGTCTTCAGCTAAAAACAACCATACATCATACTGTGATGACATTTGTTCTAGCAAATATTTACGATATAACTCTGACCCACAGGCTACTAGTCCAACAAGTTTACGACTTTTATTATCCATAATGTTACCTATGCAAACATTAATTTATAACGCTAGTTCTCAAACTAGCGTTTATTTAACACATTATTATCTTTGATCATTTTTTTGTTTTTTGTTGAAAAAAATCACAAAATTCAAACCAAGATTTTGGCCCAATACTGACACGTTTCACACCACATTTCCTATGAGCATCAATATCCGGATTGTCGCTGAGATCCATGACATTTACAGGTAAACTTACAGCAGAGCAAATTTCGTTGATGACCTCAGGGTCAGTTGTACCCGGTATAAAGAATCCGTTAGCGCCTGCATCTTTATATGCACGACCTCTCTCAATAGCCGAGTTTATGAGTGTTCTATGTAATTCGACATTGCTTTCCTTTAAAAATACATCTGTTCGCGCATTAATGAACAAACCATATTTGTGCAAATCAGCGACTTCACGTAATGCCGCAATCCTTTTACATTGAGTTTCGACGTCATAAATCCCTTGTTCATAAATGTTTTGATCTTCAAAATTTATGCCAGCTACGCCCAACTCTAACAACGCCAACAAATTTCGTTGAATTGTTTTAATATCAGCCGCATAACCGCTTTCGAAATCGACTGTTACAGGTAAATTTACTGCATTTACTATGTTTTTAATAACGATTAAAAATTCAGGATAAGGAATTGTTTGTCCGTCATTATAGCCCTGAGCTTCAGAAACCGACCAACTACTTGTAGCCACAGCTGATGCACCATTTTTTGCAACAATTTTCGCTGTCCCTGCATCCCAGATATTGTATAGAAATAAAGGAGATTCTTGTTCATGCAGTTTTTTCAATAAATCACTTTTTTGATTCATAACTTTCATCCTTTATGTTGATTAGAAACTCTTCTTTCATGTTCAATCAGCCACTGTTTTCGCCAAAGACCACCTCCATAACCGGTTAAAGAACCATCAGCACCAATAACTCTGTGGCATGGAATAAGTATCGATATTTGGTTTGCTCCATTGGCTCGCGCAACTGCTCGTGTGGCAGATATATTTCCTATCTGTTTCGCGATATCAGAATAGCTTTTCAACTCACCTATTGGGATACTACGTAATGCGTCCCAAACGGTCCTATTAAATTTTGTACTGAAATCTGCTAGCGGTATACTAAAATTGAGTAAGTCTCCCGAAAAATAGCGGTCAAGTTCATATTTCAAAAGTTGACTAATTTCAGATTCGCCAATAACTATTTCAGATTTAGTCAAAATTTTTAGCTGTTCAATCTCAGCTGGTAGTGCCTTTCTGTCAAGAAACTCCAATAGGTAAAGTGAACATTTATCTACGATAGCTACCATAGTACCTATTGGAGTTTCCAACCAGTCAGCCTTAAGAAAAGAACAGCTCTTTACATTTTTAGGTGGGGTCCCAATATATTTTGTAATAGCAGTTCTGAAACCACTTCCAGAATCATAACTCGCTTGCACCTGCGCATCAATGACCGACGTTCCGCCAGTTAACGACTCAATGCTGCAACTAATTCTTCTTAGTTTAGCAATTTCTAAAAATGTGACACCGAACTGCCTGCGGAATACGCGCCTTACTGTTGATGGATCGAAGCCCAGCGACACTATTTCGCTTTCAGACCATTTCTTGATTGGATCTTCATCAAGCATATTAAGAAGTTTTTCAATCACAGGCTCTCGAGTCAACCCCAGACTCATCGGTCTACATCGTTTACATGGACGGTACCCAGCTTCTAATGCTGAAACCATTGATGGATAAAATGTTGTATTTTCACGTTTTGGCTTACGTGCCGGACAAGTTAGTTTGCAAAATACACCAGTACTTTTAACACCAACATAGGCAAATCCCTCATATGACGGATCCCTTTCAAGAAGAGCTTGGTACAGAACATCATCAGATGGTATATCAAATAGCATATCATTGATCTTCTTTAGTTAAAGTAACTTGATGTTAATACATTGATAAATTCTTTGCGACAAAAATCGGGCACCTATTCTAAATTTACATAAACACCTTAAAGATTACTAATTAACACCATAAAATCAGCATATTGTTTTGCCACAAGCCATATAACAGCATTATGTTTTAATGACGAAGCTGTCATTGTTTTAACAACTTACCTATGGCATCACATTATTTTTTTATATTCATTAAGTTTTCAATATACATTTATTGAGTATCATTATGAAAATCATTGGATAAATACGATTTGCAATCTCAAATTTTTCAACAATAAAATGAGATGTTCGTCACGTTTTTGTGCAATACCATCATTGCAGATCTACATATGTCCGTGAATAGTGTCTACCACTCCTTTCATGATCTTTCAATAGTCACTGTGAAAATAATTTCAATCTACGTCTTCTGTCATTAAAATGACATCACCATAACAATTTTCACTGTCAAAATCCTGCAACCCAAGATATGTATTTATATTATTCCTTTCATTCAAACCATAACAATTATGAACATCATTGCTACTTGCTAATGCCAAAGCAAGTAATGTTTCATTCCAATAAGGTCGATTCCTACTATCCCTAGTTATATGAGATACTGATCGAACTCTAGAAATTCGATGTGGACGTAATATAAAAGATTGCAAAACTTCATGGCAATCAGAATCGTCGATAAGTATTACTCTATATACCCTAACCTGTGTCAAAATTTTGACGATATGTGCTGCAAAGTCACTATGGCCGATAATAATATAATTATCAGTTAATTCGATATGCCTTGGCACAGACCTGACGATGGTAATCCCACGTAGTAAAGGTATGTACTCAATCAACCTATTGCCGTATTCATTATCTTGAACAATTGCATATATAGCTCCCCCATTATTGTTACTTACGCATTCTTCAATGCAATGTGCCATGAGTGCAGCGTTATTCTTTTGATATTTAAACATCATAGCATTATTTTTTTGCCTGGCAACATTGAGTTCGCATGCCGTTGATGCAGGTAAAATCAACGGAATTGCATTTTTTGCATACAATGGTAACGCCGCCAAGGCTGCAAAACTTGAAAAATGCCCGACAACAATATCTGCCCCCCATTTGATTAACTCAATTGCGGCTTTTTCCCCACCCGCAATTGATTTCTCATCGTTAGCAATTTTAATAATGTTTTGCTTAAACTCGGGAAAATGTTTGAGGCTATGATTAATAGCCTCGATAAAAGTTCTTGTATGGCTGTTAGCTTCCTTTCCCAGAGCAATAGCCAATCCAATTTTTTTCATCGTGTCGTTACAACCACTTGTTGACTATAACGCATCGCCTTATCTTCAGTTTCTTGACGACTATCACCCATTACTCCCAAAAAACCAATGATATCGTTACCCAGTGGCGGGCGTTTGATAGTATCACCTTTTGCAGCAATGATTTTCAGCATAAATATTTCCGGATCGTTAATAACATTTTCAGGAATATGGATCGCATCAATTTGACCAGCTGATGATGTTAAACAAAGAGCGAAGGTATCTTTTCCTGTGGGAACATAATTCAAATATTCTGGTTTATCACCAACGGCAACATTAATAGTAGCTTTGATAGGACAGTAATTAGCTGAGATTCGGGCCATAAAATCTAATCCTCCACCACCGGCACGAGCAGCAATTTCGACGATGTAGGGCAATCCTTGATGGAAGCGAATTTCTGCATGCATCACACTACGGGTGAGTCCTTGAGCTAGTGCACCTGCATGTACTGCTGCATGAACGCGTTGCAGATCTTCAATGTTTAGATCTGTTGGTGCATGATGAACATCATCATCAAATGAGTTACCTTCCAGTGTCACCCGATCGACAATGGATCCGAGTACCGTTGTGCCGTCCCAAGAATAGGCTTCAATCAAAAACTCACGACCGTCTAAATATGATTCAACCAACAATGAATTGACCCCCAACAAGTCTGTAATGCCTTCATTTGTAAACTGACTCATCTTACTAATGCCAGTCAATGCAGTTTCAAAAACGTCCTCAAGTTCTTTTTTATTATTTATTTTATAGACAAATTGGCTAGCAGATCCCAATGTAGGTTTCAAAATTACTGGGTAACCAAATTGCTCTGCAGCAGCTACAGCCTCGATAAGAGTAGGTGTTAACCTAAATTCTGGATGGGGTGCTTCCCCGACTTCATGGGCCTCACGCATTGCGATTTTATTTCGACTTTTCACCGCTGCATCTACAGATATTGAAGGTAGTTGCAGAGCATTTGCAATCATTGCCGTTGCAATAACACTGTTTTCGGCAAAGGTAAACACCCCATCAAAGTTTAAATCTTGGTGGAGATGCTTGGCCAAACTGGTTAATTCACCAATATTCATGCTATTAGCAATAAAAAACCGGTTCGAATGCCAATGATCACTGTCAGCAATCCCTGACAGTACATATAATTCGACGCCTAATTTTTCCACTTGCTGGTAACGTGCTTTATAATAATCACCAAATTGACCTACTTCTATTGCCAATAATTTCATTTCATTCTTCCTTAAAAATATGATTGCAGATTTGCGTTGATAATGCAGGCGCAATTTTGAATATTGATGCATCACAAGCTTCAACAACTATCGCTCCAGATGAAGAGAGGGACTGCCAATATGGAAACGATTGGCGGTCACTATTTGATAATTCAAAATAAGGCGATACATGTGTCTCAACGTCACCATACTTTGCAGCGATTATTGATAACAAGTATTCCTTACATTCCTTCACTTGAAAATCATTGGGTATTGTTGAATATGAAAAATTGCTAGCACTCACTTTCAATATTTTCTTGTCAGGCGATGGAACGCACCATGATTTATTCTCATCCCCCATATTTAATACGGGCTTCAATAATGCCGCGCGATCATCATTAATGTGAATATTCAAATGCACTTGGTATCTTTGCTGAAGAAGTAAATTACTCTCAACACTAATTGATCGACTGACAGTGCAAATAATAGAGGTATAATCAATTTTTCGCCCTTCAATAAAGAGAGATTTTAAATCTTCAATTTCATTTAAATTCACCATGGTATCGCGATATATGTTAACATTTTCGTACCCTGCTAACTTTTGATAAAGATATGTATATATATTGCTGGCATTCAATAATATAGCATCGTGACCAATAAAAAGGTCATCATACTTTAAAGGTATACGCAATAAAGATGACTGCGTTGATAAATACCTATTATGGATCTCAAAAGGGATGCTCGCATTCTGATAAAGATTGATCAAGCGCTGACTTTCGACATCATTCAACACACGGACAGATTGGGTTTGACAACCAAAATCATTATGAGTGTTAAGAATAAGTTTTTGCCAAAATAGTTGTGACGAAGCAGCTAATGATTGTAGCACTGGGTTATTTTCATGGATGTATCTCCATAAACGTCCATAATCCCAAGAAAGATTATTTTTATTTGGAATTTGACCTGCATCATAGAGATCTACGCTAGCCCCCCTTTGAGCACATGCTAGCGCGGTCATAATTCCAGTAATACCTGCGCCAACAACAGCAATTTTATGATGCATGGGTTTCACATTTCTTTGTGCTGCAAATCATTGGTAACTCCGCAAGCAGTAACTTTCCAGAGCCGGTATGTTGGTTTGTTTCGTCAAAAGTTCGCTTCAGATCTACCATTACGAGACCAACCCCATTAAGAAGTGCATGCAATTGGCGATTAATTGATATCAAACTCACCTTACTATCGCTCGAAATCAGTTCTTGTAAACGTCCGATATGATGGAGAATCCAATCAGCTAATCGACTCTGACTGTACGTTTCAATATTACATGTTAGTGCCAATCGCTCATTCATAATTCTAATTATATTTTCGACATCACTATCTTCTACATCATGATACTCACTCCAACTTTGCGTATTATAGACTCTAACTAATGTATTCCATGATGTAATCAAACGATCATTTAATATTTTCGTCAATGCATCCCGGCTAAAATTATTTCGATTATGCTCAGGACTTGTCAAACAAAGATAAAAACGTGCATAATCTCGAGGCAACTCACTAACTAAGTCTTTTGCCCATATCAAATGTCCTCGACTAGTTGAGAATTTTGCATTTTCCAGTTCATAAAATTCGTTAGGTACAATATATTCGGGCAGGATATATTTGCCTTCATAAGCCATTAACAATGCTAGGTGCGATATCCCCCAAAAATAAGAATTATCGAATCCCAAAAAATACATTAATTTGTTACCAGTTTCCGTTAACCAGCTTGCATCCGTTGCCAATTCAGGACTTTCACCACAAGCATTGCAGTACATTGATGCTGGCATCCCTTCTGCCCATGCATTGATAACTTGTCCTTCAGTACCAGGAAATTTAGATGGAAGTCCCCATTTGATTGGGTACGTAATAGGGAAATCAATTAATTCACGGTCAAATAATTCATCCATTAATTGAATAATATGCGGTCTCCAAAGACCTTTTTTCTCTGAATAGTAATTTTCAAGTTTTTTCCGATAAGACTCAACTGGGAAAACAAGAATTTCAACTTCTTTATATACCAAAGATTCATATGGTGGTAATGTTGCCGTTGGTAATTTTAATTGATCGAAATTATTTGGATGTCCACAACTCTCACATAATCCTCCACGCGTTTGGGAAAGACAAACTGGGCACTCACCTGACACAAACGATTCAACCATAAATTCATTACGATGATTTGAATAAGGTAATTTAACTTTTTTTAGATTAAATTTTCCTTGTTCAAATAATGGAGTCAGAAATGCGTAAACCATCTCTTTATACCCATTATCAAATGGCGCATAACCATCGAGGTGTACACCCCAATTTTTCAGGCTAATGTTAATATCTTCAGCTGCCTGTTCACATAAATGTTCAGGCGTTATGTCCAATTTAATGGCACTCGTTACGACGTACGTTTGACTATCGTCAGTGCCAGTGGCGTAATTTACCCTGTCTCCTTTGAGTCGTAAAAAACGCGCATATATATCACCAGCTAAATAAGGACCGGCCATATGACCTACATGTAAATCACCATTTGGTGTTGGTGGTGGTGCAATAATTAATGTTTTAGACATGTTTGGATACCTTCTTGGTCAATTGATGGCGTTCGGCAAAATGCTCAGACATTTTCATATCCCACCAAATACTGTACATTTCAAATGGTTCATCGCTCTCATTTACAACACAATGTTTGGTATATGGCAGGAATTGAACAATATCCCCCGCACAAAAAGGTGTTTTTTTGTTTTCGCAAAGAATGAACGCACTTCCTTTTAATGCAATAAATATTTCATATTCATGATGTTCATGAGGCGTTGAAGCGGAACCTGCATTAATAACACACCATGAACCTTCAAAAGGCGCGTTTAATTCGGACCAAGGTAATAAACGTTGCGCGTACAAGTTATTTTCTAATCGCATTGCGGCTCGATCAAGATTTTTAAATGAATGCATTTGTAACCTCATTTTTACGCACCAATATCATCAAGAATTTCTTTTGATCGATAGGCAAGCACGCTTAATAATGAATCTGAAATGCCATGACTGTCTTCATTAACACCCTGCAGATGTAATGATACACCTTTCGAACACGGAATGATCGCTCGGTAGCTTCGATTGACTTTTATTTTTTCAATGTCAAGAATACTAGATATATCATTAAGTAATCTTGGCGTTTTATTTTTATAGCCTGTACCGAGAAAAACAATGTCAAATTTCTCTGATTGCGTTTTTTTCGTTATATTATCTTTCCAGGTTATTAAAACCCCATCACCATCATCAACTGCATGCAATATCTCGCACTGTGTTAACATGCGAGCACGTTTCTCACCATTCATTGCCTGGATATAATGGAACCTATAAAGACTTGAGAGAGTTGATGGTGCCACTCCTGAGTAATTAGTTGTATGCATAGCAGTCAACGTTTTTTCCCGCGTTTCATTTTCGCTATGAAAGAATGTATCTATATAGCTATTTTGAAATAACGTATTGGTAAACTGACTGCCTTCATAGTTAACTAAGCCAATAGAGCGCATCATCATGGAAACGTTTGCATGGGGGAATTTTTCAATACAAGATTGATAAATTTCAGCGCTACTTTGCGCACCACCGATGACTATTATATTTTTCTTTTTTTGCATATCAAGGTGCGCTAGTGACGTTAGAAAATTGGCACTATGAATCACTTTTTCATTCGAAATATTCGCAAACACATCTGGAATGTTCAGATCTCGCCCAGCACCAAAAATCAACCGATTTGCGCGATACACAGTTCCGTTGTCACTTTTTACTTGCCAAGAAATTACATTTCCCGTCGGATCTATTTCTGGAGATACCGCAATTACATTGCTGTTGTATACAATTTCAGTTTTTGATAAATTATTAGCAACCCATTGCAAATATTCAGATATCTCTTTCCGATATGGGTTAAAGGTTTGAAGGTTAACAAAATCATCTAATCTTTTTGTTTTATGTAAAAAATTCAAAAAACTAAAACGACTTGTTGGATTGCGTTGTGTCACTAAATCTTTCAAAAATGACACTTGTGACTGAGCTTCAGGAAAAAGCATTCCACGATGCCAGCAAGCACAAGTGTCTTTTTCCAAAATCACTGAGGATGAAATTGCTTTCGACGATGAACTTTCTTCAAGTGCGACACCAACTGCAAGGTTTGAAGGTCCACACCCTATCATTAATAAGTCAACATGTTGCATACGTCTTCCCTAATATAAACAATTATTAGCAAATCCAACTAAGTTATGGAATTTGCCACCTGTTTTCCCTGTCAAATTATAATGCTCTGCTAATGGGTCTTTTTATTTTACCTCATTTTTTATGAGTCAAATCGAAACTATCACCCTTAAATTTAACAATCAACAAACACTTAACTGTTAATTTTTACTTTGGATTAACATTTCGAAATAATCATTAAAAACAGGATAATTTATATAACCACCATCATTAATTCAGACCTATTGAACTATTTTTGTTTGAAATCACAGCACAATCAAATTAACACTTGCTTTTTATTGATCAAAATCAATATTTTAGATAAACATCCAGAAAATTTATTAAGCCTGAAATCAAATAATTAATAATAAAAATGAATGTTAAAAGATTAATTTATTTATCAAACCTATGGATTTTTTTTTCGAAGACCTCGGTTTTCACTCAAAATCCCGCACCAATCAAGTAGTAACAATGATGGATATTTGACGAATTGCATGATATTGAACACACATTGTCGAACTCTGTTTGCTGTTAACGATAACCAGTTTTAGTGCTCTTCTGTTACGCCAGATACCGTACGTAATTGTGCCGAATTTATTAGTTATAACCCATTCTCCGTTATCCTCGAGTCGACTAAAAATACGTCTTTCTTTTGCGCCAAATGAGTTGCTCGATCGTCGTGTCTGCCGTAATGTTGTTGTGGAGTAATCTAGGAGGGTATGGACGATGACCAATAAGGGATCAAATCAGCAAGATGATATCTTGGCTATCATCGCCAAGGAACTTGTAGAGGCAGCAAAGATGGTTTTTGGCATTTTTACATGCATTTTTATGGCCGGTGTCAATGCCACAACCCCGAAGAAATCTGCAGATACAACTTGGGATAATGATGATGGCTTTAGAAATGGGCACAATGGGTCTGGATACTACGAGGGGGATGTTAGGTTAAATAAGGATGATGATTGAGACCAGCGACTAAAACCGTCCCAATCATACATATGTTTATTTCGTTCCCTTTCCTTTAGTCGCTACTGTTTTGACTGTATCCATAGCTACTTTCGTGCCTTGGGCACCAGCTTGGTGTGAACTTGAGCTGGCATCACTTATAGATTTAGAGACCATGCTACCTATCTGCACTCCGCTCCACCCTACAGCACTAAACCAAAATGCAGGCAACACCACAAACATCGACCCCAGCACCAGGTTCATGATCCAGCCCTCAGCCCCAACACTGCTAAACCAGTTGTAATACCCGCGAGCACCAGTGTACACAATCTCGATGAGTCGATCGTCAAGCCAACTACCCAATTCCCACCAGAATGTCACAAACGTCAGCGCAAACATGGCAAAGGTCATCGTTACCACCACTTTGGGATCATAGGCACCGAACAGCATTACCAGGGGAATACAAATAACCAACGCCATCATCAAGATGCCATGTACCATTGGCAGCGCCTGGCGCAACGCATCAAATGCCGGTAATTGGGTCGCCTGGGCCGAAAATGCCCCTAGACCACTTATCATTTGCTTGAAACTAGTATCAAGATCTATCCCGGTCCCCCGCTGGCTTCCTGCCATGTAGGTTTCGTGGCCGCCAGACATTAGGGTATTTTGCGGGCTAACCAGCCAACGCAACAGGTTTTCCTCCCAGTTTTCACCATCAACGAACTTCATTCGGTTGGCGACTTTAACGTTATATGCCCCCGCCAACCGACTTTTCAGCCCGATGCCGGATGCGTTCCACCACTCCTTGCAGGTGGGATATCCCCCACGTCCTACATCAGGATAACCGCTATCCCGACTCTCTCTGTACGGCCACAGCGAACGGGGTAAGGTAGACGTGTAATAGTCATAGTAACCGCCGGTATTCAGGAAGTAGCTTGAACCTATCCAACTCACCGAATTGATTGTGGCGTCACTGAGCTGACTATTGGTGGATTTCAGCTTGAAATAGGCTTTGGCATAACACTGGTTGGCAAACTCCTGTACTTCCTGACGGATCACCGGATCAATAAGTTGGGTATGCTGCACCTCAAAGCGCAGTTGGCGGAGTTCCATGCCACAGGGGATGGACGCGATGGCCGCATGTGTCACCCCTTTTGATAGGTTGTGAACTAAATACCACCACATCGGTACCTGGGCAACCTGGCCGTTAAAGTCGGTCAACAACCCGCCATACCCAGATTCCTCCGGTTTGGGCACATTGGTGCCGCATTGCCGGGAGCGGGTCTGGTCAAACTTCATCACCGTCAGGTCCACCTCCTTGAACGGCATGGCACAGAACATAATCACCACGAACGCCAAGTACAGCACCTGCTCGATGCGGGGGAGCGCCAGTGCCCCCTTGTTCCCCTCATCTTCCCCCTCGGTACGCACCTTCAGCCAGACCCCAGCCACCTTCAGAGCCAGCGGCAAGGCAAACAATCCGGTAGTGGTAATGATGATCCACAGGGCGTTATTAATCAGCCACC
Source organism: Serratia sp. H1w (assembly GCF_000633355.1). Classification (GTDB taxonomy): domain Bacteria; phylum Pseudomonadota; class Gammaproteobacteria; order Enterobacterales; family Enterobacteriaceae; genus Chania. The sequence goes on from NZ_AYMQ01000135.1 coordinate 27,364, forward strand.
CCAGGAACACCAGGAAAAACTCCAGATAACTGTCCGTCGTCATCACATCCCCCAACGGTAACTGGTGAATTCAATCAGCAAAGCCAGGCATACCATCATCACTTCAATGCGGTAGACCACGCCCCGCGAAGGAGCCTGACGCAACAACGTCGCCCGGACACGGTGAAACCACATGGCGGCCACGGTGCCGTACAGCGTCACCCGCCAGATAAACAGCGGCACGCGTGCCTGCTTCAGCCAGTCTGTCAATGCGGTCTCATTTCCGGCCAGATACAGCCCCAGTGCCGTCGCACATCCCCCCAGTAGCAGCACACCCACCATACCGGCAATAAAACCGGACGTTTTACGCCACCGGCGCGGCACCCTTTTTTCTGGTTGGCTTTCGCCCATCGAGACTCTTGCGGTCGCCATGATTATTCCTCCGTAGACTTGCTGAGCCCCTGAACAGCACTGTCATTTTGTTGACGGTCCTGACGCAGGCTGTTATCCACCTCACGCGCTTCCTGACGGGTGATCGCCACCAGAATGGAATTGTTACTGATGGATTTTCGTATCTCCATCTCATTTTTCAGCGCCTGGATCTCCCGGTCTAAAAACTCCAGACGCCGATCAGATTCCGCTACAATAGGCTCTTGAGCTGCCACGCTCGGTTCTGATTGCCCCACCATCAACATCCGACGCATCGCCAATGCCGTCGTGATGGTGTCAGCCATTGCCAGTTCCCCGGCCAGGCGCTGCACCAGAGCACCATTGTCCGGGTCATCCTTCAGGGCCTGGATAACTCCGCGAGTCACGGCCAGATCGCCGGTTTTCAACGTTGCCAGATTGGTCGCATTGGGAGCCAGATTACCGTTCACCAGCTTGATCAGGGTTTCCTGGTTCTCTTTGGTGGTTTTTTCCAGCATGGGAGAAAAGCCCTCACCCGGTATAGAGGTACCCGGCTCATTTTCCAGCCCACCGCTGTTGCACTCGCTGCCACTCACACAAGTGCGTAGCGCGCGATCCCCCAGAACTTTCGATACCGCATCTGCTGCTTCAGCACTGGTTTTATACTTCTGACATAACGAGCCATTACACGCCGATGAACTCACCGCTGCATCACTGGTGGCAGACTGTTTATTCAGGATGTTGTAACCTGCTTTGGCAATGTCATACGTGGGTTTGATAGCCTTCTGCCCCGTCCCTCCTCGCTGTTGCCCCCCCACCCATTTCACCCCTTCTTTACCCGTGGATTTCTTCAAGCTGTTATCTGCACGGATCGCATCAGACGTACTGGAAATGACATTCTGAAATTCCTCGCCAATCGCCGTTTGCGTCAACTTGCCTGACAAGGAGTAATCAGCCAGTTTCTTCGACATCGTCTGACAGTTGAGCTGGGCCTTGTCGAACGCCACATTGGCCTGCAGGACACCATTGGTCAGGAGCTCGTACAGTCCGGGGTTCGCTCGTTGGATGATCATCGCCGGAAGGCTGGCAACCGCGCCGGTAGCCCCGTTAATCACATCCCCCATCATGTTCTTGAAACCGTCCGTCGCCCCGTTGAGCTGGTTCTTGACCGTGGTACTCAAATCGAAGTTGCCGCACATCAGATCGTTGTTCCAACTGATACCGAGCCCGATTTTCTCCATGTTGTTGCTACTGGGGGGTTGGGATATCACCGTACCCCCACCAATGGAATAAAACAGATTGTCGTTTACCGCCCCCTTCATTCCCTTGCCGTAACCGGTATTAGCCTCCTCTGCCGTGATATCAAACGCAGCAAAAGCGGCTTGATTCAGGGAAAGCAGAGCTACACCTGCCAGTGCCCCGGCTTTTAAAATTGCCTTGAATGTCATTGCGTACACTCCCTTAAGTTAAAAATCAGTGCTGTACAGAAATCTTTGTCCACGCTTCTGGCAACAGGAATAGGGTTGCCACAACGCCCAGGCGTAAGCCCCATCCGCTGCTATCGGGTTGCTGTTGTCTGGGAATACGGCACAGGAAGAAGAGATAGAAGGGGCCAAGCGCTGCCATTTATGGTTTTTAGTGCCAGTGTTTTCGGTCACCGACCCCGGCGGCCAGTAACCTTCACGTTTACTGGCCGTCATCGGGTTGTAGACATGTACCTGCCCGGTGCGCGTGATGATGTCTGCCGTACGTTGTGCGACAACAGCCGCCGCCTTGTAGTCATCCACCTGAGTAACAAATCCGCTGCGGGGATACACATTGCCCCACATATTCAGGCTGGAGCCGACCTCCCGCAGTCCTGGCGTGAGAGCCTCTGGGTACAGGCTCTCCGGGAGGCCGGTACGCCACATCAAGGCATCCAGGGTACTGAGGAAATACGGCACAAACGCCGTGGCTGAACTTGGACAGGTGTAACCCATCACCCCCAAAAAGTTGTTAAATGAAGGAGCAGCCAAGGCAGGGTGACCAATCGCATCGGCGTTCTTGAAACGCAGGTTGTCTTTACGCTGCACACGCTTCTGCTCATTATGGCCACCGCCTTCAGCCACCCCAGGAATGCCCGTTCCCAACATCGCGACTTCAGACCAGGGGTTCTCCCCAGTCTGGGCGTAGCTGGATACCACGGCATTGGGGATGTAGTGCTTCACCTTGACGGAGGTTCGTACCTTACATCCCCAGGGAGTACAGAACAGCCAGTAACAAATACCGACCACCCGGTACTCCAGGCAGGTTGGGGAAAGGGCACTGGCAATGATTTGCGCCGAGTTGATGGCGCTGGCCGTCAACGGTTGTGCCGCACTACACAGCAACAAAGCCGTCGCCAACTTATGACGAGAGGGGAGTCGTTTCATTGCGCCCCCTGGTACTGGGCCAATTTCGCTTCGGCCAGGGCAATGTCTGCCGTGCCGTACACGACATAGAGGTCGTCAAATACCACTGCGGGGTACTTCTTCAAGCCAAGACCGTAGGCCTGGATAACTCCCTGGTAGGCCTGCGCTATCTGTTGCACTTTCTGTTGCCAGTCCGGGGACTGCAGTACCACTTTAGCCTGCTGTTCAGCCTGACGCGGGTCAGCCGACAACTCACCGAATACCTCGCGCTGGACGACCTCCGGTGCATCTAGGTAAATCACTTGATGCCCGGAGCCTAATCCAGCCGGGGGATGCTGACTGTCGGTGTACATCACGGTAGCCGCCTGTGCCGACACAGCAACGCACCCGATAGCCAGCAGGAACACAACGTTGCATTTCTTCATCACATCTCACTCCTGTGGGACAAAACCGCAGGGTGACGTGCGCTGGCGACAAAAACAGCAAACAACTCTAAATGCGTTGGGGGAAATTTGGGAGGGTAACCACTGAGATCGTTATTGATAGTTGATCAAGATAGTGATTCTGGGTGAGAAGCTGAAAAATCTGACCAGCCCTATAATGAAAGGTGAGTAAATCTGCTAAGAGCGAGAAGCGAGCACATTTTCTGTCCAAAACCGCTCAAAGCAGCAACAGCCCTGAAATGTCTAGATTTGCCATAGCAATTCACGCCGTCATCACTGCATCTATAGTGATTACTGCGGCTTAAGGAGCCAGGGTCGCTAATTTTATTAGCTCAGTAAAAGGTGACTGACCTATTGAAGTCTATTACAATAGTTTGGTTTATAGCTCGAAAATGGGATTAATTATGGCTGACTGGACAGATTTTTTGCCTACAGCGGTGCGAGCACCGATTACAATCTACCAAAACAAAAAGATCATTAACAAATGGTGGAAAAAGTTGCTAGTTTTTATCGGAACTGGTGACACAAATGTAGTTGTAACTGGAGGTGCTGGCGCAGGTAAGACAGTCTTAACCACTTGCCATCATGGCGAAGTAAAAGATCAAGAATGGGAAGAACCGAACGCTTCGACGATGGTTGAAAAAAAAGCGATTACAGTTGGAGAGTGGACTAAAGTATTTTCAGTTGTACCAGGACAAGACATACATGCACGGGAGATTGCACTGAATGAAGCTTTTCACAAGCACTCCAACTTAGAAGGCGTAGTGCACGTTGTAGATTATGGTTACACAACAATACGTTCATCCGTTGCTGAACAAAAATTAGTTGAATCAGGAGTTGACTCAATCCAAGCGGTCCGTGATTATAATTTACAGAAAGAGTTAGAAGAGTTCAGAAGGGTTTGCGATTTAATAGCTAATGCTTGTGCCAATGGGCGTGGGCCAAAGTGGATCATTATTGCTGTTAACAAAGCTGATTTATTCCTTTCAGATTTAGCAAAAGCCAAGGGATATTATCACCCAGACGGTTCAGGACCTTTTGTAGAAACACTTAACCGGCTTATGGCTAGAGTCGGCTCCAATCATCTCAGGTGCCGAGTAGTACCAGTTTGCCCTAAGCCAAGACCGTATGAATGGGCCGGGCAAAAACAAACACCTTCTCTTGAAACATTTGATGAGCCAGCAAAATTTATGAAAAATTTCGCTTTAATAATGGCGGAGGTTTCAAATGGACAATGATTCATATAAAGATATTTATTCATCGCCTTATGAAAAAAAGACCACTGTGGAAGAACTTGACAAACTTTTATCATTAGCGGAGGATGCATCAAATAAAGTAAAATATTTAAACATAGAAATAAGTAAAACCAAACAAAAAACTTACTGGCTATATGGGGCGATTTATTTTTATGCAAATGCCTTAGCAATAATAGCATTCTCTCTCAACATAACACAGTATGAGTATTATCGTTATTTTTTTGTTATTCTTTTCACCTCAAGCATTGTGATGATATTTCCCTTTGCGAGCACACTTATGGGCATGAAAAGAAAACAGATGAAACTGCATGAAGATATTCAAATTGAACATTCTGTTTTGAAAGAGTTGTTAGATTTGATATCTGAACTGGACTCTTATGGACGCTATGTAAAATCAATAGATCCTGTTAGTTTAGCCACGATAAGAATGCGTTTGAAAAGATTGAGATTCTCGGCGGAATAGAAAAAAGGGTTTAATAAACCACTTAGATGTAATGCGCAACGATTAGTTTTTTTGCTAAACGTTGCGTTTTTTCGGGTATAGATAAAGGGTATTTACGCCTTAACAAAACACTAAATCATTTCTAATACCCGCATAAGGCACCAAGCCGTCAAAAAGGGATATTGGGCTGTTGTGAGCGAGGAGTGGTCTTAACTCCCGCACTCTGAGATAAATATCGTACGTAGCGAAAAACTAATTCACCAGTTAGCCTTGCTGGCCATCTTTCTTTCTCCAGTCATTATTTTTCATTCCACTTTCGTGAGGCCACTTCAAAAGATTATTATAAATTTCACAGCCAAAAACACCATTCATGCCTTGCACACCTTCAAAATAAAAACCATCCTTTTCAATCCTTGAATATATCCTAATCAATTCATCATTGATTATCGAAATAAATTGCCTTGCATCCTTTTTTTTAATTTCCCACGGAGTAGAAACTCGACTGCCCACATCAATTCCCCCCTTGGCACGAGACAAACCAACATATATAGCATTTTGTTTTTTCTCTTCTAGTTTCCTGCTCTGAACCAGAGAAATAAAAATTGGAGAGTAATCATGTATTTCTCTTGCTACAAAGTTCCACTGTTTCTTTGGATGTAGATACAGAAGTTTTAACCATTCCTGCTCGAATTCAGCATTTGGGTAACCTTCATTAGTTTCAGATGTCCAGATGTAGTGATCTACCCAGTTGGCCTTTGAGAATTCTTCAAGAGCCAAGACAGAAAGCTGAAATGCACTTGGATAAGATCCATTCTCATAGAGCAATATTGAATCAAAGTGAAGGCGGATAGTATTTCTCAATGACTCAGTGGCGATTTTATTAAGCTTATACTTTGAGATACCTTCTTCTTTCTTCACTTATACCCGTGATCATTGAAG
>NZ_AYMQ01000136.1 GCF_000633355.1 Serratia sp. H1w
TTTTACATCGGTAGCGACAACTATCTGCGGGATATGACGATCCACGGTATGTTCGAGGCGCAGGCCGCGCGAACCCCGGAGCATATCGCCCTGGTGTTTGACGGCGTGAGCCTGACCTACCGGCAACTGAATGAGCAGGCCAACCGGTTGGCGGCTTACCTGAGAACGCATTTTGTGTTGCAGCCGGACGATCTGATTGGGCTTTGCCTGGAAAGATCGGAGCGCATGATCGTCAGTATCCTGGCGGTGTTGAAAGCCGGGGCGGCTTATGTGCCGTTCAGCCCTGATATGCCAGCAGAGAGAATGCGTTGGACCATCGACAATATTCAATCCAGCGTCATTCTGACGGAGTTGAACAGCCAGGAAACGTTGGCCGAGCTGATTGATACCGAGAAGACAACACTGCTGTGTGTTGACGATCCTCAGTTCATGGCAAAGGTCGCCGGTCAGCCGGTTGCCAATCAGGTATCCAGCACCGGGGCTGGAAATCTGATTTATGTCATCTTTACCAGCGGAACCACGGGAACGCCTAAAGGGGTGATGATTGAGCACCGCTCCGTCGCCAACCTGATTGAGGCGCAGCGAAATGTGTTTGGCACCGAAATCTGCCAGGCTGGGGAGCAGGCGAAGAATTACCTGTTCTACTCGAACTATACCTTTGATGCCCACGTTCTGGATGTTTTCAGTCCGTTGCTTAGCGGCCATTGCCTGCATATGCTGTCTGACGATGCGCGTCTGAACTTCGACACGCTTGCGGCCTACATACAACAACAGGCGATTGATATCGGGTTTGTCCCCCCTGCGCTGTTGAATAACAATGAAACACTGAGGCTTTCCACTCTCATTCTGGGCGGTGAGGTAGCCAATAGCAGTACGATGGAGCGCTATACTGAGCAGGGCGTGAAGGTCGTTAACTGTTATGGTCCAACGGAAACCACGGTGTTTGTCACCAGCAATGTTTTCCAACCCGGTGATAGCAATACCCTCATCGGCCAACCAATAGACAATGCTGGCGCCTATATTCTGGATCGCGACCTGCGGCCAGTTCCCGTGGGGGCTGTTGGGGAGCTTTATATCAGTGGCGACTGCGTAGGTCGTGGCTATTTAAACAATCCTGACGCGACGCACCAGGCGTTTATTGCCAACCCATTCCAACGTCATGAGGATCAAACGCGTGGGCGTCATGATCGGCTGTATAAAACCGGCGATGTCGTGCGTTATCTGAACGATGGCAATATTGACTATATTGGGCGTGCGGATTCCCAGGTGAAGATCCGTGGCTTCAGAATCGAATTGACGGAAATCGAAAACTGTCTGGCCCAATATCCACGGGTTGAACAGGTTGTCGTACTGGCGCAGCAGCAGGATCCGGGACACAAGTCGCTGGTGGCCTATTATGTTTCGCCAGAGGAATTGCCAGTAGCTACGCTGTCTGAACATCTACAGCAGCGTTTACCTGCCTATATGATCCCCGCAGCGTATGTGCATTTAACCGCGTTGCCAATGACCATCAACAATAAGTTGGATCGCAGGGCCTTGCCGGTGCCGATATTTACCGATGAGGCGAATTATGTTGCCCCTGGCAACGAGAGCGAGATGCTGGTGTGTCGCGCCTTTGCGCAGGTATTGCAGCTTAAGGAGAGCGCGGTTGGCATTACCGATGATTTCTTCCGTTTAGGGGGGGACAGTATCAGCAGTATTCAGTTGGCGAATAAACTCAAACAGCTATCTGGTTACCATCTCACGGTTAAAGATATCTTCGCCTACCGCACAGCCAAGGCGTTAAGCGCCTATCTGCTGAAATGTCAGGGGGATAATGCCGCGGTTATCCAGTCAGAGCAGGGGATGTTGGCGGGGGAACTTCCCTTGTCACCGATTCAACGCTGGTTCTTCCAGGCAGTAGAGTCGGGAAGGTTGCCTGAGTCTGGTCATTGGAACCAGGCATTTATGGTTAAAGTGCCCGCGCTGGATGTCGGGTTACTGCGTTTGAGCGTGGCTAAGCTGGTCGAATACCATGATGTTTTGCGAGTGGTTTACGCTAACGATCCTGTTGCCGGCCATTACCGCCAGACGATAGCGACGTTGCCGTTTGACGCCATCAATCAACATGATTTCACAGCCGTTCAGCTCGAAGCGCAGTTGACTGCCTGGCAGAACCGTTTTGACCTTGAACAAGGGCCGCTGTGCCATATTGGTTATATTGCAGGTTATGCCGATGATACTGCGCGTATCCACGTGGCAGTGCACCATCTCAACATTGATGCGGTCAGTTGGCGGATCATCAAGGATGATTTGCACCGGCTTTACCAGTTCTTTGCTGAGCAAGGTGACAATCTTGATGCGACGGTCGATGCTCAAACCATCCTGGGCCCGAAAGGAACGAGCTATCGTCAATGGGTTAACGCTCTGCAAGACTACCCTGTCGTGGCAGTCAAAAACCATCAGGATGAACGGGGATACTGGGATAGCCTGACGGCGGATTTACCAGCCTGGCATCAGCGTTTGGAGACTCATCGCGTTGGTAAACTTAATCGCACCACGATATGCCTGTCGCCAGAGTACACCCACAGTTTGTTACGAGAAATTCACCCTGTTTATCATACGGAGGTGAACGATATTCTGCTGACCGTATTGGCGGATGCGTTATCGCAACTGGTTGGCGGTGACAGTCAGTATGTGCTGCTCGAAGGGCACGGTAGGGAAGCCATCTTTGACCAAGTGGATGTCAACAATACCGTCGGCTGGTTCACCTGTATGTATCCGGTCAATCTGTGCGTTGAGCATCGTAATATTGTGCACAATTTGCCGCTGATTAAAGAGCGGCTGCGAGCTCCAGCCCATCATGGTTTAGGCTATGGTGTGCTGTTTGATTATCCTGCCCAGTCGATGCCCGCCGTGACGTTCAACTACCTTGGACAATTCGATGGCGAGCAACGGGATGGCGAGTGGGCATTCGTCAAGGACTCGGCGGGGGAGGCATTATCACCCAATAACCGCACCACAGACTTTTTAGCGCTGAATGGCGGGGTGTTAAATGGCCAATTGCAGTTCCTGGTGGAAGGGGAACTGAGTGCGGAGCAGCTGGAATGCTTTGCCACGACTTATCAGCAACGGCTAATACAGTTGATCGATGGGCTAAAACAGTCACCGCGATCTTATCTCACCGAGTCTGATGTTAATGGCGTGGTCAGCGCTGGAACGCTAGCCGATATTCAGCAGCATGAGGAGGTGACGGCGATTTATCCGGCCAATAGCCTGCAACAAGGGTTTATTTATCACTACGTGCTGCAAGGCGATATTGATAACGCCTACCGTACGCAAATGGTATGGCACTATCACAATGCGTTAAATATCGAACGGTTAAAACAAGCCTGGCAATGCAGTCAGGCGAAATACCCGGCGCTGCGGCTAAGATTCTCCTGGCAGGAGGAGTTTGTGCAGATTGTCGATAAACAAGGCTCGTTCGGTTGGCAATTTATCGATATCAGTGAGCAGGATGAAAGTGCGCAAGCAAGCGCCATCGCCGAACTGATCGCGCAAGATCGGCAAGTCAGCTTCGATCTGTCTGCCAAAGGGCTATTCCGGCTTTATCTGGTCAAATGTGCGGCAGAACACTATGTTTGCCTGTTCAATAACCACCATGCCATTCTGGATGGCTGGAGTTTGCCGGTCCTGCTCAATGATGTGCATCAGAATTACCTGCTGCTACAGCAGGGCAAAATGCCGCAGCAACAGGAAGATACCAGCTATCTGGAGGCGCAGGCATTGCTACAGGTGGTCAGCCAGGAAACCGAATTGTTCTGGCAAAACTATCTGGGCGCAGTGGAAGTGCAGGAGAATCTCGGTGGTCTGCTCAGGCCAGAGATGAAACACATCAATTTAACCGAGCATAAACACGTACAAGATCCGCAGGCGGTATCGACCGCATTTGCTGGTGAGCTTTATACCGGGCTGAAGGCGCTATCCAGGCAGCATGGCGTCACATTAAATGCGTTCATGCAATACTGCTGGCACCAGCAACTCAGTGTTTATAGCCATGCGGACCTGACGATTGTGGGGATGACGGTATCGGGGCGCACCCTGCCGGTTGATGATATAGAGCAATCCGTTGGTTTGTATATCAATACGCTACCCGTTGTGCTGGCGCATGCGGATGAGGCGATTATCGACACGGTAAAACGCCTGCAAACACATATTAATGACATCAATAGCTACAGCAATATCAATCTGAGCAAACTGCAGGATGCCGGGGTTCGCCTGTTCAACTCGCTATTTGTCTTTGAAAACTACCCGTTGCAGGACAGCAGTGACGACAGCCCATTCAAGCTGGTTTTTGAGCACAGCGAAGAAAAGCTGGATTATCCATTAGGCGTCACGGTGTTTGAAAAGAATGAGCGGATTGAATTCAAGATTAACTATGCCGGGGAGCTATTCAGCCGCAGCGCCATTGAAGGCGTTCTGCAAGGCATACGCTTAACGCTACAGCAGTTGATCGCAAATCCTGCCATCAGTCCTCAGGCGCTATCGCTGCTGAGCAAAGCGGAGTATCAGCAACGGGTAACCAACCAGCCGCTATCTCGGGTTGCCGTTGAGCGTAACAAACTGGTCGGTCAGCTGTTTGAAGAGCAGGCCGCCAGAACGCCGGATAATCTCGCATTGGTTTATCAGGATACTCGGTTGACCTATCGCGAGTTAAATCAGCGGGCGAATCAGTTGGCAGCTTTTTTGCGGGCGAATTTTGCTGTGCAACCTGATAGCGCCATTGCCCTCTATTTTGACAAGTCTGAATATATGGTCATTGCTATGCTGGCGGTGCTCAAGGCGGGAGCGGCCTACGTCCCGATCAGCCCTCAGGCGCCAGCCGACCGTGTGTGTATGCTGGTTGACGATATTAAACCGGTGCTGATTTTAACGCATCAATCTCAAGGCGAACGCCTGGCGACCTTCCTGCCGAACCGCGATTTGACCTTGCTGGAGATTGATAACCTCGAGCTTGCCAAGAGGTTGCTGGAGCATGACGACGGCAATATGCTGCCCGCAACGCAGCCTAGCGATTTGGCTTACGTTATCTTTACCAGTGGGACCACTGGCCGGCCAAAAGGGGTGATGATTGAACATCATTCGTTAGTCAATCTGGCGACAGCGCAATCCGATTTGTTAGCTATGAACACGGATGCTGAGCAGCTCAACACGCTGTGGTACTCGGAATATGTGTTCGATGCGCATGCACTGGATGTATTTTGCGCTTTATTGAATGGCCATTGCCTGCATATTCTGGCGGAACACCTGCGTCTCGATTTTCTCGCTCTGTCAGGCTATATCAGGGATCATGCGATTGATTTTGCCTTTATTCCTCCGGCTTTACTGGCGCAAAATGAACTACTGCCATTATCTACGCTGCTGGTGGGGGGCGAGAGTATTGATGCGACCCTGGTTGACCGCTACTGTGAAGCCGGTGTCCGCTTGATCAACGGTTACGGACCGAGCGAAACCACCGTGTGGGCTACGGCGCGGCTTTATCAACCTGGTGACGCCAATACCAATATCGGCCTGGCCATCAATAACGTTTGCGTCTATCTACTGGATGAATATCTGCGCCCGGTTCCGCAGGGAGCCATTGGTGAGATTTATATCGGTGGTGCTGGCGTCGGGCGTGGCTATCTGAACAATCCACAGGCTACCTCCGACGCATTCATTGCCAACCCTTTGCGCAGCGAGGCTGACCGTGCCCGTGGTGAAAATGCTCGCCTCTATAAAACTGGCGACCGGGGGCGCTATTTACCGGACGGCAACATCGAATACCTGGGCCGCAATGACTTCCAGATAAAAATCCGTGGGTTCCGCATCGAGCCCGGGGAGATCGAGGCCCGGCTGGTCGAGCATCCTGCCATCCATCAGGCACTGGTCATGGCCAGACGCAATCAGGCCGGGTACGCCCATCTGACGGCATACTACGTCGCGCAGGCCCCGCTGGAACTTGAGACGTTGCACGACCATCTGCAACAGGCTTTGCCTGACTACATGATCCCGTTGGCCCTGATCCACTTGACCTCTCTGCCGATGACCGTCAACGGCAAGGTGGATCGTGCGGCGTTGCCGGTGCCTACCTTTGAGGCACAGGCCGATCGGGTGGTACCACAGACCGCGACCGAGCACCAACTGGCCGAGGTCTTTGCCGAGCTGCTCGGTATTCCACAAGACAGCCTCAGTGTCCTTGATGATTTCTATCGCCTGGGGGGCAACAGCATACTGGCGATCAAGCTGACAGGGCGCTTAACCCGGACGCTGCAAAAAAACGTGCACGTCTCCGACCTGTTCCGCCTGAAATCCATCCGAGCACTGGCGGCCTTTATCGACGGTGAAGCGCAGGGCAGCCAAATCATCCAGGCACCGCAGATCGCCCGGCCTCAGGAGCAGCGGTTGTCGTTTGCCCAGGAGCGGTTGTGGTTTATCGATACCTATGAAGAAGGCAGCAACGCCTACAATATCCCGCTGACGCTCAAGCTGCAGGCCGGTACCGATCCGCAGTACGTCGTGCAGGCGCTGATGAAGGTGATTGCCCGGCATGAAGCGCTGCGCACGCTGATCTTGTGCGATGACGAAGGGCAGGGGTATCAGCAGATCGTGCCGGCCGAGGCATTCTCACTGACGATGGATCACACCCAGTGCGATAGCCTGTCAACGCTGCATGCACGGCTGCACGACCATCAGCACCGGGTGTTTGATCTGGCGCGGGAATGCCCGATTGCGGTCCACGGCTATACGCTGGCGGGTATCCACTACGTCAGCATTGTCATTCACCACATCGCGTTTGACGGCTGGTCTGTGGATCTGTTGCTCAAAGAGTTACTGCACTACTACCGCGTATGCACCGGGGAGTTCAACGACGAACTGCCGCTGCCGCCGGTTCAGTACCGGGAGTTTGCACTGTGGCAGCGCCAGTACCTGCAAGGTGCCACGCTGGATCGGCAACTGGCCTACTGGCACAGCCAACTGGCCGACTATGAGCCGCTCAACCTGCCTACAGACCATGTTCGTCCGTTGCAGATGGACTACCGTGGTGACGATATCACCTTCCAACTGGATGCGCAGACCAGTGCCGACCTGCGGGCGTTGGCCGCGTCGTTGAACGTCAGCCTGTACACGGTGCTGCTGAGTGGCTATTACCTGCTGCTGGGGGTATACAGCAACCAGCAGGATATCGTGCTGGGAACGCCGATAGCGGGCAGGCATTACCCTGGGGTGGAAGAGACCATGGGGCTGTTCGTCAATACGCTGGTGCTGAGACGGCAGATAGATGCCAGCCAGACGGTCAGGACGTTTATCGACCAGACGGGACAGCAGGTGAATGAGGCGCACACCCATCAGGATCTGCCGTTTGAAAAACTGGTGGAGGCGCTGAAGACGGAAAAAGACAGCTCCAGGCACCCGATATTCCAGGTGATGTTCAGCCTCCAGTCGTTTGGTGCGGCGGGACGCACGGCAGGGGAAGGCCGTTTTGAGCAATATGACGCGCAAGACGGGGCCTATAAGGCCGCGAAGTTCGAACTGACCGTGATGATGGACGACAGTGAAGAAGCGATCGGCGGTGTGTTCAACTATGCGACTTCCCTGTTCAGCGCGCAGACGGTGCAGAACTATATTGCCACCTATCGGCATATCCTGAGCCAGTTGAGCACTCTGTGCGATCGGGGTCGTTCCCTGTCAGCGGTCCAGTACCTGGATCCGCTGCAATACGAACACCTCATCTGCCAGAGTAATGACACGGAATGTGACTATCCGCGGGATATGACGATCCACGGAATGTTCGAGGCGCAGGCCGCGAGGACCCCGGAGAATATCGCCCTGGTGTTTGAGGACGTCAGCCTGACTTACCGGCAACTGAATGAACGTGCCAACCGGTTGGCGGCTTATCTGAGAGAGCAGTTTGGGGTCGGCTCTGGCGATTTGGTGGCACTGTGTCAGGATCGTTCTGAGCATTTGCTGGTGGCAATACTGGCCATCTTGAAGGCAGGAGCTGCCTACGTACCGCTGGACCCTTTAGCGCCCGATGACCGGGTCAGCTATATGCTGGAAAACGCCGGTATCAATACCATATTGATTGCCCAGCTTGGCGAAGAGAAAGCCAGCGCACTGGCGGCAAGCGGCAGACACATCGTCGATTTGACCGATCGGCAAACGTCAGGTGACATTGCTCGCTACTCTGGCGAAAATCAGCCTTGGTCGGTTCGGTCTAGCGAATTGGCGTACATCATTTATACCAGTGGGACAACCGGCAATCCGAAAGGTGTGATGCTAGAACATCACAGCGTGATCAATCGTATTGTCTGGATGCACAAGCAATACCCGATCACCCCTCGCGATCGCATATTACAGAAAACCAACTATACCTTTGACGTTTCAGTATGGGAGCTGTTCTGGGCCAACTGGTACGGTGCCTGTATCGTTTTTGCTTCTCAGGCAGCCTATAAAGATAATATTTATCTGGCCGAACTGATTGAACGGCAGCAGGTGACCACGCTCCATTTCGTCCCTTCCATGCTATCGGCATTCCTTGAAACCCTGGAAGGGCAGAGCGCGTTGCAGGCTAAGCTGGGCAGTCTTAACTATCTGTTCTGCAGCGGGGAGGCATTAAATGTCGCTGAAGTACGGAAATGCCAGCGATTAATACCACATTGCCAGATCCATAACTTATACGGGCCAACGGAAGCCACGGTCGATGTCCTGTTCTATGACTGTAATTCACCATCGATCAACGATGTACTGATCGGTAAACCGATCGATAACACATCGGCTTATGTGCTGAATGCGCAAATGCAACCCGTGCCGCCGGGGGCGGTCGGTGAGCTATTCATTGGCGGCGTCGGGGTGGCCAGAGGGTATTTGAATAATCAACCGTTGACGGATAAGGCCTTCATGGGCAATCCATTCCAGACGGAGGATGAAAAGCGCAGGGGGTACAATAGCCGAATCTATAAAACCGGCGATGTGGTGCGTTATCTGAGCGATGATAATATTCAATATCTTGGCCGTAATGATTTCCAGGTTAAGGTCAGGGGTTATCGTATCGAGCTGGGCGAAATTGAAACTTGCCTGGCGAGCTATCCGAATGTTAATCATGCGGTCGTCATTGCCTATCAGCGTGGAGCCAACGATAAATACCTGGTTGCTTACTATGTTAGCGCACAGGAAATCGCCAGCGAACAGTTGGCTGAGCACCTGCGAGAGGCGCTACCAGACTATATGGTGCCTGGCGTGTTTGTTCATTTAACGGCGCTGCCGGTGACTTCAAATGGTAAGTTGAACAGAAAGGCGTTGCCTGAACCGAAGGTGACGCATTCTGTAAGCTATATCGCCCCGGCAAACAAGATCGAAAAAACATTGTGTGAGCTACTCGCCGATACGCTACAAATTTCGGTGGAAGAAATCAGTATGGAGGACAACTTCTTTGCACTGGGTGGCAACAGCATCTTGGCAATGCGGCTGAACAACCGGATTAACCAGGTACTGAGAGTCAAGATACGTTTGCTGGATATCATCAATGCACGTACGCTAAAAGCGTTGTCACAGGAGATTGCGCAGGCTCAAGGGAAATCCTTCGATGCGATCGTGCCCTTTAATTCCATCACCGAAAAGCAGCAGATGTTTATGATCCATCCGGGGATGGGGAACTGCTCGGTCTACCAATCTTTGGCCAATCGGCTCAGCGATAGTTACTGCTGTTATGGGGTTGACTCGTATAACTTCTATCATGAGCAGAAGATTGAACGGCTTGATGAATTAGCACGTTATTATCTGGAGCAGATCGATCGCAGTCTCGATGTCAGCAAGCCGGTCAATCTATTAGGGTGGTCACTGGGCGGGAAGATCGCATTGGAGATAGCTGCCCACTTGGAGGCGCGGGGCATTACGTCGATCAATATCTATCTGCTTGATACCTGGTTGTTAAACGAGGATAGCTATCAGTTGAATGAAGCCTCATTCAATCTGGACGAGATGATGGATCGGTTGCATATTCCTCATTATTTAAGACATAACGTCGAGTCGGTCGTTTTATCCGATCGCGTATTGAATGCACAACCGCTTTCGGCGGTGTTAAATCATGCGCAGATAGTGCTATTTAAGGCAACCGAGGAGATCCAGGGCGAGGAATTCCAACAATATCGCCATAACAACATTGAGACGGGTGTTAATAACATCGCCCAATTACGGACGTTTGAAATTGCAGCCAGTCACTTTACCTTGCTGGAAAAGGAGGATGAGTTGCTGAACCACATCGGCTAACCGATTGCTGATAAAGTGGTAATAGGCTTAATTTGTAGGGGGCGAACATGTTCGCCCCTATTTAACCTACTGATTATCCATTCGATTGCCATATGCAGCCAAACGGGCGCAGCATGCAGCGCCCCTACCTCGGCGAGGGTTTGTCCTTGAACGGATGAAATGACGATGAATTATATTTACTGCTCACGCATTGATGGGCTGAGTAGGGAACAGCTTTATTCTCAGCGTAATTTACTTGATCAACCCCAGCAAACTACATTCGATCAATTCAGATTTGATGATGACAAACGCCGAATGTTATTGGCGAGAATGTTGCTACGTTATGCATTAACCAAACATGAGGGTTATCAGGAACCTCACTTTCCTCATCTACACTATCAGCAATTTGGCAAGCCAGCGGTTATGGGGATGAAGGGCGGGTTTAATATTTCACATGCGGGCGTCTGGGCTGTGTGCGCTTATAATCCCCTAGGGGATATTGGCGTTGATATTGAAAAAAGGGTTCCGATTGATATACACGATTATACCCAATAAACCTCAAG
>NZ_AYMQ01000137.1 GCF_000633355.1 Serratia sp. H1w
CAACACATTGAATACTTGACCCTCTTCCTGAGCCGAGGCAAGCGCGACTACGCCCCCTTCGCTGTGTCCTAAAACCCAAATACAGGGAATGTGCATGTGACATCTAAGCACGTCTACCCAGGATCGAACGTCGTCAACATAGTCAGCAATCGTCACCGCATTGGCATCCTCTACGGCCATTGCGCTAGCGAACATTCCACGTTTGTCGATACGAAGCGTCGCAAAGCCTTTGGCAGCCAGGCCTTCAGCAAGAAGTCGGTAAGGTGATGCATTCACACCAAGCGGGTTGTTTCCATCCCGATCGGTCGGCCCGGAGCCAGGAACGATAAGAACAACGGCTGTTGGTTTTGAATTCGGGGTGAGTAACGTACCTTTCAAAGGGCCTTTTGGCCCTGCGGCATCCAGGACTGTTTCGGAAAAGGTCACCGGTACTGCCGCCAGACTCACAAATGGGCAAGCGCTCAAAAGGGCAATAGAGGCGGCAATATTCATCGGAGATGTTCCTGTAAAATTCAGCGTACCAGTCAATTTATATTATAAATATGACCTGCTCTCCATTGATTAATACATCAACGGCGTTAGAAAAGTCCGCTGCTGGCACAGAGCTGCCTGTCTGATTGGCTCTGTGCCGTAGCAGTGTCAGGTTAAGTCTGAGCTAATACAGCTCATGAAGCTGTTGGCTTGCGTCTGGAACAAAGCGCTCCATAGGCAAGCTCCGTTTCTCCATTTCATCATCAGGAGCATTCTTTTTTAACGGTTGTTATTCTCTGCCAAAGCCTGGCGCAGCATTAGTTTTGCCCCCCAGACGGTGAGATCGGCGATTTCATCTTTGTTTAGCCCAAAACTGTCCTTGAGCACTGTCAGCGCCTCAGTCCCGTAGAGAACCGACATTAACATCACCAGTTTGTGGCGTGCCTCTTCTGGAAGCTGATCCTCCAGTGGCGATAGGGCTTCAGACAAAGCAGCCTTTCGGTTGCTCTTTTTGAGAGAGCCTATCTCTTCATTCTCCGAGTCCCCAGATACTGAAGCTTGCCAGCGCTGTTGGGAAATGCGCATGGCGTCACGCATCAGCGCTTCATGCGTATCCAGTTCGCCAAATCCCCAAGTGAGCAGTTTTTCTACATTTTCTTCAGCCGTGTTGTCCATTGCGGGTTTATCAAATGAGTTGATCACCTGCTTGACCACGTACTCGACGAACTCACTGTGTGTTGAGAAATAGCTTTTGAGCGTGACTTTGGCGTACTCGGCCTCTCGTGTGATTTCTTCTGGCGAAGGGAATTTTTGCTCTTGATATAGTTTGAGTGCCGCACTGGTCAAGCGTTCCAGCGTTCTGCGTCGTACTGGCGAGAGGTTGTTCTCATCAAACAGAATCATCGTGATGCCTCATTTTTGCAACAAAAATATCCCAAAGGATAAAAATATCTTGCGAGATATAAAATATTAGCCTAGCTTTATATTGCACTATCTCAACACATCTTTCACGTCTTACATGGAGTGAGTCGTCTATGGCTAAATTTGTCTACATCATAGGGACCGCAGATACCAAGCTTGATGAACTGCTTTGGTTGAAGTCCTGTCTGCGTTCCGCAGGGGTGGATTCTCATATTATTGATGTCTCTACCGGTTCATCGATTGCCTTTCATGAAAACAATCAAGTGGATATCAATGCTACGCAGATTGCGGCCTACCACCCTGATGGTATAGACGCCGTGTTCTGTGGCGAACGCGGGAGAGCTGTTACCGCAATGGCTACCGCGCTGACCCATTTCTTGCGGAACACGGTGGATGATATTTCCGGCCTTATCGGTATTGGGGGCTCTGGAGGAACGGCATTGGTAACGTCCGCCATGCAGGTAATGCCTATCGGTATTCCCAAGTTAATGGTGTCAACTATGGCATCGGGCAATGTTGGGGGATATGTCGGTGGTGTCGATATCGCCATGTTGTATACCGTTACCGACCTTAGTGGTTTGAACTACTTGTCACGCACTATTCTGGCAAATGCGGCCAATATGATAGCCGGTGCCGTTAACAATGCTATTGAATATGATCACGCAAGAAAACCGGTTTTAGGCCTGACGATGTTTGGTGTAACAACGCCCTGCATCAATCAGTTGGTTGCATCGTTGGGTGAACAATTCGATCCGTTGGTCTTCCATGCTACGGGAAATGGTGGAACCAGTATGGAGCGATTGGTTCAAAACCGTGAAATTGTCGGTGTTCTTGATATCACGTTGACTGAGGCGGCGGATTTGCTGTTCGGTGGCGTTCTTGCCTGCCCTGAAACACGTCTTGACTGTATCGCACAAACGCAGACGCCGTGGGTAGGGAGTGCTGGGGCACTCGACATGGTTAATTTCAGTGGTCGGGACAGCATACCTGAGCGTTATGCTCATCGGCAGTTTGTAGAGCATAACGCTCAGGTGACGCTGATGCGCACAACACCAGAGGAAAACTACCAGCTCGGCGTCTGGATTGGCAACAAGCTTAATCTTTGCGAAGGGCCGGTACGTTTCATCATTCCAGAGGGCGGATTTTCGGCATTAGATGCTCCAGGGCAACTGTTCTTTGATCCACAGGCAAGGCAGGCTTTTGCTGAAGGATTGGAGTCAACGGTCGTTCAGACGGCACAACGCCAGATTATCAAAACGCCTCACCACATCAATGCACCTGAGTTTTGCTCGCTTGTGATTGCTCAGTTCCAGAATGTCATGCAACACCAGGGAACTGAACATGATTCAACACCAGGGAAACCTTTATGAAAAATTACGATACAGTGAAAGAGAAGCTGCAACAGAAAGTCTTGCGCCAGGAACCCATTATCGGTGCTGGGGCAGGAACGGGTCTGTCTGCACGTTGCGAAGAAGCTGGCGGTGTAGATTTGATTGTGATCTACAACAGTGGCCGTTTTCGGATGGCAGGGCGTGGTTCGCTGGCGGGATTGATGCCGTACGGTAACGCCAACCAGATTGTGCGTGAGATGGGTAATGAAGTGCTGCCAGTGGTAAAAGAAACGCCAGTGCTGGCCGGTGTTTGTGGAACAGATCCCTTCTGCAATATTCCGTTGTTCTTGGACGAATTGAAAGTGCAGGGCTTTGCCGGTGTCCAGAACTTCCCTACCGTCGGGCTGATTGATGGGAATTTCCGCAAGAACCTGGAGGAAACGGGGATGGGTTATGGCCTGGAGGTGGAGATGATCCGCCAGGCGCACGATAAAGGGATGTTGACCACGCCGTATGTCTTTAGTGAGGAAGATGCGGTAGCGATGACTGAAGCCGGTGCGGATATCATTGTTGTACATCTGGGATTAACGACCGGAGGTGATGTTGGTGCAAATACTGCGCACAATCTGGAGTCTTGTGTCCCAGTGATCAATGCCTGTGCCGCAGCGGCAAAAGCCGTGCGTGGGGATGTTATCGTGCTGTGCCACGGTGGGCCCATCGCAGAGCCGGAAGATGCAGCTTATATTCTGTCGCATTGTTCTGACTGCCACGGGTTTTACGGTGCCAGTTCGATGGAGCGTTTACCGACAGAAGTGGCGATTAAGAATACCATTAACGCATTTAAGAAAATAAAACTGAATTAATACCCAATATATTAGCTCAGTCAATGGAGTGGAAAGTTAAAGCAACTATTTGAAGGGTATTCAATATAACGCCCCGGCAGTTATGGGGCGTTTTCTATGAAAGAAAGTTTTAAATATCAATATAGAGTTTTTTGTTGCAGCCGTCATTTTCCCTCATAGAGTGGAGCGCCTGTTCACTATCAGGATACCCCATGCTATGAATTCTTCCGGCGGATACAACCTGTAGTGGTCAACTAATAC
>NZ_AYMQ01000138.1 GCF_000633355.1 Serratia sp. H1w
CTTGAGGTTTATTGGGTATAATTATGAAAAAGTTAAATGCCTCAGAAGTTTCCAACGTTGTTGGCGGTACCATCTCTCTGTCTATCTGCTCAATCACTTATGTAAAAGACAGCATGGATGTTGGTCTGGCTAAGCCGGTTGAAGTTTGCAACGCGGTTAACACCTGCACCAGCAAAAACGGTGAGACTGTGACCAAGACGCTGACCGATCTGTCTAAGTGTAACTAATTCACTCGCTTTTAGGTGAAACAAGATAAAGTCATTCAGATATTGAATTACTTTTAACGAAAGTCTAAAAGCAAACTTAAAAGTCACCTCTATAAGGATATAATCATGAAAAAGTTAAACGAATCAGCAGTTGCAAACGTTGTTGGCGGTGCTACCACTTCTAGCTGCAAAGTTTCTTATTCACTGAATAAGCTGGAACTGGGTTCTCTTATTGGCATGAACGTCTGTACCCGCGTTAGCACCTGTGAAGGTAAATTCGGCGAGCCAGTTGTGACCAAAGTACCAGTAGCTCTGTCTAACTGCGAAGCTTAATCGCCCAGCGTATATAAGGTATGGCACCATGGTGTCGTACCTTTGTCATCTCTTTTATATTCAATCAGTTCTCCTTTTTCCTCACTAACTTATTTAACCTTCTCTCGCAGGCGTTGCTGCCGCCACCCATAGTTTGTGATCCCAGCATCAAATCCCTTGAATAATGTTGAATGAATGTTGTTGAATTGTTACGTTGAATTGCTGGTCGCGGCCTGACAGCCTCACTCTGCGGGGCAAGCTGCTCAGTACGATAAGCCTGTTCTCTTTTGTTGCTTATGTTTCAAGGGGTTAATCATGGCAGTGTCTACACGGCTCGCCGATGCCAGTTTTGAACAGTGGTTAGGGCAAATCAATGCGGCCTGCGGCCGGTTTTGTGCCAAAACCCTGGCGCCGGGATTTGCCGGTGCGATTCAGGAGTTCCACTCACATACCTTGCGCCTGAGCGTGGTCGATATTGCCCAGACCCAGCTTTACCGTACCCCGCGCGAAGTTGCCCAAAGCGACGGTGGCCATTTTTTTACCGTTTTTCAGCTACGTGGTCAGTCGGTTATGGAGCAGGGCGGGCAGCGGGCGGTGTTATCGGCCGGGGACATCACCCTGATTGATGCCGCACAGCCTAGCAGCTTTACCTACCAACAGGGTTCCCGTCAGCTATCACTGTTGTTGCCGCGTAGTTATCTCGAGCAGCAACTGCGTTTTACCCAGTTCCCCGGTGCGCGGCGTATTGCTGCCGATACGGCGGTGGCTAAACTCAGCCAGCAGTTGGTATTAGGCAGTATGCAGAATGCGCAGATGAGCCGCCTGGAAAGCGAAGCGGTGCTTAACGCCGTAGCTACCTTGTTACAGCCCGCCTTGATGGGGCAGGATGAAGGGAACGATAGCCATGAGCGCGTATTTACCCGTTCGTTGGCGTTTATCGACCAGCATATTCAGTCTGAACAATTACGGCCCGAATGGGTGGCCAGTGAAATCGGTGTCTCGGTGCGCAGCCTGTACCGGCTATTTGCCCGCAAGGGGCTGGTTGTGGCGCAGTACATTAAAAACCGTCGCCTGGATCTCTGCGCGCAGGTTTTGCGCCAGGCCAAGGAGCGGCAAAAGCTGGCCAATATTGGTTATGACTGGGGATTTACCGATCACAGCCATTTCTCTACTGCCTTCAAGGCCCGTTTTGGCGTTTCGCCAAGCGCATATCGCAAACAATACCTGTAACCCCGTCTGGATGATTTGCCAGCAGATTGTTAGGAGCGACAAATCGGATGGCAAGCACAACAAAATATCCCCAGTGAAGAGTTGCTATGTTGAATTGGGGCCCCGTCAAAACGGGCCCATCACAACAACAATGGCTGCAATGTCTCTTTTATGGGTGACGGGGGAAAGATGGTAGATAAAACAACAACAATGAAAACCAAACGCCTGCCAGCGGCTATCGCGCTGGCGCTGGGTCTGCTGATTGGCGCGGGTTGGCAGCCAGCGGCATTGGCTCATGGCGCAGCGGCACATATGGTTCCATTACAAAAAACGCTGGAGGAGTTTGGTGCCAGCGTGCAGTGGGATGATTACGCCCGTATGTTTGTGATCGTGAAAGACGGTGCCTATGTGAAGGTCAAGCCGAATAGCCGTGAAGCCATCGTTAACGGCAAGCCGCTGAAGCTACAGGTGCCGGTGGTGTTCAAGGGTAAAACGGCCTATATGTCCGACGAGTTTATCAACGAGGTGTTCCAGTCTGGCCTGGATCAGACTTTTGCCGTGGAACACCGGGCACATCCGTTGAACCCGTTGAGCGCCGCGGAGATTAACGCGGCGGTCGCCATCATCAAGGCGGCCCCGGAGTATAAAGACAACGTACGCTTCACCGAAATCTCGCTGCGCGAACCGGCAAAAAATCAGGTCTGGCAGTTCGTGCTAAGCGGTAGCGATGTACAGCAACCCCGGCAGGCCGATATTACCCTGCTCGACGGCGTACACGTGATTGAAACCGTGGTCGATCTGCAACAGAAAAAGGTGTTGTCCTGGCAGCCGATCAAAGATGCCCAAGGGATGGTGCTGCTGGACGACTTCGTCAGCGTTCAGAGTATTATCAACGGCAGTAAAGAATATGCCGAAGCCTTGAAGAAACATGGCGTTGCAGACCCGAGCAAAGTGATTACCACCCCGCTGACCGTGGGTTATTTTGACGGCAAAGACGGCCTGCAGCAGGACCAACGCCTGCTGAAAGTGGTCAGTTATCTCGATGTTGGCGATGGTAACTACTGGGCACATCCGATCGAAAACCTGGTGGCGGTGGTTGATCTGCAACAGAAGAAAATCATCAAGATTGAAGAGGGGCCGGTGATCCCAGTGCCGATGAAGCCAACGCCGTACGACGGACGCGATCGCAAGGCCCCGAAAATCAAGCCGCTGGAGATCATCGAGCCAGAAGGCAAAAATTACACCATCACCGGCAACACCATCCACTGGCAAAACTGGGATTTCCATCTGCATCTGAACTCCCGTGTCGGCCCAGTGATCTCAACCGTGACCTATAACGACAATGGTCGTAAGCGTAAGGTGATGTATGAAGGATCGTTGGGTGGCATGATCGTGCCTTATGGCGATCCGGACGTGGGCTGGTACTTCAAAGCCTATCTGGATGCTGGGGACTATGGCATGGGCACGCTCACCTCGCCGATTGCGCGCGGTAAAGATGCGCCGCAAAACGCGGTGTTGCTGGATGAAACCATTGCCGATTACACCGGCAAGCCGACCGATATTCCACGTGCCATCGCTATCTTTGAGCGTTACGCCGGGCCAGAGTACAAGCATCAGGAGATGGGGCAGCCGAACATCAGCACCGAACGCCGTGAGTTGGTGGTGCGCTGGATCAGTACGGTTGGCAACTATGACTACATCTTCGACTGGGTATTCCATCAGAACGGCACCATCGGTATCGACGCCGGGGCGACCGGGATCGAAGCGGTGAAGGGGGTGAAAGCCAGAACCATGCAGGATCCGACCGCCAAGCAAGATACGCAATATGGCACGCTGATCGATCACAACATTGTCGGCACCACCCATCAGCACATTTACAACTTCCGGCTGGATATGGATGTAGACGGGGAAAACAACAGCCTGGTTGAGTTGAACCCGGATGTGAAACCGAACGATCGGGGCGGCCCGCGTACCAGCACCATGCAGGTCGATCAGGTGAAGGTCAGCACCGAGCAGCAGGCGGCACAGAAGTTCGATCCTTCGACCATCCGCTTGTTGAGCAATCCTAGCCGGTTGAACAAGATGGGTAACCCGGTTTCCTATCAGTTGATCCCTTATGCGGGCGGCACGCATCCGATCGCCAAGGGGGCCAACTTTGGTAAGGACGAGTGGATTTATCATCGTCTGAGCTTTATGGATCGGCAACTGTGGGTGACCCGCTACAACCCGAATGAACGTTATCCGGAAGGCAAATACCCGAACCGTTCGATCCACGATACCGGTTTGGGCCAATATACGGCGGACAATCAGTCAATAGACAACACCGATGACGTGGTCTGGCTAACCACCGGCACGACCCACGTGGCGCGAGCGGAAGAGTGGCCGATTATGCCAACCGAGTGGGTACATGCCTTGCTGAAACCGTGGAACTTCTTTGATGAGACGCCAACGTTGAACCTGAACGGGCAAAAACAGCAGTAGTTTTTGGCATTATCCATAAAACAGGGGGCGAACCGTGGTTCGCCCCCTGATCATTTCAGCGCAATACCAATCAATAACGAATACACACCGACTTGGATTCGGTATAGGCATCCAGCCAGTCCGGGCCAAAGTCGCGGCCGCTGCCAGACTGCTTGAAACCGCCAAACGGCATGTTGGCATCGATTAAGGTATGCGTATTGACCCACACCGTGCCCGCCTGAATGCGTGGCGTATACGCCATGGCCGCTTGCAGGCTGGTGGTCCATAGACTGGCCGTCAGGCCATAGTCGGTATCGTTGGCTTTTTGCAGCGCCTCTTCCGCATCCGCTACGCGGATCAGGTTGACGACCGGGCCAAACACTTCTTCTCGCGTCAGGTTCAGACTATCGTCTGGGTTGATCACCAGCGTTGGGGGAATATAGAAGCCTTGCTGGTCAGGTCCGGCGGCACCGGTGATCAATTCGGCGTGTTTATTTCTGGCATCCTCCAGATAGGCGGCCACCTTGTTACGGTGCTCTTTGGAGACCAGCGGGTTGATTTGGGCGTTGCCGTCCATCCCCGGCCCAACAGAAAGTGACTTCACCGCCTGTTCAAAACCGGCGACCAATCGATCGTAAATCGGCGCTTCTATATAGATGCGTGAACTGGCGGCGCAGACTTGCCCCTGATTGAGGAAACTGCCAGCCATCAGCCCTTCGATCACCTGTGTCAGATCGGCATCTTTCAGCACGATAGCCGGGTTTTTACCCCCCAGTTCCAGCGTGACGCGGGTAAAGCGATCTGCCGCCGCACGGACGATCCCTTTACCCACCGGCGTGGAGCCGGTGAAGCTCACTTTGGCAATCAGCGGATGTTCCGTCAGCGCCTTGCCACAGACAGCGCCTTTGCCTGTCACCACGTTAAACACGCCCGGCGGCACCCCGGCATCGCTTGCGAGTTCCGCAATACGCAGCAGGGTGAGAGGCGTTGTTTCTGACGGTTTGATGACGATGGAGCAGCCTGCTGCCAGAGCAGGCATCACCTTCCACATGCCAATCAGCAGCGGGAAGTTCCAGGGAACAATCCCGGCCACCACGCCGATCGGTTCCTTACGGGTATAGACCTGATATTTGGCTCCCGGTGGCATGGGGATGGAAACATCCAGCGTTTGGCCGACGATTTTGGTGGTCAGCCCGGCGGTATAGCGCATCCAGTTCAGCGTACAGCCCACTTCAAAGGCGCGGGAGATATTGATGGATTTCCCTTGTTCCAGCGTTTCCAACTGGGCCAGCTCTTCGGCATGTTGCTCCACCAGATCGGCGAAGCGCAATAAAATACGCTCGCGCTCGGTGGGTAGGCGTTGCGCCCAAACGCCCGTAGTGAAAGCCTGATGGGCTGAGGTGACTGCCTGCTCCACATCGGCGGCATTGGCATCTGCGGTACAGGAGATTTGTTTGCCATCGGCCGGGTTATACACCGCCAGCCGCGAATCGGCCTGTGAGGTTTGCCACTGGCCGTTGATATACAGGCCGTGCTGACGATCGAGGAAGCGGACTACGCTGTCCAGTAGGGTCACATTAGGCATACGCCCTCCTAAGGGGAATAAAACGGATTTTTACCCTTAAAAGTTTAGAGCGTTATGCCCAACGCGGTTTTTATCTGCCTGACATTTGGTTTGTACTGCGTGACAGTTGTGGGCTATTTTCGCGCCAGCAAGGTGGCGAAACGCAGTTTGATGCGGTTGCCCTCGGCATCTATGCGGTGCAACTCGCCGGGGTTTTCGTTATATTTGACGATGTCCCAATCCTGATAATAGTTGGCTAACTCATCCGGCTTGAAGGTGAATGAGAAGGGCACCGTGCAAGGATAGTCTGGCGTATCCATGGCCGCGACGATCAGGTTGTAACCCCCCTTGACCGTGCTGTCTTGCATATTGCGTACGATATGCGGGATCTGTTGGCGATCCAGGAACATAAACACCACGGTAGACAGGATAAAGTCATACTGGCCGCTAAAGCGATGGGTATTGAGATCCTGCTCGCTGGCGGTAATGTGGGTAAGTTGCTCGGTGGCGATGATCTGGTTGATCGCGGCAATTGATGCGGCATTTTTATCCCACGCGGTGACATCAAACCCTTTCAGATTGAGGTACAGCGAATTGCGGCCACTGCCACAGCCCAGATCCAGCGTTTTGCCGGGGGCGATCAGCTTGGCGGCCTCAAGCACTTCGGAATGAGTAGCGGTCAGGGAGTATTTTTGGGTGTAGTAGTTATCTGGCAGGGAGGTCTGCTGATCCATCATGGTATTCCTCTGTATTTGATGTATATAAAATACATCTTTAATGGCCTTTTGCCTAGCCGTTGGATGAGCAGAGTATACCTGACGGTTAGCTCCCTCTCCCAACACCAGTGTTCATGAGAGCTCTGGACTTTACATCGGGAGAGGGGCGGGAGGGGCGATGATTAAGCAATGCGCCGTGGGTTATGCAGCCCAAAGTTGAAGCTGTTGCAGCGGCGGCAGAACTCTTTCATCGCCGCTGGCGAATCCATCATAGGCAATTTCACCTCGATAAACGATAACCGGTCCTGGCGTGAAGCTCGCTCCAACGCCATCTCCAGCTGTTGGCCGGTTGCTACCACTGCGCAAAACGCCTGCGTCTGCGGGCTTAACACCGCCGGGAGTTTGGCGTAATCCCACATGCCGATATCGTTATAAGACGATGTTTCGCCAAGGATATAACGCTCGATGGTGTACCCGTCATTATTGATCAGGAAAATGATCGGTTTTTGCTCATGGCGCAGCAACGTTGAGAGTTCCTGGGCGGTGAGCTGGAATGAGCCATCGCCAATAAACAGCAGTTGCCGCCGTTGTGGCGCGGCCATCATCGTGCCGAGCAATGCTGGCAAGGTATAGCCGATCGATCCCCAAATGGGTTGGTTGACCACGCTCACGCCGCTGGGCAATCGCATACCGCCGATCGCCGCGCCAGAGGTGCCATTTTCCACCACCAGCACGTCATCTGCCTGAATAAAGCGCTGGATCCGTTGCCAGAAATAGCCCTGTTCGAGCGGCTCGTTGCCCGGTGTAGCCAGTTTTTGTTGTGGAGCGGCTAGTGGAGTCAGCGGCGGTGGGCTGGTGGCGGGGGCTTGATCCAGCACGGATTGCAGCAGCTCGGCTGCCGTTACCGCTGGGTAGGAGAGGTTATCCAACTTCAGCGTATAGGGTTGAATATCGATCACCGCCTGAGCCGGGATCTGCTGGCTGAAATAGCCGGTGGTGGAATCTACCAGGCGTACGCCAAAGCTGAGGATACAGTCTGACTGAGCCATCAGTTCAAACAGCTCGGGGCGCGACAGATCGCCGCTATAGCCACCTTGCCAGCCCGGCGTGTTCTCTGATATCGCGCATTTTGCCGTGGGCATATTGGTTAACGGGATGGCGAACTTATCTGCCAGCGCTAACACCAGTGCCTGAAGCTGGTAACGCTCGACCATCTGATCGATCAGGATGATTGGCCGTTTAGCCCGGTTAATCCGCTCGAGCAGGGCCGCGCTGGCAAGCTGGAGATGGCTGGCATCACTGCCCGGCAAGCGGTAGGAACAGGGATTATCGGCAACCTCAATTTCCACCTCGCAAATATCTGAGGGCAATTGCAGGTAAACCGGCTTCTTCTGTTGCTAGGCGCAGGCGATGACCCGTGGGATCTCCGTTGCGGCATTTTCCGGAGTGATGAGCGCCTGCGCCACGGTGAACTGCCGGAAACAGTTCATCACGTTATCAAAATTGCCGTCTGCCAGTGAGTGGTGCAGCAGCGCATGGCTCTGCATGGCATGTAACGGAGGCGTGCCCGCAATGCAGATCACAGGTGCGGATTCTGCATAGGCTCCGGCAATACCGGAAAGTGCCGCCAGATCGCCCACGCCATAGGTGGTGATCAACGCTCCTGCGCCTTTGAGACGGGCATAACCATCAGCGGCGTAAGCGGCGTTCAGTTCGTTGCAGTTGCCTATGAATTGGCAGTGTTGATCGTGCTCGATGGTTTCCAGCAGCGCCAGGTTGTAATCGCCGGGCACGCCGTAAATACGATCCACCTTCAGGGCGCGTAGTTGTTGCAGGAGAAATGAACCTATGGTGATCCTCATTGATTGCTCCACCTTCACGTCAATTTATTGTTATTTAACCGCGCGCAGCAGGGAACGGCTGGCGATATCGCGCGGTTAATCGTTGAAAATGCGAGTCGCTTGTAGGGCGTCAGCATTAACAGTTGGCGAAAGTGGTGGCTTGTTCAAGTTGGCCGAGCTTGGGGAACTATTGTGAATCGTATCAAGGAGTTTACGACCCAAAAGGGGTATCAACTGCGATCCTCGCCAAAGGCGGTACTTTTCTTGTCTTGCTGGCCGCAAGAAATCACGGCAATGGCAGAGGGGAAATGCCTGGCTGGTACTTTCTCTGCTCCCCGTCTTTCCGTGGGGCAGCCGTCAAGATTTCGCTACATACCTATAGGGAAGATAATTCTAGTTTCACGCTCAAAAGAAGCGGAGCTATCTGACAGGCAAAGCGGAGTTATCTGACAGACAAAGCGTGTCCAGACGCATATCTTTGGCGCGCGCGTTGGCAGTAGCTCGCTGCCGAGTGCCAAACTTAACCGTTTCTCAACGAGCGATGATAAAAGCATCGCCCCGGCGAGATACGGCTTGATCAGGATAGGGCGATCGGTAAGAATCCCCGGCTTTATTTTTACAGGAGTTGCATTCATGGTTGTTAAAAGGATCTTTTTAGCCGGTTGGTTGGCGTTGATATTTCCCGCACTGCCTTCTTACGCCGAGGTTAGTACGGAAAATAGCAATGCTGTGTCCGCCGCAGATCCTGGCTGGTGGGGGCGATTTACCGGCAATGTGGCAGAGACCTGGAACAACTCGCCCAACAAGGAGTTCTATCTCCCGGCGATCACCTGGCATAACCGCTGGATGTACGACAAGGAAAAGACCGACGAGTATAACGAGCGCCCTTGGGGGGCCGGTTATGGCATCTCGCGGTTTGATGAGGACGGGGATTGGCACGCGATCTACCTGATGGCGTTCAAGGATTCGTTCAATAAGTGGGAGCCGATCGGTGGCTATGCTTACGAGAAGATCTGGCGCCCGATTGCAGGCGAGGATTTTCGTCTGGGGCTGGGCTTTACCGCCAGCGTGACCGCACGTGATAACTGGAGCTATATCCCTATCCCCGCGCCGTTGCCATTGGCGTCCATCGGTTATCAGCGGCTGACCTTCCAGGCTACTTATATTCCCGGCACTTACAATAACGGCAACGTGTTCTTTGCCTGGCTGCGCTGGCAGTTCTGACGATTTCCGTCATTCCGAAAAATACGCGGCGGCCTGAATAAAAGGAACTTGTCGAGTGGCACGGCGTCCGAGCTAAGTACGAAGTTAAGTGCATCGTCATTTTGCAGTCAAACAGGAGTCTTTCCGTTATGAATACCCAATATCGCTTATTGTTGGCCCTGAGCTTGAGCACGGTAATGGCTACGGGCAGCGCCCACGCGGCCGGTTTGATGGACTCCCTCAGCAGTGCTGCTACAGAGCTCAGCAAATCAGGTGGCGAGAGCAGCAATGGTGGCCTGTCGCTGTCTTCGCTGAGTGGTTTGCTCAACGGTGGTGATAAAGCGCTGAGTTCTTCCAGCATGGCCAACGCCGCAGGCATCTTGCAGTACTGCGTGAAAAACAACGTTCTGTCGGCAAACGGCACCGAAGCGGTGAAGGACAAACTGCTGGATAAACTGGGCATCACCAGTACGGCCAACGCTAACAGCGAAGATTATCAGCAAGGGCTGGGTGGCTTGTTGAACACCGGCAAGGGTAACGCGCTGGATCTCAATAGTCTGGGCACCTCGCAAATCACCGAGAAGGTGAAGCAGAAAGCCTGCGATCTGGTGCTGAAACAGGGTATGTCGTTTGTTTCCTGATCTGTTTGGGGGCAGTGATGCTCCCGTTGAACTCAAGGCGAAGAAATCTCAATGACCAAGTTCCTGATGCTTTCTCTGTTCGCTGGTGTGGTTTTGCTCCAGGGGTGTGCGATGAAAACCAAAGATGATGCGCCACTTCCGCCGAAGGTGCAGAGCCAAACTATTGGCATGGCGAACCCGGCAGATGTGTATTGCAACAAGCTCGGCGGCAAGCTGAACCCCAAGCAGAATGCTCAGGGAGAGTATTCCACCTGTACCTTGCCTGATGGGCAAGAGATCGACAGCTGGGAGCTGTTCCGCCGCGATCACCCGGTAAAAAAATAACTCGCTTTCCCCTCACCCCAACCCTCTCCCAAAGAGAGAGGGGGCCAGCTCAGAGTCGTGGTCAGGTGCAGGGGATAATTTGTAGCACGTTAAGTCCCTCATCCCTTTGGGAGAGGGGCCAGGTTAGAATTCTCTATTACTGATAGGATGATACTGGTCTGGCCCTTCTTCAGCAAAGGTCAATGGCAACGTGCTATCGGGCCGATCGGCCACCGATAGGGCCGTGCGGAAGCTACAGCCGCTGTGGATGTCTTTCACCTTCATCACATAATGGCCGTTGCTCTCCAGCTTGATATTGAAACTGCTGGCGGCCGGGAGGAACACCTCGGCCAGCAACTGTTTGGTAGCGTTTTCCAGTTTGACCAACACGGCAAATTCATTACGCTGATTATCCAGCGCCAAGGTCCGTAACTGGCTACCAGCATGCCAATCTGGCTCATGCAGATATCCTGGCGAAGTGGGCCATGGGCTGCCCTGATTGTCCGGCAATGGCCCAACGCAGTGCTGACGAGCTTCCCTTAACGGGGCTTCCCGTTGGATCACATAATTCTGTGGTGTAGCAAGGGTGAAGCTTTCCTCCTGTGCCCCTTCACGCAAGTGGTGTTTGGCCAGAAAAATCCCGGCCGCCACCAGCATAAAGAAGATCAATAAGCTCAATCGATTGCGAAATATCGGGGCCAATAGCCTGCCCGGCAGTTGAAAAAGCCAGCTGGCAACTCTCAATAGCATTGTTTTTCCTTTCAAGCCGCTTGTTGCCTTTCAACGGGTGTTTAATCAGAGCGTTACGTCTGCGGTAACGTGACTTTCCCCAGTATAGCCAACATCCTGACGGCGAAAATTGCCAAAAGCGCTTTTTATGCAAAATGATTGTACGTTTATATACGTTTGTGTACAGTTGTGTTCATTGTATTTTCGTCGGACCCTCATGATGTCAAAACTGCTGCCCAATGAACGCCACCAGGCCATCCTCGCCAGCTTGCAACAGCAGGGACGAGTGCTGGCGATCGAAATGGCGGCGCAGTTGAATACCACCGAAGCCACCATCCGCCGCGATCTGCGCCAACTGGCGGCGCAAAACCTGTGCAAACGGATCTATGGCGGAGCGCTGGCGCTCACGCCTGCCGTTGGTTATATGGCCGAACGGGTGGAGATCAGCAGCGATGAGAAGCAGCGGTTGGCCCACGCGGCCCTGCAACTGATCCAGACCGGGCAGGTGATCTTTCTTGATGCGGGCAGTACCTATCTTTACCTGGCCGATCTACTGCCCCGCGATCGGCAACTCACCGTGGTGACCAATGCCCTGAGCGTTGCCAGCCGCCTGTTGGAGCGGCCCGGGATCCGCACCATCCTGATCGGCGGTGAGGTGGACGCGGAAATCGGCGGCAGTGTTGATGCCAAGGCATTGGCCGAAATTGCCTCGTTTCGTTTCGACATCGCCTTTACCGGCGTCTGTGCTTACGATCCCGACAGTGGCTTTACTGCCCTGCGTTATCAGGAGGCCCAGTTCAAGAAGCAAATGCTGGCACGCGCTGGCAACGTCGCGGTGCTATGTACCCGCGACAAGTTCAACACCTATGCGCCCTACACGCTATTGCCCGCCAGCCAGGTCGATTATCTGGTGATTGCCCGTGATGGCCACGCGCAGCTCGAACAGCAGGTTACCCTGAGCGGTGGCACCGTGCTGTACATCCCCGCTACTGATGGAGAATGATTATGAAAATCGCCCATGTTGCCCTATGGACACAGGATATTGAGGCCCAGGTTGGCTTCTGGCAGCGCTATTTCAATGGCGTCGCGGGGGAGGAGTATGTGAGCAAGAATCGCCCCGGCTTTATCTCGCGCTTTGTTCAACTGGCGGATGGCCCCGCGTTGGAGATCATGTGCGTTCCTGGCCTGTTGCCGGGCGGTAAAGCCGAGGAACGCGTTGGCTGGGCTCATATTGCGTTATCGCTCGGCAGTGAAGCGCGGGTGGACGAATTGGCACAGCGGGCCAAGGCGGACGGTATTTTGCAGGCGGCACCGCGCTGGACCGGGGACGGCTTTTATGAGGCCATCATTCGCGATCCAGATGGTAACGCCATCGAAATCACCGGCTGATCAGGCTTCCTCCAGGGTGGCGAACTGCTGAGCCAGAAAATCGATCAGCAGCCGAACCGCTGGCAACATGCCACGCCGCGAGGGATAGACCACATGGACGACGCCGCCCTGAGGCTGCCAGCCGGGCAGTAATTGCTCCAGATCGCCACGCAAGATGTCATCACGCATCATCATGGCCGGTAGTTGTACGATACCGGCCCCGGCAATCGCCGCGGTGCGCAGCATCAGCATATCATCGGTGACCAGCCTGGGCTGGTGCTCCCATTGGAACTTTTGCTCCTGCGGGCCGCTGAGTTGCCACAGGTGCTGCGCTCTGGCCGGGCCGAGATCGAGCGTTGGGTAATTCTGCAATCCTGTGGGGGAATCGATAGCGCCGATCGTGCGTACCAATGCCGGGCTGGCGGCGATACACCAGCTGCGCTGAGCCAGGATTTTCAGTACCAGATCGCTGTCTTCCAACGGCGGTGGCCTGACGCGCACCGCCAGATCCAATCCTTCACCCACCACATCGACCCGGCGATTGGTCGCCTCCAGATGTACCGTCACCCGTGGGTAATCCGCCATAAACCGGGCCACCATGCTACCGATCCGCGTATGCAGCAGCGCCACCGGGCAAGACATGCGCACCGTACCGCAAGGTTCCGCGCGGGTCTGTTCGATCGCCTGTTGCGCCGCTTCGGCCTCAACCAGCATCGCCTTGCAGTGTACGTAATAGCTCTGTCCTAAATCGGTCACGGAGAAACGCCGGGTTGAACGCTGGATCAGGCGTACGCCGAGGCGTTCTTCCAACTGTGCCACGCGGCGGCTGAGCTTCGATTTGGGTATGCCAAGGGCACGCCCGGCGGGAGCAAAGCCCTGATGGTCCACCACGCTGGCGAAGAAATACAGATCGTTCAGGTCTGTCTGCATCGGTTTACTCATCGTTCTACTGATAGAACACTGAGTGTATATCTTGCTGACTACTGCGGCAAATCGGCTTGGACTAAACTTCTGTCATCAACGTAAGGCCGCGAGGCCTGCAACAGGAGTTATAAGATGAAAAAGATCCTTGGTGTTTATAACAGCCCGGAAGCTCACTGGGTCGGCAACGGTTTTCTGGTGAACTCCCTGTTCTCGTATAACGAACTGGGGGCCGAGATGAGCCCATTCCTGCTGCTGGATCACGCTGCGCCAACCAAATTCCGTTCGGCCAGTGGTCGCCGTGGCGTGGGGCAGCATCCTCATCGCGGGTTTGAAACGGTCACCATCGTCTATCAGGGCGAAGTCGAACACCGTGACTCCACCGGCAGCGGCGGGGTGATCGGCCCAGGTGATGTGCAGTGGATGACGGCGGCATCGGGCATCCTGCATGAAGAATTTCATTCCAAAGATTTTGCACGTCAGGGCGGCACCATAGAGATGGTGCAACTGTGGGTCAATCTGCCTGCCAAAGACAAGATGGCGGCCCCGGGTTACCAGACGTTGCTTAATCGCGATATTCCGGTTGTTCCGTTGGCGGACAACGCGGGGCAGGTCAGAGTGATTGCCGGTAACTATGGCGGTCATGCAGGGCCAGCCCGCACTTTCAGCCCGATCAACGTGTGGGACATGAAGTTGAACGCCGGGCACACCACCACCCTGCAGGTGCAGGAAGGGCATACGCTGGCCGTGGTGATGTTGCACGGGGCGATTCTGGTCAACGGTGAGCAGATCGTGCGGGAAACGCAAATGGTGCTGCTGGATCGCGCTGGTGACTCCATCACCATCGAGGCAAACAATGATGTCAGCCTGCTGGTACTGAGCGGTGAGCCCATCGATGAGCCTATCGTAGGTTACGGCCCGTTTGTGATGAACAGCGAAGCGGAAATCCAACAGGCTTTCCGTGATTTCAACAGCGGGCAGTTTGGTGCAATGCCAGTGACTGCCGAAGGCAGCAATCAGTAAGCTCGATCCCGGTACGGAAACCCATCTCCGTATCGGGCCTAAACTTGAAGACAACCTCTGTGTCGAAACTTACCCTCAAAAGGAGTCGTAACATGACCGCAAATTACAAACGTCTCGATAAGGACCAGGCCGTCGTGCTGTTGGTGGATCATCAGGCATGGCTGCTATCACTGGTACGTGATATCGATCCCGATCGTTTCAAGAACAACGTGTTGGCGCTGGGTGATCTGGCGAAATACTTCAATCTGCCGACGATCCTGACCACCAGTTTCGAAACCGGCCCCAATGGCCCTTTGGTGCCTGAATTGAAGGCCC
This sequence comes from Serratia sp. H1w, assembly GCF_000633355.1. Lineage (GTDB taxonomy): Bacteria > Pseudomonadota > Gammaproteobacteria > Enterobacterales > Enterobacteriaceae > Chania. Next base: position 14,812 of record NZ_AYMQ01000138.1, read on the forward strand.
AGTTCCCAGATGCGCCTTATATTGCACGCCCTGGTCAGATTAACGCCTGGGATAATGAAGACTTCGTCAAGGCAGTGAAAGCGACTGGACGCAAACAGTTGATCATTGCTGGCGTGGTGACCGAGGTCTGCGTTGCATTCCCTGCCTTGTCGGCGCTGGCTGAAGGTTTTGAAGTCTTTGTGGTGACCGATGCCTCCGGCACCTTTAATGAGCTGACGCGGCAATCCGCCTGGAGCCGTATGGAAGCCGAAGGCGCGCAGTTAATGACCTGGTTCGGCGTGGCTTGCGAATTGCACCGTGACTGGCGTAATGATATTGAAGGGTTGGGGACGCTGTTTGCCAACCATATTCCTGATTATCGCAATCTGATGACCAGCTACAGCGCACTGACCTCAGGCAAATAAATTTATCTGGGCGTAGCCGCCAGGCTGCGCTCTTTTCTGGTCCCTCCTCCTGAACAACCGGCAACGCATTGAAATTTACCCTTCTTTACCAAAAATTCGATTGAAAATTCAACGGTATTTCCCCATATAATGGAATGTTAATTTAACAAGGAGCGCGTATGGGAATCAGTGAAGAAGAGGCTATCCGCCGGATGAGCCTCGAAAAAAATGCCGTCGGCAATTCGGCTAAATGGGTGGCGATTGTTTCGGCCGTTTACTTTGCCCTGATGGTGTTCTACGGCCATCCAACCGGCGTATTGGCCATGTCCGGCGCTATTTTTGTGGTATCCACCACCACCTGGCTGAAGAAACGCCAGAAAGTCAAAGCCTACCGCCAGGTATTGGCGAAGATCGACAGTGGGCAAAACCCCTAACACCGTTTTGCCAGACACTATCCGTTAGCGCAGCGGCATTAACATGACCAGCTTCAATCCGCGGTGCTCCGCCGGGTAGAATGTCACCTGCTGAAAATGTCGCTCCCCCTGCTGTGGATGGCTGAACGTACGTTCGCCGCCCTCACGGGCCATGACGTCCTGCTGTTTCCACCAATGATTGAACGCTTCGCTGTTGTGCGTCATATTGCGCACAAAGGCGCGTATCTCTTCCGTTCCCTGATGATGGCTGGTTTCGGCGCGAAACTCGGCCACCACTCGCCGTGCGCGATTTTCCCAGTCGCTGACCAGCACTTTCGCCTGAGGGTGAAAAAACATGAAATGCAGCAGGTTTGGGGTTTTTGACTGCTTCAGCCAATCGCAGAACAGCTCCTCGGCTTGCGGGTTCCAGGCCATCATATTCCAGGTAAGATCGAGTAGATAACAGGGCACGGTCATTTGATGCACGCTTTGCAGCACGGCGGCATTAACCGTTTCCTGTACCCGCTCCTGTTCGGGATCGGCGATATGTGCCAGGGTAAACAGGTAGTGACGTTCGGCATGGCCCAGCCGTAACGCCGTGGCGATGCGTGCCAGCGTATAGGGTGAAATCGACACCTCGCGTCCCTGTTCTATCCAGGTATACCAGGTGGCGCTGATGCCGCTGATTTGTGCCAGCTCTTCACGGCGTAAACCGCTGGTGCGGCGGCGTGTCGCCGTGGGCAGGCCCAGCATCTCTGGCGTGACCCGCTCGCGGTGCGCACGCAAAAACGCACCGAGGGCTTTCTGGCTGGATATGGCGTCTGATTCCATTAGGGTGGTACTCACTTATACTAGGATAACTGCTCATATTGTACCCGTATAGCAGCTTGATTATAGTCATTAGCAGCCATCTCGGCAGCGGCGCAAGCCAGATAATAATGGGAGCAGCTATGAGCATCAGCAACAGCCATAAAAATGCGGTCGATCGCCAATTTGGCGAACAGGCCAATGCCTATCTGACCAGCGCGGTACACGCGCAAGGGAAAGACCTGCAACGTCTGGGCAAACTGTTGGCAGGCAGTACCGATGCGCGCTTGCTCGATCTGGGGTGCGGGGCAGGGCACGCCAGTTTTATCGCAGCAGCCCATGTGGCGCAGGTGGTGGCGTACGATCTGTCGGCGCAGATGCTGACGGTGGTCGGTAACGCGGCGCAGGAAAAGGGGCTGGATAATATTCAGGTGCAGCAGGGCGTGGCGGAGGTATTGCCCTTTGATGATGCCAGTTTTGACGTGGTGATTAGCCGCTATTCGGCGCACCATTGGCACGATGTGGGGCGGGCGTTGCGTGAAGTCAAACGGGTGTTGAAGCCAGGTGGGCGGGCCATCTTTATGGATGTGGTGTCCCCAGGTCATCCGTTATTGGATATTTATCTGCAAACGGTCGAAGTGCTGCGGGATACCTCGCACGTGCGCAACTATGCGCCGGGTGAGTGGCTGAGCCTGTTTACCGAATCCGGTTTGCTGGTGCGGGAGGTGACGGCCGATCGGCTGGATTTGGAGTTTAGCAGTTGGGTGGCCCGGATGCGTACGCCTGAGCATTTTGTCACGGCGATCCGTGCGTTACAGCAAGGGGTTACAGAAGATGTTCGTCAGCACTTTGCCATTCTGGCCGATGGATCCTTTACCAGTGACATCATGATGTTTGAAGCGGTGAAGGGCTAAAATTTCAGGGCAGCCGTTGCGGGCTGCCCTGAAGATCAATGCTTACTTCTTGTCTTCCAACAGGCAACGGTAGATCAGACCACCGATAACACCGCCGATCAGCGGTACCAGCCAGAATACCCACAGTTGCTGCAATGCCCAGGTTCCCTGGAAGATTGCGACGGCAGTACTACGTGCCGGGTTAACCGAGGTATTGGTGACAGGAATACTGATCAGGTGAATCAGCGTCAATGCCAGGCCGATGGCCAGAGGTGCAAAGCCTGCCGGTGCGCGTTTATCGGTCGCACCATGAATAACAATCAGGAAGAAGGCGGTCAGCACCAATTCAATCACGATAGCGGCTTGCAAAGAATAACCACCCGGTGAATGCTCACCGTAGCCGTTAGAAGCAAAACCACTGGCGGTCGCATCAAAGCCTGCTTTACCGCTGGCAACCAAATAAAGCACCGCGGCGGCAGCAATACCACCAATCACCTGAGCAACCACGTAGGGAATAACGTCTTTCGCAGGGAAACGGCCACCTGCAAATAATCCCATAGTGACCGCTGGGTTAAAGTGCCCACCAGAAATATGACCGACAGCGTAGGCCATAGTAACCACGGTAAGGCCGAACGCTAAAGCCACACCAGCAAAACCAATACCTAACTGTGGAAACGCTGCGGCCAGCACTGCGCTACCACAACCACCGAACACCAACCAAAATGTACCGAAAAATTCGGCAAAAAGTCGCTTTGACATAGATTCCATCCTGCTGGGGGAACAAACTAACGGACGTTAGCACTAAAAACGGTCATGTATTCAATGTG
>NZ_AYMQ01000139.1 GCF_000633355.1 Serratia sp. H1w
TCCTTTTTGGGGAGAGGGTTGGAGTGAGGGGGAGCAACGAGCGCCGGAGTATCAACCAAAGCTATCGCCCGCCAGTTTCCGCCCTCACCACTACACCGAGCTGACTCCCTCTCCTTTTTGGGGAGAGGGTTGGGGTGAGGGGGAGCAACGAACGCGGGAGTATCAACCAAAACTATCGCCCGCCAGTTTCCGCCCTCAGTTCAGCGATCCGCTGCGGCAAATCAGGCCACGGTTGCTGTTTGGCAAAGTCCTGCCGCAGGTATTGCAGCAGCGCGGTAATCTGCTCATCGTTAAGGTTATAGCGGAACGCTGGCATATAACCCAGTTCGCCTTTGACCGGCTGCTGAATACCGGAGAGCACCACGCGAATGGCATTATCCGGGCTGACGTTGTACAGATTGCTGTTCAGCGCCAGAGAAGGACGTACGCCCTGCATCTGTGCGCCTTTCTCCTGCGAATGGCAGGCCATACAGGCACCAGAGAAAATCCGTGCTCCCTGCGAAGACAGCGGTTCTACCGTTTGCTCCGCCAGTCGGTTGATCTCAACGGCGTTGCTGAGGCCCCCTGCATTCTGAGGATAGAAAGAGTGCAGATAAACGGCGATGGCTTGCAGATCCTCTGGTGGCAACTGGGAAAGCCCTTCGGCGATCACCGGAGCCATGGGTCCTGCTGCTACCCCGTGGTTGCTGGAGTAACCGGTTTGCATAAAGGTCAGCAGATCCTGCTGACTCCAGGGGATCGGCAAGTGAGCATTGCCAGTCAGTGCCGGAGCGGTCCAGCCTTCTGCGACCCCACCGCTCAGATGTTTACTGCCCCCCTGCTCGCCAAACAGCAGGTTGCGTGGTGAATGGCAGGCGCTGCAATGGCCCAGACCTTCCGTCAGATAGGCTCCCCGGTTCCACTCTTCGCTTTGGCTGGCGTCAGGCTGCATGGCACCGGGCGTCAGATAGAGCCAGTTCCAGGTCACAATGCCCTGACGGATATTGAATGGAAAGTGCAGCGCAGTTTTAGGCGGTTGGTAATGTACCGCCGGCTGCGTCATCAGGTAGGCATACAACGCCTTGAGATCTTCGTCGCTGGTGCGGGTGAATGCGGTATAGGGAAATGCCGGATAGAGGTAATTCCCCTGGCGGTCGATCCCGTGGCGCATGGCGCGTTCAAAGGCGGGATAGGACCATCTGCCGATGCCGGTTTCCACATCGGGCGTAATATTGCTGGTGTAGATGGTGCCGAACGGGATCTCCATCGCCAGCCCGCCGGTATTGCGTTCACCACCGGCGCGGGTGTGGCACACCGCACAATCGCCAAGGGCGGCCAGGCGTTCGCCTTTCTCAATTTGCGCCGCACTGAAACTGTGGGTATCCAGACGCTCGGTTTGCACCATTTCTGGCTGCCAGGTAGCAATAGCGCCCACGGCCACGATGATGGCAACGGCCAGTGCGCCCAGCCCGGCGATTTTCTTTATCTTGTTCATTTTTTACCCGCCTGCTGGCTGGAGGAGGCTAATGCCTTCAGGATCCGTTCTGGAGTGAAAGGGACTTCGCGCAGTCTGACGCCCAGCGCATCAAACAGGGCGTTGGCGATGGCGGCGGCACTCGGTACGGAAGCGGATTCCCCGGCTCCCATTGGCGGTTCATGCGGGTTATCTAACAACTGAATATCTACCTGTGGCAGCTCGTCAAAGCGCAGCAGAGGGTAGCCGCCCCAATCCAATGCGGTCACTCCGCTTTGGTCAAAGGTGACAAACTCTTTCAGCACCCGGCTGGCAGACTGGATAATGTTGCCATGCACCTGATGGCGCACCCCGGCCGGGTTGACGATTTGCCCGCAGTCGTGGGTGACGTAGATGTTGTTCAGCTTGATTTGCCCGTTACGGCGATCCACGCTGAGATCGCAGACCCAGGCGGCCCATGCGGCACCAAAACCGGGAAACTTGCTGTGGAAGTAACGGGCGTAGGCGAAGCCCCGGCCATTGACCACGTCTTGATCCTCCGCCACCTGTTGGCGGTGGGCTGGCCCATCCTGCCAGTTGGCCTGCTTTTTCAGCGCGTGGATCAACGTGATGGCACGCGGATCGGTTAAATACCGTAGGCGGTAGGCGATCGGATCCTGCTTGGCCAGGTAAGCCAACTCGTCGATCCAGCTTTCGTGGGCGAATACGTTCGGCAGCGCCGACACGCCACGCATCCAGGAAGCCCGCACGATCGGGGTCGCATCTTCCGCAATCACCCGCATATGCGGATATTCATATTGTGGCACAGCGGTACGATCGCCCATTTGCTGGACGTCTGGCAGGTTGGCGACCTTGCCGGTTAATACCAGTGGTAGGGTGACGGCGTTATTGGAGGGATAGCTGGTTCTCAGCTCATAGGCAGCCACCTGTTGATTGGCATCCAGCCCGCCACGTACACGGATCAACTGCCCGGTGCCTTTAGGCTCCCAGCCCGCTTCCTGCTCGCGCATCAACTGTACCCGCACCGGCTTGCCGGTGGCCTGTGACAGCAGGGCTGCGTCTGCCGAAACGTCATCGGCGCAGTTACGGCCATAACAGCCGGAAGCCTCCATGCGGTTGATATGCACCTGCTCCGACTCACGGCCAAGCAATTTTGCGATGTCTTTGCGCAGTTCGTGGGGATTTTGCGTACCCGACCAGATTTCCGCCTGCTGGGCATTGACCATGGCCACGGCACAGGAAGGGCCGATGGAGGCATGTAAGTGATAAGGCCAGACGTAGTCGACATTGACCGGGGTGGCTACCGTGGCAAGGGCGCTGGTGGTTCCCGGATCGTCACGCAGAATTCGCTTGGCTTTCGGGATCGCTGTCAGCGTGGCGTGCAGCTTATCCAAAGATAAATCCGGTAATCCGGCCCAGGGTTGCCATTGCACCTTTAGCTGGCGCATGGCGGCGATCGCCTGCTCCTCACGCTCGGCCACGATACCGATAAAGTCATTGATGACTACCAGTTTGACAATGCCGGGCAACTGGGCGATGGAATCATGATCGACGGAGATCAGTGCTTTTCCCAACGGGGCGCTGCTGTCTGCACCGGCATAAGGTGGGCGGACGACTCGGCCATGCAGCATGCCCGGCAGACGCATATCGTGCACATAGGTCAGTTGGCCGCGTACCTTAGCCGGAATATCGACGCGTGCGATCGGTTTGCCCACATACTGGCCGCTTTGCGGGCTTTTCAGCGCTACATTGCTGTCCAGAGGGCGGTGCAAATCCTGCCCACGCGCCAGCTCGGCGTAGCTCAAACGGATTGTGGGAGCATCGGTGGCAAACACGAAGCCATTCGCTGTGGTCAACTGGGTGGCCGGGCGTTTGAAGGCACTGGCAGCCAGGTCCAGCAACAGTTGCCTCACCTGTGCCGCGGCCTGACGCAGAGGGACCGAAGTCACCTGAATCGTGGCGCTGGCGATGGTTGGGCCCTGATCGGGCGTGCGATTGGTGTCGCCCAGGATCATGGTGACATCCTCGAACGCCACGTCCATTTCATCGGCGACAATCTGCGCCAGCGAAGTGCGCACGCCGGTGCCGAGATCGACGTGGCCGTTAAACGCGGTCACTTTACCGTCGGCACTGAGGGCAATAAAGCTGCTGACCGCTGCCAGCCAGTGCATTCAGGGGCAGCAAACTGCTCACCATCACGACGCCACCCGCTTGCAGCAGGCGACGGCGGGTTATTTGCATCTCTATCATTGGGCACCGCGCTCGGCCAGTAGCCGCTTGGCCTGCTGCGCCGCAGCCAGGATTTCCAGATGGGTGCCACAGCGGCACAGGTTGAAGGCCAATTCGTTTTTGATCTGTTGTTCACTGGCCTGGGGATCGCGCTCGAACAGCGCCACCAGCGTCATGATCATGCCGTTGGTGCAATAGCCGCACTGTGCGGCCTGTTCATCGATAAAGCCCTGTTGCACCGGATGCAGCTCGCCTTCCTGGCTTAGCCCTTCCAGCGTCGTGACTTTTTTCCCCTGCGCGGCAGATAGCGGGGTGGAGCAAGAGCGGGCGGCAACCCCGTCGATCAGCACGGTGCAGGCACCGCATTCCCCCAGGCCGCAGCCATATTTGGGGCCGTTGAGTTGCAGGTCGTTGCGTAGAACATACAGCAGGGGAGTCTCTGGTGGGATATTGCTCAGTGCGACCAAACGGCCATTAACATTAATTTCCATGAAAAACCCTATCCTTAATGAGTTTAATTTTTTGTGAAGTCTATGTTAGTGATTGGAGAGTTGTTTGATCAAAAGAGGGGTTTTCTATGGTTAGCAGGATAATTATTGCAACTAGATGTTGCGTATTGCCTTGATACTCAAGAAGAGTTATGGGAGGGCGGAGCCAGCGGCGAAGCCAATGCTCGCCGCTGTTGTGGATAGGTTTACCTAAAGGAACTCGACCTTGCCGCCGTCCAGATGGTACATGCTGCCGACAATCTTGATTTTTCCGTCCTCTTCCAGTTTTTTCAGCACCGGGCTGTTTTTGCGGATATCGTCAATGGTCATGGTGACGTTGGTTTTGGCCACGGCATCGACAAACTTGCCGTTGTTACCGTTGCGTTCTCCCGTAAATTCGGTCTTGTCGATGGCCGGTTTGATCTTGTTGAGCAGCCCGGTCAGGTTGCCCAGCTCGACATTCTCGATGGCTCCCTTTACCGCACCGCAGGCGGTATGCCCCATCACCAGCACCACTTTGGCTCCGGCAGCGGCACAGGCAAACTCCATGCTGCCCAGAATATCGTCATTCTGAATATTACCGGCCACGCGGGCGTTAAAGGTTTCACCGATGCCGACATCCAGCAGGATCTCCGCCGGGGCTCGTGAGTCAATGCAGCTTAAAATCACCGCGGCCGGGAACTGTCCCTGTGCGCTGGCCTGTTTTTGGGCGACATAATCATGCTGCTGCATTTTGCCTTCACGAAAACGCATGTTGCCGTGTTTAAAGCTTTCGATGATCTCGTCCGGCGTCATTTTATCGCGCTGTTCTTTGGTCATCGCGGCGGCAAAGGCCACCGAGGGGGCGGTGAAACCGGCAATGCCGGTCACGGCTAATACTGACAGGGCCGCGGTACGTTTTAATAGGGCACGGCGTGGTGGTTCTTGGGCGGGCTGCTTACTCATGGTTGTTATTCCTTGTGCTATTGAAGGGACAAAACGTCGCACAGGTTCACTGAGTAAACATCGAGAGCCTGTTGATGACGTGAGTTGGATTTCGTCTGGCAAGATGTAAGCAATTTAAGTGTATACACCGCCCCACTTTTCGCCTGGTTATTTTGTGGGCAAGAGAGCGTTGAAACCTTGTATATTCCTGTTTGTTCGCGTCAGACAATGGCTTAACATAGCGACAACTTCTTTTGCCTGGCCTATATGGATATCCGATGCGTCATCTGGTTACGCTTTTACCCCTGATCCCTTTGCTGGCTGCCTGTAGCAGCGAACCTAAACCTACCGAGCAATTGGCTCCGCCGGATAGCCTGGTGCAGAGTGGTTTTGTGCTTGAGCCGGAACATGCCATTCATCCGTTGGGCGGCGACTTTGCCGATAACCCGGCGGCGGCACGTTTTATCGACAAGATGGTGCAGGAGCATGGTTTTGAGCGCCAGCAGTTGCATGACGTGTTGGCTCAGGCCAAACAGCTGGACTGGGTCGTTGCCCTGATGGATAAGCAGGCACCGGCAGGCAAGCCAGCGACCACGCCAAACGGTGCCTGGATCCGCTATCGCAACAAGTTCCTGACGCCAGACAACATTCAGAACGGGGTGGTGTTCTGGAATAAGTATGAGGCGGAGCTAAAGCGCGCCGAGCAGATTTATGGCGTGCCGCCAGAAATTATCGTCGGCATTATCGGGGTGGAAACCCGCTGGGGCCGGGTGATGGGCAAAACCCGCATTATCGATGCGCTGGCGACGCTGTCGTTTAACTATCCACGCCGTGCTGAATACTTTAGTGGCGAGCTGGCGACCTTCCTGCTGATGGCGCGTACCGAAGGTGACGATCCGCTTTCCCTGCGCGGCTCCTACGCTGGTGCCATGGGTTACGGTCAGTTTATGCCTTCGTCGTTCAAGAGCTATGCGGTTGACTTCAACGGCGATGGCCATATCAACCTGTGGGACCCGGTGGATGCCATCGGTAGCGTAGCCAACTACTTCAAAGCGCATGGCTGGACGCGCGGGGCCACGGTGGCGGTACCGGCTAACGGCCAGGCTCCCGGTTTAGAGACCGGTTTTAAAACCAACTACTCGGTGGCTACGCTGGCCGCGGCTGGGTTGACACCGCAGGGCTCGTTGGAAGGCAATCAGCAGGTCAGCCTGTTGCGTCTGGATATGGGTAACCGCTATCAATACTGGTACGGCTTGCCGAACTTCTACGCCATCACCCGCTATAACCACAGCGTGCATTATTCGATGGCGGTCTGGCAGTTGGGTGAAGCGGTCGGCCAGGCACGCCGCGGGCGGTGAGTTTTTAGCTGAGTAAGGGAGTGATTCTGGTTCAGTGATCGCCCCCGCACCCTAGCCCTCTCCCACAGGGAGAGGGGACTGAATGTGCTACCCAGTGACTTCCGAATCTAGCTTTGGCACGGGCGCAGCATGCAGCGCCCCTACGGAGCGCCACTTTACCTGCCCTGTACGCTGAACTAGCTCCCTCTCCCTGTGGGAGAGGGTTGGGGTGAGGGGGTGACCATTAACGTTCGCGCAGTGACTCCTTCACCTTGTTCAGCGGTTTGCTCAGATAATCCAGCACGCTTTTCTGCCCGGTCTTGATCTCCACGCTGGCCACCATCCCCGGCACAATCGGGAACTTCTTACCGGCCTTGTTCATCAGTTCTGCCTGTTTGGTCCGTACGTAAACCCGATAGTAATACTGGTCGCGTTTCACTTCGTCCTGAATGGTATCCGGTGATACGTTTTCCACCTCGCCACTCAGGTTGCCATAAATCGAAGAATCATAGGCGGTGACCTTGACGGTGGCAGGCAGGCCAGGACGGATATAGGCGATATCCCGTGGGTTGATGCGGGTTTCGATCAGCAACTGATCTTCCAGCGGCACGATCTCCATCAGCTTACCGCCCGGCTGCAATACACCGCCCACGGTGGTCACCTGAATGTCCTTCACGATCCCACGCACCGGCGAAACCATGGTGGCGCGATCCAGCTGATCTTCCTTACCGTTCACCAGCTCCAACTGGGCGTCGAGGTCGGCGTTGTTTTTGACCTGCTCCTCGCGCGCGCGTACGGCATACTGGTTCTGGGCCTCATCAATCTTGCCGCGCAGCTCGCTGACCTGTCGCCTCAGGCGGATCACTTCAACCTGCCCGGCGGCCCCTTTGGCGACCAGCGGTTCGGTCATGCGTAATTCCTGCTGGACCAACTGCATCGATTGTTGCAAGTTGGTGACGGTCTCATCGCGGTTGCGCTTGCGGGAGTCATAGAGCTGACGCTCACGAGCCACCAGATCCGGTTCCTTCAGGGTATCGGCGCTAAACTGCAAAGGTGCGCCGGTCAGCTCGGAGCGCAGACGTTCGGCGGAAGCGCGTAGGGTCCGCACGCGGGAAAAGGCTTCGCCATAGTTGGACTGAAAGCGTTTCACGTCCAACTGCGCCAGTTTCTGGCCTTTGCTGACGATGTCCCCTTCGTGCACATACAGGTGATCGATAATCCCACCGTCCAGGCTCTCAATCAGCTGCGCCCGGCTCAAGGGAGTGACCTTGCCGGTGCCGACGGTGACTTCATCGAGTATCGCAAAATAGGCCCAGACCACGAACAGGATCAGCCCCAACAGCGTCAACCAAAGTACCGAGGAATGCCGCCGCCCCTGCCGTGCCAGATCGTCTTGCATGGTGATATTGCTCATTGATCGTTCCTCATGCCACGCCCTGTTCTTTATTGATCGGCTTGTTGGCCGCCTGCAGGATCTGATCCCGTGGGCCGTCAGCCACCACGCGGCCGTTATCCAATACCACGATGCGATCCACCAGCTTCAACAGCGCAGGCCGATGGGTGACCAGCACCAGCGTGCGGCCACTGAGCCAGCCGTGCATCTGGCGGATCACGTACTCTTCCAGTTGCTCGTCCATTGAGGCAGTGGGTTCATCCAGCAGCACGATTTGGGGATTACGCAGGATCATGCGGCTTAGCAGCACCATCTGGCGCTGTCCACCGGACAGACCTCTGCCTCCTTCATGAATAATGCGGTCCAGGCTGGCGGCGTCCTGTTGCACCAGGCTTAGCGCCCCCGAGATCCGCAACGCCTGGAGCATTTCCGGTTCGGTAGCGTGTGGATGGCCAAGCATCAGGTTCTGGCGCAGGCTGCCGAAAAACAGCCGCGATTCTTGCGAGAGGAAGCCCAACTGGCGGCGCACATCGCTGGGATCGATATGGTTGATATCAACCCCGTCGATGATCACCTTGCCCCGGGTGGCGCTGGCCTGGCCGGAAAGAAGCTTCAGCAGCGTCGATTTCCCCGCGCCAACCTTACCGAGGATCGCCACCCGCTCGCCGGGTTTGATCTCCAGGTTATTGACGGTGATCGAGTTTTCCCCTTTCTCCACGTCGTAGCTGTATTGCAGGTTACGCAGCTGGAAGTGGCCGCTGAGTACCGGGCAGTGGGCCATTTTGCCTTCTTCCGGCTTATCGAGCGGCTTTTTCAGCAGATCGTCCAGGCCGGTCATGGCGGTTTTAGCGTGCTGCCAGCGAGAGAACACCATGGTCAACTGCATCAGCGGGGCGATGGTGCGGGAAGACAGCAGGCTACAGGCCACCATGGTACCGGTGGTGATATCGCCGTTGAGCACCAGATAGCTGCCAAATACCAGCATCCCGGCATAGGTCAACTGCTGCACCGTAGAAGCCCAACCGCTGAGCCGCGCCCCCCACAACCGCTGTTGCATACCGATGGTGGCGCTGACGGCGTGGGTTTGCTCCCATTGGCGCTGGAAGTAAGGTTCGGCTTGCAACGCTTTGATGTCCTCAACCCCTTCGATCGACTCAACCAGTACCGCGTTACGCAGTGCGCTTTCACGCATGCCTTCCTTCGCCAGCTTGGCCATCGGCCATTGCAGCAAGATCCCGGGGATCACGATCAGCGGGATCGCCAGCATCGGGATAAACACCAGCGGGCCACCCACCAGCGCCATGATGACCAGGAACAGCAACACGAACGGCATATCCGCCGCTGCGCCCACGGTGGTGGAGGTCAGCAGTTCCCGCACCTGATCGATTTCACGTAGCTGCGAGATGAAGGAGCCGGTCGATTTTGGCCGTGCTTCATTTTTGATCGCCAGCGCGCGGGCAAACAGCATGCCGGAGATCTTCAGATCGATTTTCTTACCCATCAGATCCGAAATCACGGTGCGCGACAGGCGAATGGCGTACTCCAGCGCCGCCGCGATCAGCACCCCGAAGAACAGCACCCACAGGGTAGAGTAAGACTGGGCTGGAATAACCCGGTCATACACCTGCATCGAAAACAGAATACCGGCAAGCGCCAGCACGTTGCTGATGATCGACGCCAGCGAGATCTCACCGATCTGTCGTTTGGCCCCGCGAAAATGTTGCCAGAACCAGTGTTTGCGATAGGGCTGCACAAAATCGTCGATGCGTGAGTCTTGCCCACGCTCCGCCGTGCCTAGCAGCACAATGGTGCCTTGGCCTTTGAGCAGCAATTCCACCAGCTCAGCTTCCCGTTGCACATCGCCGCTGTCGTTGAGCCAATACAGCGCCTTGCCCTCGCTATCGAGAGATTCGATCACCATCAGGCCGCCGTCGTCGATTTCGATCAGTGCGGGCAGGATCTCGTTACGCCAGCGCACTTTCTCCCGTGGCTGCAAGCTGACGCTAAGCCCCATCAGATGGCCGAGCCGTTCCAGCCGACGCGGGGCAGGCAGTTGTTCATACCAGCGCATTTGCTGGCGGACGGATTTGACGTCAACAGCCAGACCGTAGCCGTTGGCCGCCCGGGCCATGGCTGCGATCCAGGTTTCGAGTGATGCAGGTTGTGACATAAGCGCTCCTGGCAAAATCAATCAGACTACAGCGACGGTAGGTTGTCGCCACTGGCTCGTTGGCGCTCGATACCCAACATATCCAAAAGGTTGTCGACAGCAGAGGCATAGCGCACCGCTGCATCCCAACCGTCGTACAACGCGGTAACGCGCGAGCTTTCTGCCTGTAGCACGTCTTGTTCCACGCTGAGCAGGTCGTTCAGGCTGCGCTTGCTAAGCTTGTACTCGTCCTGATAGACGCTGCGGGTATAGTCCGCACTACTCAGCTGTTGCGCCCCGGCCAGCTCTCGCTGCTGCGCCCCGATCAAATCCGCATAAGCGGTGGAGGCTTTCTGGTTCATATCCAGTTTGGCGGCCTCGACCTGAGCCTGTGCCGCCTGGCGATCGCCCTCGGCAGCATCGACCTTGGCATTGACCGCGCCGCCCTGGTAGATCGGTGCCTGCACGACCAGTTGCAGCTGATCGTTCCAATAGGATTGTGATTCGTTGCCATCGCTCTCATAGCGGGTGCGGCCAGCCTGAACGGAGATGGTCGGCCAGTGCTGGGCTTCGGCCTGGCGAACCCGTTGGATAGCCGCTTCCTGCTTGGACTGGGCACTCAGCACCGCATTGCTTTTTTGATAGGGCAGCGACTTGAGGGTGATTTTCTGTTGCAGCAGTTGTTGCGGCAGATCGGGGAGTTTATCCGGCACGACGCCGGTCAGGACGGTCAGCTGGGCCAGGGCCGAACGCTGCTGGGCACGATATTGTTCCAGCGTGGCGTTCATCCCGGCGATACGGGTTTGTGCCTGCAAGACGTCGGATTGTGAACTCAGACCGGCGTTGGCCCGCAGTTCGGCTATGTCCTTGACCCGGTTCAGCGACACCAGATTGCGCTCCGCTGCGGCGCTTAAATCCTGATAGCGTTTGACCTGAAGATAGGCTTGCAACGTTTGCTGGCCCACCTCGGTCATGGTTTGGTAAAGCGTGTAACGATAGGCATCGGAGAGGTTATGTTGCTCGTCGATGCTGCCGCTGGTTTTGCCGAAATCATAGAGCAACTGGTTGAGCGTCACGCCTGCCGAAGCCGTGTTGTTCAACGTGCCAGAGGAGTCCGTCTGGCTGGATTTGCCAAAATTGCTGTTGAGGGCGATTTGCGGGAACCAGGCGCTTTGTGCCAGCGCCAGGTCACCTTTGCCCACGTTAATCTGTGCCGAAGCCTGGGCGATCTGCGGGTTACGTGCAAAGGCTCGCAGGATCGCGTCCTGTAAGGTCAACGTCATCACCGAACGTTCCGTCGGTGCGGCTTGCCAGTTAAATTCGACCTGCGGTGCGGCGAGAGTCTGACCAACCCACCCGCCTAATCCGCCCAAAAACAGTCCGATTGTGGCCGCACGCCGTAACGTGAGCCGAGATCCATCCGTGCCATAAGGGTGTCTTTTCATTATCGTTACCACGTCTATGCCGATAACCGCGGTGGTGCCGTTTCGGCTTTGTTATTGTGACGATCGTTAATTTCGGCGGCCCGTCTCCCGAACGGTACCGCCGCACTGCGTTGGCCTGAATGCCGTCATTCCCATGCCACTGGCTCGCGGCGAACGAACCAGTGGCTGACAGCAGGGCCGGGTACTACACCAGATTGACGTGCAGACCTTGCTGCACCAGTACATCTCCCAGAGTGTTGCCGCTTTCGAGAGCGGAGTTGTGGTACACGTCGAACACTTGGCCATCGACCGTCCGCTGGCCCACCGAACTCCAGGTACCGCCTTCGCCCTGGGTCAGATTGACCTGGTCACCGATGCTGCCCTTGATCAGCAGGTTGTCGCTGGCGGCGTCCTTGACGTTCAGCGCTTCGTGCAGATCCAGGGTGATGCTGTTGGTGCCGCTGGTGCCCAAATCGAAGATATCGATGTGTTGCACCTTCAGGCCCAACGCCGTCAGATCCAGGTTGAGGTTTTTGCCATCCAGCTCCAGGGTATCGATGCCCGCGCCGCCGTCGATCGACAGGAAGTCGAGGGCGTTGACGTGGATGACATCGTTACCGCTGCTGCCATGGATGGTGTCGCCGCTGGCGGTAGTCCCGTCTGCCAGATTGATGGTGACGCCGCCAATGCTGAAGGTGGTGTCTTCAACCTTGGTTTCGCTTGCGGTATCCACCGGCAGCGATGGGTTCACTACCAGCGTGCTGGTGACTGGTTCACTGGTATCGGTTGTGGTTGGGGTGCTGCTGGCCTCGCTGGTTGGGGTGCTGGTTTCGGTTGTCGCATGCTGCACACTTGCCACCTGAGCATGCTGGACTGCGGTGTGATCGGTAGTGCTGTCGGTGCTGGTGGTTTCGGAACCCGAAGTGTCCAGCGACAGCGTTTCGACCGTGGCGCTCGACGTCATCAGCAGCGGCAGTTCGATACCGGAAGTCAGGCCCGCAGAGACGGTGACGCCGTTGCCCGCCAGGTCGGTCACCGAAGCCGCTACCACGGTGCCCAACAGGGTTGGGATCAGGTTGAGCACATTCAGACCCTTAAGGGCGTTGGTGGTGTCGAATTTCACCGACCAATGTCCGGTGGCATCCACGGTGCCCAGCAACGTACTGCCCAGCAAGGTAACGCTGACTTTTGCCCCTTGCTGCACGTTCAGGCTGGTACCGCTGACAGACAGGCCGTTGGTCAAGATGCTCAGCGCACTGCCTAAGGTGCCGAGGGCATCGATACCCAACAACGGCAGCGCGTGGATTTTCACCGTGGCGCTGGCGTTGGCCGAGCTGGTGTTACCGTAATGATCGGTGACTGTCACGCCGACTGACAATGGCCCATCTGCCAGATTGACCAAGTTCACGGTAGGAACGCTGACGCTCCATTTCCCATCGGCACCGACAGCGGCGGTCAATACCAGCCCCCCCACATTGACGCTGACGCTACCGCCGATGGCGTTGGTGGTGGTGCCACCAATCAGCTGGTTCAGGTTGGCTTCGCTCAGGTTGAGGAAACCATCACCAAACAGGCTGCCCAGGCTGACGGTCGGCAGGTTGTGGATGCCCACGCCCAGATCGGCGTTGATGCTGCCGGTCTTGCCTGCGGAGTTGGTGACCGACACGCCTAGTGACAGGTTGCCATCCAGCAGACTGGACAGATTGAGCGGCGTCAGGCTGAGTGACCAGCTACCGTCGGCTTTTACCTGGGTAGTAAAGGTATTGCTGCCAAGGTGGATCTGGATGGTCGCACCCGGTGCGTTGGTGGTATGACCGCTGATGATCTGATTGGTAGTGGCTTCCAGAGCATTGAGCAGGCCGTCACCGCCAAATACGGGATCCAGCGTCAGGGTTGGCAGGGCGTTGATCAGTACGTTGAGTGGGCTGACCTGGGTCACAACGTTACCCGCCGCATCGGTGAGCGTGGTTGTTACGTTGGTCAGACCATCCAGCAGGCCTTGCAGATCCAGGGTCGGGATCGGCAGTTGCCATTTACCGGTGGCATCGACGGTGGTGGTATAGGTGTGGCTGCCCAGCGTCAGGCTAATGGTGGTACCTGCCGTCACGTTGGTGGCCACCCCGCTCAGGGTTTGCGGTGATAACAGATCGGTGAGGTTCAGCACACCGTCGCCAAACAGTGGGTTGAGCGTTATCGTTGGCAGAATGGTCGCCACGTTGATGCCCACGCTGGCACCGCTGGTGTTACCCGCTGGATCGGTTACCGTCGCGCTGACGGTCAGATTGCCTTCCAACAGCCCAGAGAGTTGCAGCGGAGTAATGTTGGCGCTCCAACTGCCATCAGCAGCGACGGTGGCGTTCAGTTGCAGCGTGCCAATCTGGATTGCCACATGGGAGCCAGCCGCCGCATTGGTGGTGGTACCGCTGATGGTCTGGGTCAGCAGCGCTTCGGCCGCATTGAGGAAGCCGTCGCCGCCAAACAGCGGGTTCAGCGCCAGCGTTGGCAGCTTGTTGACGATCACATCGACCACGGTATTGAGTACGCCGGTATTACCGGAGCCATCCAGTACCGAAACGCCCAGGTTGATATTGCCATCCAGCAGGGTGTGCAGATCGGCAGGTTGCAGCACCAGGCTGAACTTGCCGTCGGCACCGATGGTGGTCAGGAAGGTTTTACCCCCGAGTGAAACCTGTACCTGCGCACCAGCGCTGGCAAAGGCCACGGTACCGCTGACGGTCTGGGCTACCAGCGCTTCTGCCGCATTGAGGAAGCCATCACCGCCAAACAGCGGATCGAGCGTGATCACCGGCAGTTTCACATCCAGTTGCAGCCCGGCGGTCGCGCTGGTGGTGTTACCCACCGCATCGGTCGCTGAAGCGGTAACGGTAAAGTTGCCGTTGCCCAGTCCTTGCAGGACGCCGAGGATATCCGGCGTGACGGTAGCACTCCATTTGCCGCCGTCACCCACGGTAGCGGTCAGCGTTTGTGATTCGGCGATATCCAGAGTGATGGTGGCACCCTTCGCCAGATTGGTGACGGTGCCGCTGATGGTCTGGTTCAGCAACAGGTCTGCCACATTGAGGATGCCGTCGCCAAAGACCGGATCCAGCACGATGTGTGGCAGGTTGTGGATGATCGCGGTGATATCGATGTTTTTGCTCACCACGTTACCGGCCGAGTCGGTCACCGAGACGCCCAGCGCCAGATTACCGTCGCTCAGCGCCGCCAGATCCAACGGTGGGATGGTCAGACTCCAGGCACCACCTGTGCCGACGCTGGCGGTATAGGTTTTGGTGCCGAGAGTGACGCTAACGCTGCCGCCGCCGACACCGAGACCGGTAATCACCCCGCTGACGGTCTGCGACAAACCGGCTTCTACTGCATTCAGCAGGCCATCGCCAAAGGCGACGACCGGGCCGATCACCGGCAGGTTGTGGGTCAGCACGTTGATATCAACCAGATCGTTAACCACGTTACCGTTGGCATCGACGATCTGCACGTTGACCTGTGCCAGGCCATCACCCAGCAGGCTCAGTTGGCTTGGCAGCAGTGAGACGCTCCACTGGCCGTTGCCGCCCACGTTCGCATCCAGCGTGATGCCTGCGATGGTGACGTGGACGACTGCACCGTTGTAATTGCCGGTAGCGGTGCCGCTGATCACCTGAGTGAGCAGTGATTCGGCCAGGTTCAGCACGCCATCGCCGCCAAACAGGGCGTTAACCCCCGCGCCGAGCGTTTTGTTCAACGCCACGTTCAGCGTGACGTCGGTGTGGCTGCTGTTGCCTGCGGTATCGGTCAGGGTGACGCCGATGATCTGCGGCCCATCGGTCAGGCTTTGCAGGTTGAGTGACGGTAACGGAATACTCCACTTACCATCCGGACCAACCACCACGCTGGCAGTTAACGGCCCCAGCGTCACGGTGACGGTTTCGCCAACGCCGCCTGTACCGGTTAACGCCTGGTTTACCAGGGCTTCTGCCAGCGTCAGGATATTGTCCCCGGTCAGCAGATCAACCTGCAGCAGCGGCAGTGTGGTATCGGTGGTAATGGTGTGCGTTGTCGCCGTGGTGTTGCCTGCGGCGTCGGACAGTGTGGCATTGATGGTGTTAGGGCCCTGCGGCAGGTTGACCAGATCTGCCGGTGGCACGTTGACCGACCAGGTACCGGTCGCACTGACCTGTGCACTGTAGGTTTTGCCATTCAGCGTGATGGTGACGATGCGACCCGCTTCAGACACCGAGGCAGTACCGGAAATCGCCTGGGCGACGCTGCTTTCGCTGACGTTCAATACATCGTTACCCGCGAAGGCATTGATGGTGAGCGTCGGTGGAATACGATCGACCAACACGCTTTCGCTGGCGGTAAACACCGTTGGCAGCGGTGTCAGCAGTGTGGTGCTGGCGCTGACCACAATATTGCCATCAACCGGGAAGGTAACTACCGTGCTGAAGGTACCGTCCGCCAGGGTAGTGATAGGAACACCCAGCGGCAGGCCACCGACGATAATGGTGACGACCTGACCAAGCCCGATCCCGCCAACCACTTTACCGGTGAGGTTGATGACCAGCCCGACCTCACTGGCGTTAACGATATTATCGCCGGTGATAGGATCGATAGTGATTATCTGGCCCGGAGGCGTCAGGTTAACGGTAAAGTTGTGGTTGTCGACGGCAATATTGCCCGCCTGATCGCTGACCTGAGCCGTAATGCTCGGCGTACTGCCCAGGGCTTTCAGATCGGCAGGCGGAACGGTGACGCTCCAACTGCCGTCTGCCAACACCACACCGGTATAGGTTTTGCTATTGAGCGTGACGATGATTTGCTGCCCAACAGCGACGTGGGTGGAAGTACCGGTAATCAACTGTACCGACTGACTTTCGGCGTAGTTGATGGTGTTATCCGCCGTGAAGTTGGCGATGGTAACGGTAGGCAGAGTGGTGATCGAGATATGCACCGATGAACCGACTGTACCCTGGTTGCCTGCGGCATCCGTGGCGGTCACGGTGATGCTGTTATCGCCTTCGGTTAACGCTTTCAACTCTGGTGTAGTCAGCGCCAGGCTCCAGTTGCCACCGCTGACCTGTGCGGTAAAGGTTTGATTGCCGATCTTCACGCTGACCGAGGTAGCGTCACCTGCGCTACCGCTGAGGGTTTGCCCCAGGTTGGCTTCGGCCAGGTTAAGGAACCCATCACCAAACGGCGTGGCGATGGTCGGCACCGGCGCGGTGAGATCGCTGGCGAAGTTCAATGAACTACTGTTGGTGTTGCCAGCGGCGTCGGTCGCTGTAACGGTCAACACGTGTGGCCCATCCAGCAGAGCACTTAACGTACCGGCAGGCAGCGGCAGCGTCCAGTTACCGCTGGCGTCAACCTGTGCGTTGTAGCTGATACCGTTGACATCGATCGTTACCTTGACGGCCTGACCTGCGCCGTTGACCCCGGTAGTCCCGGTGATAGTCAAGGCCCCGGTGGCTTCGCTGATGTTCAAAACACCGTCGATGCCAAACGGAGGGGTGATGGTTGGCAGTGGCAGGTTCAGTGATGCGGTAACATCCAGCGGCGCAGTGGTTGCTGTATTGCCGCCGCGATCCTCGACGGTGACTTCAATGGTATGCGTACCGTTGGTGAACACGCCAAGCTGAGTGGTATTGAGAGGCAGTGACCAGCCTCCCAGACCATCGGCCAAGGCTGTGAAGATCTGCTGGCTTGGCAGACCGGCATCCACAGTCACCGTGACGATTTGGCCGCTACCGACCAGACCGGTTCTGCCGGTCAGGGTTTGCGCCAGCGCTGCTTCGGCAATATTCAGCAGACCATCGCCGAACGGCAGATCCAGGGTTGGCAACGGCAGCTTGTTGATCAGGATCTCCAGCGAACCGTTGGTGCTATTGGTGTTACCCACCGCGTCCGTTACCGTTACGGTGATTGGCCAGTTACCGTCCGGCAGGCTGAGCAGAGTGGCGCTGTTGAGCGGCAACGTCCAGCTACCGTCGGCATTCACCGTGGCGTTCAGGTTCAGACCGTTGACGTTAACCGTCACTTTCTGGCCCAGATTGCTGGCAAGGCCGGTAGTACCGGTGAGGGCTCCGCCCAGCAAGGCTTCGGCATGGTTGACGATGCCATCAATAAACGGCGTATCCAACTCGGCTACCGGCAGCCCGGTGAGGGTGCTGTTGAAGTCCAGTGTCGCACCGTGGCTGTTGCCGCCCTTATCGGTGGCAACCACGCTGATGGTGTGTGGCCCATCTATCAACCCCAGTAGATCGGTGGTCGGCAGAGTGACGCTCCACTGGCCGTTGTTACCGACCGTGGCGTTGTAGTCTTTACCGTTGAGGCTGACCACTACCGTCTGACCGTTGCCAATAATGCCGGTGGTGCCGGTCAACAGCTGATTGACACCGGCCTCCACCAGATTCAGGGCACCGTCGCCAAACGGCAGGTTAATGGTTGGGTTCGGCAGGATATGCGACAAGATCTCCAGCGAGCCACCGGCACTTGCTGGGTTACCTGCGGCATCTACCGCAGAGACCACCACCTGCACAGTGCCATCTGCCAGCAAGGCCAGGGCGTTGGCCGGGATCAGCGCGCTCCAGGTGCCATCGCCATTGACGATACCGTTCACCACGTAGCTGCCAATCTTGATCAAGACCGGGGTGTTGACCAGCAGGTTGAGCGCGGCACCGCCGATTGGCGTTGCTACACCCAACTCGGCAATGTTGAGAATGTTATCGCCAAACAGCGGGTTCAACGTCAGTGATGGCAACGTATGGGTGTTGACCGCCACCGTAATCGAGTCTGAAATGCCGTTACCGGCGGCATCGGTGACGCTCACGCCGATGGTCACGTTGCCATCCAACAGCCCTTGCAGGATATTGCTTGGGATATTAACGCTCCATGCACCGGTCGTCGGATCCGCCAGGGCAGTGTAAACGTTGGCCCCCAGTGTGACGGTCACGGTCAGGCCCGGATCGGTATGCCCACTCAACACCTGGCCCAGCAGCGCTTCCGCCAGATTCAGGATGTTATCGCCAGCAAACAGATCGATCTCCAGCAACGGCGGCAGGGTATCCACGCTGACGCTATGCGTGGCGCTGGCCGGGTTTTCGGCGACATCGGTTACCGAAGCGGTGACAGTCTGCGGGCCTTGTGGCAGTGCCTGTACGTCGGCAACTGGCACCGTGGCACTCCAACTACCGTCTGCACCCACCACGGCGGTGTAGGTCTTACCGTTGAGCAGCACGCTGACCACCTGGCCAGGCTGCACATGGCTGGACCCTCCGCTAATGATGACGGCGGATTTCACTTCATTGGCGTTGATGATGTCATCACCGGCGATCACGTTGACCGACAGCTGCGGCAGATTGCCCGCATCGGTGATCACGGTGAGGTTGTGGTTAGCGTTGGCCTGATTGCCAGAGGTATCGCTGACCGTAGCGGTGATGGTGTCTTTGCCGTTTGGCAAGGCTCCCACATCGGCTGCCGGTACTTGCAGACTCCAACTGCCGTCCACGCCGACGGTGGCGGTGTAGGTTTTACCATTGAGCGTAACGGTAACCTGCTGCCCTTGTTCGACGCGTTGGCTGCCCCCGCTGATGGTTAGCGGCAAGCTGGACTCCGCCAGGCTGAGGTAATCGTCACCGGACAGCGTGTTGATGGTCAACAGCGGAGCCTGAGCCGGATCGGTATCCAGGGTGATGCCGTGGCTGACTGTGCCGGTGTTGCCTGCGGCATCGGTCAAGGTGGCGGTGATGGTGGTGCCACCGTTCGGCAGGTTGGCCAGATCGCCAGCCGGAATGGTGACGCTCCAACTGCCATCCGCCAGCACCAGCCCGTTATAGGTCAAGCCGTTGATGGTTACCTTCACCACTACCGGTTGGCCGCTGTCGTTGAGCGGTGCGGTGCCGGTGATTTGCAGTGACTGCTGGCTTTCCGCAATGTTGATGATGTCATCGCCGCTAACTGTGTTGATGGTCAACACCGGCAGCGTCAGATCTACCGTGGCGCTGGAGTTGATGCTGGAGGTATTGCCAGCTATGTCGCCGACAGTGACCCCAATGTTGGTTGGGCCGTCTGGCAATGCTGCCAGATCGGCACTTGGCACGCTCACGCTCCAGTGGCCGCTGTTATCCACGATGCCGGTATAGGTTTTCCCTCCCAGCACCACGCTGACGGTTTGACCACTGCCGTTGACCCCGGTGGTGCCGCTCAGCGTTTGATCGCTGGTGGACTCCGCCTTGTTCAGATAGCCATCGCCGAACGGGGTGTTCAGGGTGGCAACTGGCAGGCTGTTGATCAGTAAGCCCAACTGCTGCGAACCGGTGACCAGATTACCCGCTTCATCGGTAGCGCTGACGGTGACGGTCAGTTTGCCATCGCCCAGGATGGTCAGATCGGCGGATGGCACCGTGGTGGTCCAGCTACCATCGGCCAGCACCACGGCAGTGTAGAACTTGCCGTTCAGCGCAATGGTGACGGTTGCACCTGTGGCCACGTTGGTTGAACTGCCGCTGATGCTGATCCCTGCGGCGGCTTCAATGGCGTTCAACTGGTTATCGCCGGTGATTGGGGCAATCGCCAACGCACTCTGCGTGAGATCGACCGTGACGTCATGGGTGGCGCTGGCCGGGTTACCGGCTTTATCACTCACGTCAGCGGTGATAGTCAGGTTGCCGTTGGTCAGCAGGGCCAGATCGGCGGCCGGAACGGTGGTGCTCCAGGAACTGTCCGCCTGCACGGTGGCGGTATAGGTTTTACCGTTCAGGGTAATGGTTACAATCTGTCCGGCTTCAACCCGCAGGCTGCTACCGCTCAGGGTTTGCGTTGCCTGCACCTCGGCACCGTCAATAATGTTGTTGCCCGCAAAGGTGCCGATGGTCAGCACCGGCGCGTTCAACGCACTGGCATCGACTCCGATAGCGTGGGTGACGCTGGTGCTGTTACCGGCGCTGTCGGTCAGGGTGGCTACCAGGTTATAGCTACCATCTGCCAGTGCGGTAAGGTCGGCGGTAGGCAATGAAGTGCTCCACGAACCATCCGGCTGCACAAGTGCGGTGTAGGTTTTGCCGTTCAACGTCAGCGTCACGGTACGACCGGCATCCCCGATGGAGGCAGTGCCCGAAACGGTCTGGTTGAGCAGCACTTCCGCGCTGTTAAGCACATCATCCCCGGCAATAACGCCGACGGTGAGGGTCGGGGCGACCTTATCAACCACCACGGTGCCGTTCAGCGTATTGCTGTTGCCCGCAGGATCGGTAACGACCACGTTGAGCGGTGGCGTGCCGTCCGGCAGCGCTTGCAGATCGCCAACCGGTACGGTCACGCTCCAGTTGCCGCTGCCATCCACCGTGCCGGTGTAGGTTTTATCCCCCAGGGTGACGGTGACGGTTTGCCCCGGCGTGGTGATGCCGGTTGAACCGGTGATGGTTTGCGGCTGGCCCGCTTCCGTGCCGTTCAGGATGCCATCGCCAAACGGCGTATTGAGGGTGGCATCCGGCAGGTTATGGATAAACACGCCCAAGCTATGGCTGCTGCTGACCGGGTTACCCGCCTGATCGACAGCGGACACGCTCAGGTTGATATTGCCGTCGGCCAGCAGAGCCAGATCGGCCGGTGGAACCAGCACGCTCCAGGAACCGTCCGCCAGCGTAATGCCGGTGTAGGTTTTGCCGTTCAGCGTTACGGTCACGGTTGCGCCTGTGGCCAGGTTGAGGCTGCTGCCGTTGATGGTTAATGGCAGCAGGCTTTCAGCCAGATTCAGCTTATCGTCACCGGCAATCACGTCGATAGCGATACCGCTCAGCGCGGTGTTGACCACCACGTTATGCGTTGCCGTGGCCGGGTTGCCAGAGGTATCGCTAACGCTGACGCTAATGGTGCTGTTGCCCTGAGCCAGTTGGCCCAGATCGGCGGCCGGTACGCTGGTACTCCAGGTCCCATCCGCCAGCACGGTAGCGGTGTAGGTTTTGCCATTCAGCGTGATGGTCACCAACTGGCCCGCTTCCACGTGGGTGGTGGTGCCGCTCAGCGTCTGGCTGGTTTTCACCTCTGCGCCGTCGATAATGTCGTTACCGGCAAAGACTCCGATGGTCAGGGTTGGCAGATCCAGCGGATTGGCGTCGATGGTCACGGTATGGGTGACGGTGGTGGTGTTGCCCGCAGCATCGCTCAGTGTGGTGGTTAATGGATAGCTGCCATCGCCAATCGCTTGCAGATCGGCACTCGGGATGGTGGCGCTCCAGGTGCCGTCGTTGGCGACTACCCCGGTATAGGATTTACCGTTGAGGGTCACCGTAACGGTACGCCCGGCGTCGGCAATTGAGGCGGTACCGGAAACCACCTGGTCGCTGAGGCTTTCCAGCGCGTTAACTTTGTCATCTCCTGCGAACGGTTTGACCGCCAGAGTTGGTGGCACCAGGTCAACCTGTGCCGTCACGCTGCCTGACACGCTGTTACCGGCGGCGTCCGTAGCGGCCACGCTGATGGTATTGCTTCCTGCAGGCAGGTTTTGCAGATCGGCCGACGGGATGGAAACGCTCCAGTTACCATTACCATCCACGGTAGCGGTATAGGTTTTCCCACCCAGACTGACGATGACGCTTTGCCCTGCACCAGGGATACCGGTGCTGCCGCTCAGTTGTTGTGCAGTGGCGGCTTCAGCCTGGTTCAGGAACCCATCGCCAAACGGCAGATTGATTGTCGGAGCTGGCAAGGTGTGGGTGAATACATCCAGTGAATGGCTGCTGCTCACCGGATCCACGCCTGGGTTGGAAACGCTGGCGGTGACCGTCGTCAGGCCGTCTTGCAGTGCCAGCAGATCGGTGCTGTTAACCGCTACGCTCCAACTGCCGTTGGCCAGGACAACGCCGGTGTAGGTTTTGCCGTTCAAGGTTACGGTAACGGTTTGGCCCGCATTCACGTTGACGGTGGTGCCGCTGATGGTCAGAGGTTGTGAGGCTTCGGTCAGGTTCAGCTTATCGTCACCGGCAATCACGTTAATGGCGATGCTTTCCACCGCGGTATCAACGGTGATGGTATGGCTGCCGGTAGCCGGGTTGCCCGCCTGATCGTTGACGCTGGCGGTAATGGTGGTCTGGCCATTGGCTAACAACGCCATATCCGCCGCCGGAACATTAACGCTCCAACCGCCGCCCACCTGCACGCTGGCGAAGTAGGTTTTGCCGTTCAGGGTCAGGGTTACGATCTGGCCCACTTCCACGTGAGTGGTGGTACCGGACAGAGTCTGGATAACCAGCGCTTCGGCACCGTTGACGATATCGTCGCCAGCGAATGCGCCGATGCTGACGGTTGGCAGATTGGCCGGGTTGGCATCGACATTGAGGCTGTGGGTGACGCTGGTGCTGTTGCCAGCCGCGTCGGTGAGGGTGGCCACCAGATTATGGCTGCCGTCGCTGAGCGCTTGCAGATCGGCCGCAGGCAGGCTGGTGCTCCACGAACCGTTCGGTTGCACCACCGCGGTGTAGGTTTTGCCGTTCAAGGTCAGGGTAACGGTACGGCCCGCATCCGCGATCGAGGCGGTGCCGGACACGCTCTGTGCCACCAGGACTTCGGCGGCGTTCAGCACGTCATCCCCAGCGACCAGACCGACGGTGAGGGTTGGCGCAGTGGCATCAACGGTGACGGTGGTGTTCAGCGTACTGCTGTTACCGGCGGCATCGGAGACGACCACGGACAGGGCTGGTGTCCCGTCTGGCAACGCTTGCAGATCGGCGGACGGAACGCTGACACTCCAGTTGCCGCTACCATCCACGGTGCCGGTGTAGGTTTTACCCCCCAGCGTGACGGTCACGGTCTGCCCCGGCGTGGTGATGCCGGTAGAACCGGTGATGGTCTGCGGTTGGCCCGCCTCGGTACCATTGAGGATGCCATCGCCAAACGGGGGGTTGAGGGTGGCGTCCGGCAGGGTATGAATAAACACGCCCAGATCGTGGCTGCCGCTGACCGGGTTACCGGCCTGATCGACGGCGGTCACGGTCAGGGTCGCGGTGCCATCGGCCAGCAATGCCAGATCGGCTGCCGGTACAGAGACGCTCCAGGAACCGTCCGCCAGCGTGGTGCCGGTATAGGTTTTACCGTTCAAGGTCACGGTAACCGTCGCCCCCACGGCCAGGTTGGTACTGCTGCCGTTAATGGCCAGTGGTAACAGGCTTTCTGCCAGGTTGAGTTTGTCGTCACCGGCAATCACGGCAATCGACAGCCCGCTGATATCGGTATCGACCGTCACCGCATGGCTGGTGTTGGCCGGGTTACCGGCGCTGTCGTTGACGCTGGCGGTAATGGTGGTCTGGCCGTTAACCAGTAGCGCCAGATCCGCTGCCGGTACGCTGGTACTCCAGGAGCCGTCGGCCAATACGGTGGCGGTGTAGGTTTTACCGTTCAGGGTGAGGGTGACAATCTGCCCGGCTTCCACATGGGTACTGGTCCCTGAAAGCGTTTGAGCCGTCTTCACTTCCGCGCCGTCGACAATGTCGTTACCGGCGAACACGCCGATGCTGAGCGTTGGCAGGTTGGCCGGGTTGGCATCGACGCTGATGCTGTGGGTGACGCTGGTGCTGTTGCCTGCGGCATCGGTGAGGATGGCCACCAGATTATGGCTGCCGTCACTGAGTGCTTGCAGATCGGCTGCGGGCACGCTGGTGCTCCACGAACCGTTCGGTTGCACTACAGCGGTGTAGGTTTTGCCGTTCAAGGTGATGGTAACGGTACGGCCTGCATCGGCAATAGACGCGGTGCCAGACACGCTCTGTGCCACCAGCACCTCGGCGGCGTTCAGCACGTCATCCCCGGCAATCAGGCTCACGGTGAGGGTTGGCGCGGTGGCATCGACGGTGACGGTGGTGTTCAGCGTATTGCTGTTACCAGCGGTGTCGGTGACCGTGACGGTCAAGGCCGGTGTACCGTCTGGCAACGCTTGCAGATCGGCAGGAGGTACGGTGACGTTCCAGTTGCCGCTGCCATCCACGGTGCCGGTGTAGGTTTTGCCACCCAGCGTGACGGTGACGGTCTGCCCCGGCGTGGTGATGCCGGTAGAGCCGGTGATGGTCTGCGGTTGGCCTGCCTCCGTACCGTTCAGGATGCCATCGCCAAACGGGGTGTTCAGCGTGGCGTCCGGCAGGGCATGGATAAACACGCCCAAATCGTGGCTGCCACTGACAGGGTTACCGGCCTGATCGACGGCGATGACGGTCAGGGTAGCAGTGCCATCCGCCAGCAACGCCAGATCGGCCGCTGGTACGTTGACGCTCCAAGAACCGTCCGCCAGAGTGGTGCCGGTGTAGGTTTTACCGTTGAGTGTCACCGTCACGGTGGTGCCCGTGGCCAGGTTGGCACTGCCGCCGTTGATGGTTAATGGCAGCAGGCTTTCCGCCAGGTTGAGTTTGTCGTCACCGGCAATCACGGCGATCGACAGTCCGCTCAGGTTGGTATCGACGGTCACGTTATGGCTGGCGTTAGCTGGATTCCCAGCGCTGTCGCTGACGGTGGCGGTAATGGTGGTCTGGCCGTTAACCAACAGCGCCAGATCGGCGGCCGGTACGCTGGTGCTCCAGGAACCGTCGGCCAAGACGGTCGCGGTGTAGGTTTTGCCGTTCAACGTAATGGTGACGGTTTGGCCTGCCTCCACATGAGCCGAGGTGCCGGACAGAGTCTGGGCGGTTTTCACTTCCGCGCCGTCGACAATATCGTTACCAGCGAACACGCCGATGCTCAGCGTTGGCAGGTTGGCCGGGTTGGCGTCGACGCTGATGCTGTGGGTGACGCTGGTGCTGTTACCGGCAGCATCGGTGAGGGTGGCGACCAGATTATGGCTGCCGTCACTGAGTGCTTGCAGATCGGCAGCAGGCAGGTTGGTGCTCCACGAACCGTTTGGTTGCACCACTGCGGTGTAGATTTTGCCGTTGAGTGTCAAGGTGACGGTGCGGCCTGCATCGGCCACCGAGGCGGTACCGGAGACGGTCTGCGCTACCAGGACTTCGGCGGCATTCAGCACATCATCCCCGGCAATCAGGCCGACGGTGAGCGTTGGTGCGGTGGCATCGACGGTGACAGTGGTGTTCAGCGTACTGCTGTTACCGGCGGCATCGGTGACCACGACAGACAGAGCTGGTGTGCCGTCTGGCAGTGCCTGCAGATCGGCGGACGGAACGCTGATGCTCCAGTTGCCGCTGCCATCCACGGTGCCGGTATAGGTTTTGCCGCCCAACGTGACGGTCACGGTCTGGCCCGGCGTGGTGATACCGGTAGAGCCGGTGATGGTCTGCGGTTGGCCTGCCTCAGTCGCGTTCAGAATACCGTCACCAAACGGCGTATTGAGGGTGGTGTCCGGTAGCGCATGGATAAACACACCCAGATTGTGGCTGCCGCTGACCAGGTTCCCGCCCAGATCGACAGCGCTCACGCTGACGGTGGCAGTACCATCGGCCAGCAACGCCAGATCGGCGGCTGGAACCTGAACGCTCCAGGAACCGTCTGGCAGGGTGAGGCCGATGTAAATCTTGCCATTCAGCGTTACGGTGACGATGGCACCCAACGGCAGATTGGCACTGTCGCCAGTGATGGTCAGCGGCAACTGGCTTTCGGCCAGGTTGAGTTTGTCATCACCGGCAATCACGTCGATAGACAGCCCGCTCAGGTTGGTATCGACGGTTACGTTATGGCTGGCGTTGGCCGGGTTGCCGGCACTGTCGCTGACGCTGGCGGTAATGGTGGTCTGGCCGTTGGCCAACAGGGCCAGATCGGCGGCCGGTACGCTGGTGCTCCAGGAACCGTCGGCCAATACGGTGGCGGTGTAGGTTTTGCCGTTCAGCGTAATGGTGACAGTTTGGCCTGCCTCCACATGAGCCGAGGTGCCGGACAGGGTCTGAGCGGTTTTGACTTCTGCGCCGTCGACAATGTCATTACCGGCGAACACGCCGATGCTGATGGTCGGCAGGTTGGCCGGGTTGGCATCGACACCCAAGACATGCGTGGTGCTGGTCGTGTTACCGGCGGCATCGGTGAGGGTAGCCACCAGATTATGGCTGCCGTCGCTGAGCGCTTGCAGATCGGTGGCGGGCAGTGAGGCGCTCCAGCTTCCATCCGGTTGGACCACCGCGGTGTAGGTTTTGCCGTTCAGGGTCAAGGTGACGGTGCGGCCTGCATCGGCTATCGAGGCGGTACCGGACACGCTTTGTGCCACCTGTACTTCGGCGGCATTCAGTATGTCATCTCCGGCAACCACGTTAACGGTCAGGGTCGGCGCGGTCTCATCGACGGTGACGGTGGTATTCAGCGTACTGCTATTACCGGCGGCATCGGTGACCACGACAGACAGAGCTGGTGTGCCGTCTGGCAATGCCTGCAGATCGGCAGCCGGAATGGTGGCGCTCCAGTTGCCGCTACCATCCACAACACCGGTGTAGGTTTTCCCCCCCAGGGTGACGGTGACGGTCTGGCCCGGGGTGGTGATGCCAGTGGAGCCAGTGAGGGTCTGCGGTTGGCCCGCTTCGGTACCATTGAGGATGCCATCGCCAAACGGCGTGTTGAGGGTCGCATCCGGTAGGGCATGGATAAACACGCCCAGATCGTGGCTGCCGCTGACCGGATTACCGGCCTGATCGACAGCAGTGACGGTCAGGGTGGCAGTGCCATCAGCCAGCAAGGCCAGATCGGCTGCCGGTACGGAGACGCTCCAGGAGCCGTCTGCCAAGGTGGTGCCGGTGTAAGTTTTCCCGTTGAGTGTGACGGTAACCGTCGCCCCCACGGCCAGGTTCTGGCTGGTACCGTTAATGGCCAATGGCAACAGGCTCTCCGCCAGACTGAGTTTGTCATCGCCGGCAATGATGGCAATGGACAGCCCGCTGATATCGGTATCGATGGTGACGTTATGGCTGGTGTTGGCCGGGTTGCCGGCACTGTCGCTGACGGTGGCGGTAATGGTGGTCTGGCCATTGGCCAGCAGCGCCAGATCGGCGGCCGGTACGCTGGTGCTCCAGGAACCGTCGGCCAAGACGGTCGCGGTGTAGGTTTTGCCGTTCAACGTGATGGTGACGGTCTGGCCCGCTTCCACGTGAGTGGTGGTGCCGGATAGGGTCTGAGCGGTTTTCACTTCGGCGCCGTCGACAATATCGTTACCGGCAAACACACCGATGCTGACAGTTGGCAGGTTGGCCGGGTTGGCGTCGACGTTGATGCTGTGGGTGACGCTGGTACTGTTGCCCGCGGCATCGGTGAGGGTGGCGACCAGATTATGGCTGCCGTCGCTGAGCGCTTGCAGATCGGCGGCAGGCACACTGGTGCTCCACGAACCGTTCGGTTGCACCACGGCGGTGTAGATTTTGCCGTTGAGCGTCAGGGTGACGGTGCGGCCTGCATCGGCCACCGAGGCGGTGCCGGACACGGTTTGTGCCACCAACACTTCAGCGGCGTTCAGTACATCATCCCCGGCAACCAGGCCGACGGTGAGGGTTGGCGCGGTTTCATCGACGGTGACGGTGGTGTTCAGGGTATTGGTATTGCCGGCGGCATCGGTGACCGTGACGGTCAGGGCTGGTGTGCCGTCTGGCAAGGCCTTCAGGTCGGCACTGGGCAGCGTGACGCTCCAGTTGCCGTTGCCATCCACGGTGCCGGTATAGGTTTTACCGCCCAGAGTGACGGTGACGCTCTGGCCCGGCGTGGTGATACCGGTGGAGCCGGTAATGATCTGCGGTTGACCCGCCTCGGTACCATTGAGGATGCCATCGCCAAACGGCGTGTTGAGGGTGGCGTCTGGCAGGGTATGGATAAATACGCCCAGATCGTGGCTGCCGCTGACCGGGTTACCGGCCTGATCGACAGCGGTCACGCTGATAGTCGCGGTGCCATCGGCCAGCAGGGCCAGATCGGCCGCCGGTACGGTGACGCTCCAGGAACCGTCGGCCAGCGTGGTGCCAGTGTAGGTTTTCCCGTTGAGCGTGACGGTAACCGTCGTACCCGTGGCCAGATTCTGGCTGGTGCCGGTAATAGCCAATGGCAACTGGCTTTCCGCCAAGCTGAGTTTATCATCACCGGCAATCACGGCAATGGACAGCCCGCTCAGATCGGTATCGACGGTCACGTTATGGCTGGTGTTGGCCGGGTTACCGGCGCTGTCGCTGACGGTGGCGGTAATGGTGGTCTGGCCGTTGGTCAGCAGTGCCAGATCGGCGGCCGGTACGCTGGTACTCCAGGAACCATCGGCCAAGACGGTGGCGGTGTAGGTTTTACCGTTCAGGGTAATGGTGACAATCTGGCCCGCTTCCACATGGCTGGTGGTGCCGGACAGGGTCTGGGCTGTTTTCACTTCGGCGCCGTCGACAATGTCGTTACCGGCGAATACGCCGATGCTGACAGTTGGCAGGTTGGCCGGGTTGGCATCGATACCCAAGACATGCGTGGTGCTGGTCGTGTTACCGGCGGCATCGGTGAGGGTAGCCACCAGATTGTGGCTACCGTCGCTGAGCGCTTGCAGATCGGCGGCTGGCAGTGAAGCGCTCCAGGAGCCGTTCGGTTGCACCACGGCGGTGTAAGTCTTGCCGTTCAAGGTCAAGGTGACGGTGCGGCCTGCATCGGCCACCGAGGCGGTACCGGAGACGGTCTGTGCGGTTTGCACTTCAGCGGCGTTCAGCACGTCATCCCCGGCAACCACGTTAACGGTCAGGGTCGGTGCGGTCTCATCGACGGTGACGGTGGTGTTCAGGGTATTGGTGTTGCCGGCGGCATCGGTGACCGTGACGGTCAGGGCCGGGGTGCCGTCTGGCAGCGCTTTCAGATCGGCACTGGGCAGCGTGACGCTCCAGTTGCCGCTGCCATCCACGGTACCGGTGTAGGTTTTACCCCCCAGCGTGACGGTGACGGTTTGCCCCGGGGTGGTGATGCCGGTGGAGCCAGTGAGGGTCTGCGGTTGACCCGCCTCGGTACCATTGAGGATGCCATCGCCAAACGGTGTGTTGAGGGTGGCGTCTGGCAGGCTATGGATAAATACGCCCAGATCGTGGCTGCCGCTGACCGGATTACCGGCCTGATCGACGGCGGTGACAGTGACGGTGGCGGTGCCATCGGCCAGCAACGCCAGATCGGCGGCCGGAACACTGACGCTCCAGGTGCCGTCCGCCAGCGTGGTGCCGGTATAAGTCTTGCCGTTCAGGGTCACGGTGACGGTGGTGCCCACGGCCAGGTTTTGGCTGCTGCCATGGATCGCCAGTGGCAGTTGGCTCTCCGCCAGGCTGAGTCTGTCATCGCCAGCGATCACGGCGATGGACAGGCCACTGAGGCTGGTATCGACGGTGACGTCATGGCTGGCGTTGGCCGGGTTACCGGCGCTGTCGCTGACGGTGGCGGTAATGGTGGTCTGGCCGTTGGCCAACAGCGCCAGATCGGCGGCCGGTACGCTGGTGCTCCAGGAACCGTCGGCCAAGACGGTGGCGGTGTAGGTTTTGCCGTTCAACGTAATGGTGACGGTCTGCCCGGCTTGTACATGGGTGGTGCTGCCCGAGATCGTCTGGGCGGTTTTCACCTCCGCACCGTCGACAATGTCGTTACCGGCGAACACGCCGATGCTGAGCGTCGGCAGGGTGGCCGGGTTGGCGTCGACGCTGATGCCGTGGGTGACGCTGGTGCTGTTACCGGCGGCATCGGTGAGGGTGGCCACCAGATTATGGCTACCGTCGCTCAGTGCTTGCAGATCGGCGGCAGGCACACTGGTGCTCCACGAACCGTTCGGTTGCACCACGGCGGTGTAGGTTTTGCCGTTCAGGGTCAGGGTGACGGTGCGGCCTGCATCGGCGACCGAGGCGGTGCCGGATACAGTCTGTGCCACCAGCACTTCGGCGGCGTTCAACACATCATCACCGGCAATCAGGCCGACAGAGAGGGTTGGTGCGGTCTCATCGACGGTGACGGTGGTGTTCAGGGTATTGGTGTTGCCCGCGGCATCGGTGACTGTGACGGTCAAGGCCGGGGTGCCATCTGGCAGGGCCTTCAGATCTGCTGAAGGGATACTGACGCTCCAGTTGCCGTTGGCATCCACGGTGCCGGTATAGGTTTTACCCCCCAGCGTGACGGTGACGGCTTGGCCCGGCGTGGTGATGCCGGTGGTGCCGGTGAGGGTCTGTGGTTGCCCGGCTTCTGCGCCGTTCAGGATCCCATCGCCAAACGGGGTGTTGAGGGTCACGTCCGGCAGGGCATGGATAAATACGCCCAGATCATGACTGTCGCTGACCGGGTTACCGGCCTGATCGACGGCGTTCACGGTCACAGAAAGGGTGCCATCGGCCAGCAATGCCAGATCGGCAGCCGGAACGGAGACGCTCCAGGTGCCGTCCGCCAGCGTGGTGCCTGTGTAGGTTTTACCGTTCAACGTCACGGTGACGGTGGTACCCACGGCCAGGTTGGCACTGCTGCCATGGATCGCCAGTGGCAGTTGGCTCTCCGCCAGGCTGAGTCTGTCATCGCCAGCGATCACGGCGATGGACAGGCCACTGAGGCTGGTATCGACGGTGACGTCATGGCTGGCGTTAGCCGGGTTACCGGCGCTGTCGCTGACGCTGGCGGTAATGGTGGTCTGGCCGTTAGCCAGCAACGCCAGATCGGCGGCCGGTACGCTGGTGCTCCAGGAACCATCCGCCAAGACGGTGGCGGTGTAGGTTTTGCCGTTCAACGTGATGGTGACGGTCTGGCCCGCTTGCACATGGGTGGTGCTGCCCGAGATCGTCTGGGCGGTTTTCACTTCCGCGCCATCGATAATATCGTTGCCAGCGAATACGTTGATGCTGAGCGTCGGCAGGGTGGCCGGATCGGCATCCACGTTAATGCCGTGGGTGACGCTGGTGCTGTTACCGGCGGCATCGGTGAGGGTGGCCACCAGATTGTGGCTACCGTCGCTCAGTGCTTGCAGATCGGCGGCAGGCAGTGAAGCGCTCCAGGAGCCGTTTGGCTGCACCACCGCGGTGTAGGTTTTGCCGTTCAGGGTCAGGGTGACGGTGCGGCCTGCATCGGCGACCGAGGCGGTACCGGAGACGGTCTGTGCGGTTTGCACTTCAGCGGCGTTCAGCACGTCATCCCCGGCAACCACGTTAACGGTCAGGGTCGGCGCGGTCTCATCGACGGTGACGGCGGTAGTCAGGGTATTGGTATTGCCAGCGGCATCGGTAACCGTGACGGTCAGGGCCGGGGTGCCGTCTGGCAAGGCTTGCAGATCGGCGGCAGGAATGGTGACGCTCCAATGGCCGCTGCCATCCACCGTGCCGGTGTAGGTTTTACCGCCCAGCGTGATGGTCACGGTCTGGCCCGGGGTAGTGATGCTGGTGGTGCCGGTGAGGGTCTGTGGTTGCCCGGCTTCTGCGCCGTTCAGGATCCCATCGCCAAACGGGGTGTTGAGGGTCACGTCCGGCAGGGCATGGATAAATACGCCCAAATCATGACTGCCGCTGACCGGATTACCGGCCTGATCGACGGCGGTGACAGTGACGGTGGCGGTGCCATCCGCCAGTAAGGCCAGATCGGCAGCCGGAACGGAGACGCTCCAGGTGCCGTCGGCCAGCGTGGTGCCGGTGTAGGTTTTACCGTTCAACGTCACGGTGACGGTGGTGCCCACGACCAGGTTGGCACTGCTGCCATGGATCGCCAGTGGCAGTTGGCTCTCCGCCAGGCTGAGTCTGTCATCGCCAGCGATCACGGCGATGGATAGGCCACTGAGGCTGGTATCGACGGTGACGTCATGGCTGGCGTTAGCCGGGTTACCGGCGCTGTCGCTGACGGTGGCGGTGATGGT
Source organism: Serratia sp. H1w (assembly GCF_000633355.1). Taxonomy (GTDB): domain Bacteria; phylum Pseudomonadota; class Gammaproteobacteria; order Enterobacterales; family Enterobacteriaceae; genus Chania. The sequence continues at coordinate 32,180 of NZ_AYMQ01000139.1, forward strand.
GGTCTGGCCATTGGCCAGCAGGGCCAGATCGGCGGCCGGTACGCTGGTGCTCCAGGATCCATCCGCCAAGACGGTGGCGGTGTAGGTTTTGCCGTTCAACGTAATGGTGACGGTCTGGCCCGCTTCCACGTGGGTGGTGGAGCCCGTAATTGTCTGGGCCGTTTTCACTTCCGCGCCGTCGACAATATCGTTACCGGCGAACACGCCGATGCTGACGGTTGGCAGGTTGGCCGGGTTGGCGTCGACGCTGATGCCGTGGGTGACGCTGGTGCTGTTACCGGCGGCATCGGTGAGGGTGGCGACCAGATTATGGCTGCCGTCGGCCAGGGCGGCGAGGTCGGCCGCAGGCAGTGAGGCGCTCCAGGTGCCGTCCGCCTGCACGGTGGCGGTATAGGTCTTACCGTTCAAGGTCAGGGTGACGGTGCGACCTGCATCGGCCACCGAGGCGGTGCCAGAGACAGTCTGCGCCGCCAAGACTTCGGCGGCGTTCAGCACGTCATCCCCGGCCACGACGTTTACGGTCAGGGTTGGCGCAGTTTCATCAATGGTGACGGTGGTAGTCAGGGTATTGCTGTTACCGGCGGCATCGGTAACCGTGACGATCAGGGCCGGGGTGCCGTCTGGCAAGGCTTGCAGATCGACTGAAGGGATACTGACGCTCCAGTTGCCGTTGGCATCCACGGTGCCGGTGTAGGTTTTACCACCGAGCGTGACGGTGACGGTCTGGCCCGGCGTGGTGATACCTGTGGTGCCGGTCAAGGTCTGCGGTTGGCCCGCCTCTGCGCCGTTCAGGATCCCATCGCCAAACGGGGTGTTGAGGGTCACGTCCGGCAGGGCATGGATAAATACGCCCAGATCGTGGCTGCCGCTGACCGGGTTGCCAGCTTGATCGATAGCGCTCACGGTGACGGTAGTGCTGCCATCGCCCAGCAACGCCAGATCGGCAGCCGGTACGGTGACGCTCCAGGAGCCGTCGGCCAGGGTGGTGCCGGTATAAGTCTTGCCGTTCAGGGTCACAGTAACCGTGGTCCCGGCGGCCAGATTGGCACTGCTGCCATGGATGGCCAGTGGCAGTTGGCTCTCCGCCAGGCTGAGTCTGTCATCGCCAGCGATCACGGCGATGGACAGGCCACTGAGGCTGGTATCGACGGTGACGTCATGGCTGGTGTTGGCTGGATTACCGGCGCTGTCGCTGACGGTGGCGGTAATGGTGGTCTGGCCATTGGCCAGCAGGGCCAGATCGGCGGCCGGTACGCTGGTGCTCCAGGAACCATCTGCCAAGACGGTGGCGGTGTAGGTTTTGCCGTTCAACGTAATGGTGACGGTCTGGCCCGCTTGTACATGGGTGGTGCTGCCCGAGATCGTCTGGGCGGTCTTCACTTCTGCACCATCGATAATATCGTTGCCAGCGAATACGTTGATGCTGAGCGTCGGTAGGGTGGCCGGATCGGCATCCACGTTGATGCCGTGGGTGACGCTGGTGCTGTTACCGGCGGCATCGGTGAGGGTGGCCACCAGGTTGTGGCTGCCATCGGCCAGGGCGGCGAGGTCGGCGGCTGGCAGTGAGGCGCTCCAGGTGCCATCCGCCTGTACTACCGCGGTGTAGGTTTTACCGTTCAAGGTCAGGGTGACGGTACGGCCCGCATCGGCAATAGACGCGGTGCCGGACACGGTTTGTGCCGCCTGCACTTCGGCGGCGTTTAGCACATCATCCCCGGCCACCACGTTTACGGTCAGGGTCGGGGCGGTTTCATCAACGATGACGGTGGTGTTCAGGGTATTGGTATTGCCGGCGGCATCGGTAACCGTGACGGTCAAGGCCGGGGTGCCGTCTGGCAAGGCTTGCAGATCGGCTGAAGGGATACTGACGCTCCAGTTGCCGTTGGCATCCACGGTGCCGGTGTAGGTTTTACCACCGAGCGTGACGGTGACGGTCTGGCCCGGCGTGGTGATACCTGTGGTGCCGGTCAAGGTCTGCGGTTGACCCGCCTCTGCGCCGTTCAGGATCCCATCGCCAAACGGGGTGTTGAGGGTCACGTCCGGCAGGGCATGGATAAATACGCCCAGATCATGGCTGCCGCTGACCGGATTACCTGCCTGATCGACGGCGTTCACGGTCACAGAAAGGGTACCATCGGCTAGCAATGCCAGATCGGCAGCCGGAACGGAGACGCTCCAGGTGCCGTCTGCCAGCGTGGTGCCGGTATAAGTCTTGCCGTTCAGCGTCACGGTGACGGTAGTGCCCACGGCCAGGTTGGCACTGCTGCCGTGGATGGTCAGTGGTGACTGGCTTTCGGCCAGGCTGAGTCGGTCATCGCCAGCAATCACGTCGATGGACAGGCCACTGAGGCTGGTATCAACGGTGACCTCATGGCTGGCGTTAGCCGGGTTACCGGCGCTGTCGTTGACAGTGGCGGTAATGGTGGTCTGGCCATTGGCCAGCAGTGCCAGATCGGCGGCCGGGACGCTGGTGCTCCAGGATCCGTCGGCCAGTACGGTGGCGGTGTAGGTTTTGCCGTTCAACGTAATGGTGACGGTCTGGCCCGCTTGTACATGGGTGGTGCTGCCCGAGATCGTCTGGGCGGTCTTCACTTCTGCACCATCGATAATATCGTTGCCAGCGAATACGTTGATGCTGAGCGTCGGTAGGGTGGCCGGATCGGCATCCACGTTGATGCCGTGGGTGACGCTGGTGCTGTTACCGGCGGCATCGGTGAGGGTGGCGACCAGATTATGGCTGCCATCGGCCAGGGCGGCGAGGTCGGCCGCAGGCACGCTGGTACTCCAGGTGCCATCCGCCTGTACCACGGCGGTGTAGGTCTTGCCATTCAGGGTCAGCGTGACGGTGCGACCTGCATCGGCAATAGACGCGGTGCCGGACACGGTCTGTGCGGTTTGCACTTCAGCGGCGTTCAGCACATCATCCCCGGCAACCACGTTAACGGTGAGGGTCTGCGCAGTTTCATCAACGGTGACGGTGGTAGTCAGGGTATTGGTATTGCCTGCGGCATCGGTAACCGTGACGGTCAAGGCCGGGGTGCCATCTGGCAGCGCTTGCAGATCGGCGACAGGAATGGTGACGCTCCAATGGCCGCTGCCATCCACCGTGCCGGTGTAGGTTTTACCGCCCAGCGTGATGGTCACGGTCTGGCCCGGGGTGGTAATACCGGTAGTGCCGGTCAAGGTCTGTGGCTGCCCGGCTTCTGCGCCGTTCAGGATCCCATCGCCAAACGGCGTGTCCAATGTGACCGCTGGCAAATCATGGGTAAAGACCTCAAGATTATGCGTGGTGGTGACGGTAGAACCATCGTTGCCGGTGACGCTGGCAGAAATGCTGTTGTTGCCTTCGGCCAGCAGTTGCAGGTCGGCACTAGGCACTTGCAGTGTCCAGCTACCGTCGGCCAAGACCAGCGCGGTATAGGTTTTGCCATTGAGCGTGACGGTAACGGTAGCCCCGGCAGCGACGTTGGCCGTGGTACCGCTGATGGCCAGTGGAAGCCCGGCTTCGACGGCGTTGAGCTTATCGTCTGAAGAGACAATACCGATATGGATTGCCGAAGCATTGCTGTCTACGGTGACCGCCTGGTGAGCGGTTGTCGTATTGCCCGCCTGATCGCTAAGCGTGGCGATCATCTCGTAGTTGCCGTTGGTCAGGGCTGCCATATCTGCGGCAGGGACGCTGATGCTCCATTTGCCATCGGCACCTACGATACCGGTATAGGTTTTGCCATTGAATGACACGCTGACCACCAGCCCGGCCTCGCTGACGGAGGCGGTGCCGGTAATGTTTTGTGCCGACTTTTGCTCGTCGACGGTGATCAAATCATCGCCGGTAAACTTATCCAGCGTCAGCACCGGCGGCACGGTGTCCACCAGCAAATGCTCGGTTACGGTGGTGCTGTTGCCTGCGGCGTCAGTGGCCGTTACGGTGAGGGTATTATCCCCTTGGGCCAGCGCCTGCAGATCTGCGGCAGGCAGTTCAAGACTCCACTTGCCGTCCGCCCCGGTCACCGTAGTGTAGGTTTTACCATTCAGGCTGACGACAATCGTCTGGCCCGGGTTGCTGGTGCCGCTCAGCGTCTGTGGCGTATGTGCCTCGGCGGCATTGAGTATGTCATCCCCGGCCAGCTTGTTGACGGTAAGCGTTGGGGCGGTCAAATCGACGGTGATGTTTTCATGCGCATTGGCGCTTTGCCCCGCTTTATCGGTAACGGTGGCATTGAGGGTGAGCGAGCCATTGGCCAGTGCGGCCAGATCGGCAGCAGGCAGTGACAGCGACCAGCTTCCGTCGGCTTGTACCACCGCGCTATAGGTTTTGCCGTTCAGGGTAATGGTAACAGTTTGCCCCGCTTCGACGTTTTGAGTATGTCCGCTCAGCGTTTGCGCGTTCTTGGTTTCGTTGGCATTGATGACGTTATCGCCGGTCAGGGCGTTAATCGTGATGTGCGGGGTCGGATTGACGACGCTGGTATCAACCGAAATCTGGTGATCGACCGTGGTTTGGTTGCCCACTTTATCGACGGAGGTCACGATGAGCTCGTAGTTACCGTTTTTCAGCAGCGCCAGGTCTGCCGCAGGCAGTTGCAGGCTCCACTTGCCGTCGCTACCCACCGTCGTGGTGTAGGTTTTACCGTTCAGAGTAATGGTAATGGTTAGCCCGGCCTCGCCGGTACCGCTCAGTGCCTGTGCCGCTTTTAACTCGGCACCGGTCAGGTGGTCATCGCCGGTCAGCTTGTTGACAGTCAAGACTGGCGGAGTGGTATCGACCAGTACGGAGATGGTTTTTTCAACGCTGATCCCATCCTGGTTGGTCACTTTGACCGTCAGTTGGTAATTGCCATCTTTCAGACCAGACAGCGCAGCGGAACTGAAATCAAAGCTCCACTTGCCATCGGCGCCGACGGTGGTGGTGTAACTTTTGCCATTGAGCGTCAGCGTGATGGTCATGCCGGCTGCAACGCCGGTAGTCAGGCCGCTCAGCAACTGGGCAATTTTAACTTCACTGGCGTTAAGCACGTTGTCCTGGCCCAGTTGTCCGACGGTCAGGGTCGGCTGTTCTGGCGGTACAGAAGGTTCGTCGTTGTGGTGATCGTTTTTCCCTGTCCCGGTAGCGATGGCGACGCCAGCCCCTAACGCCAGGCCAGCCAGAATGGCGGCGATGGCTCCGTTAGAGACATCATGATTGGTGATCAGCAGCGACGAAACGTCAGACAGGGATTCAAACTGCGGTGTGATCAACACGGGCTCGGCGCTAGCGGCGGTAGCCGGGAATATCGCGTGCTGGATAGTGCCATTGCCATCATCAAACACCAATTCACTGTGTTTACCGTCAGCATCCACCTCAAAGAAGCTCTGATAACGCACCGTCGTACCGTCTTTCATGTGGACGATCAGATCGTTACCTTGGCGTTCATAGCTGCTCACCAAAGCCTGAGTGCCGTGGATCCGCACAATGCTGCTTTGTGTCAGGCTGACGGAAGGGGTACCGGTTGCTACGTCAGCGATTCTTGTGCCGCCATGACGAGCAATAATATCAACAGCCCCAAGGGTAAAATTGGTTTGTGCCATGTTGTGAGCCTCTGAACGCCAAAGTGAATTTGCATAGCGCGCCAAAGCCGGTTGTGTGGCTTTTGTAGGCGCGCTGGTACGCTCGATGGGCGTACCCCCGAGCTAAATTTAACCTGGTATTTAGACGACTAACTAATGCAAAGGTAACGAATGATTCTTCCCTGATAGGATTTTATGATTAAGTTTCCTAACTTATCTGTGAGGTAAGGTATATACCCGTGATCATTGA
>NZ_AYMQ01000140.1 GCF_000633355.1 Serratia sp. H1w
CAACACATTGAATACTTGACCTCGCATTGCGTTTAATTACGCCAAGTTGCCAGCGGATTTTTTAAGCCCACAAAACCCGGGCGAACTCTGTCTGGATCTGCAACAAAAACTGCCGGAGGCCCAGGTCAATTACGACAGTAATGAACAGCGCCTGGATATTGTCATCCCGCAGATTTACATGTTGAACACCGCTCGTGGCACCGTCAGCCCGGAGCTGTGGGACAGCGGCGTACCGGCCGTATTGTTGGGTTATAACGTCAATGGCTACACCAGCGAATCGCACGGCAGCAGCTATGACTCGCTGTTTGCCGGGGTGAACGCCGGGGTTAATGTGGGTGCCTGGTATCTGCGCCACAACGGTTCCTACAGCCGAATGGATAACGGTGAGAGCCAATACAGCAACATCAATACCTATATGCAGCGTGATATCCCGCTATTGAAGGCACGAGTATTGATGGGGCAATCGAACACTACCGGGCAACTGTTCGACACATTGCCGTTTACCGGGGTGCAGTTGGCCACTGACGAGCGGATGTTGCCAGAGTCTCTGCGCGGCTACGCGCCGGATATCCGTGGCATTGCGCGGACCAACGCCCGTGTCACCGTGCGTCAGAACGGCCAGGTGCTGTATGAAACCACGGTCACACCGGGTGAGTTCCTGATTAATGACCTGTATCCAACGGGTTACGGCGGCAATCTGGACGTGACGGTACGTGAATCCGACGGCACCGAACAGACCTTCAGCGTGCCTTATGCCTCGGTGGCGCAGTTGTTACGCCCGGGTTCATCGCGTTATTCGATTACCGCTGGGGAAATACGCAGCGATAACCTGCGTGAGAAACCGGCGCTGTACCAGGCAACTTACCAGCTTGGCTTGACCAACACCGTCACCGGCTATGGTGGCCTGCAGGCCAGCCAGGATTACTACGCATTGCAGTTGGGCACGGCGGTGGGCACGCCCATCGGGGCGTTGGCCTTTGACGTGACCCAGGCGGGAACGAATCTGGATAACAGTACCGATGCCACGGGGCGGCATCATCCGGGCAATCGCCTCAGTGGGCAAAGCTATCAGGTGAGTTACAGCAAGCTGATCAGCGAAACCAACAGCAACCTGTCGCTGGCGGCCTACCGCTTCTCGACCGACGGTTACATGGACTTTATGACCGCGATGCAAACCCGTGACGCGGTGGCGCAGGGGTATTCCCCGGATGCGATTTCGCGGGCGAAAAATCGCCTGACGGTGACTGCCGGGCAAGGCCTGCCGGAAAACTGGGGCCAGCTGTATATCAGCGGCTCGTTGCAAGATTACTGGAATAAAGATGGCAGCGAGAAGCAGTACCAGATGGGCTACAACAACCGTTATAAGAGCCTGTCTTACGGCCTGAGCATCAACCGCAGCTTCTCCAGCCTGGGTACGGCACAAACCAACTATCTGTTGAGTTTCAGCTTGCCGCTGGGCAGTAACGATCAGACCCATACGCCGCAGTTGCGCATGGATTTGTCCCATGACAGCAGCGGGCGTTATGGCCAGCAGGCGACGGTATCCGGCACCGCAGGGCAGGAAAATCAGTTCAGCTACGGCGTCACGGCAATGAATGCCAATCAGGGCCAGGGTTCAAGCGGCTCGCTCAGTGCCAATTACCGTAGCCCGGCCACGGCGTTGAGCGGCACTTACAGTACCGGCAAAGGTTACCAGAGCGCGTCTGCCGGGATGAACGGTACGGTGATTGGTCATGCGGGTGGCGTGACCTTTACGCCGTACACCTCGGATACCTTTGCGTTGGTGGAGGCCAAGGGGGCCGAAGGGGCCAAAGTCACTTCGTATCCGGGGGTGAGCATCGACTCACGCGGTTATGCGGTGGTGCCATACTTAAACCCATACCAGATGAATGAAATCAGTATCGACCCGAAAGGTACGGCGGCCAACGTGGAACTGGACAGCACCAGCCAGAAGGTGGCCCCGCTTTCCGGGGCGGTGGTGAAGATGAAATACACCACCAAACAGGGCACAGCCATTCTGATTGATACCACCTATCAAGGGGAGCCTGTGCCGTTCGGGGCCGATGTCTTTGACGGTAAAGGCAACAGCGTGGGCACGGTGGGTCAGGGGGGGGCAGCTCTATGCGCGGGTCGCACAAGACAAGGGCCAACTGAAAGTGAAGTGGGGCGAAGGCAGTCAGATGCAGTGCCTGATCAACTATGTGCTGATGCCGATGGCCAAAGGGCAGAAATACTCCCCGATACAGCAGTTTAACACTGTTTGTGCGCCAGCTTAGGCTGTGACGATGAAGGTGGCTAACAACCGTGGCCGATGAAATTTAACGGTGCTCACACTGAACGATTGTCCTTTCTGGCCGTAGCGGTATGCCGGTTGGAAAGAGGGAAAAACATAAACATGCTATCAATAAATAACGCACTGAATCTGCTGGCCGCCGGGCTACTGATGTCCATAAGCCACAGCAGTTGGGCGGTGAAGTCATGTGCACTCAAGTCGGGTATGAGTTCGGCATCGCTGACTGTTCCACTGAGCCCACCGGTGATTTCAGCCGGTGCCGATGTGCCGATCGGCACCATCATTTATCAGGGAAGTTGGTCTAACGCGCCACTCGTGTCTGTCGATTGCCCTTCGGATGGTAATGTTGGCGTCGCGAACTGGGCCGTCGCTATCCTCCAGGCCCCCTATGCGCTCAGTGGGTTGAATACCGGCCCGTTTGCCGGGGCGGTGTACCAGACCAGTATTCCCGGGATTGGGGTGGTCATATCACGGTACAATAATCGTGCTGCCGCTACGCTGGGAACGATGGGATACCGTGATGAAGATGTTGAAATTGGCACTCTTGGGGGGGAAGTTAATTTCAGTGGTGCCACGCGCTATATTTCGTTGATTAAAACAGGCCCGCTGACGCCGGGGAGTTATTCCCTATCGGCGGCAAGCCTCCCTACGGCGAGCGATAATATGGTGAACTCTCGCACTGGAGTAGCCATTCCAGGATTACCGATCCAACTCAACCGCGTCACGTTTCAGGGAAACCTGACGATCTCGACACAGACTTGTACCACACCTGATGTCACCGTTGATCTGGGATCTCATGATATACGCGAGAAATTCAGGGGGATAAATTCGACCTCACCCTGGGTTGATGCCTCAATCATGTTGACCAACTGTCCAACCTTTTTTGGTTTTTATAATCAGACGAACACTACCCGGATGATGGACTTCGATTCGGGGGTTGGTACTACTTCTCAGTCAATCAACAACAGCATTGGTGTGCGTCTGGCCCCTGTGACCACCGTGATTGACTCTGCCAATGGCATCATGGCTATCGATGCAACGCGTCCCGATGCCGCATCGGGTGTGGGTATTCAAATCGGCTGGGGCGACAGCGGCCAAACGCCGATACCGTTTAACTTTGCGGCAGAACAGACGGTGGTTCTGCCGAAAGACGGTAGCCCAACTATCCGCGTGCCTTTGGCAGCCCGCTATATTCAAACGGCTGGCAACCCCACGCCGGGTAAGGCGGATGGCAAAGTGACGTTTACGGTGAATTACTACTGAGCCATGTTGGCGCTGGGAAAAGGATAGCCATATTAATCAAACAGGGTTGTTGATATGCCTAGGAAGATAAACGTCATTACCAATAACAGTTATTTTTTTGTTGGTGTGGCGGCGCAGTTATGCGCCGACGACCGGGTCATAAACCAAATGTCTCTCGAAGAATTGAAACAACACCCCGCCGATAATTTTAATCAGCGGGATGCACTCATTTTTCATATGACTAAGTTTACTGACGAAATAGCCTTGCTAATCTCGATGCTGACTTTTCCGGGGGACGTGGTGTTAGTCCCCGCAGAGGCCAAGGCAACGTTTGACCTCGATTTCGATCGGCGTCGGGTCTTGGCTATCCGTACCGATAACGGTACGGCATCGCTGGAAAATCCGGCTTCTGCCGTTCACTTTATGCAATTTAAATTGACCCGCCGAGAGAAGGCCATCATGTTGCACACCATTAATGGCCTGACGGCACAGGATATTGGCCAGTTGCTGGTCATATCAACCAAAACCGTGTACACGCACCGGCGTAATGCTTTACGTAAACTCGGGGGACGAAACCTGTTTCAGGTGTGTGCAATAAAAGAGACTACCTTAACGTCGGCTATTGGCTAAAGCGGAAATAGCCTGACCAGCGCCGATTGAGCACTGGCCAGGAGCCATCATTGGCGGTTATTTCGTGGGTGCCGGGCCGATATTGTCATCGACACGCTTGAGCAGATAAGGGAAGAACGGGTTAGAGGACAGACGCATCAGCGAATCCAAACCCACTACCAGCACTGCCCGCTCACCACGAGCGGCAAAGGTACCCAGGCTGATGCCGTACTGATTGCGCGGTTCTGGATAACGTCCGTACAGGGAATCACTCAGCGGGAACGGTAACGCCACGTGTGACAGCGAGAAGATATCCGGCAAATAGGTGATGCCAAGCAGATCGGTGGTTTCTGTCGTTTGCCCTGCGACGATGGTACGTGCCTCGGTATCGGTGGTTTCCGGCGTCACGTTGGTGACTATGGTAGCCGTATAGTTACGCGGTGGCGGTGGTAACAGCCTTGGCAGCGCGGTATAGGAAGAGGTTCTCAGCAAGGGGCCGAAAGCCACCGCCTGGTTCAAATCGAATAACACCACTTCGCTGCCGTTAGCGGGCAGATGGTTATACAGAGCAGTGATCACCGCACGCGTGCTGACGGTTGAGTCCATCACCGATTGGAACGTCAGGATCGGTGGCAATTCGCCCATTTTGCCGTTGCGTGAATCGGCGGCAATCTGCTTTTGCAATGCCTGAGTCAGTTGGAAGGACTGGCGTGCCGCATTGACCGGGAACGAATTGTATTTGAACGGGTTGAACTCCGGTACGATCCCCAGCCAGGCCGCCTTGGCAAACGCTGGGAAGATCGCAGGCCAACCGGCAACCCCGGCAAAGCGGGCAAAGCTGGTGACGCCGATCATCGGCGAAATCAGCACCACACGCTGGGGTTTGGCCAGACGCGGATCGTCCAGCGCATCCAGCGTATACTTCATCGCCAATGCGCCGCCATTGGAGAAGCCTACGATATGCAACGGGACATCGTCACCCGCCAGGTGTTTGGCTTCGCGGATTGCCAGCCGTGTCGCAGCCATCCAGTCTTGCCAGTCTACGTCGGTCAGCGCACCTGGTACGGTGCCGTGCGCCGGTAAACGAATACCGACCGCCACATAGCCGTATTCACGGTAACTATCCGCAATATGCCGCAGGCTGTAAGGAGTATCGGTCAGGCCATGTAACAGCACCACGGCGCCTTTCGGTTTGCCGTCCGGCATCATGATGTAGGAGCGGTTCCAGTCGGTGGGAAACTTTTCAGGATAGATTGGGCTGCCGGCATAGTAGCGGTTCAACGAGGTTTGCTGACTGCTGTCCAGCTTGTCAGTCACATTCTGGCGCACCTCGTTGAAAATGGCGTCCTCGGCGGTCAGATAGTCTGCCCAACTGGCCTTGTCGATCTCATCGGCATGCATTTCATGAGGGACAAAGGTATGCCAAAGCTGTAACTCCGGCCCACGCTGGGTGTCATAAATCCTCGCCCCGAGAGCACCGATGATTAGCATCACCAGCAGCAGGGCGATACGTTTACTCCATTTGATAAACATCAGGTTTAACTCCGTTTTTTATTGTAATGATCGAGCCGGAAAACTCGCTATCATCCCGCAAAGGGAAGATCGTCCCTGAATTCTGTATCCCAGTAGCAAGGGGCCATATTGCGGTCTGGCACCTAAACCGTACTGCAACCTGTTGGCTTAGCGTGGCGATACTGTTGTTGTGCTGCCATTGGTCACCAGTGCAACGCGCTGCCCATTATGGAACTGGGTTGAGCCTTGCGCCTGAACGACCACGATATTCACGCCATCATCCCGGCGCACTTCCAACTCTACCCCGGCGCTGCGATTCATCGCACTTTGAATGCCGGAGCCTGCGGCTGCACCGCCAACGGCGCCTGCTGCCGTGGCCAGATTGCGGCCTGTGCCACCCCCAACCGTGTTACCCAGGAAACCACCGACTACGGCGCCCCCGATGGCCCCAGCGGCGTTGGTGCCATCTCCACCCTGAATGGTGACCGGACGTACGGATACCAGCGTGCCATAAGTCACAAAGTTGGCCTGCCTGGCCTGTGCTGCGGTAAAGGTATCGCCGGAAGCGGTGTTATTAGCGTTACACCCACTGAGAACGGCGGCAGCAAGAGCGACAACAATGATTGTTTTATTCATAAGAAAACTCCGAACGGGTTAAGTGCGCAAAGAGACAACCGCTGTCTCATGCAAATAAGTATGGCAGGAACCTGATTTTATTCAGGTGATGGGGAAAAAAATTATATACCCAATAAACCTCA
>NZ_AYMQ01000141.1 GCF_000633355.1 Serratia sp. H1w
AACCGCAGAAACCGGGGTTCGCGGTGCTGATGAAAGCGTTCCTGGGCACCGACCCGTACCAGTGCATCCTGTGCAAGGACCGACTGCGTTTTGCCGGCGCCATGGCGGGCGAGCACGCCACAAAAATGCTCTCTGACAGGCTGCATCGGATGGAGAAAAAACGATGGCTTCAGACCCCTTCTCTGGATAAGTTCGCCTGAAAAATGGTTTTTAGATTAAAAACACATCACAACTGGTGTTTTTATCAATAACATTTTGCTATGCCACGCCACATGGGCACATGTCACACTGCTATTTATGGTCAGGAAGTTTTTAAAACACCTTTCCAGATTCCTAACCATCGAGCGTTTTATTGTAGGCCGTCCAGTTAGTGATCTTGAACTTTTGCTTTGCCACGGGATACCGCTACAGGATCAGGAGTGTGGTGATCTGATCCTGATCGCAGTCAGAAGTTCGATTTATTCAACAAAGCCTGTGGCGGGATAAGAATGCTCCCGCAAGATGATGCTCCTGCTTAAATGTGATCAGTAGCATATTTTAACACAAAAGTGCTTCTTCTGGTTGTGTGCACCTTTATCTAATAAAATAAAGCGGAATCAAGATATTAGTGCCATGAGCACAAATGTGCCGACAACCAGTAAGCCACATATCATATGTGCAACAGAAATGACTAATTTATCGTTATGAAATAGATAGACATTGCTTTGTATATTCAACCATTATGGGATTATATCATAACAAGACAGTAAATATGTAAGTAGCACAAATGTGCAGGGGCGAAAAATGGCAATGGAAAATAGCGACGATATCCGCCTGATCGTGAAAATCGCAGAGCTTTATTATGACCAGGATATGACTCAAACGCAGATTGCTTGCGAATTGGGGATCTATCGCACCACCATCAGTCGTTTGCTGAAACGTGCTCGCGAACAGGGCATCGTCAATATTGTCATCAACTACGACTACAACGAAAACCTGTGGTTTGAGCAACAGCTAAAACAAAAGTTTGGCCTCAAAGAGGCGGTGGTGGTGACCTGTAACTCTCTGCTGGAAGAGGATCAACTCAATCTCATCGGTCAACACGGTGCGCAACTCGTCGACAGACTACTGGAACCGGGTGATATCGTCGGCTTCTCCTGGGGTCGTGCGGTGCGCGCACTGATCGAGAATCTGCCGCAGGCCAGTCAGTCCCGTCAGGTTATCTGCGTACCGATTATTGGAGGTCCCTCTGGCAAACTGGAAAGCCGCTATCACGTTAATACGCTGACCTATAGCGCAGCGGCGAAGCTGAAAGCCGAATCTCATCTCGCCGACTTTCCAGCCATGCTGGATAACACATTAATTCGCAACGGTATTATGCAGTCACAGCACTTTAAAACCATTGCTTCCTACTGGGATCACCTGGATGTGGCATTGGTGGGTATTGGTTCTCCGGCTATCCGTGATGGCGCCAACTGGCACGCGTTTTACGGAAGTGAAGAGAGCGACGATCTCAACGCCCGCTATGTTGCCGGTGATATCTGCTCACGTTTTTATAATATTGATGGCGTGATGGTAGAAACGGCGATGAGCGAAAAAACACTTTCTATTGAGATGATGAAACTTAAGCAGACACGCTATTCCATAGGTATCGCTATGGGAGAGGAAAAATACTCGGCGATTCTTGGTGCATTAAACGGTAATTACATTAACTGTTTGGTAACGAATAAAGAATCTGCCGAATTTTTACTGAAATAAATATCAACACTTTATTTGCGCAGCGCTGCTGTGGGAATAAACTTATCTAAAAATAGGAGTCAATAATGGAAATGTGGTTAAACTTGAAAGGGAAAGTTATAATTGTAACCGGTGGTGCATCAGGAATTGGTTTATCCATTGCTGATGAATTGTTATCCCAAGGCGCAAATGTACAGATGATCGACATTCATAGTGGCGATACCCATCAGGATAGTGAATATTACACATTCTGGCCAACAGATATTTCCAACGTTAACAATGTGAATAATACTGTCGACAATATCATTCAACGCTTTGGCCGTGTTGATGGATTAGTTAATAATGCGGGTGTTAACTTCCCACGCCTATTAGTCGATGCAAAATCACCAGCAGGTCGCTATGAATTAAATGAAGATTCATTTGAAAAAATGGTCAATATCAATCAAAAAGGCGTGTTTCTGATGTCGCAGGCGGTGGCCCGCCAGATGGTCAAGCAGCATGACGGCGTGATTGTCAATGTCTCGTCCGAAAGCGGGTTGGAAGGCTCTGAAGGCCAAAGCTGTTATGCAGCGACCAAAGCTGCGCTAAATAGTTTTACCCGCTCCTGGTCGAAAGAACTGGGCAAACACGGTATCCGCGTAGTGGGTGTTGCGCCGGGTATTCTGGAAAAAACCGGACTGCGTACGCCGGAATATGAAGAGGCACTGGCCTGGACACGCAACATCACCGTTGAGCAATTACGCGAGGGCTATACCAAGAACGCGATTCCGATTGGGCGCTCAGGCCGCCTCTCTGAAGTTGCTGATTTTGTTTGCTATCTGCTTTCAGAACGCGCCAGCTATATCACTGGAGTAACCACTAACATTGCAGGCGGGAAAACGCGTGGCTAAGGGGGAAAATATGGTTAACGTCATCTTTTGTGCCCATGGCCAACTGGCCTGCGCCATGCTCGACTCAGTACGTATGGTCTACGGCGATGTCAACGTCAGCGCCGTAGAGTTTATACCGGGTGAGAACGCTGGCGATATTGCCAGTAAGCTTGAAGAGTTAGTAAGCAATCGCAAAGAGGAAGAGTGGCTTATCGCCGTCGATTTACAGTGTGGTAGCCCGTGGAACGCCGCTGCCGGTCTGGCAATAAACAACCCGCATCTGCGGGTCATTAGCGGCCTGTCGCTGCCGCTGGCCCTGGAAATAGTGGATAACCAGCAAATGCTGAACGTGGACGAACTATGCCAGCATCTGGAGATCATCGCCAGCCAGTGCTGCGTTACCTGGCGGCAGCCGGAAACCATTGAGGAAGATTTCTGATGAACATTACGCTCGCTCGTATTGATGACCGTTTGATTCATGGTCAGGTTACTACCGTCTGGTCAAAAGTGGCCAACGCCCAGCGCATTATTATCTGTAGTGACGATGTTTATAACGATGAAGTTCGCCGTACTTTGCTTCGCCAGGCCGCCCCTCCAGGCATGAAGGTCAATGTTGTTAATCTCGAAAAGGCCGTCGCGGTGTATCACAACCCACAATATAAAGACGAAACGGTTTTTTACTTATTCACCAACCCACAAGACGTATTAACTATGGTGCAGCAGGGTGTGAAAATAGCGACATTGAATATTGGTGGAATGGCCTGGAGGCCGGGTAAAAAGCAATTAACCAAAGCCGTTTCATTAGATGAAGAAAATATCAATGCATTTAGGCAACTGGATAAAATTGGAGTCAAACTCGATTTACGCGTCGTAGCATCTGATCCATCGATTAATATTCTCGATAAAATAGCAGAGCAGTCTGTTAAAGAATAATAAATTTCGTTTTTTTATTACACACAATCATTCTGGTTTTATCATGGCGAAAATGAAAAAATCACCATTACATAGATAACTATGTAACTGGGGTAAGAGAGTTCAGCCAATAAAGAAGCCATCTGGAATATATCGTGTAAGTGCCGTAACAGGTAGTGAATTTTATACTCTCAAGGTGACAGATTATGGAAATTAGTACCCTACAAATAATAGCCATATTTATTTTTTCCTGTATTGCCGGGATAGGCAGTGTGCTGGATGAATTCCAGACTCACCGCCCGTTAATCGCCTGTACTGTGATTGGATTAATCCTGGGCGATTTAAAAACCGGGATTATGCTTGGTGGAACTCTGGAACTGATCGCCCTAGGTTGGATGAACGTCGGCGCGGCGCAGTCTCCAGACTCTGCACTGGCCAGCATTATCTCCGCAATCCTTGTCATTGTCGGCCATCAAAGCATCGCCACCGGGATAGCTATCGCACTCCCTGTGGCCGCTGCGGGGCAGGTTCTTACCGTTTTCGCCCGTACCATTACCGTGGTGTTCCAGCACGCGGCAGATAAAGCGGCGGAAGAGGCTCGCTTTGGGACAATCGATCTGCTGCACGTCTCGGCGCTGGGTATCCAGGCACTGCGCGTTGCTATCCCCGCGCTGGTTGTGTCGATGTTCGTCAGTGCCGATATGGTCAGCAATATGCTCAACTCCATCCCGGAATTCGTCACTCACGGCCTGCAAATCGCTGGCGGTTTTATCGTGGTGGTCGGTTACGCGATGGTGCTGCGCATGATGGGTGTGAAGTATCTGATGCCCTTCTTCTTCCTCGGCTTCCTTGCGGGTGGCTATCTTGGTTTCAGCCTGCTGGCCTTCGGCGGCGTGGGGGTCATCATCGCACTGATTTATATCCAGTTGAATCCGCAATGGCGCAAACCTGAATCGCAGGAGGCTACTGCCACCTATTCCACCGCCCTTGACCAGCTTGACGATTAATGGAGTCCAACATGGAACAGAGAAAAATTACCCAAGGCGACCTAGTGAGTATGTTTCTGCGATCCAACCTGCAGCAGGCGTCATTCAACTTCGAACGTATTCAGGGGCTCGGTTTTTGCTACGACATGATCCCAGCCATTAAACGCCTCTATCCGCTAAAAGAGGACCAGGTCGCTGCGCTAAAACGCCATCTGGTGTTCTTTAACACCACCCCGGCAGTCTGCGGCCCGGTGATTGGTGTGACGGCGGCAATGGAGGAAGCACGGGCTAACGGTGCAGCAATCGACGATGGTGCGATCAACGGCATAAAAGTGGGTCTGATGGGGCCGCTGGCGGGCGTGGGCGACCCGCTGGTATGGGGCACATTACGACCGATTACCGCTGCCCTTGGCGCATCGCTGGCGCTTTCCGGAAACATCCTTGGCCCGTTAATTTTTTTCTTTATTTTCAATTCAATACGATTATCCATGAAATGGTATGGGCTGCAATTGGGCTTTCGCAAAGGCGTCAATATCGTTAGCGACATGGGTGGTAACCTGCTGCAAAAACTGACCGAAGGGGCATCTATTCTCGGCCTGTTTGTCATGGGTGTACTGGTGACCAAGTGGACCACCATTAACGTACCACTGGTGGTCTCACAAACGCCGGGCGCTGACGGTTCTACCGTCACAATGACCGTTCAGAACATCCTCGATCAGCTCTGCCCCGGCCTGCTAGCCTTGGGGCTGACGCTGTTGATGGTGCGCTTGCTCAACAAGAAAGTGAACCCCGTATGGCTGATCTTTGCCCTGTTCGGTTTAGGGATTATCGGCAACGCGCTGGGCTTCCTGTCCTAATTATTCCGCCCCGGCGATGCCGGGGGCACTGTGCTAAAAATGAGGTGGAAAACATGCAAACAACAACAGCCCTGCGCCTTTACGGCAAACGCGATCTGCGCCTGGAAACCTTTGAGCTTCCATCAATGCAGGATGATGAAATCCTGGCTCGCGTGGTCACCGACAGCCTGTGCCTTTCCTCCTGGAAAGAAGCTAACCAAGGCCAGGACCATAAAAAAGTACCTGACGATGTGGCGACTCACCCAATAATCATCGGCCACGAGTTTTGCGGTGAAATTATCGCTGTTGGCAAAAAGTGGCAGCATAAATTTCATGCGGGCCAACGCTATGTGATTCAGGCCAACCTGCAGTTGCCCGATCGTCCGGACTGCCCCGGATATTCGTTCCCATGGATCGGCGGCGAAGCGACCCACGTTGTGATCCCGAACGAGGTAATGGAGCAGGATTGTCTACTCTCCTGGGAGGGGGCCACCTGGTTTGAGGGCTCGCTGGTAGAGCCACTCTCCTGCGTAATTGGTGCATTCAACGCCAATTATCATCTGCAGGAAGGAAGCTACAATCACACGATGGGCATTCGTCCACAAGGACGCACGCTGATCCTCGGCGGAACCGGTCCGATGGGCCTGCTTGCTATCGACTATGCGCTGCATGGTCCGATCAACCCAGCGCTGCTGGTCGTCACCGATACCAATAAACCCAAACTTAGCTATGCGCGTCAGCACTATCCATCCGAGCCGCAAACGTTGATTCACTATCTTGATGGGAATGACGCCAACCACGAGGCGTTGATGGCACTCACCGGCGACCACGGTTTTGATGATATTTTCGTCTTCGTCCCTAACGAACAGCTTATTACCATGGCTTCATCGCTGCTGGCCGCAGATGGCTGTCTTAATTTCTTTGCAGGCCCGCAGGACAAACAGTTCAGCGCGCCAATCAATTTTTACGATGTGCATTACGCCTTCACTCACTACGTGGGGACGTCTGGGGGTAATACCGACGATATGCGCGCCGCCGTGGAATTAATGCAGACCAAGAAGGTACAAACGGCGAAAGTCGTGACCCACATCTTGGGGCTGAATGCGGCAGGCGATACTACGCTGGATTTACCGGAGGTTGGCGGCGGTAAAAAGCTGGTTTATACCGGAAAGAACATACCCTTAACACCGTTGGAAAAAATTTCCGACCCAGGACTGGCTGCCATTATGGATCGCCATCATGGTATCTGGTCTAAAGAGGCGGAGGAGTACCTGCTGACCCACGCAGAGGATATTACTCATGATTAATCACAATACGCTGCTGTGTATGTCTCTGGCCGGTCGTCCAGGGAACTTCGGCACCCGCTTTCATAACTATTTGTATGAAAAGCTAGGACTGAACTACCTCTATAAGGCTTTCACGACACAGGATATTGAAGCAGCGGTAAAAGGGGTGCGCGCATTAGGTATTCGCGGCTGCGCGGTATCAATGCCGTTCAAAGAGAGCTGCATGCCATTTCTCGACACTATCGCCCCTTCGGCGAAGGGGATTGATTCGGTCAACACCATCGTCAACGCCGACGGTAAGCTGACAGGGCTGAATACTGACTACATCGCGGTGAAAAGCCTGATTGACCGCAATCAACTCGATTCCTCTTCTAAAGTGATGATCCACGGCAGTGGCGGGATGGGCAAAGCGGTGACCGCAGCCTTTCGCGATGCTGGTTTTCGCGATGTCATTATCGCCGCCCGAAACCGCAATAATGGACTTGTGCTGGCGAAGCAGTATGGCTTTCAGTGGCAACTGTGGCCGGAAGGTCTTCCGGCTGATATTCTGGTTAACGTCACTCCGCTCGGTATGGCGGGTGGCACAGAAAGTGAAACCCTGGCCTTCAGCCAGGCGATGGTGGAGCAGGCCAGTATCGTATTTGACGTCGTCGCCCAACCACCGGAAACGCCGCTTCTCAAACTGGCACAACGACTGGACAAGCACGTGATCAGCGGCGCAGAAGTGATTACCTTACAAGCCGTGGAACAGTTTGCGCTTTACACCGGCGTGCGTCCGGACGACTCCCTGGTGACTGAAGCTGCAGCGTTTGCGAGAAGAACCTAAACGCATAGCTTGGCCCTGAACCGGAATCTTGTTTCTGGGGTTCTACGCCGGAACCCCAGCATAATCTCTATTTATTCAACAAAGCTTCTCCTAACCATCAAGCGCAAAAGAGCGATGAAAGGGTTATATAATTGCTTGGTGTAATGGTAGTGAAGGCCCAGATTGGTTGAAAAATGTACTTAGCGAATGAAAGGGACTTCCCCTCGATGTGGTTACTGTAGCCATCTTCCATGTGTGTGATTCATAGACATCGTTTCAATTTTCTCAGCTCAAGTTCAAGCCTGTAATTCTGCTCTTGTATATGTTCGTCACTGGGCTGATAGTTTGCGTGAACGGCATCAGAGTACGGTGTTTGCTCAGCAAGTTCGAAGTAGCGCTCCATCGGAGTTTTACCGTTGTGAGCGCTATGAGGACGCTCCCAGTTATAGTAATGCTGCCATTCAGCCAGCAGTTCTTTCAGGTCATTAGCTGAGAGGTCTACGGTTGCGTAAAACTCAGCTTTGTCTGTCTTTTGGGAACGTTCAACTTTGCCATTAAGATGAGGCGAAGCGGGTTTATTTGGACGAAACTTGATGCCATATTCTTTCAATCTTTCCTGCACCTTAACGGCAAAAAACTCTCTTCTCCGGTCGGTCTGAAAGCGCTGTATCGGGAAAGACATTTCTTCAATAACACAATCAATAAAATCCAGTGTGTTTGCAGCCGTGCGACGAGAGTAGAGCCTCAGGACTCTGTAGCGAGTGCAATCATCAACAGATGTGTATTGATATAATCCGGGGCCAATCTTACAGGTATCCATCTGGACACGATCGCCGGGAACAGGGCGTTCGTAGCGAATGAAATCCGCTTTACGCCGAAATTTAACAACAGGTGTAACCTGATTCTGGCAAAGAACTTTGTGAATCGTTGCCATTGCCAGTGAGATTGAATGAAGTCGTTTTAATTCGCTCTGAATCCGCCTTGCTCCCAAATTTCGCAGAGAACGTAACTCCAGGATCAAAGCAACTTCGCTTGCACCAGTTTTCGTGGATGGTGAACGCTTAGGGCGACGGCTATGGCTTCCCAGACCAGCGATGCCCTGAGCCAGATATCTGCGCCACCATTTACGCAATGTGGGCCGAGAAATGCCACAGCGACGGCATACGAACCCCGCATCACCGGACGTTTCATAGAGTTTTACCCACTGCAGTCGCTGTTGAATTTCCCTGTTCATAGTTAGGCATTATAGTGAAACGATGTCTATGAATCACACAGATAAACTGTTGGCCTAGATACTGCGAATAGTTCCGCCAGATCGCTGATCGAGTACAGGCCGGTTTCCCGCATACGGCACAGCTCTTTTTGCTGCTTTTCAGACAGCTTAGGCTGCTTTCCCCTCAATTTTCCTTTCGCCCGCGCAATAGCCATACCTTCCCGGGTACGCAGGCGTATCAGATCGCCCTCAAACTCTGCAAAAGTAGCAAGCACGTTGAAGAACATCTTTCCCATAGGGTCCGTCGGATCATAGATGCTGTTTCCCAGCGCCAGTTTCACACCTCTGGACTGCAGGGCATCGGCAATATCTCTTGCATCAGGTACTGAGCGGGCCAGTCGGTCAAGTTTTGGAACAACCAGAGTATCGCCGCTACGCACAGCGGCGAGTGCCTGATCCAAGCCTGGCCTTAGCCGGTTTGAACCGGTTAAACCTTTGTCGACGTAAATTCTGTCTGGGGAAACACCCAATTTGACCAGTGCTTCCTGCTGAGTCGTTAAATCCTGCTTGTCGGTGGAACACCGGACATAGCCGATCCGTATTTCAAGCATAAAATGTGCACGTTTAAGGGGCCATGAAAGAGATTGATACCATACCAGTTATATGAGACAACTTCAGCCACGATTTATGGCAGATGCAAAAATTTATTTCAAAACCGGAAATAGCCTGACCAGCGCCGATTGCACACTGACCAGGAGCCATCATTGACGGTTATTTCGTGGGTGCCGGGCCGATATTGTCATCGACACGCTTGAGCAGATAAGGGAAGAACGGGTTGGAGGATAGACGCATCAGCGAATCCAGACCCACAACCAGCACTGCCCGCTCGCCACGAGCAGCAAAGGTACCCAGGCTGATGCCGTACTGATTGCGTGGCTCTGGGTAACGTCCGTACAGGGAGTCACTCAGCGGGAACGGTAACGCCACGTGTGACAGCGAGAAGATATCCGGCAAATAGGTGATGCCAAGCAGATCGGTGGTTTCTGTCGTTTGCCCTGCGACGATGGTACGTGCCTCGGTATCGGTGGTTTCCGGCGTCACGTTGGTGACGATGGTCGCCGTATAGTTACGCGGTGGCGGTGGTAACAGCCTTGGCAGCGCGGTATAGGAAGAGGTTCTCAGCAAGGGGCCGAAAGCCACCGCCTGGTTCAAATCGAATAACACCACTTCGCTGCCGTTAGTGGGCAGATGGTTATACAGAGCAGTGATCACCGCGCGCGTGCTGACGGTTGAGTCCATCACAGATTGGAACGTCAGGATCGGTGGCAATTCGCCCATTTTGCCGTTGCGCGAATCGGCGGCAATCTGTTTTTGCAGTGCCTGAGTCAGTTGGAAGGACTGGCGTGCTGCATTGACCGGGAACGAATTGTATTTGAACGGGTTGAACTCCGGTACGATCCCCAGCCAGGCCGCCTTGGCAAACGCCGGGAAGATGGCGGGCCAACCGGCAATCCCGGCAAAGCGGGCAAAGCTGGTGACGCCGATCATCGGCGAAATCAGCACCACACGCTGGGGTTTGGCCAGACGTGGATCGTCCAGCGCATCCAGCGTATACTTCATCGCCAATGCGCCGCCATTGGAGAAGCCTACGATATGCAACGGGACATCGTCACCCGCCAGGTGTTTGGCTTCGCGGATTGCCAGCCGTGTCGCAGCCATCCAGTCCTGCCAGTCTACGTCGGTCAGCGCACCTGGTACGGTGCCGTGCGCCGGTAAACGAATACCGACCGCCACATAGCCGTATTCACGGTAACTATCCGCAATATGCCGCAGGCTGTAAGGAGTATCGGTCAGGCCATGCAACAGCACCACGGCGCCTTTCGGTTTGCCGTCCGGCATCATGATGTAGGAGCGGTTCCAGTCGGTGGGAAACTTTTCAGGATAGATTGGGCTGCCGGCATAGTAGCGGTTCAACGAGGTTTGCTGACTGCTGTCCAGTTTGTCAGTCACATTCTGGCGCACCTCATTGAAAATGGCGTCCTCGGCGGTCAGATAGTCTGCCCAACTGGCTTTATCTATCTCATCGGCATGCATTTCATTAGGGACAAAGGTATGCCAAAGCTGTAACTCCGGCCCACGCTGGATGCCATAAATCCTCGCCCCGAGAGCACCGATGATTAGCATTACCAGCAGCAGGGCGATACGTTTACTCCATTTGATAAACATCAGGTTTAACTCCGTTTTTTATTGTAATGATCGAGCCGGAAAACTCGCTATCATCCCGCAAAGGGAAAATCGTCCCTGAACTTTGTATCCCAGTAGCAAGGTGGCCATATTGCGGTCTGGCTCCTAAACCGTACTGCAACCTGTTGGCTTAGCGTGGCGATACTGTTGTCGTGCTGCCATTGGTCACCAGCGCAACGCGCTGCCCATTATGGAACTGGGTTGAGCCTTGCGCCTGAACGACCACGATATTCACGCCATCATCCCGGCGCACTTCCAGCTCTACCCCGGCGCTGCGGTTCATCGCGCTTTGAATGCCGGAGCCTGCGGCTGCACCACCAACGGCACCTGCTGCCGTGGCCAGATTGCGGCCTGTTCCCCCCCCAACCGTGTTACCCAGGAAGCCACCGACTACGGCGCCCCCAATGGCTCCAGCGGCGTTGGTGCCATCGCCACCCTGGATGGTGACCGGACGTATGGATACCAGCGTGCCATAAGTCACAAAGTTGGCCTGCCTGGCCTGTGCTGCGGTAAAGGTATCGCCGGAAGCGGTGTTATTAGCGTTACACCCACTGAGAACGGCAGCAGCAAGAGAGACAACAATGATTGTTTTGTTCATAAGAAAACTCCGAACAGGTTAAGTGCGCAAAGAGACAACCGCAGTCTCATGCAAATAAGTATGGCAGGAACCTGATTTTATTCAGGTGATGGGGAAAAAAATTATACTCGGGCGTAAGAATAAAGATTAAGAATTTTAGTATTTTGTTTGGTCGTGACGCAGAGTTAGTGTTGTTGTATGCTTCGCTTTTTGGGTAACTGATGGTAAAGATTGATGTGATTTGTCCCCGCTGTTCTGAAACTCAGGGTGTAATCAGAAACGGTCATTCCAGCTCAGGAACGCAGCTCTATCGCTGCAAACAATGCCTGAAGACCTTCCAGCTCAGCTATCGCTACAACTTAGCTAACCCGAAACCCATAAGACCATTATTGATATGGCGATGAGCGGCTCCGGATGCCGCGATACGGCAAGGGTATTGAAGATAAGCCTCAACACAGTTCTCCGTCATCTAAAAAAACAGCCCCGCATCAGGTAGCGCAAACGTTGAGCCAGGGGCAGAAGTCGTTATCTGCTGTGAAGCCGATGAGCAGTGGTCGGGCTCTGTCGCATTAAGGCTGCGTCAGGTAACATGCTGTTTTTTTTGTAATGTTGCCTGTTAATGTCTCTGATCCGAAATGCTTTCAAACGCCTGCACTATCCCGTCGACGTTATTGCTCAGTGTGTCCACTGGTATCTGGCTTACTCACTGAGTCTGCGTGATCTCGAAGAGATAATGGCGGAACGTGGCATTCATGTTGACCACTCCACGCTTCACCGCTGGGTTATCCGTCTGGTACCATTGTTGGATACTGTATTTCGTCGGCATAAACGGGCGGTAGGTCGTCGATGGCGAATGGATGAAACCTACATCAAAATCAAAGGCCAGTGGAAGTATCTATATCGCGCGGCCGATACAGCAGGGCACACCATCGACTTTTTGCTGACTGCCAGACGGGACTCTGCTGCCGCCTTACGCTTCTTTCGCAAAGCGATTCGCCATCACGGCGAACCGGAGATGGTCACTATCGATAAAAGTGGAGCCAACACCGCAGCATTGGCCACGCTCAACGCCGACAAACCCGATGAGGAAACGATTAGCGTCAGACAAAGCAAGTATCTGAACAACCTGGTTGAGCAGGATCACCGAAACATTAAACGTCGGATACGCCTAATGCTGGGATTTAAATCGTTTCACCGGGCCAGGAGCCTTCTGGCCGGCATTGAATTGATCCACATGATACGCAAAGGGCAATATCAACATCCGGCAGGTGACGGAATGTCACCTGCGGAACAGTTTTATTTACTGGTAGCCTGAATAATCGACAACGCCGGATTTTGCTGGCTTGCCTCCGTTAATGCGACAGAGCCAAAATTAACGAATCCTTGCGGTCACCCCTTTTGACGCAGCGGCGATGGGGATATGGCGAATATTAAAGCCGGTGATCCCCAAGACCAAGGTGAGCAGCGGTGCAGCGATATTAAACACCGCAAACGGCATATATGTCATGGTGGAGACACCCAGTACCGCCGCCATATAAGCTCCGCAGGAGTTCCAGGGGATCAGCGGAGAGGTGACAATACCGGCATCCGAAACGATGCGCGACAGGTTCTCTGGCGCCAGCCCACGTTTGGCAAACTCGGCCCGGAACAGCCGGGTGGGTAGCAGCAGCGCAATGTACTGATCGCCCGCCGCAATATTCAGCCCGATCGCAGTGGCCACCACTGAAGTAAACAACTTGCCGACGGTTCTGGCCCGCAACAGCAACGGCGTGACCAGTTTATTCAGCAGGCCGAAATCATCCACCATGATGCCAAACGTCACCGCACCGATAATCAGCCAAATCGTCAGCAACATGCTGTCCATGCCGCCACGGGAAAGCAGGACATCGATCTGCTCGATACCGGAGTTTTCCTGAAAGCCGGTAGCCATCGCGACCCAGACCGCCTTGATGGCCAACAGCGGGCTGGCCAGGTCGGGTTCGACAATAAAACGATCGATCACCTGAGGCTGCATAAAGGACGTCATGAGACCGGCCAGTAAGGCCGAGCACATGATTGCCAACGAGGCTGGCACTTTAGCCACCGATAGCGCCAACAGGA
>NZ_AYMQ01000142.1 GCF_000633355.1 Serratia sp. H1w
GTAGGACACTGCCAGGCATCAATTAAGTAGAAAGCCTCATGCGAAAGCATGGGGCTTTTTGCTATGGGTCGAAAATGGAAATAGCCCCTCACCCCAACCCTCTCCCGCAGACGGATCGAGAGCAGCATAAGCCTCTGTTTAAGGGAGAGGGGGCTGGTCCGATGTCGTGAGTGAGCCTGTGCGGCTGCGGAAAGAATGGGGAAATATCAACGGACTCGATCGGTTCCCTCTCCTGGGGGATAGGGTTAGGGTGAGGGTAATTACTCAGCTCTCAGCGTGCCAGATGATAAATGCTATAACCCGTCGCAGCCCCCGCCACATCCCAGGCAAAATCCTTCCAGCTCCAGCCCGTACCGCCTTCCCGGCTGTCATACAATTCCTTCGCCGCGCCCAAGCCAATCGAAAATAGCAGACCAAAACTGCGGCTACGCGCCTCATTCCAATTCTGATGATCGCCATAGGCTGCGCCAGCGGCGGCAAAGGCAGCGGAAGCAACGAAGTGCTGAGCCTTATCTTTGCCGGTCCAGCTATCATTGGCCATATGGGTACAACCACTGGAAAACAGCAGTACCGGAAGAAGGATAAGCAGGTGGAGTGGGCGCATAGTGAAAACATCCTGTCTCAATATGTACAAAAAAGCCCGGCAAGCCGGGCTGTATGCAGACGTTAATTATAGCGAGATTACAGTATACGGCTAATCAAACGATCGATACGGATCCGACGTAGACGACGGATCAACTTGCGTACCTTGACCGGATATTCCTGAATGGTTTGCAGCTCGAGATAGTGACCCACCACCGTGGTATGGGTGCGAATGGTCTCCAGCTCTTTATGGCGTTGTTCCTGCATCTCGTGCTTGGGATCGTGGAACAGGATGGCATTCTCCAGATCCAGCCGCCAGGCGCGCGGATTGAGGTTGTTACCGGTGATTAGCTGCCACTCGTCATCGACCCACATTCCTTTCAGATGATAGCTGTTATCACCGTCTTTCCACAGGCGCACAATCAACTGGCCGGTATCAACATAGCGTTGCAGGCGGCTCAAGAAGCGGCGCAGGTTGATTTCGTAGAGGTAAGGCAGCGCGCCGATAATCTTGAACGGCTGATCTTCCGGAATGTAGAAGTCATTAGCCGTCTTGTCACCCACGATAATCTCTACCTGTTTCCCCTGGCGCAGCAGATAAATGATATTGCGCACCAGCAGGGCCGGCAGGTTGAAATAAGGCGTGCAGAGCGTCAGTTTCTGATCGGTGCTGGACATCAGATGGTGGATGGTTTTGTTCAGAATGCTTTGCTTGCCCAGGCCGACTAACGGGGTGACCGCCAGTTCGTCATTACTGGCGTTACCCTGAAACTGATAGGCAGCACGACGCAGGCCAAAGCGGAACAGGCGGGTTTCGTTCTTGATCTCGGGGCTTTTCGGCCTGTCAGCACGATCGAGACGCTGCACGGCACCCGCGGTTAGCAGATGCTGTTTGATGTAATCGCACAGGGTTGATGCCAGTAGTTTGTTGGTGATCAACTGATAACGATCGTAACGATACTTCTCATGCTGGTGCAGGTAGACATCGTTAATACTGGCACCGCTGTAGATTACGGTATCATCAACGACAAAGCCCTTCAGATGCAGTACGCCCAGAGCTTCACGGGTATTGACCGGCACACCGTAAATCGGCACTGAAACCTGCGGATGCTGTGTTGCCATAGCGCAATACCAGTCGGCATTGGTGTTGGCCGCTGCCGCGCCAATACGCCCACGCTGAGCGCGATGCCAGTCCACCAAGACGCAAATCTCCAGCTCAGGGCGCTGCTGCTTGGCCTGATAGAGTGCATTGAGGATGTCACGGCCCGCGTCGTCATGCTCCAGATAGAGCGCTACCAGATAAATGCGGCTTGTTGCGTTAGCGATCGATTCCAGCAGCGTTGCCCGGAAATCAGCCGGCGCATAAAGGGTACGGACATCAGCAACCGTCTGGGGGAGTTTGGGCAGTTGTGCAAGGTGTTGTTGATGTTTGCTACGTTTAAATTTTGACAACATCACAGTGCGCTTCTTCTCTCATAATTGGATGGCCGGAACGCCACTTTCATGAATACAATTCTTCGAACAATCGGGCGATAATACCACTAGTTGCCCCGATTGTGCGTATGTTTTGCGGTTAAGTGGTGGATTCGTATTACATTGCGACAGCGGTCACGGCGTCTTCGGCTCCTGTAGCGGCAGGGTTAAATTGACAATCCCTTCGTCAATTTGCACATCGACCGTGAACCCCAGCTTTTGTGCCAGGGTGACCATTCCGCGGTTATTCGGCATGGTAATGCCGGTCAGGCGGGTTAGCCCTTGCGCTCGGGCATAGCCGATCATTTTCATTAACAGCTGCCGGCCCAGGCCCAAGCCTTTCAGATCGGAACGCACCAACACGGCGAATTCGGCGTCGGTATTGTCTGGATCTGACAGGGCGCGCGTTACGCCGATGATCTCTTCGCCATCGCGTACTGCCACGAAAGCCATCTCTCGATCGTAGTCGATCTGGGTCATGTTCGCCAAATCGTCGTGGCTAAACTCGTTGATCTCACTAAAGTAGCGGTAATAGAGATCTTCCTTGGTGACGCGGTCGATAAAGTGCTTCAGCGCCGGTTCATCCTCCGGCAGGATCGGGCGGAACAGGCATTGTGAACCATCTTTTAATTCAATGGTTTCTTCCAGCTCATGAGGATAAGGCCGGATCGCCAACCGCGCCTGAGGATCGCCAGTGAAAGGCGTTAACTGCATGGAAACGTCCAACAGGGTAAATTCGCTGCCGGAGGCTAATACCGGATGAATATCGAGGCGTGAGATCTCCGGGCAGTCGAGGATCAGGTTGGAAACCTGCACCAACAGGCGGCTAAGACCTGGGATATCAAGCGGCCGTAGCGCGCTGCGACCACGGATTTTGCCCCCTTTCACCGCCTGCAATACCAGATAACGTGCCAGCGCCATATTCAACGGTGGCAGGGCAACGGCGACCTGGTTTTCCTTGCGCCATTCGATACCGCCTTCGCCCAGCATGATCAGTGGGCCGAAGGTCGCGTCCTGCTCGACGGCAATCCTCAGCTCCTGCGCTCCGGCACGGTTGGCCATGCTTTGTACCAACAAGCCATGGATGCGCGCCTGCGGGTAAGTCCGCTTCACCCGATCGAGGATCGCTTCCGCCGCGCGTTGCACCTCAGTGGCGGTGCGCAAATAAAGCATGACCCCCTGCACCTCGGATTTGTGCGAGATATCTGGCGAGCGCAGTTTCAGCGCGACCGGGTAGCCAATCTGTTCGGCAATGTGTACCGCTTCGGCACTGTCACCGGCAATCCAGGTTGGCAGCGTGCTGAGGCCGTAAGCCTGCAATATCGGCTGTACCTCATGGGTATCCAACTGGCTGGCCCCTTCGGCCAATGCCTGCTGGATCAACTGGTGCGCGGCGGCGGTATTGGCCGTCAGCCCAATAGGAAGCGCCGGGGTTTCTTTCAGCTGTTTCTGGTTACGGCGGTATTCCACCATATGCATAAACGCGGTGACTGCACCTTCTGGCGTACGGTAGGTTGGGATCCCGGCCTCGGTAAACTGCCGGCGGGCCTCCTGAGACGAGTATTCACCACACCAGTTGGTTAACAGCGTGATGCGTTTACCGCGTGGATGCTGACGGATGGCTTCGATGAGGCGTTCGGCGGTCTCAGTGCCCGGAGAGGCGGCGCTAGGGGCATGGATCAGCAGCAGGGCGTCGTAGTCGTGGCTGTCGAGCAACGGTTGCAGGGCTGCCAGATAACGCTTGGGGGTCGCATCATCACGCAGATCGATGGGATTACCAGGCCGAATAAATTCCGGCAGGGCGGCACTCAGCTTTTCCTGCGTTTCCTCAGTCAAGGTTGCCAACTTACCGTTACGGGAGAGCAGTTCGTCCAGCGCCATGGCGGCCGGAGCCGCGCCGTTGCTGATTATCATCAACCGCTCGCCACGCAACGGGTGCATATGGCTTAAGGTTTCGACGGCGGAAAACAGCTCGTGAGTATCCTGCACGCGCAGCAAACCGGCACGCTGGATGGCAGCATCATAGGCGGCATCCAATCCTTGCTGGCTGTTGAGCAATAGCTGTGCCTGCTGACTGCGGCCGCTTTTGATCACCAGGATTGGTTTATTGCGTGAAGCACTGCGGGAAGCGGAAAGGAAACGCCGCGCGTCGTTGATATTTTCCAGGTACAGCAGAATGGCGCTGGTTTTGCTGTCGCGAGCCAGGAAGTCGAGCAGGTCATCGACATCGATATCCAGGCTATCCCCCAGCGCGATAAAGTAAGAGAAGCCAACCTCCCGCTGCTGCGCCCAGTCCAGAATGGTATTGGCCACGGCGGCAGACTGGGAGATAAACGCCAGCTTGCCTTTCTGGATCGGCACCGGCGAAAAGCTGGCGTTGATACCTTGCCAAGGAGCCAGCAGCCCGAGGCTGTTTGGCCCCAGCAGGCGCATTGAGTAACGCTGTGCGGTGGCCTTCAGCTCGGCGAACTGTTCTACGGGGGAGGAGAGCACGATAGCGGTTTTGCAGCCGCGTTCACCCAGAGCTTCGATCAAGGCCAGGTTACGTTGGGCATTGGTACACAGCACGGCCAGATCGGGGGTTAATGGCAGACTGGCGACGTCGGGATAGGCCATTACGCCACAGACTGCCTTGTAGCGCGGCGTGACCGGCAGGATCGGGCCCGTGAATCCTCCAGCCAACAAATTGCGCATCATCAGGTAGCCAGCCCTGCCGGGCTGTTGTGAAGCGCCGAGTACGGCAATCGACTTGGGACGTAATAGCGCTTCTAACCCTCTCTGGCTCATGTTGTCGCTCCTGCTCCTGATCGGTTTGCCTGCAACAGGCAAATTATCGTCTGATTCTAGGCGCTTTGCGGCAGATTTGCTGTGACCGGTGCCTCTGGGCGGTGAGGTTTCCCGGCCAGATACTGTTCGCGGAAGTAATTGAAATGTTGGCTCAGCCCGATTGCGGCCTGTTCATCCCCTGCCTGTTGCAGCAGAGCGGCAGCCACTTCTGCCGTACAGTGTTGCTCGGGGCGGCTGGCTTCACGTAGCAGATAGCCCGATGCGGCCAACACGTTCAGTGAAAATACCGGGAACGCGTTCAGATAGGGGCTTTTACGGAACATCTTGCGCGCTTCCGACCAGGTACCGTCAAGCATGATAAATAGCGGCGGTTTGCCACCGGTGGGCAAGGTGCTTACTACAGGGCGATCGGCATACGAGGCCGGGAATACCACGTAGGGTTGGCGAGTGGGGTCGCTAATGGCGGCTAGTAGGCCAGGATCGATTTCGGTACGCGACCAGGGAAATGCTTGGGTATCGGGCAGGATATCGGCGATCAGACGGCCGGTATTGCTGGGTTTCAATGGCTCAGCACCGAACATGATCAGGCAGAAGCGGCTGTTGGCCTGTTGCGGTTTGATGGTAGCGCACAGGCAGTTTTGCTGCGGCAGCAAGCAGCCCTGACAGCGCACAGCGCGGCAACCCCGAGCCAGAAACGGGCGGGTAGCGCGGTCTAAACGATCTTGGCGCAGGCGAAGTACGGCGTTGTCAGTCATAACTATCCTGAAAAACCGTTATTGTAGCGCAGAAAAAAGCCCGGCGGGAGAGGCGCACGGGCTTTTGGCATGATGCTTTGCCAGCAACAACTGGCGGCATAGTAAGCGCTTTTACGTTAAACTAGCTCGTTAAGCCAGTTATCGAATGGTGCCTTCGGCATCGCACCGTTGAGCAGATCGACCATCTTGCCCTCGCGGAACACCATGATGGTAGGAATGCTGCGGATACGGAAGCGGGCGCTCAACTCGGGCTCGGCTTCGGTGTTGACCTTCACGAAACGCACTTTGCCAGCGCGCTCTTGTGCCACGTCTTCAAAGATTGGCGCAAAGCTACGGCACGGGCCACACCAAGGGGCCCAAAAATCGACCACGATCGGCAAGTCGTCTTGCAGGAGTTGGTCCAGCGTGGCGGCGGTGGCGTTAATCACTTCACCGTCGAACAATTCATGGCCGCAGCGGCCACATTTAGCGCCGTCTGCCAAACGTTCTTCCGGCACGCGGTTGGTGGCATTACATGCTGCACAAACTGTATTCATGATGACCTCTGGGGCTGACGCAGCGCTTGAGCCGCGAATATGTATCTTTAATGTTGCTTATTATCGGTAAAAGTAGGGCATTCGACCAAGTGGTTTGTTCGATGAATTTGATAGATGCTAGCTTTTAGCGCAAGTTGGTGGCTTAGCGCACCAACATCAGGTAATCTTCGCGCCCTGCGCGTTGGTGGAGAAGACAATGAACGATTCATTTAGTGGCAAGAACGGTAAAGTTAAAGTGATGTTCGTCCGTAGTGACGACGATAGCGGCGACAACCGTAACAAGAATAAACGACCTGACGGCAAAGGCCGCCCGGCTGACAATGCACGCTCTGGCCGTGCCGGTCAGGATAAGGCGCGCGGTGGTGACCGTCGGGGTTCCGATCCTCGCCGCAGCAGTGATAGCGATCGTCCTCGCCGCCCGGCGCGCACCGAAGACAGCGGTGGCTATGAGTCACCGTGGAAGACCGTGTCCCGTCCTCCGCAGGAAGAACCTGCGTTTGACCATGGTGGTATCAGCGGCAAAAGCTTTATCGATCCTGAGCAACTGCGTCGCCAACGTGCGGAAGAAACCCGCGTGTATGGTGAGAACGCCTGTAAAGCCCTGTTCGCCAGCCGTCCAGATGCCATTGTTCGCGCCTGGTTTGTGCAATCCGTCACCCCACGTTTTCGCGAAGCGCTGCGCTGGATGGCGGCTAATCGCAAGGCTTACCATGTGGTGGATGAAGAGGAACTGGCCAAAGCGTCCGGTACCGAACATCACGGCGGCGTCTGCTTCCTGATTAAAAAGCGCCAAGGTCTGGATGCGCAGGCTTACCTGCAAAACGCACCGGCCAAAGATTGCGTGCTGGCGTTGGAAGAAGTGGGCAACCCACATAACCTGGGCGCGATCGTTCGTTCTTGTGCGCACTTTGGCGTGAATGGCGTCTTGCTTCAGGATCCTGCGGTGTTGGAATCCGGTGCAGCAGTGCGTACGGCAGAAGGCGGGGCGGAACATATCAAGGCAATCAATGCCGATGATTTCCTCTCCGTGCTGGATACGTTCCGCAAAGCGGGTTACACCATCGTGACTACTTCCAGCCATAAAGGCACGCCGTTGGCGCAGGCTAAACTGCCAACCAAAATGGTGCTGGTGTTAGGCCAGGAGCGTGATGGCCTGAGTGATAGCGCCTGGCAGCAAGGTGATATGAGCGTGTCTATCGGCGGTACTGGCAAAGTCGAAAGCCTGAACGTCTCGGTAGCTACCGGTATTCTGTTGGCCGATTGGTGGCGTCAGAACCAGGCGTAATACTTTACGCGATATAAAAAATGGGCGCCTGATAGGCGCCCATTTTGTTTGTAGCTTGGTCAGTGGGCTCCGCCCCCGCCGCCTCCGGAACTGAATGGCGGTTTGGCGAACCACACCAGCGCTAACAGGATCAGGAACACACCCGCTGATAGCCAGAATATCTCGTTAGCCGAGATGATCAGCCCCTGCGCGGTGATCTCGTTGGCGATAAACCCCGAGGCCTGCTGCTTGCTCATGCCTAGCTGCTCCAGCTTGCTGTACATCTCCTGCGACTGCGGGTTGAACGGGTTCACAAACTCGCTCAGCTGCGAGTGGTGCATCGCCTCCCGGCTGGTCCACAGCGTGGTGGTGATCGAGGTGCCGATAGAACCCGCCAAGGTACGGGTAAAGTTCGAAAGACTCGATGCGGCCGCCATGCGCTCCGGCGGTAACCCGGACAGTGTGATGGTCGTCAGCGGCATAAAGAAGCAGGCGATGGCAAAGCCCTGGAAGAACTGCGGCCAGGCAGAAGCGCCAAAATCCATCCCCGGTTCAAACGTGTAGGCGCGCCAGTAGAAGCACACGGCATACATGATGAAGCTGAACGTCACCAGACGGCGCATATCCAGCCGATTACCGAAGCGGCCGATAATCGGTGACAAGATCACCGGCAGCAGCCCGATCGGCGCAGACGCCAAGCCTGCCCAGGTGGCGGTGTAGCCATAGACCTCCTGTAGCAACTGAGGCAACAGCACGATCGCCCCGAAATACAGCATGTAGGCCAGGCTGATACACAGACAGCCGATGGTAAAGTTGCGTGATTTGAACAGCGACAAATCCACCACCGGGTGATCGTCCGTCAGCTCCCACACCACC
Source organism: Serratia sp. H1w (assembly GCF_000633355.1). Classification (GTDB taxonomy): domain Bacteria; phylum Pseudomonadota; class Gammaproteobacteria; order Enterobacterales; family Enterobacteriaceae; genus Chania. The sequence goes on from NZ_AYMQ01000142.1 coordinate 8,274, forward strand.
AGGAATACCAGCGCCACCACGGCCACCACGGTCAGGACAATGATCTCGGTAGAGTTGAACCAGTCCAGCTCCTTACCCTGATCGAGCATGATCTGCAATGCCCCGATCCCCACCACCAGCAACACCAGCCCGACGGTATCGATCGGTTTGATCTCGGTTTTGGTCTCGCGGCCTTTCAGCGTCGACATCGCCACCAGGATCACGAACAGCCCGATGGGAATGTTGATAAAGAAGATCCAGCCCCAGTGGTAGTTATCGCTGATATACCCGCCAAGGATCGGCCCGAAAATCGGCGCGACGATCACGGTCATCGACCATAGCGCCAGGGCCATCGAACGTTTGGCGGGGGGATAGTTATTCAGCAACAGACTCTGCGATAGCGGGATCAATGGCCCGGCTACCACGCCCTGGATCACACGAAAGAAGATCAGCATGCCCAGACTGTTGGAAATCCCGCACAGCCACGAGGCCAGGGCGAACAGCGCCGTGGACCATAAGAACAGGCGAACTTCACCCACGCGTTTCGCCAACCAGCCGGTGATCGGAATGGAGATGGCGTTGGCCACCCCAAACGAGGTGATCACCCAGGTCCCCTGCGAGTTGGAAGACCCGAGGTTACCCGAAATGGTTGGTATCGCCACGTTGGCAATGGTGGAGTCCAGCACCTGCATAAAGGTCGCCATGGCGAGCGCGACCGTCATCCAGGCAAGCTGGGCACCTTCAAGCGGTTTCTGTGCCAAGGTAGCCTCCCGCTCGCTTAACCGGCGTTTGCATGGATCACATCGGCAATCATCTGATTCACCGGTGCCAGATCCAGCGCCAGCGCGCTGGTTTCAAACAGCGGTTTTTGACGTACCGTATCGGAGAGCACCAGGCCATCCAGATTGGTGGTATCGACTCTGACCAGCGTAGAAAGACCGATACGCAGCGGGTGTTTGGCAACCTGTTGCGGATCCAGTTCAATACGCACGGGTAAACGTTGCACTACCTTGATCCAGTTGCCGGTAGCATTCTGTGCTGGCAGCAGTGAGAACGCGCTACCGGTACCCATATCGATACCCACGACTTTGCCCTGGAACACCACGTCGTCACCGTACAGGTCACTGACCACGGTAGCCGATTGGCCGATACGCATATTGGCGATCTGGGTTTCTTTAAAATTGGCATCGACCCAGACATGATCCGGTGCTACTACGGCCAGCAGAGGCGTCCCTGGGGAGATTTGTGCCCCTACCTGCACGCTGCGGCGTGAAACGAAGCCAGTAATTGGACTGACGATACGGGTACGTTGCAGCGCCATCCAGGCATCGCGCATCTGTGCGCCAGCCTGTAGGATCGCGGGTTGCTGATCCAGCGGGGTATTCAGCACCATCGCCTGATTGGCGTTGTATTGCTGTACTGCGACTTCCAATGCCGCCTTGGCATTGTCTACCGCGTCACGTGCGTGTTGCAGCTCTTCGCGGCCAATCGCATCGGCGTTGCCCAGCACCACGCGGCGCTTGAGGTCATTTTCTGCCTTGCTCAGGTCGGATTTACGCAGCGCAATGTTAGCCTGGTACTGCTTACCGTTGATCACCAACTGACGCGTTTGGCGCACGCTATTGGCCAGCGCGGTTTTAGTCCGTTCAAACGCCTGTTCGGCGTCGGTAGGATCCAGTGTTAACAGCACATCCCCTTTACGCACAAAGTCGGTGTTATCGAAGGTAACGCTGTTCACGCTACCGGACACCTGGGCCATGATCTGCACCTGATTACCGGCTACGTAGGCATCATCGGTCTCCTGGTGATGACGCAGCACCAGGAACCAATAGACTAAATAGGCCACCCCAATCACGATAAATATAAACGTCAACAGCAGCAGCCAGAATTTACGCTGCCGCTTTTTGCCAGCCGGTTGCTGCGGGGCTTGAGTTTCCGCGCTTGCACTCATGGTATTCTCCACGCTCTAAAATTATGCTTTAGGTTCCGCTGCCGCCGGGGCCTGATAGCCACCCCCCAACGCGCGTACCAATGCTATCTTCGCCTGCATCAAGTTGCTGCTGGCATTCAGTTGTGCCTGTTGCTGCTGTAATAGCTGCGTCTGGCTGGTCAACAGTTCATCACGCCCAATCACCCCTGCCTGGTATTTGGCGTTGGCAACCCGGTATACCTCCTGCATGGATTGGGAGGCGGAGGCTGCCTGCAGCAGCTGTTTGCTACTGCTCTGCTGAACGGTGATGGCGTCGGCCGTTTCCTGTAACGCATTGAGGATCGTTTGGTTATAAGAGCCGACGGCCTGATCGTAAAGAGCGGATTCTTCACCCAGCTTGCTGCGTAGCGCGCCGGCATGGAAGATCGGCAGGGAAATGGCCGGAACCACGCCCCACGCCTGGCTGGCGGCTTCAAACAGATTCGGGCTGGTGCCGCCGACGTTGGTGGTGGTCAAGCCAGCAAAGGCCGAGATCGACAGGCTAGGGTAGAACTCTTTGCGTGCCGCACTGACCCGTTGGTTGTAGGACTCCACCAGTTGGCGCTGTGCGGTGATATCCGGGCGTTTACCCAGTAAATCGGCAGTCAGTTCGCCTTTGGGAGCCAACAGCTCCTCGGCAGGCAGTGCCACCGGATGCAGTGATTGCAGCGCATTCGGGCCAAGGCCAGCCAGGGCGGCCAACTGGTGTTTAAGCTGCTCAGTCTGTGACTGCAACTGGATGATCTGCTGTTTGGCACTGTCGGCTTGCGCTTGAGTTTGCTGCGGGATTTCTACGCCGTAGATCCCGGCTTTATATTGCTTTTGGCGCAGATCGGCCAGGCGCTGGTTGTTATCCACCTCCTGTTGCAGCACATTCTCTAGCGCGTAATTGGCTTGTAACTGGTAATAGGCTGAGGCTACCGAACTGGTCAACGTCAACGCGGCTTGTGCCTGCTCGGCACGGGCGGCATCGATCTGTGCTTTTGCCGCATTGACCTGATTGCGGTATTTGCCCCACCAGTCAAACTCATAGGCCAGATTCAAACCCAGCGAGTTAGAGGATTCATACACCGGATTGGGCAGATAGCCAAAGCCCAGGTTGGTGTTTTGTGCCAGGCGCTGGCGGTTGATGCTGCCATTCAGATCCAGGTTGGGCCCGTTGGCGGCACTGGCTTCACCCGCCACGCTTTGGGCTTCACGCACGCGAGCGCCCGCCTGTTGCAGCGAAGGCGAGTTTTGCAGCGTCTGGGTCATCAGGCTATCAAGCTGCGGATCGTTAAGCGTGCGCCACCACTGCGGGCTGATCGCCAGCGAACTGACTTTCGGCTGGGCAAGCTGCAACTGTTGCGGATCCATCATCTTGGATTGCGGAGCAATATTATCGGTAGATGCGCACCCCGCCAGCAGCAGAACGGCGAACAGCGGGGTGAATCTCCAGGTTAACGGGGATCGCATAAAATTGATTACCTGAACAGGAATTATTGGGATAACTGTTCTGAAACTTCCATCTGATCCAACCGGGTCAACAATTTGCGCGTCAGCATTTCCAGCTGTTGCTGCTCCTCGTCGTTGAGTGTGGACCACAGGAAATGCAGACATTTATGCTGCGGCGGCAGCAATTGTTCGAGAAACGCTTCCCCAGCCTGGGTCATATGCAGATGCAGGCAGCGGCGGTCATGGTCGCTTTCCCTGCGCTCAATCCACCCACGTTTCTCAAGTTCATCGGCGATGCGGGTGGCATTGGTGCGCGAAGAACCCAAGGCAGAGCTTAGCTCAGAAGGCTGAATGCTGTGGTTTTCCTGCGCATCCAACGTAATGAGAGCCATAAACAAGGTTTCGTTGATTCCCTGTGCTTTCAGCATTTTATTGCGATTTTCCAGCAGCTTGCCTTGCATGTGCATGCACAGGCGGGTCAGCAGGATTTCCTGATAAGGGAAGTCTTTCTGACGTTTGGCGCGGAAATTCAGCATTTGCTCTATGGGGGTAAACGAGCTTTCCATAATTTAGTGCCTCATTAATTTCGTTCGGTATAGTAACGATAGTGATTAATAATGTAAATCTTCAGCAAGGGGAATAATTTAGCAATTCGTGTCATTTGTAAGTTGTTTGTAAATGCTTAACGCCACAGACCGTAAGGTCTTGTGATTGAAGGCACAAATTTTGCCGTTCCGCGGGCTGAGACAGGTAAGGTTTGCTTATGTTACTGAGCGGGGGACTACGGCATCCTGCAGGGGAGATAGAAGAAAAACTTACGCGAGTAAGGTCGTTCAAGGCACAGGGTGTATAGGTCGCCAATAATTTACGGCGACAATATTACCAGAGAGTAAGTAATTTTTACACCCTGCCGCCTAATAAATTTCCAGGGTTATTATTTTGTTGCTAATTAGCTGGTGGCTGGCCCCTGTGGGTCATGGCGCTTACCTCGCCACCAGGTCAGCAGATTCAGTACGCACAGCACGCCACCAATCGCCGCCACGCCGTTCCAACCAGCATGTTGATAAGCGGCAGCAGAAAGCACCGAACCCACGGCTCCGCCAATAAAATAGCTGGTCATGTAGCCGGCGGTCAGGCGATTACGTGCCTCTGGCATGATGCGGTAAATCACGCTTTGGTTGGTGACATGCACCCCTTGCACCGCCAGATCCAGCACCAGAATGCCGATGATCAAGGCCCACAGGGAATACTGTGCCAGCGCGATAGGGATCCAGGATAGCAACAGCAGTACTAGCCCAATGCTGGTGGTTTGCCCTGCTTTGCCCTTATCGGCCAGATGACCGGCGCGGGAAGCGGCCAATGCTCCGGCAGCGCCCACCAGACCAAAAAGTCCAATCACGCCTTCGGAGTAACCGAACGGCGGGGACGCCAGCAGGAAAGCCATTGAGGTCCACAACACGCTGAAGTTGGCAAACGACAGGGCACCGATGATTGCACGGGTACGCAGTATCGGCGTGAAGCAGAACAGGGAAAAGATGGATTTCAGCAGCTGTGGATAGTTCAGGCCTGAATGAAGCTTGTAACGTGGTAAGGCGCGCCACAGCAGCAACGCCATCAGGATCATCAGCACGCTGGCTACCCAGTAAATGGTGCGCCAGCCGCCAAGGGTCGCTAAGGCACCAGCGACGGTTCGTGCCAACAGGATGCCGAGCAGCAGTCCACTCATGATGATGCCGACGGTTTTACCGCGTTTCGAAGGATGCGCTAGCGTGGCGGCCAGCGGCACCAGCAGTTGAGCCACGACGGAGAACAGGCCGGTGAGCGCGGTACCCAGGATCATCATCGACAAGGTGCTGGATGAGGCGGTAATCAACATGCCCCCGGCGGCTAACAGCGTCATAAAGACGATCAGTCCACGGCGTTCAAACATATCGCCCAGTGGCACCAGAAACAGCAGGCCAACCGCGTAGCCTAGCTGAGCTGCGGTGACGATGAATCCGGCCTGGTTGACCGACAGATTAAAGTTTTGTGCGATGGTTTCCAGCAGCGGCTGGGCGTAGTAGTTGCTGGCTACCGCCAGGCCGGTGGCCATCGCGATCAGCAGCGTTAGTGCAGGGCTAAGGCCCGGGTGTTCAGTTGCTTGGTTCATTGGGTCTTCAATAATGGAAAAACTGTGACCGAAGTATCATGCAGAACAGAATGTTAAACCAATGTATAATTTTCATCTGATCCATCTCATTTCGCGATAGATAACATGAATCTGAAACAGATCCGTTATGCCTTGGCGGTGGCCGAGGAACAGAGTTTTACCCGCGCCGCACAGCGTTGCCATACGGTGCAATCTGCTCTGAGTCATCAGGTAGCCAAACTGGAGGAAGAGCTGGGTTGTACGCTGTTTGAGCGCACTTCGCGCCGAGTGGAACTGACTACTGCAGGACGTGCTTTTATTCAACCGGCGCAGCGGTTACTGGCCGCTAAACAGACGCTGGTGGAGGAGGTGGTGGCCGCCGCTGGCACGGTATCCGGCACGCTGACCATTGGCACCATTTCAACCATTAACGCGATAGACCTTACCGAGAAGCTGGGTGAGTTCCACCGTCATCATCCGGCGGTGAATATTCGGCTGTACGTTGGTATCAGTGAAGTATTGCTGGAGGATATACGCCAGCAGAAGACCGATGTGGCATTTGTCGGCATCTGGCCGGGTGATAAAGACATGCTGCCAGATTCGCACCGGCAGTTAACCGACGAACCGCTGGTTGCGCTGGTGGCCGCAGAGCATGCGTTGGCGGGGTATCAGCGTATCAATCTGCAAACGTTGTCCGAAGTGCCGCTGGTGGATTTCTATAGCGGCACCGGGGCGCGACGGCAGACCGACCGGGCCTTTCAGGCTGCGGGGATCAAACGCCATGTCAGCTTTGAGATCGACCATATTGAATGGTTGGAGAATCTGGTGCGGCGTGGTCTGGCTGCAGGGATTGTACCGATTTCCACGGCCCAGCGATTGAGTTCACTAGTGGCGATCCCGATCGTGGATGGTCCGCGTCGTCAGGTATATTGCGTGTGGAATCAACCTTTGTCGAAGACGGCCGAACGATTTTTACAGTTTACCGAGATGATGTTGCCGGAGTGAGGGCACAGCGAATGAGCCGTGCCCGTTGCTTCTTTACCCGCTCTCTCTCCCTGTGGGAGTGGTTAGGTGAGGGGAGATCGAGTTTGCCGAGAAGATGTTTTTACCTGCAAAAGAGCAGGGGCTGACAGCTCCCTCTCCCTGTGGGAGAGGGTTGGGGTGAGGGGAAACGTTATGACTTGGCAGCTTCTGCGGCGGTTTTCACCCAGCCGTCAAACGTGGCCTGGTGAGCCTTGATCCAACCATTGACATGGTTTTGGATATCGGCCTGAGAAGCCTGGCCAGCATGCATCCGCAGGTTCTGTGCGTTCACGTCTGCAATCGGCAGCTTCATGATGGCAAACAGCTTGGCTGCGGCAGGGTTGGCCTGTGCCCACTGCTTATTGGCGGCAATATGCATGGTGTTGACCGGGAAGCCGTAGTTAGAACCGTTCGGCAGCTTGGTATCGACATCTTTCTGCACACCCGGCAGGGAAGAGAACGGGACTTGCAGCCAGACAACGTCACGCCCTGGCACCATCACATCGCTGACCCAGTACGGCGTCCAGGTGTAATACAACACCGGTTTGCCTTCTTTAAAGCGGGTGATGGTATCGGCGATCATCGCGGCGTAGTTGCCTTGATTGTGCTCTACGGTTTTGCTCAGGCCGTAGGCGTCAATCTGGTGATTAATCACCGCTTCACAGCCCCAGCCCGGCGTACAGCCGGTCAAGTCTGCCTTGCCGTCGCCGTTAGTATCAAACAGCTTAGCAATTTTCGGATCTTTGAGCTGCTCAACGTTGGTGATGTGATACTGGTCGGCGGTTTTTTTGTCGATCAGGTAGCCCTGAGCGGCGCCGCTGACATAGGCCCCTTCGCGATAAAATTTATTATCGCCTCCGGCCGCCTTGTATTGATCGGCGTGTAACTGATCCCAGTTCACCGCCAGAAAAGTGGCATCCCCGGCGGCGATGGAGGTGTAAGCCACGTTGTAATCGACTTCGCGAGGTTCTTTCACATCATAGCCGAGCTTTTCCAGTGCCTTGCTGACCAGCAGCGTCTGGAAGGTTTCTTCGGAGATGGTGCTTTGTATCGGTTGTACCGAAATACCTTTTCCTGGCAAATCAGCAGCGGAAGCAACCTGTGAACCAATCAGTGTGGTAAGGGCAATCGCCCAGATCCCTGTAGTGCGCATAGTTTTTCCTCTGTTATTGATGTTGTTTGGAGATAGCCCGCCAGAGCACAAAGCCGCTGGCGGGAAGAACGGTTAGGCTTTTTTGCAAAACGGGCGAGCGATCAACCCGATAGGGCCGTGGGTATACCAGCGGCCAAGCCCTTTACTGCGGCGATCGCGCCCCAGCGACTGGGTGAGGCGATCGAGGATGATGGCCAGAATGACGATACCGACACCGCCGACGGCAGCCAGCCCCATATCCAGGCGGCCGATGCCACGTAGTACCATCTGGCCCAGACCGCCTACGGCGATCATCGAGGCGATCACCACCATCGACAGCGCCAGCATCAGCGTCTGGTTAACCCCGGCCATAATGGTTGGCATGGCCAACGGCAACTGGACTTTAAACAGCAGTTGGCGTGGGCTGGCACCAAAGGACTCGGCGGCTTCAATCAGATCTTCCGGCACTTGTTTGATGCCCAGAATGGTCAGACGCACGATCGGCGGCAAGGCGAAGATAATCGTCACCACGACCCCTGGCACGTTACCGATACCGAACAACATGACGATCGGCACCAGGTAGACGAAGGCCGGAGTCGTCTGCATGGCGTCGAGCAGTGGCCGAATCACTTTGGCGGCATGTTTGCTGCGCGCCAGCCATATTCCCAACGGCAGCCCGATCAGGATGCAGAAGAATAGGGCGGTGAGCACCAACGCCAGCGTAACCATCGCCTGCGACCAGGCTCCGATAGCCCCGATGGCGACTAGCGACAGTAGCGTAGCTGCACCCATACCCAGACTGGATATCTGCCAGGCGATCAGTGAGAACAGCACAATGGCGAGCGGAGCGGGCATGCCCAGCAAAAACTGCTGAAAGCCGCTGAGGATGAAATCCACCGGCACGCGAATGCCCTGGAACAGCGGACGGAAATGCAGTACCAGCCAATCAATGCCGTGGGTGACCCAGGTATCAAACGGCACCCAAGCCTTGTGGAACGGATCCAGCAGGCTAAAGTGCTCGGGCTCCACTGGGGCGCTGTTAAGCCAGTCAGCGCCCGATGCGGCCTGATTTGCGGCATCATGGGGCACGCTGTCTACCGGTGCGCCGGTTGACCAGGGATCGCTGCTGGTGGCAGCGGCGTCGTTAGGGGATGTGGCAGCGGTTGCCCATGGATCCTGATTATCACTCATTCGTAGGGCCCTCTTTATCTAAAGCCTGCAACAGCATGCCTTTGGAAATAATACCGATATAGTTGTTCTCTTCCCCGACCACCGGCACGGCGCAAGGGGCCTGTGCTACCAGTGAGATCAGCTCGCTCAGCGGCATATCGGCCGGAACGGGCAGTGGGGCATCCAGCAGGGCGTCGTCCAGCGTTTGATTGGCCGCCAGCGCCTGCTTGAGAGAGTCTATCGATACCACGCCGATAAATTTCTGGCCGCGTTCAAGCACGTAGCCATAGTCACGGTCTTCATCACGCAGGATCTGCAACGCAGAGCGCGGACCAAAACCGGGGGTCTTACGGATCAGGGTCACCGGGCGACGCTTGGCGATATCTTTGGCACTGAAAACGTGGCTGATATCGACGCCGCGGAAGAAGGTGCGTACATAATCGTTGGCCGGATTATTTAATATTTCATCCGGCGTACCGACCTGGATCACTTCGCCGCCCTGCATAATGGCAATACGATCGCCAATACGCATCGCTTCATCCAGATCGTGGGAAATAAATACGATGGTGCGCTGATGTTTCGCCTGTAATTTGACAAGCTCATCCTGCATCTCGGCACGTATTAATGGGTCCAGTGCAGAGAAGGCTTCATCCATTAACAATATATCCGGATCGTTAGCCATGGCGCGGGCTAAGCCCACACGCTGGCGCATGCCGCCGGACAGTTCATCGGGATAAGCGTTGGCATAATTTTCCAACCCAACCTGACGCAAAGCGTCCAGCGCTTTATCCTGGCGTTCCTGTAACGGAATGCCCGCTAATTCCATGCCGAAAACGGTATTATTTAATACGTTCATATGCGGCATTAAGGCGAATGACTGGAACACCATGCTGATCTTATTTCGCCGTACGGTGCGCAGCGCGGCATCGGATATTTTTGATATATCCTCACCGTCGATCAGCACCTCACCGCGGGTGGGTTCTATCAGACGATTGAGAAGGCGTACCAAGGTGGATTTACCGGAACCGGAAAGCCCCATGATGACAAATATCTCGCCTTCTTCAATGGCCAGAGAGGCGTTCTTGACGCCAAGTGATAACCCCGTTTTCTCCAACAACTGGTCTTTAGTCAGACCTTTGTCAATCAGCTTAAATGCGCGTTCCGGGTGCTCACCAAATATCTTATATAAATTTTTTACTTCGAGTTTAATTGCCATGCAATATGCTGTTTCCTGTGGTGTATTATCAAACGATAAAATTGTCCTAATAGAAAATAAGAGTGCCCCATACCCTAACACACTGACATTCTGAGACAACCCTCAATGTCAATATCGTCGGATTTTTCTGCCAATATCTGGTGTGATGATTGGCCATAATTAGCCGGTTTTTGCATAGTTAATTAACCGTAATCATTAAGCGGAAATGCGCGGATATATTGGTGGCTATGGCGGCGATCCCTGGGGGATATTGGTGTGGTCAAATGAGAAATAAATGCACGCATAATAATACTCTGCGTGCATTAACGATCGGCAGGAAAATCAGCGAGTTTAGCGGCTCTGGATCACAGCGTGGGTTCTTCGCTGTTGGTGGGGATAACGACCAGTTCCACCTGCTGTTGCTGCAACAAGCTTCCCAATGCAGAAGGGGGAGGCGTGTCGGTGAATAGCGCGGTCACCTGGCGGGTATTGCCGATCTCTACCGCCGCAGAGGCGTGGAACTTGGTGTGGTCCGCCGCCAGGAGAATATGACGGGAATGCGCCATCATCGCTTTCACCACGCTGGACTCATTCACATCAAACTCCAGCAGATCGCCGTTGGCCTCGATCGCCCCGACGCTGGTGATCAGATAGTCGGCCCGGAAACCCTCGACAAAGCTTACCGCGCTAGGGCCGATGATGCCGCCATTATTGGGGCGCAGCGTACCACCGGGCACCATCACTTCAAACTCGGTATTTTTATATAGGATATGCGCTACCCGTAGGCTGTTGGTAATGATGCGTAGATGGCTGTGGTTCATCAGCGCGCGGGCAACGTGCTCAACGGTAGTACCGATGGTGATAAACACCGTGGAGCGATCCGGAATGTAATCGGCGATGGCTTCCGCAATCGCCATTTTCTCTTCGGTGTAAGAGAGTTCCCGCTGCTCGAAAGCGGTGTTGACCACGCTGGAAGCCCGGCCCGCACCGCCATGATGCCGGGTTATCAGCCCCTGTTCGCTCAGCTTGCGGATATCACGCCTGACCGTCTGTGTTGAAACCTCCAGCAATTGCGCCAGTTCGTCGATGTTCATATAGCCGCGCTTGGCGATCAACTGAATCAGCTGATCGTGGCGTGGGTTGCCGGTAAGTTCAGTCAGACTCATGCTGTTCTCTCTTCATTGTGTCAACAGTCGAACATATTATACAAAACTGGCCAGGAAAGAGTCTGTTTGATCACAATTGGGAATGCCAGCACGGCCGCCGGGGCGGGTACACTTCAACGCGGCAACTGCATTGGCGTAGCGTACCGCCTGGGCAATATCGGGTTGTGAACCCAGAGCCACCGCCAGCGCACCGTGAAAAACGTCCCCAGCTCCCGTCGTATCCACCACCTCAACCTGAAAGCCCGGCTGATGTTTCAGTTGATCGTTTTCCAGCCAAAAACAGCCATGTTTACCTTGAGTGACATAAATTTGTCCGTTTTTGTCATTTTTGGCGACACGTAATCCCTGTTTGACGTCCGCTGCTCCCGTCATCCGTAGTAGCCCCGGTTCGGAGAAGGCGGCATGGTCGGCCAAAGCTACCAGCGGACGGATATCTTGCGGCGTGATATCGGCATCCAACAGGGTGGTGACGCCTGCGCGGCGGGCCAAGGTGAAGGCGGTCAGCGCACCTTGATGCCAGCGTACGTCAGCCAACACCACGTCATATTGGCTAAAGTCGATGCCATGGAGCCAGTCGGCGTCCTCGGGCAAGTCAGGGCTGGGATGGTTGATGATCATGCGCTCACCCTGGGCGTCCACCAGCACGGCTGATTGTGAGGAACGCGCCTGTGGGTAACGGCGCGCATGCTTGACATTGACGCCATAGCTGCCCAGCTCGGCCAATAGCGTTTGCCCGGTTGCATCATCTCCGACGCGGCCAATGAAATCGACCTCTGCTCCCAGTCTGGCTGCGGCCACCGCTGCCGTTGCCGCCGGGCCTCCACCGATTTCATAGTAATCCAGGGCGACATATTTCCCTCCGCCTTCGGGTAGCTTTTCTACGTAATACAGGCGGTCTTGCACGGCAATGCCTACGCACGCAATTCGAGTCATAAACAATATCCCTGGTGGTTGATTGGCGGTTAGTGAACGGTTTTTCAGCAAAAAGTGGCTGCCGATCACGCTGCCATCATTTTAATTCACTCAAATGTTAAAAGAGTGACGCCTGTCAATTTTTTGACTATAAATTACAAATACGATCAAAAACAGACAAAAACGGTCTGGTTTGTGGCCGCAGAGTTGACACGAAGATGACAAGGGTAATCAACAGGAGAGAACCATGGCACAGATCGCATTTATCGGGCTAGGGCAAATGGGCGCGCCGATGGCCAGCAACTTGCTCAAGCAGGGGCACCGGCTGAACGTTTTCGATATCAGCCCGGCGGCGGTCAGCACCCTGGTGGCACAAGGAGCCACGGCGGCAACCAGTCCGGCGCAGGCAGCACAAGACGCGGAGTTTGTCATCACCATGTTACCCAACGGCGATTTGGTGCATGAGGTGCTGTTCGGTGCCGAAGGGGTGTGTACCACCTTACCGCCAGCGGCCCTGGTGATGGATATGTCCACCATTCATCCGCTGCAAACCGACCGGCTGATTGCCCAGATGCAGACACGGGGCTTTAGCCTGATGGATGCGCCGGTCGGGCGGACTTCTGACCATGCCCAGGCAGGCACGTTGCTGATCCTGGCTGGTGGCACCGCCAAGCAGGTAGAACGCGCTACGCCCGTGCTGATGGCGATGGGATCGGAGCTGATCAACGCCGGTGGGCCAGGCATGGGGATCCGCGTCAAGCTGATCAACAACTACATGAGCATCGCGCTGAACGCGCTGTCTGCCGAAGCGGCGGTGCTGTGTGAGGCACTGGGATTGTCGTTCGACGTGGCGCTGCAAGTGATGAGCGGCACTCCGGCCGGCAAGGGGCATTTCACCACCTCCTGGCCGAACAAGGTGCTGAAGGGCGATCTCAGCCCGGCATTCATGATCGATCTGGCGCACAAGGATCTGGGGATCGCGCTCGATGTCGCCAATCAGTTGCACGTAGCCATGCCGATGGGCGCGGCTTCACGCGAGGTTTACAGCCAGGCGCGGGCTAGTGGGCGTGGGCGTCAGGACTGGAGTGCCATTTTGGAACAGGTTCGCGCTGCTTCGGGCAGAACGAATAACGCGTAACACTTAACGTAATTGCGCCTGCCACGCAGTGCGCAAAGGGGAGAAGCAATGCCTTATTTATCTGGTAACACCATGATCCAACACGCATGGGAACACGGCTATGCCATCGGCGCATTCAGCGCACATAACGCTGAAACCATTCGCGCCATTTTGCTGGCGGCCGAACAGGAACAGGCCCCGATCATGATTCAGGTAGGACAGAAAGTGATCAGCGTGATGGGGCTGGAACCTATGAAGGCGATGATCGACGCGTTTATGCACGATATCACGGTGCCGGTATGTATCCACCTGGATCACAGCCGCAGCTTCGAGCAGACCATGCAGGCGGTGCAGGCTGGGTTCCAGTCGGTGATGTTTGATGGCTCGCATCTGTCATTTGACGAAAACGTGCGTATTACCCGCGCCGTGGCGGATGTAGCCCACGCGCTGAACATTGGGGTCGAAGGCGAGATCGGCAAGATCGGTGGCACCGAGGATGATATTTCGGTCGATGAAAAGGACGCCCTGATCACCAGCAGTAGCGAAGCGTTGCAGTTTGCCGAATTGACCACGGTGGATTATCTGGCGGTGTCGATTGGTACGGCACATGGCCTGTACAAGCAAGAACCCAAGCTGGCGTTCGAACGCTTGCAAGAGATCCGCGAGATCGTCAAAAAACCGATTGTGCTGCATGGCGGCTCCGGCGTACCGGACGATCAGATCCGCAAGGCGGTGTCGTTGGGCGTTGCCAAGGTGAACGTGGACACCGAACTGCGGCAGGCCTTCACCCAAGGGATGAGCGAGGTGCTCGACAAAGATCCTGACGAGTTTGTCCTGGCGGTGTCGCTTGGGCATGGCCGCGATGTGATGCAGGCCAAGGTCGCGGAAAAAATCAGGCTGTTTGGCAGCCAGGGTAAAGCCGCTCAGTTTTAAGCATCCGTTGCGCGGCAGACTGCCGCGCTAATCATAAGGCGCAGATTATGACCACTCTTCAACGCCAGCATTTTGGCGAGCATCAGGGACAGGCCGTTTACCTGTTCACCTTGACCAATGCCAACGGCATGCGGCTGTGCGTGACCGATTACGGCTGCATCATTACTCAGCTTTGGGTGCCGGATCGCCATGGGCAGGCGGAAGACATCGTGATGGGATTCGACAATTTGGCGGCTTATCAGGCCGGGCATCCCTTCTTTGGGGCGATTGCCGGGCGCTGTGCCAACCGTATCGCCGGTGGCCGCTTCAGCATTGACGGCCAGGAGTACATTCTGGCCACCAATGAACTTCCTACCGGGCAGCATCTGCACGGCGGGCGTCAGGGTTTTGACAAGTATGTCTGGCAGGCACAGGAAGATGGCGACGGCATTATTTTCAGCCGTACTTCCAGCGATGGCGAAGAAGGCTATCCGGGGAACTTGCAGGTTTGGCACCGCATCGGCCTGACGGAAGACAACGTGATGACGCTGAGCTTTACGGCGCAGACGGACAAGCCGACGCTGGTCAACCTGGTCAATCACAGCCACTACAACCTGCGAGGCCACCAGCACCTGATCCACGACCAGCAGCTCAAAATCGAAGCCGACTTCATCACTCCGGTTGATGAAAGCACCATGCTGCCCACCGGTGAGATCCGCCGCGTTGCTGGCACGGCCTTTGATTTTCGCAACGCCCGTCGTCTGGGGGATGCCATGTTGCACCGCCCGGCCCAGGATTTTGATATGAACTTCGTGCTCAAGCCGGGCGATGGTGCTCTGCATCCCGCAGCAAGCCTGACCTGCCCGCAAACCGGGCGCGTGATGGAAGTCCATACCTCGCTGCCGGGCGTGCAGTTATATAACGCCTTCAAGCTTTCCAACAAGATCTGGAACGGCAAGGCCGGTCATCGCTATCAGGCATTTTCCGGCATTTGCCTCGAAACCCAGGCGTTCCCAGACAGCATTCACCATGCCCATTTTGGCAACGTGGTGCTGCGCCCAGGGGAAAACTATCACAGCCAGACTGAACACCGCTTCAGCACCGTGGCCTAGATTTACTCGATTACTGGAAGCAATACGATGAACAATAAAGCAAAAGTCGGCGTGTTGGCACTAGGCCGCACGACCTTCGACGTGCCTTACGCACAAGAGATGTTAGCGCAGTCCTGGCAGGCGCTGAGTGGCATGGATATCGAGTTGGTTGGCGAACCGGTATTGCAGTTTGATGCCGAATCGGCCCTGAAAATGCTGCCCGCACTGAAACAGGCCGATCTCGATCTGCTGCTGATCCTGCAAGTGACCTTTACCGATGCCTCTCTCACTACTGAAGTGGTGCGTGGTTTCCCGGTGCCCACGGCGATGTGGTCATTCCCGGAGGCCCGTACCGGCGGCCGCTTGCGCCTGAATTCTTTCTGCGGGGTGAATCTGGCTTGCCATGCCCTAAGCCGTGAAGCCATTAACGTGCAAACGCTGCACGGTTTGCCGGACGACAGCCGGGTGATTAGCGAATTGCAGCAACTGGCACAGGCTGCGGCGATCGTGAAACGTTTTAAGCAGGCCAAGGTGATGGTGATTGGCGAACATCCGCTGGGCTTTGATGCTTGCAACTACAACCAACAGCAGTTGACGCAGCACTTTGGCGTTGAGGTCACTCGCCAGCCCGTGCTGGAGTTTATCGACGAGGTGAAAGCGCTGCCGGATAGCGTGGCCGATGCGCCTTATGCCCGCCGTGCCAAAGATTTCCCCAACCTGGCGGAAATGGACCAAACCGCGACCCGCAAAACGCTCAAGGTTTACTCTGCCCTGCGTGAAAAAGCGCAGCGCGAAGGTTACACCGGTATTGCTGTGCGCTGCTGGCCGGATTTCTTCACCGATTACGGCTGCGCTGCCTGCGGGGCGTTGGCATTGATGAACGAAGACAAAGTGCCGTGTGGCTGTGAAGCCGACATGTTTGGCGTGCTCTCTTCGCTGATGGCGCAGTGGGCCTCTGGCAATGCGGCGTTCAATACCGACCTGGTGGATATCGATCCACAGGATAACAGCGTGGTGTTCTGGCACTGCGGGCAGGCGCCGATCGAAATGGCCGATCGCGATGGCCCGGTGCAGGCCACCATCCACTCCAACCGCAAGCTGCCTCTGTTGTCTGAGTTTGCGCTCAAACCGGGGCGCATCACGCTATGTCGCATCACGCAGGGCGAAGGCAAACTGCGCCTGATGCTGGCGGGGGGCGAAATGATCAAGGCTCCGCTGGCCTTTTCCGGCACCGCCGGTACCGCGCGGCTGGATGTCGATGCCGATACTTATCGCCAGCGCCTGATTGCGGCAGGGATGGAGCATCACACCTCATTGGTTTACGGCGAGCACCGCCCGCTGCTGCGTAAAGTGGCCGGCCTGCTTGGTTTGGACGTGATTGAACTGACCTGAGTGGGCGACGAACGCTTGGGCAAATACGGCATTTAACCTCTTGGAGAATGGATCATGGCTTCTCAGCAAGGCTTGGAACTGACGCAACACGCAGGTGGATTTACACTGACCTTTCAGCAGCGAGTGCTGTTACAACACACGCCAGAGGCTCCGTGCCTGTGGATTGGGCGCGGCAAGGCGGATATCGAGATGTTCCGCGGTAACTTCAGCATCAAAGATCAGCTCAGTGAAAAACTGGCGCTGACCGAAACCCAGATCACTCCGCAGGGCAAAGGCTGGCTGATCCGTTTTAGCCGGGGCGATGTGGCCCAGTGCACGCTGGCAATCACTACCGATGCGCAAGGGCGCTTGGAAATGCAGCTGCGCAACAGTGACGAACTGAACAACCGCATGTGGTTGCGTCTGGCGGCCCAGCAGGAAGATCACGTTTATGGCTGCGGCGAACAGTTCTCCTACTTCGATCTGCGCGGCAAACCTTTCCCATTATGGACCAGCGAGCAGGGCGTTGGCCGTAACAAGCAGACCTATGTCACCTGGCAGGCAGACTGCCAGGAGAATGCGGGTGGGGATTATTACTGGACCTTCTTCCCGCAGCCGACCTTTGTCAGCAGCCAGAAATACTACTGCCACGTAGAAAACAGCTGCTACATGAACTTCGATTTTTCTGCCCCAGAATTCCATGAGCTGGCGATCTGGCAGGATCAGGCGGTGCTGCGCTTTGACTGCGCCGACAGCTACATCAGCCTGTTGGAAAAGCTGACCGCGTTGCTTGGCCGCCAGCCAGAGCTGCCGGACTGGGTATATGACGGTGTGATCCTGGGTATTCAGGGCGGTACCGAGGTCTGCCAACAGAAACTGGACGTGATGCGTGAGCACGGCGTCAAGGTCAGCGGGATCTGGGCGCAGGATTGGGAAGGGCGGCGTGTTACCTCTTTCGGCAAACGCCTGATGTGGAATTGGCGTTGGGATAGCGAGCTGTATCCGGAACTGGATAAGCGCATCCCGCAGTGGAAAAAAGAAGGCGTACGTTTTCTGGGGTACATCAACCCCTACGTGGCCATCGAGAAAGAGCTGTATGCCGAAGCGGCAGAAAAAGGCTATCTGACCAAGGATTACGCCGGCAAAGACTATCAGGTCGAGTTTGGCGAGTTTTATGCGGGCGTGGTCGATCTCACCAAGCCGGAAGCCTATGAATGGTACAAGAACGTCATCAAACAGAACCTGATCGAGTTTGGCCTCGACGGCTGGATGGCGGACTTTGGCGAGTATCTGCCGACCGACACCGTACTGCATAACGGCATTGATGCGGAAATCATGCACAACGCCTGGCCAGCCCTGTGGGCCAAGTGCAACTACGATGCGCTGGAGGAAAGTGGCAAGCTTGGCGAGATCATGTTCTTTATGCGAGCGGGCTACACCGGCAGCCAGAAATATTCGGTGATGATGTGGGCGGGCGATCAGAACGTGGATTGGAGCCTGGACGACGGCCTGGCCTCGGTGATCCCGGCGGCGCTGTCGCTGGCGATGACTGGCCACGGCCTGCATCACAGCGATATTGGCGGCTACACCACGCTGTTTGAGATGAAACGCAGCAAAGAATTGCTGATGCGCTGGTGCGAGTTCTGCGCCTTCACGCCGGTAATGCGTACCCATGAAGGTAATCGCCCGGATTCTAACTGGCAGTTTGATCACGACGTGGAAACCATCCGCCAGTTTGCCCGCATGACTCGGGTGTTCACCGCCCTTAAGCCGTACATCAAGCAAGCGGTGGCGCTCAATGCGCAGTCCGGTTTGCCGGTGATGCGCCCGCTGTTCCTGCATTATGAAGACGATGCCCACACCTACAGCCTGAAATACCAATACCTGTTTGGCCGTGACCTGCTGGTGGCACCGGTGCATGAGGAAGGGCGCACCGACTGGACGCTCTATCTGCCGCAGGATAGCTGGATCAACCTGTGGACCGGCGAGCCGCACAGCGGAGGAACTGAGGTGACGATAGCGGCACCTATGGGCCAGCCGCCGGTGTTCTACCGGGCGGATAGTGAGTGGGCCGAGCTGTTTGCCTCGCTGCGCACGCTGTAATCACCCATTGTCAGCCGCCAGTTGCCGAATGGCGATGGCGGCTAAGGAGAATCACCATGAGTGAAGCTAATCAGGATCCGGTGAAGCTGATATTGCCCCTGCGCGAGAAATTCGCCTACGGCATAGGCGATGTCGGTTCCAACCTGTTGTTGTGTGTCGGCACGCTGTATCTGCTGAAGTTTTATACCGATGTCCTGGGCATTCCGGCCGCGTGGGGTGGGCTGATCTTCCTGATCTCGCGCTTCTTTACCGCCTTTACCGACATTGGCACCGGGCTGATGCTTGATTCCCGGCGCAATATTGGCGCCAAAGGCAAGTTCCGGCCGTTCATCCTGTATGCCTCCATGCCGGTGGCATTGCTGGTGGTGGCCAACTTTATTGGCGTCGGTGCTTCGTTCGACGTCACGATTAAAACGGTGATCGCTACGCTGATCTTTATGGCGTTCGGGCTGTTCTTCAGCATGATGAACTGCTCTTACGGCGCAATGGTGCCGGCGATGACCAAAAACCCGCAGGAGCGGGCGCAACTGGCTGCCTTTAGACAGGGCGGGGCAACGGTGGGATTGTTGCTGTGTACCGTGGCGTTTGTGCCGATCCTGTCGCTGTTTGACGGGCGTCCACAGGTCGGTTATCTGGTGGCGGCGGCGATCTTCGCCTTCGTCGGGATGCTGTGCATGTGGTGGTGTTATTCCGGCGTCAAAGAGCGTTACGTCGAGATCCCGAAAGCGGGCGCACCCAAGCCGGGTTTGTTGCAGTCGTTCAAGGCGATCGCCGGTAACAAACCGCTGTTCGTGTTGTGCATCGCCAACCTGTGTACCTTGGCGGGCTTCAACATCAAGCTGGCGATCCAGATCTACTACACCCAGTACGTCCTCAACGATATTACCCTGCTGTCCTATATGGGTTTCTTCAGCATGGGCTGCATCCTGCTTGGGGTACTGCTGGTACCCACGGTGGTGAAGCGCTTTGGCAAGAAAAACGTCTATCTGGGCGGCCTGTCACTGTGGATCCTCGGCGATGCCATGAACTATATGTGGGGCAATACCTCCACGCTGTTTGTGTTGTTCTCTTGCCTGGCGTTCTTCGGCACGGCGTTCGTCAACAGCCTCAACTGGGCGCTGGTGTCGGATACCGTCGAATACGGCGAGTGGAAGACCGGCGTGCGTTCGGAAGGCACGGTGTATACCGGCTTTACCTTCTTCCGCAAGGTTTCCCAAGGGTTGGCTGGCTTCTTCCCTGGCGTGATGTTGGCCTATATCGGCTATGTCCCTAATGTGGCGCAAGGGGCAGGCACGCTGGAAGGCTTGCGGCAATTGATCTTCCTCTACCCTTGCGGCCTGGCGGTACTGACCGCATTGACCATGGGGCTGTTCTATCATCTGACGGAGAAAAACTACCTCAAGATCGTCGGTGAGCTGGAAGACCGCAAGCGGGCTGTCAGCCCGGCGCTATAAGCGGCTGTGCGGATAATTTCCACCGTAGGGGCGCCGCATGTTGCGCCCGATTAGCTGCATGCGGCACCTGTCTTAATCGTCAATGGATTAGGCATGCTCGACCCCTACAACCTGTAAGACGAAGGGTGTCAGACAATAATAAGGACCAGCAAGATGGCCAACTCGTTACCCTACCAAGATCCCGTCACGCTGCGGTTGCCGCTGCGCGAAAAGTTCGCCTACGGCATGGGGGACTTCGGTTCCAACCTGATGCTGTGTATCGGTACCTTGTATTTGCTGAAGTTCTATACCGATATTCTGGGGCTACCCGCCATTTATGGCGGTGTGATCTTCCTGATCGCCAAATTCTTCACCGCCTTCACCGATATGCTGACTGGCGTGCTGCTGGATTCCCGGCGCAATATTGGCCCTAAAGGCAAGTTCAGACCATTTATCTTTTATGCTTCGCTGCCCGTGGCGTTGGTTGCCGTAGCCAACTTCCTGAATACCGGTTTTAGCCTGAATACCAAAACCGTGCTGGCGACCGTGCTGTTTATGCTGTTCGGCCTGTTCTACAGCCTGATGAACTGCTCTTATGGGGCGATGGTGCCCGCCATCACCAAAAACCCGCAGGAACGTGCCCAACTGGCCGCCTGGCGGCAGGGCGGTGCAACGCTGGGGCTGCTGTTATGCACCGTGGGCTTTGTGCCTATCCAGATGCTGTTCACTGCACGCCCGGAGATGGGCTATCTGGTTGCCGCCGTGGTGTTTGCGACCTGCGGCGTCTTTTGTATGTGGTGGTGTCATGCCGGGGTCAAGGAACGTTATGTTGAGGTGATCCCGGCGCACCATAAACCCGGCATCTTCAAATCATTCCGCGCGATTTTCCAGAACCCGCCGTTGCTGGTGTTGTGCATCGCCAACCTGTGTACGCTGGCGGCGTTTAATATCAAGCTGGCGATCCAGGTTTATTACACCCAGTACGTGTTACACGATATCCATTTGCTGTCCTATATGGGCTTCTTTAGCATGGGCTGCATCCTGATTGGCGTGTTGATGGTGCCGGCGGCGGTGAAGCACTTCGGTAAAAAGAGGGTCTACCTGGGCGGCCTGCTGTTGTGGTGCCTCGGCGATTTGTGTAACTACGCATGGGGCGATAGCTCGGTCTCTTTCGTCGCATTCTCCTGCATGGCGTTCTTCGGCACGGCGTTCGTCAACAGCCTCAACTGGGCGCTGGTGCCCGATACCGTTGACTACGGCGAATGGAAAACCGGCATCCGCGCGGAAGGCTCGGTGTATACCGGCTACACCTTCTCACGCAAGATCTCCGCCGCGTTGGCGGGATTATTGCCGGGCATCATGCTGACGCAAATCGGCTATATCCCGAATGTTGAGCAATCCGTCTCGGTGCTGAAAGGTTTGCGCGAGTTAATCTTTATTTATCCCTGCATCCTGGCGATGGTGGCCGCCGTGATGATGGGATGCTTTTATAAATTAAATGAGCAGCTATTTATGCAAATAATAGCCGAGATTAATCACAATAAAGCCAATAGGAACGAAATAGCCGAGCCTCATCCGGCAATCAATCCAACAATAATCAAAGAAGTCTAATCCAGGATCGTTACCAATAATAACGCCTAGCTGTCATGCCTAGCGGCATGACGGCGGGTTAACTGCATCCTTTTATCCGCTTTAATGTCACAAGGAAACTCGACAATGTCTACTTTCTGGGGTTCTAGCAGCAAAAAAATCAATACGGCACTGCTGGTTACCGTGCTGTGCGCTTCGGCCAGCGCTCAGGCCGGGCGTGCTTATCTGGAGACTCGCGAGGCTTATAACACCGCCTCCGAGTTGAACGAAATCATCCTGCGCGGTGGCTATAACTTTGACGGCGGTGCCGGTGTGATGGCGACCAATGCCTATAACATTGGCAAGTTTGAACAGCTCAAGCACAGCTATAACGAGCTGGAGGGCTGGTATCCGCTATTCCGGCCAACGGACAAATGGACGGTTTCTCCTGGTGGATTGGTCAATTCGAACAGTGCAGGGTCAGGGGGGGCGATCTATCTGGACAACAACTATAAATTTTTGCCGTTCTTCAACCTGACCGTGCGTTATCGCTATAACCGCAATAACTATGACTCTCTTGATTATAATGGTAACCCGGCGCGCAACGATACTCATGAAATTGCCAACTACTGGAACTTTAAACTCAGCGATCAACTGAACTATACTTTTGAGCCGCATTACTTTATTCGGGTGAATGATTTTAAAAGTAAAAACGGAAAGGATCACCATTGGGAAATTACCAATAAATTCAGCTATAAAATAGATACTCATTGGATGCCTTATCTGGAACTGCAATGGTTGGATCGCTGGAACTATTATAACGAGGAGCAATACCGTATTCGCGTAGGGCTGCGTTATACCTTCTGAGCCACGGCAATAAAAATCTATGGTCACCCCCGT
>NZ_AYMQ01000143.1 GCF_000633355.1 Serratia sp. H1w
GGTGGAAAGGACTTCGGCTGCGCAGCAGACGAGCTCATGCCGCAGGCGTGCTACCGTTCATGGAAAACGGATCTGGGCAGAAAAGAATCTGAACCAGATTTAATCTGACAGACACCTGTATAAATAACCGGTAACTGTCAGATCAGGTCTGAGCTACTACACCTTATAGTGGATAACGTAATATCGCATTAAGATCGGCACCGGAAGGCAGAGCGTCACTGTGTACCGCTAAAATTCTTGCACCGGTAGCCATCGCTCGCTTGGAAATCTCATCAATTAAGCTGTAGGTATTCTCATCATTGCTATCACTGAACGTGACCAATCCCTGCTCATCTATGGTACCGTTTTGCGTGCAGTCGAGGTTAACTAGTAACAACTCAATGGCACCGAATGTGGCTGCTCTTGCCACATCTGAAAGATCCTGAGTGACACGGCGCTCCCCTGAACGTGTTTCAAAGCGTGATACTAACGCATTCAATTGTGCCTGATAATAGTTATCCATCAACGGTCGCACCAAAGTAACCAATTCAGAGGCACCAAGATGTTCGGCGTTCTTGAAGAGCGTTTCATCTGCTAGGTTAGATAGCGAATTGGTTGAGCGATAGATTGAGGCCAGCGATTCTGTACCGACAAGGATAAGCGGAGAGTCATGCCTGGCAAACAATGGGCGTAATGCCTGGTCAATTTTGCGCGTATATTGTGCTAGTCGTACTTTATGATGCACCGCCCCATGATGGTGGTCATTCAATGCCGCATTCCCCATCGCATCCTTCATGCGTGCGGGCATGTCTGGTACTTTCAGCTCTTCTGCTGGCGCATCAGCAAAAAACTCGATCAGGCGCGCCTGGTTTTCAGACAATGCGAGGATGTAGGCTGAATGTGGGAAGGTTAATGCTCGCAATAATGGTTTTAGATAAAAACGATCCCCGACTTCCAATCGTTGGGATAATTCATTTGCCAGTCGGTAAGTTCGGATGCAGTCTGGTGTTGCAAGCACCGCCAGACTGCGGGCATGCAGATCCCAAAATGATTCATCCTCCAGAACGGAATAAAGCTCCTCTTCCAACAACGCGACCCGGCGTTTATCCAACCCCTTGTCTGCCACCTGCAACAACGCTTCCTTGATGAAGTTACCAAGTTGAATTTTGCTGGCTTCTAATTGTCGGTGCAGTGGAGAGGTCGAAATGTAAATCGAGATACACGCATCTGAATGAATATCAGCTAGATAGGTGTATTCTTCACGACTGGGGATATCTACATAAAGCATGTGCACCTCGCAAATTGACAGTATTATTTGGCTGTATGGCTTCTTTTGGTTCGTTCCGCTAATATCGAAGGTAGAACCTTAAACACAACCCGTGCTTTAACAATAGTTGTTCTCTCGAGTTATCGGGAGTAATCAGGGCATTTTTATTTCAGTCAAGTTATCAACCTTCTCACTCATCATAAAATGCAGAATAGTTGAATCTTTGGGAAATGCATGCTTCCCTTTTATCATGCTAATCTCAATCATATTTCCGAATTTTTCTCCTTTTTGTCGGAGTTTATGCAGCTATAGATTATCGGCAGGACTAACAACGTCAACACGGTGGCAGAGCCCAAGCCGAACATGATCACCACTGCCATGCTCTGGAAGAAGGCATCGCTAAGCAGCGGGGCCAGACCGAGTACGGTGGTAAAGGCGGTCAGCAGGATAGGGCGCAAACGCGAGGTTGACGCGTCGATAATCGCTGCCAGGATCGGTTTTTCCTGCCGTTGTAAGCCTATCTCTTCCACCAATACAATGCCGTTACGGATCAGCATCCCGCTCAGGCTCAGCAAGCCAATCAGCGCCATAAAGCCAAACGGAATACCGGTTAGCAAGAAGCCTAATGTGACCCCAATCAGGGCTAACGGAATGGTCAGCCAGATCGCAACGGCGTTTTTCAGTGAGCTGAACATCAGCACGGTGATGATAAACATGATCACAAAGGCCACCGGCAGGCTGGTGAACAACCCGGCCTGGGCTTCCTTGGTGCTTTCATAATCCCCGCCCCAATTCAGTTCATAGCCGCGTGGTAGAGGGATCGCATCAATGCCTGGTTTGATGCGTTGCAGCAGTTCGGCAGAGGTTTCACCGCTCTGGGAGCTAGGATCGGCCTGAACCGTCAGGGTGCGTTTGCGATCCCGGCGCATGATCAGCGGATCTTCCCACTCGGTCGTAAAGCCGTTGACCACGTTATCGATGGGAATAAACGCCTGCCGCGCCTGGCTCCAGATCATCACGTCGTTCAGTCGCTCGGCATTCAGCCGCTCCGAGTCCGGGGTTCTTAATACGATCGGCATTAGTCTGGTGCCATCGCGGTACAAGCCCACGGTTATCCCACCAAAACTCATGCGTAGCGCACTGTCTATTTCACGTTTATCCACCCCTAATTCGCGGCCGAGATAATCCGAGAACTGCGGGCGAATGACTTTGCTACGCTGCTGCCAGTCGTGCATTACGCCGTCGGCATCAGGATCTGCGCTGGCGATGGTTTCCGCCTTGGCCGCCAGCGTGCGCAGCACGTTAG
Organism: Serratia sp. H1w; assembly: GCF_000633355.1. Classification (GTDB taxonomy): domain Bacteria; phylum Pseudomonadota; class Gammaproteobacteria; order Enterobacterales; family Enterobacteriaceae; genus Chania. Next base: position 2,553 of record NZ_AYMQ01000143.1, read on the forward strand.
GATCCGGGCCGATAAAGCGCGCTTCGATGGAGCTGTTATTCGAAGGCCCGAACATGATGCGCTTGGCCTGGGCGTTCACCTGAGGGAAATTGTTGCGAACATAGCCCTCAATCTGGCCGATCATGCCGGGGATCTGGTTGAGCTGCTTGGCCCGCACCATGATCTGCGCGTAGTTGGAATACTGTCGCTGCGCGTTGTAGGTGAGCATAAAGCGCATCGCGCCTTGGCCGATGGTGACCATGGTATCGCTGACGCCTTCTTGCGCCTGGATATGCTGTTCGATCTCGGCGGCAATCTTTTCGGTATAGGCGATATCGGTGCCATACGGCAACCAAAGATCGACAAAGAAGATCGGTGTATTGGACGGCGGGAAGAAGCTTTGGCGCACGTTGCCAAAACCAATCACCGATGCCACCATCAACGCAGCCAGCACCGCCAGCGTAATGGTGCGCTGGCGCAGCAGTTTGCCCAACAGGTTGCGATAAACCCGGAACAGCCAACCATCATAAGGCGATTTGACCGGTTCATCGGGTTTGGGCTCGGCGATCTTCTGCTTTTCAAACGCCCATTTGGTAAACACCGGTGTCAGAGTCAAGGCGGTGAACCAGCTCAGCATCAGCGAAATCAGCAGCACCTGGAATAGCGACTTACAATATTCCCCGGTGGCATCGTTGGATAAACCGATCGGTGCAAATGCCAGAATGGCAATGACCGTCGCCCCCAGCAGTGGGAACATGGTGCGCTTGACCACGTTATTAATGGCCTGCAGGGTTTTCTCGCCCTGTTGCCGACCAACCAGCACGCCCTCGACGATCACGATGGCGTTATCCACCAACATACTTAAGGCGATCACTAATGCCCCGAGCGAAACGCGCTGTAGCTCAATATTGAACAGCTTCATGATCAACAGAGTGCCAAGCACGTTCAGCGCCAACGAGGCGGCGATCACCAACCCGCTGCGCACCCCCATGAAGATCAGCAGGGTGCCGACTACGATCAGCAGCGCCAGCAAGAAGTTCATGATAAAACCGTTAACCGCGCCTTCCACTTCGTGGGACTGATCGTAGAACACGCTGATGTCCATCCCGGCGGGACGTTCGGCTTGTAACTGGGCTAACCGGGCCTTGACCGCCTCACCCACTACAATCACGTTCACGTTCGGGGCAAAAGACACGCCGATGGAAAGCGCAGGCCGCCCGTTGGCGCGGTAGATATTATTAGGAGAATGCGTCACGCCCTGAGTGATGGTGGCGATATCACGCAGATAAACGCTGCGTGGGCTGCCCGGCTCGCTAATCAGCAGGTTGCCCAGCTCTTGCACGCTGGCAAATTCCCCGGTGGGGTGTAGCCTGATCGACTCGCTGCCTACCAGTAAATCTCCGGCGTTGGACACCACGTTCTGCCGGCTCAACAGGTCGTAAAGCCGTTGTGGGATAATATTGGCGGCGGTCATCTGGGCGCGGGAAATTTCAATCTGCACCTCTTCAGGTACCACCCCGACAATGGCCACTTTGCCTACGCCGGGCACCACCACCAGTTCACGGCGTAGCAGTTCGGCAAAATTACGCAGTTCCTGATTGGTAAAGCCATCGCCATACAGTGAGAAGAAGAAGCCGTATACATCACCAAAGTCATCATTCACTATCGGTGGACTGGCTCCGGGGGGTAAACGCATCGCCGCGTCGCCAATGCGCCGACGCAGTACATCCCAGATCTGTGGCAGTTCGGCTGCACCGTATTCGGCGCGGATATTAATGGTGATCTGCGATAAACCCACGCTGGAGATCGAGGTGACGTTATCAATATAAGGCAGCTGCTGAATGGCATTTTCCAACGGTAGGGTAACTTCTTCCTCCACCTGCTGGGCCGAAGCGCCGTCATAACGGGTGACCACCACCGCCGTCTTGATGGTAAAGGCCGGATCTTCCAGCCTGCCGATATTCAGAAACGCCAGTACGCCGCCGATGCCTAGCAGCAGGATCGCCAGCCAGATCCGGGTACCGTTGTTGATAAAGTTTTCTGTCAGTTTCATTACAGACCTCGCTCACGGACCCAGGCGCGCACTTCCTGATCGGGGCGCAATTCGCGAGTACCGGCGGCGACAATCCGTTCACCATCGGCCAGACCTGAGACGATCTGAATGCCATTGGCGGTCAGTTGCCCGGTTTCAACCTGACGAGACTCCACAAACAGTTTGCCATCACGCTCCTTGATCACCCAAACGTGGGGCTGATTGCGTGGGCTGTTATCCGGGTTAAATACCGCCTCGACGGGCACAATAACGCTGGAGGTCTGATCGGCCCCGGCCAGATTACCGAGGTTGATTTTCACGCTGCCGCTCATCCCCGAGAGCAGTGGCAGATCCTGCGGGCGTGGCATGGTCAGGGTCATTTGATAGGTCAGGGAACCTGCGGTGGTATTGGTGGTGTGTTCTTTATAGCGGGCGGTAAACTCGCGGCCAGGCAAGTTATTTAACCGAACAATAGGCTGGTACTGCGCGTTGCTCTCATCAATAACAATGAACAGGTTCTCGGGAATACTGAATACCACATCCAGTGAATCCAGCGAATTCAAGGTCGCTATCGGTTGGCCCGCCGGGATCACCTGATAGTTACGGGCTGTGAGCGTCGCGATCACACCGGTAAAGGGGGCGCGGATTTGCATATCATTCACTTCTTCCCTGGCCAGCTTCAAGGCGGCCTGGGCCGAGTCACGTGCAGCGCGGTGGACATCCAGTTCGGCACGAGGAATGACATTACGTGCGCTGAGGGTCGAGAAACGGTTGAACTGTGCCTGTGCCAGATCGAAGGTAGCCTGGCGGTCACGTAGCCGCAGCCGTGCGTCATTGCTGTTTAGCTCGGCAATCACCTGCCCCTGTTTGACCCGTTCCCCTTCACGAACCAGGAGTTGTTGCAGTTGCCCTGGGCGCTTGAAGGCCAGCTCGGTTCGGTCACCCGCGACAATCCTGGCAGGGAAGATCCGCACTCCCTGTTGGGCGCTGTTGCTAACCTCAAAGATGTTTACTGGACGGACGCTCATGGGCACTTTAGGCTCTTCTCTGTCACAGGCGGTAAGAAAAAGTGTGCAAAGCACAACGGCAACCAGTTTCATATTCACGATGCAATCTCTTCGGATCAGATGTTAAGTACTACTGCACTATCAGCAGTAAAAGGGTTAAGCCTTCTAGACAGAGTCGTGAAACGTGGGTAGTACCTGACATTGTTCCTGATTTTTAATTCTTTCAGGATCTCAAAGGGCACTCAAAGGAGTGCCCTTTGAGTGTCGACATATTAATAGTCGACCGCATCACGTGTAATTGGGCAGGTCATACAGTGGCCGCCCCCGCGGCCACGGCCCAATTCACTACCGACAATCTCAATCACTTCAACCCCTTCTTTGCGCAACTGGGTATTGGTTTTGGTATTACGATCGTAAGCCAGCACCACCCCAGGAGAGAGCGCCACCATGTTGTTACCACTATCCCACTGCTGGCGTTCGGTATCGTAGTCGTTACCTTCGGTTTCCACCACCCGCAGTTTTTTCAGGTTCAACGCCCCGGCAATGGCCTCAACAAAGGTGCCATTATCGCGGCTCAGTTTCATGCCGGTTGGGCCATCATCCGGGCGCAGTGAGAAGGTTTTGATCTGATTGACGATCGCCGGATAAAGCGTGACGACATCGCGATCGCAGAAGGTAAATACCGTATCCAGGTGCATGGCGGCGCGCAGTTTTGGCATGGCTGCAATCATTACCCGCTCAACGCCGGAATGTTTGTTGGCGAACAGCGAAGCGGCCAACTGGGTGATCGCCTGGTGCGAAGTACGTTCACTCATACCAATCAGCACCGTCTTGTTGCCGATCGGCATTACGTCACCACCCTCGAGCGTGGCGGTACCGTGGTGCACCGTTGGATCCCCCCACCAGACGTTAACGTTGGCTTCGCCAAAGTCTGGGTGGAACTTGTAGATCGCCGTCGTCAGAATGGTTTCTTCGTGACGGGCAGGCCAATACAGTGGGTTCAAGGTCACGCCGCCGTAGATCCAACAGGTGGTATCACGGGTATACAGGGTATTCGGCAGAGGTGGCAGCAGGTATTCGGTGATGCCTACCGCTTCACGGATCAGCTTCAACTCTTCATGGTCTGCATAACCTTCTTTGGCCAACTCGGTAGTGGAGAGGCCGCCAATCAGTACCTCTGCCAACGCTCGTGGTGCCAGACCATCCAGGAAACTACGAGTTTCTTTCAGGATCCCCAGCGATACTTCATTAGGCACAATCTGCTGATCCAGTATCCACTTTCTGGCTTCAGGCAGGGCCAGCGTTTCGGCCAGCAGGTTGTGCATCTCAACCACGTCCACGCCGTGTTCGCGCATCTTGGTCATAAAGTCAAAATGGTCACGTTTGGCGCGCTCAACCCACAGCACGTCATCGAACAACAGCTCATCACAGTTACTTGGCGTCAGCCGGTTATGCGCCTTCCCTGGGGCGCAGACCATGACCTTATGCAATTTCCCTACTTCTGAATGAACACCAAACTTGGACTGCGTCTTTTTCTTAGTCGTCATAATGACTTGCCTCGATCAGATTGTGATAACGCCAGTGGCAATGCTGTAGATTGCGACAATGGCGGCGACCATAACGATGATAAAAAGTCCCATTTCGGCCGGGGTGAACAGTTTCGCGTGTTGTTCACGTTTGGCCATAATGTACAGCAGCGTGCCTGGGCCATAGATGATGGCGGAGAGCAGCAGATATTTCATACCACCGGCATACAGCATCAGCAGCGCGTAGAAGGTGGCAATCAGCGCGAAAATCAGATCCTTTTTGTGATCGC
>NZ_AYMQ01000144.1 GCF_000633355.1 Serratia sp. H1w
TACACATTGAATACATGACCCTTGGTTGAATTAAGCGGTTATTTTGATAACGCCTTTGATAATGTCTTGTTTGTTATGCACGGATTCTTCAAACGCACGCTGCACGTCAGCGTAGTCATAAACATGAGTGACCATTGATTTGACATCGAACCGCCCCGAGGAAATGGCCTCAATAGTGACCGGATAGCGGTTGGCATATCTGAAGACGGTTTGAATGGTGACTTCCCGGTTAATCTTTAAGAAATTAATCGGGGAATCTCCCGGCACCGTGCCGACGATCATGATCTTCCCACCGCGCATCACCAGATGAGGCGCCTGTTTTACCGTGGCCTGAGAACCGGCGGTTTCAAAGATAATGTCGGCCCCGGCCTCACCCAGCAGTGCTTTACTTCTGGCGATGGTGTCTTCTTTCGCACCATCAATCACGTATTTGGCACCCAGCTGGCTAGCCATCGTCAGCCTTTTATCCAGCACGTCGACCACCACAATGTCGCTGGCCCCCATGCAGCGGCAGGCCTGCAAGGTCATCAGGCCGATGCAGCCCGCACCTAAAATGATTATTTTCTTACCGGGCGTCACCTCTGCCAGCATCGCCGCATGGATGCCGACGGCGGCAGGCTCAACCAGCGCGCCTTCCAGAGTGTCCATATTCTCCGGCAGCTTGTAGGTAAAGCTTTCTGGGTGGCAAAGGTAGTTGGTCAATGCGCCACGGTAATTCGGCTGCGTCGCCATAAAATCGACATCTGGACAGATATTATATTTCCCTTCCAGGCAGTAGCGGCATTTACCGCAGGGCACGCCGGGTTCGATATTGACCCTGTCGCCAATTTTAAACTTGCGGACATTACGCCCTACGGCTGCCACAGTACCGGCACACTCATGGCCTAAACCAATTTCCTGATTGGGATCTTTGGGCGGAATAAAAGGACCGGATTCAAAACCATGTACGTCTGAACCACAAATTCCCACATATTCAACTTTAATCAATACTTCATCGTCTTTAGGCACCGGTATTTCGGCCGGCATGATTTTCATGCTGCCCGGCGTGGTTAAAATGGCTTTAGTATTATTCATTGTGAAATCCTAAATAGTGATGTTTATTTTTCAGTGACCACATCAAGACCAATGCTTTCTACGGAGGCTCCTTTCGTTTCAATACCAATAAAGGCGATCGCTCCAGCAACAATAACCGAGACCGAGCCCAACAGGATGAACACGCCGGAAACGCCATAACTATCCAACAACACGGCAACGGCATAAGGAGAGGCGATACCACTGATGCGCCCTACCGCGTTGGCCAGGCCTGAGCCCCTCAGTTTCGCTTCGGTAGGCCAAATCTCTGGCACATATACCCGTGATCATTGAAG
>NZ_AYMQ01000145.1 GCF_000633355.1 Serratia sp. H1w
GTGACCATCTCATTAACCCGCCGAAGCGGGTAAGTTAAGTCTGTAATTTGGTTATGACGAGATTCGTTCAAAAAAATGCTTTGCTGTCTCAATGGATTCGATAGCAACATTTTTATTTATGGATGCTTCCACAAGCTTATAGTCAGATTCATTTCTCGCTTGTCGCATCTGACGAAGTTCATAGCCGAGTATCTTTAATCTTGCGGCTGATAACTTTTCTTCTGGTTTCCCCAGGTCACCCTTCATATATTTTATCAGGTTTGCATGGTGATTGTTATTACAGCGTGGAATGTTACTTAATTCCTCATGAGCCTTATGAAACATAGAATAGTAGGCTCTTGAAACTGCATTTCTAAAACCAGCCTCACATTCATTCTCTAAACAATGGGTACTTGAATCAAGAAAGTCCTTACCACTTATAGTCATAAGTATCCCCCTTAACATTTACTCTTTGAGAGGTAAAGCGTGCGACCATTTCGCAATCATCCATTTCTGGCAACCCACAAACTAGCTCAGCAAGCTCGAAATTTAGTTCCACTATCTTTTTGGGTTCTATATTTTGCGTTTCGACAAGATAGTCACCACCGTAGCTTGGGTAAATATTTACGCTACCGGGAACAATTTTATGTTTTTCCAATATGTCATTAGTCAATTTTCCAAGACATTTTAACTGGGCAGGCGTACAAACTTTTGCCTCATAGCATTCATTTAATCCAGAAACCAATTCTTTCATATAAAGTCTGGCTCCATCTCTGTCATCACCATCATTTAAAATAGCAATATGGCGCGTTAAATGCTTCTCTACAAGATCTATCGACCCAATTCTATATGCTTCTGTTCCAGCTAAGACAGTCAACATTCTGCCACCAAATCTATCAGACAATGCAAAAATGACTTCATTCATTTTATTGTAATGAAATCTTTTAAATAAAAAAGCGGCAAAATTTGTCGCGATAGTTAGGCTTCCAAGGTCAATATGCTTCGAAAAATGTTGATATGCTAGATCATCTTCGCCATTGAGTGCATACGCAAAGCCCACAGCACAGACATCGTTAGGATCGGTGCTGTACTGAAAATTTTTCAATACTGAACGATACGTGAACTCATCTATTGGTTCGCGGTTCTCCAGCATTTGACCAAATCTTGTAATCAACTCGGCAGACTTTTTAGCAGGCTGCGCCATACACCCTCGACAATCCATGACAATTTGCCGCTATCGTAACTTCTAAAGCATGCTGCCTACAAGGCTGTAAATTTGATCATGCAATAGTTGGACAACTTCACTTCACCTTCACACAATCGTAAGTGGCGAACTCCCGCGGGGAGTTCATGCTGGCGCGAAGCATCTGCGTATTCAGAAACGCCTTGCCGTCTCGCTTTATGTACTCCATGCCAACCCATAGCCCTGGCTGGCTTGTGGCCATGCGCCATTCCATTTTGATGTTATTGTAATCTTCCTTTTGTTTTAGGAAGGTTATCTTCTGCGACTCTGGTTTTGCGCCATTGATACGAACAAAGCCATCGTCATTGCCGCTCGTTGAAAACACATAATCGCCACATCGCATGTATGGTTGACCTGCAGATAACGCAGGGTTGGACGCAATCAAAGAGAATGAGGCAAGTATTAGAGTAAATATTTTGTTCATTACGCACCGGTTTTTATAAGCGTTGAATCGCTTAACTTATCAGCGTTCCCACGCGCAAAGCACATCATATCCATGTACCACGCCTGGCCCCTTGTGTCGCCAGTATAGTCGATCGCTTTCACGATATAAACGCCATCAGTGGCCACGCTGGCTGGTTGCTGCAGGGAGCCTACAACCACCCGATTTCCATTCTGGTCGGTTTCACTTATTCGCCCCTGCGACTGTGCAACCTCGCTATCTGAAAGCGATGTACGGAACACTGAGGCCTGATCCAGCTGAATCAGTCCATTGATCCGTATGTTGGGGTTGATGAGACACCGCACGTTCACGCCTGCCCCCATGGTCTGCTGCGGGCGGCCAATTAGCCCCGAGTAAGCATTCAACACGATGGCTTCATGAATATACTTATTTTCCGGGACCATCTGCACAGTGCCATCCACCAGCTGCCATGTAGCTCTGCACATACCGGCAACGTCATCCATTACATCGCGCGTGGATTTGTAGAGCGGTAATCCCCGCGGGAAAACGGTTGTCGGCATGTCGCCGGTGATCCCTGCTGTTACCCCGAAAGGATTGAAACTTTTCATAGCGGCGTTGTGAATGTCTGCCACAGTATAACCTGCGGCCAAGGTCGTGTTGACGCTGGCATAAAGGAACGCTTCGTGATCGCCCACAGCCTGGATCAGCAGCCAGGAGTCTACGGCGTTATCCTTGCCGGTGACGGTGAAACGAATATCGCCTTCGAAGATCAACCCAAAGTTTTGGCCGTCACGCTGCCCACTTTGCGCCGGATCCACGTTACGCGCTTTGCCGAGTTTGTCCTCGGTTACGCTCGGCGCGATACCGTCATAACCCGCAATAATACGGACCTTCGAAAACTCGTTGGCCATAATGCGGTTATTGGTATCTGCTGACAGGTTGTAAATCTTGACGTTCGCCACTCGAGGCCAGCGCGTATCAGCCCACTCGATGGTAAAGGTGACCTTAAAATCTGACAGGCTTATCCCGTCACCGCCTTGGTTGAGCATCTGCAGCTCAAAGTGGCGCATCCAATTCTGGCTCATTGTCACTCCTGTACGAAATATAGATGGCTGGCGATCCCAAGATTCGTTTTAGTCGGGTATTCTTCTGCAGCGGTATCAGTTACCACGACCAACGAGCCGTTAATGCCCAGGTATTTATACTGTCCGAGCAAGTCGGCCCCCGTCACTACCGGTATGCCGGACACCAGAGCAGCCCCGGAACCGTCCATTAAATCCAGCATCCACCCGGCAGCATCGCGCCACGTTATGCGCATATTGAACGCCTGTCCGCCGAGAGTGATCCCGAACCGCTGATTGTTTGGCGTGAGTGGGATTTCTTGTATTTTCATCCTGCCGCCCCTAAACCAAGGATCTGCTTAATCCCTTCCGCGCTTTTCGATAACACGCTTTCGTTTACCGGTACCGGCGATTTTGTGCCGCTGTTCTGCTCTGCTGAGGTGCTCACGCCATCGGCCATATTTGCCTTATCCGCTACGCTGACGCTTTGCGTACGCGAAATGATGACCTCTTTCAGCGTAAGAACGCACATCAACACATTTTCACTGGTGCGGTCAGTGGTGACATCAATGGCCCGGATCAGCATGTTTTTGTACTGCCGCTTACCGGTGGTGACGTCCATCGGCAATCTGTCCGCCTGCAGGTCAAGCAACTGCTGATAAACCTCCGCGGGCCCCGTTCCCAGCGATAGCCCCGTATCAGCGTTAAAAATGGCGGTGGTATCGATGTCGTCCAGCAACGAACCGCCCGAGGCAAAGCCCAATTCCATGGTTACCTCGGCGGCGCGCTTGTAGGCGTTGTCATTAATGGCAGCACCTGCAATCACTTCGACGGGGTGCTCGGTGATTTCCAGCGTGTCATTGTGCTTTTCAGAAATGGCAACGCTAGGAACAATGGTGCCAATCCTTCGCCGCTGCTGGGAAAACAAAACAGAAAGAATATCCATTATTTTGGCCCCGTCTGAATTTGCTGGGTAAGTCGTGCATTAACGCCAGACTGACGATCGACAACCTCCATTCCTGCCCGAACGGGGTCGCTTACACCGCTAATATTGATCACTGTCTGCTGATTAAGGCTGTTACCACCAGCGCCCGGCATGTTGCTGCGTACGCGCGGGATATAGTTGCGGGTTTCCTCCGGCATGAGAGCCATCCCTCGCTTCTGGACGTTGCCGATCCCCCAGTTGTATGACGCTAGGGTTTTATCCAGATCCCCCCCATTCATGCGCATCAGTTGCGCCAGATATTTGGCCGCGGCCGTCGCTGACTTTTCAGGATCGAAAACATCGTTGCCGTGTAACCCCATATCCTTTGCAGTACCAGGCATGAACTGGAAAAGCCCTTTGGCTCCGGCACCCGATATGGCAAACTGGTTTCCGCTGGATTCGGTCAGCGCCACGCTGCGTAATAAGCCCTCAGGCAGTTGATACAGAGCTTCCAGTTGCGCCAATTTTGGTTGCAGCCATCCCAGTAGCGCGGCTCCCGCTTGCGTTGCCCGTGGGCGCTTTACCGACTGTCCGTACTGTGTTGCACCAGAAGTTCCGAGGATACCCTCATTACCCGCATGCAGACTCCAGCTTGACCACCAATCCGATATGGCTTTTTGCGGATCCCAATCAAATAGGGGCTTATCGGTTTTTTCCTTGTCTGTCAGCTTTTTGACCAGGTAGTCCCCTGCTGTCATTCCGGCCTCGTTCGCTGCCTTTTGCAAATCCCCAATTTTATTGAATAGCTCGATGGCCAAGCCTATCGCAATAATTTTTCCTGAGAACTTAAACAGCGCGGCAAGAGAGCCACTGACGCCCGTGATCGCCTTAATCATTTTTCCGGCCCAGGTGATCGCCATGTAACCGGCCAATATTTCCAGCGCAATTTTCCAGCCGCCGATAGCATCTTTAAGCGCCAGGAGCTTGTCGTGGATCCAGATAATCGCCTCTTTAGCCTTTTTGATACCCGGTTCCCACTTCGACCAATCGATCAGGCTCTTTCCGCCCTCCTTCCACGTCATGTAATCGTCTATCAACAGCCCAATAGCAAGAATGGCGGCGGTTATAAGCCCTATTGGTGACATCAGGAACGCGCTGTTCAGCATCCGCCATCCCACCAAGAGCGCACCAAAGAACCCAAGCAATTTCTTGGATTCACTGCCAAGGTTTTTCCACCAGTCGATCACGATCCCAACGGCTTGCATAGTGCGCCATGCCATTCGCCCGAACACCTCCCCCAGCCAGAGAATGCCCTTCACCACCCTGGTGATGAACTGCTCTATCTTGGGGAAGTTGTCCATAATGCGCTTGCGTAGCGTTTCCAGGGAACCGCTAAGTCCTGCGGCTAGGTCTGAACCTATCTTGTCCCTTGCCAAACCCAGCAGCGTAGTAAGCCCGCGCATTGAGGTCATGAATTTATTGGATTGCTCTGCGGCCTTTTCCGAATCCAGCCCCGTCGCTTTCAGCATGCTCTGGTAATCAGCCGTAAAGCCGGTGATCCCATGGCGCAATGAAAGCAGAGTATTTTCATCCATGCCGAAAATTTGCGCGTACTGAGTGGCGCGGTACGTGGGCATTTTTGACAGTTTTTCACCCAGGCTGGTGAATATGGCCGAGGTATCCCGCATCTGGCCGTGGGCACCGCGCGTCTGCACCCCCAGGCGATTTAAAAATCCTTCCGCCCCTGGGCTGTTACGCATAAACCGAGCGAGGTTTTCGAGGGAGCCCTGTGCAGCAGCTGCATCGGTTCCGGTCTGAGAGGCGGCATAGCCAATAGCCCGGATCCCCGCAACAGTCGCCCCTGTTCGTTGCGATGCAAAATAGACCTTATCCAGACCATTCGCGATCTGGGTGGTAAAACCGACCACGGCCAGCGCGGCCCCCTCTACCACCGCGCCCAGTTTAAGAACGTTGGCGGTAACACCGGCGACAACAGCGGAAAATTTCCGCTCACCGGCCGCGTCAATATCGAACCCCAGCGAGATCAGGAAGTCTTTGATGGTTTCTGCATTACTCATTATCGCGGCTCCATTTTTCGATCCGGCGTTCGTTCTCTGCTTTTACGTCGAGATAATCATTCATCAGGGCGATATCGAAGAGATCGACACATCCGCTCTTGAGCTCTGCCATTGAGCACATGCCCGCATCAACCGGGCGCAGAATGTAATCCTCTCCACCCGGCAGAGATTCCAGTGTCAGGCCTGCGGCTGAGCTTCCTGAATCCCTTTCTCTTGGAGTTCGCCCAAAAAATTTCCCAGCGAATCTCCCACCACCATGGCGGCGATATGCAGCATGCCCATGAGATCGATGTCGTCAAACATCAGTTGGCCATTAGCGAAAATGGCAACGTATCCGGTTCCCTGTTGGCGCAGCACCACCGCCAGGCAAGGATGGATAATTGCATTGCAGTCTTCTTCGCTCATATCCGAGAGGGTTTGCGCTATCACCGGCAACGCGGTTTTAAGCGCATCTTCAATCGTGATTTGCCCGGTTTTTAACTGCTTGAGAACCTTCATTTCTCCAAGCAATCCTGATAACACCGGCAGCAGCTTGCGGGATACTTTCAACTGTTCGAACACGCCCAGTTTAATGGAGCGATATTTCTGGCCCTTGATTTCGAATTCCATGCATTACTCCTTAAAACGTGCCAAGCAACATGTCGATCTTGCCTGCATCAAATACCCAAGAAACTGTGCCGCCGTCTTTGGCGTTCTGCCAGTCCGGAACCTTCTGGAATGCCACCGAACGGGCCGAGCACAAGTCGTTACTGGCGCTGTTACGCACAACGATCACGTTGTTGCCCCAGGTAGCAGACGAAAGCGACTGCGCTGCATAGAGGGCGCTCAGTTTCGCGTTGGTTGGGCTGGTCTTGAGAAGAGTCACCGTGATAGTGCCGCCTTTACCGGCATGCAGGCTGTGCATCACGGAACCATCAGCACCAATGGTCATGGTGTTTTTTGCCTCCACCATGGCAACCGTGACCCCCTCCTCGGCGTTCCCGGCACCATAGCCCAGGTCAAACGCGCCGCCTGGCCCGACAATCGAGGCCGAAACATCTAAAAAGCTGTAAGTAGACATTTTTGCCCCTTATCGATTTACGTTAATAATCACGTCGGCGAAGTGAACGGCACCGGCCAGTTTGATAGCGCACTGGATCACCGGCGCTTTACGGGCCTCACGGTCAGCCTGGGCTTGCGTTGCGATCGGTGGCGCATAGGCGTAATAACCCGCAGGCAACGTGTCGCCGGTGGCCAGGCTTCCGACTGGGTCACCATTCCAAACACCTGGTGCAATCAACCCGTTCGTCACACCTTGCTCGAGCGAACCGTTGACGCTGGTCAGCAGGCGCGTAATCCCAGGATCGGTCTGTGGCACCTTCGTGGTGCTCGTGTAGAGCACGTTATAGAGGTTGTTCTGTACGTAGTTCTGCAGCCAGTCCAGCCCGTGGCGCTCATCAAAGAAATCGCCGTTGCACATCAGGCCTTCTTGGATGATTGCCGTGTCGTTGTCGTAGTTGACGAACACGTTGCAGTTTTTCGCGGTCAGGGTGTTGGCCTGCGTCTGGGTCAACGTCTCGGCGGCGATCCCCGGCTGCTGCTTAAATTTCAGGGTGATCGTGGTGTTGTTGCCCAAGAAATTGACGGTGAAGGCGCGGCCAAAAATCGACGCGGTAGCGTACGGGCTGGCGCTAGAATACTGCGTGAACGTCCGGCCATACTTCGCGGCTTTCAGCTTGCTGCAAATGTCATCGGTGATATCCAGATCCATGGCTGCGGTGTTCTGCGTCGTGTAACCGAAGATGCGGGAAATATCATCGGACTGGATAAACGCAGCAACGCTCACGACATCATCATCGATCAGCGACGTGTCTGCGATTTGCAGCCCATACCAACCCGTGGACATATCGGCCAGTTTGTAGATGCAGGACAAAATATTTTCTGCAGCTGCGCGCGGGATTGCCAAGGCACCGGCATCCTGCCCCGCTTTCATCATCGCGGAAATGTCGGTACCGGTGGTGTTCGCCGAACCGTAACCAACTGCAGACGCGGAGCCGGTGGTTTTCGACGTGATAATGAAACGGCTGTTTGCCGCATCCCACGTCACCAGCGCGGTGGTCAATTTGTCAGAAATTCGGGCGGCCACACCGTTCAAGTTGGTTTCCGCTGAGAAATCCACGGCGGTGATCGTCTTGGCCGTGCCATCGATGGAGATTTTCATCGCGCCATCGGTGACGGTCGCCCAGGTGCTGATCGCCATCTGCGCCGGTGTCAAAATCCCACAGCGCAACAATGCCGCCTGGTCGGCCTTAATCCACCGGCCAATATAAAGCGTCTTTGGTTGCGGCACCTGTTGGTAGTACAGCTGCGCTGCCTGGTACTCCGGCGCATCCGTCCCAAAATCATCGCCCACCTGGGTAATGCTGGTATAGGTGCGCATGCGCTGGCTGCCGTCGATCACCGGGGTACCGCCAACAATCAGGAGCGCCCCGAAGTTTCGGCCTTGCGCAGCGCGCAGGGCCATATTCACCGTCACGCTGACGATGTTAGATACAGGTAAACCCTGTGACATGGTTATTCTCCGAAGAATTGAACCGGTGCTTCTGCGATCGACTTGATGCCGTATTCGCGGATAATTTTGCGGCGCAGGCGGACGGTGATGTCGTACCGGCGGATCCACTGTTCGCTGAGAAACTCGGGAACCGCCATAATCCGCCCGTAGTCGCCAAGGGAAAGGTGCAGCTTGGTTAGCTCGTCATTGTTTTGGTTGAGGGTGATCCCGTCTCTGAACTGGATAGACGAACGCTGACCAGCAGGACCATAGAACGAGATAAGGCACTCCAGCGTTTCATGGCGCCACAGCTCCGTGCCTGCATCCGTGGTGTTGGTAAACGCCGGGTTGTCATCCGCGGTAACGGACAGCACGCCATAGGCGCACCAATTCGCATCAGCATTAGGTAACGTTCTGGTTTTATCCTGCGGCTGCCAGCGGGGGACCATCATCTTGCCAGGCAGACCAGACACGGCGCTGATCCAGCGGGATAAATTCCGCTCTAGCGCCTCGTCATAATCGGTATCGTCAACAGTGGGAGTGAGCCAGCCAGCTTGTGTGCTGTCATTGCTCAATGGCGGTACCTCCATCGATTGGGTTCAGTTCGCAGTGGGCCTGGACGAAACCGGCGCCGTAGGCAGTGTAAGGGTCCACCGACTTCACCAGGTATTCGCGATTTTGATACGTCACGATGTCACCCAGCATGTCAGTACCGCCAGAGGTCAGCCGTTCGGTGGTGACGATCAGGATGTTGCCGGTGACCGCCTGCCCAGACATCCGGATTTGCGCCTCGATCGACCGGTCCACGGTAACCACGCCAGAAAAAGCAAACGAGGTGATCACCGTTTCCGCATAGCCATCGCCATCAACCACCACGTTGCGGCGCTTGTAGGTCAGCGTCGTGTCGCAAAAATCCGGGTCGAATAACACGTCTGTCACATCAAGAAGAGGCATCTTTATTCCTCACTATGTAGGTTATGGCCCGCAGAAGTCCGCCCGTGAGATAAAGAGGCTTATCGCCCTTACCCTTGGCGCGGCGGCTACGCCTGGTGGACTCGGCGAGAGGGGAAAGCTTGTCGCCAGCTTGGATAATCCCTTTGGCGCTATTCGATGCCACTATCCCGGCGCGCGCCAGAGAGGTCTCAGCACTGGCCATTTGGCCCGAAACTGCTGCTTGTGTGGCGTTTTTTAAGTGCCCCACAATGTCCTTTTTGCCTTCCTCGACGCCGGGTTCCAAAAATGGCCGCGGCGGAATGGTCACCGCATAGGCCTGAACAGCGTGGATCGTGGTGAAATTGCTTTTGCTGGCTTTGACGAACCGGCCATTGTTGGCAAAGGTGCCATCAGGGCGGATCCTCCGGTTCACTGCAGTGGTTCGGGCTGGCACCTGGATGGTGCCCCCATACGATTGGATGTAGCCCAGTTCGGCATTGTTTAACGCGTCACCTTCACCACGTTCTGCCCGATCGGATGGGATGCCCACCAGCACCTCTTTTTTGGTCAGCGCCTTTAATGCCTCCAATACCGCTGCAGCGTTATCGCTTCTGACCCGGAGCCCACTTTTTATGCCCATTATGGCGTTCCCAGTTGAATTGCCCCGGCACCGAATATCATCAAGTATTCCCAGAACTCAGATCCGTAGCGGGTGTTGTTCCAGAAACCAGCATCAGGATTCAAAGTCACGCTGGCGTCATAGCTGACAGAGACCTTGTCCACCGATTTTGAAGTCTGCACCCCACTATTGGCCCCACCCGCTGAACCTATCGCAACCCCGCGCATATCAGCAGCATAAAGCGCCATGTAATGTGCAACGAACAGGCCGACAACATAAGGGAAGATCTCTTCACCGAACCGGCTTTCGCTCAGCAGAACATCGGCCAGCGCCAACCGGGCGCTGATCATGGGTGTCGGGTAGGCCGTGGTATCTTTGAACTGAGGGAACATCTCGCGGAATTGGTCAGGCGTCGGTAGGCTTTGGTTTCTTGCCATTGGCTTTAGCCTCTGCGAGTTGCGTTTCAAGTTCCGCAATGCGTGCGTCTTTTTCCACCATCAACGTTTCAAGTTCCGCAATGCGTGGATCCGACTCCGTTGTTGGAGCCTCCCCGTCAGGCGAACAATGAGCCTTCACAAACCAGTGTTCAGCGACATCACTTTCAACGTCATGAAAGCCTGTGCCAAACGCCTTGATATTTGCACCATCATTAAAATTAAACGGCGCCAACACATAGATTCTCTTCATTGCAACTCCTCAGAAAGCAGCCCCAATTAAGGGGCTGTTGGCTTAAATGCCGTCCATGTAGTTCAGGGTTTCCGGGTAAACCGGTTCGATTACACCCAACTTGCCGTAGTAGGTCACAAGCTGATAAAGCCCGCGGTACTGGATCGGCACGCTTTGCAGAGGAACCATTGGGAAGCGAACGAACTTTTTGGTGTTTGTATATGCGAGCATCCGGTCTTTGCTCGCAACACCACGACCGATAGCCCATTTAACTGGGCGAATGTTCAGCGGCTTGCCATTCTGGTGGAAAGCAATAGTGTTGGTTTCCAGATAAGTCAGCAGTGACTGGTTACCTGCGGATGACACAATCGTGCTTGCCAGGAATGAATACTGTTCTGGCGGGATCAGTAGGTCTTCAGGCACTTTCGAATATGCAGAGCGTGTCCACGCGTTACTCAGCACCTGGTTGATACATGCGCGGATTTCATCGGGGGTTGATGTTGCCCAGGTTTTAGCCGCGTTGGTAGGTGTTATCTGCGATAGGTTCAAAAGCCCCTTGGCGCCTTTTATCGCATCCCCGACATACACCTGCTCGTCAGTGTCCATGTTCCATTTCAACTGCATCCCATCGTATTTCTGGGTGTCGATTGGACGGCCCACCTGTGCCGCCGCAGCCAGCTCTACAATTGTCCAGCCCAGTTCCATCCCCCAAAGTTCCAGCGGGAAACCCGTTCTTTCGATATTAACGTTCAGCCCTGCAATGGCGGTTGCAAGCTGGTTAATCCAGTTCTTGCCATTCGCATTCGGGGAGCCAGCGGCTCCAAACGTGGTATTCGTGAATGAACTGATTTCATCTGCGATGGAAACATCTTCGCGCAGCTCAATGTCACGGCTCCATGTCTGGGACGTCAGCGGTAAGTTCAGCGTCTGGTCAAGTCGCTCCAACTCGTGGATCAGAAAGGCACCAGTGCTATCAACTGTTGCCTGATCAAAAGTCATTGGCATTTTTTAATGCTCCCTTAAATGTTGTATGCCAGTTCAATGTTCCCATCGGCATCGCCAGGGCCATTAAAAACTGCGTTAGTGACTTGAACGGTATTTGCACCGTCTGCGGCGGCAAGGAATGCGCCCAAGGGGCTTGCTTCTGTTGGTGTACCAACGCGCATATAAACCGGGGCATAAAGGGAAACCGCTGAAGCGTTACCACCGATATTGACAGTGACGTAACCGCGCTTCATGTTGTCGCCCGTAAAATTGAAGCCAGAACCAATCTGGCGAACTTTATCGGGCTGTGATGCGGTCGGGTAAGGACGTACATAGATCCCCGCCATCACCGTAGCGGCGTCACCTGCCTCGACAGGAACGAATTTTCCGCCCGCAATTTTTCCACCTAGGCCATAGGCCGCGAATGGTTTGGTAGAATCGAGCACATGAGGCTCTACGGTTAAATCCTGCGGGCGTGAAATAGCCCCGGCGATGCCCGCAGGCATCCGGTAAAGGATGGTGTTAGCCATGTTTTAGCCTCGTTTAGCCCAGAGTTCTTTCGCAGCCTTGTTGATATCCGCGATAGATTTTGTGGTGTTGGTGGTCATGTTGCGGAAACTGTCGGTAGTTTGCGCGGTGGTGTTGCGGTTTTTGGCCAGTTCAGAAACTGCGTTAAATGCCATATCAACCGTGGCTCTGTTCAGTTTGGCAATATCTGCATCGCCTACAATCGAACGCACCAGCAGTTGATCGGCTGAGACCAGAACCTGACGCTTAAACGCGGTTGGTTTAGCCTTGGCTGGTAACTGGATACCGGGCTGGATCAAATCAGCACGGTAGGCAGCATCGCCAGTCACAGCCCCCTCAGATTCGTCTTTTTCGTCTTCGTTTTCATCACCAACAGCCGGTGATGCCGGAGTGAGTTTTGCCACCGCGGCGATCAACGCTTTCCCCCATTCCGGTATAACCTCTTCCGAATCGGTGGTGACGGGCAGCGTCGGCGCGGGCATCGGGCCTTGTGGTGAAAGATTGATGACCACGCCGCCTGGTGTCATGGCGGTTGTCACGTCATCGTTATCACCGGTCATATTTTCCGGCGGGTTATCGATCAGATTCGCCATTTCGGCGGAGTCGTTGGTTTTGCGGGCCTTTAAAAGCCGGGTAAACCAGTTTTTAGTAGTGCTCGGCATAGCGTCTCCCAATGCACAACGTGAACCAGCCCGCCCGTTAGGGACAAAGGCCAGATGATTACCGGTGATCGCATACTGCTCCGCGACACCCGGCGAGATTTGGCGATAGTCAGCGTCATAGCCGCAACTTACTTCGTCGTCGCCGTCCTCAACCGCTTGGATGGCCTCAGGCGTTTTAGCGATGACATCAGCCAGTAGCAGATCGGAATTCTCTCCTTCTCCGCGCCTGACGTTCTGGATGTGGCCATTTGCTAACTGCCGCCAGTTCTGCGGCGTGACAAAAATAATGTTTCCGCTGAAGTCCTTCGGATGACCGATGGTGACGGCAATTCCTTCGAATGATGCGATCGTGCGCTCGCTAAATACCTCCTCAGGCGTTCGACGGACAACTATTAGCCCGTCTTGATCTGGGGTTAAATCGGGTAACTCCTCCGCGCCATAAACCTGTTCGCCGGTTCGCCCGATAGGTACGTCTTTAAAAAGAATTGAGCCGTCCGCCAACTGGAAGCGGGTATTACCCAGGCGGGTCTTAAAGAAATATTTCATGGGTTACCTGCCAATTGCGGGCAATAAAAAAGGCCGCTCAATGGCGACCTGTTACTTTCTTGGGCTGGGTATCTGTACCTCAGACCAGCATTTGCAGTTGGGTAAGCATCCTGCATGACCGGTCATACCGTCCAGCGTTGGCGGGTTAGCCCAATACACGAATTTATTGCGCATCTTGAAATGTGATGGCCGTGTGCCTGCTCCTTCAATGCGCCACCAGTAGCCTTCGGAACCCACCGACAAAGCGCGGGCCTGTGTCAGCGCGCCGGTAGCTCTGCCAATCTCAGTACGCGCTATCAGCTGCGCACGGCTGGCGGCCACATCACCGGATTGCATGATCATTTCGTACAGTTGATCGGGGCGTTCACCATTGATAACGGCCCGAATGGCACGGTCTTGAATATCTTTCACGCGGTCGGCGGCTTCTAACGGTAACGACTTAATCATTTGAATTTGCCGGTAAACGATATCGTGCGTAACCTGCCCCACCGGGGTATTGCCAACTACATCACGAAGCCCCTCAGATATCTGGTGCGAAACCGATCGCCACTGGTTCCACTCTTCACGCTCCACTTGCAGGAACATCTTACGAGCCACTTGTGCGGCCCAATCGTCAATCACCTGCGAGTAATCGATAAGATACCCGGCGACCGTGTCAGCGCTTGCCTGGGAGCCATCGTAGGAGCCAGTGACTATCTGATTTATCTCGTTGACTATCGCCAGTAGGCTTTTCTGGTACTGGATTTCCGAACGACGGCGGAGCGCTGGTTTCAGATTCATGCTCCGCATACTGCGACTTCGCATTCTCAATATCCTCGTCAGTGATCGACGCACCAATGCCCGTTACGCCTGCGGTTTCTCGCAAATCGGTCAGAGCGGCAGCAGGGGACATACCCAATTCACGCACCGCTGTTGCCAGCGCGGTAGTGGTGTTTGTTGCCACCGTTGAGCGATCAACGTTGCTCATCTGCCATAGTGGGTTAAATTCAAACGTGAAGTCATCAGGCAAGGGCTCGCCAAACTCAGAACGGTGCAACACTTCATAGAGCAAGCGCACCGGCGCACGTAAATCATTCTCCTGTAGCGCGCCAATATCGTCATAGTAGTTAGCCAAATCGGTGTCGCCCGTTGAGAACCCTTTCGGAGACTGGCGGAAAAGCCTCACCAACGGGATACCGACAGCCCCGGCGATATCCTCTTTGAATTCACTCAGCAGATCGGACAATCCAGCGAACGAATAAGAGTGTGTTTCGAAAGTGTCCTCGGCATCAAAGAGAGACATCCCCTCATTGGTCTGGAACTGGCGCACCATATCCATTTGCTTGACCAGTGCTTCGAAAGGCTTGCCGCCCATCGCGATAATCTCGCGTAGCTTCTTGATCTTCGCTGTACGCAGATGCGCTTTATAGGCAAGTTGTGCAGCACCGACGCTTGTACTGTCATACGACGTCAGGCGATCGAAGATGCGTTCAACAATGGACATGCCCCATTCGTTTTCCGTAAGCGCTTGCTGATAGGGCAACTCAACGCCATCCATACGGATCAGCCGACTGTGGTTAACCGTCCACGGTGGAATACCCTGCGCAGTGGTAACAATGTCGTATACCTCAGGCTTGCCGAGGTCTGGCCCAAGCGTTTTGATGCGGCGGCTAAGATTAGGATTAATCATCCAGCGGTCAAGCACTGCCAAGCCCTTAAAGCTGCCTTTTCCTACCTTATCCAGCATAAGTGGAGTAAGTGGTGCCTGGCCTTCGATAAGGATAAGCCCCACTGCGCCGCCATAAAGCCTTGACCATTTCAGCGTTTTGTTGAGACGCTCCCACAGCTTTAACTCTTCAAACTTGGCCTCCAAAATGCCGCGGCGTTTTGGGTCGATTTCGCTGGTGATCCGGGTGCCTTTTTTCGTCATGTCATCGGGTTTGGCGTCAACAGCCGCGCCAATGATCCACGACGAACGATAGGCCCACTCAATCAGCAGACGGTTTCGACTGGTGTAGTTGGAACGATAGGTTGATGCTGCATGCTGGTTTGGCTGCTGCAAGCCAACCCGCGCGACAAAGTTATCGTAAGAGTCAGCCGTTGCGACTTTTTGTTTACGTGTCATTACTGACTCCCAAGAATGTTCCAGATATCCATGGCGGTATCCCTCGGCGCGTAATTGATCATCACCGAGTCAGCCAGGTTGGGGGATTTCGTACCATCGGGCTGTTTATCCACGATGATTTTACCCACCCCATTAATGGAGTATGTTGGTTGTGAAAGCTCGATGATGAGTTTGTCTTTGCTTTCCATCGTGCTACTGATGGAAATGAGTTCATCGGGGTTGTAGGCCATACCCTCAACCACCGCGCGGTAGGTGTTTTGAAACAGTTTGCGTAAGTGCCACCAGCTTTGAGCCTTGGCGTTAGCAAAGAAGTCTTTGTTTAGGCGTGCGGCCTGGCCGTTATCGCCTCTCACCGCTTCATCATCGGGATCGAACACCCCGCCACTACCACGAAACGGCGTAGCGAGAATTGAAGGGCGACGCGCCTCCTTTCTCAATTCGTTAATGGCTCTTGCATCGCCGCGAACGCCTGCGCCCAGGCCGTCCTCATCAAAGCGAAACTCTTCAAGGTTGTCAGCCTCGCAGTAGCCGAAAACCTTCTCGACCGACTGGTAAATGTCGCTGCCGACACCAGACCATTCTCGGACATTCTCAAGCAGGAATCCGTGGCGGCTCGAAAAGGCGTTTTTATCGCGACCTTCGTCCGCAACGTCCATTGCGCCGAGACGCTTGCCAGTGGGCTGAATACCCAACTTGATATGCGCATCGACAGCGGCCTGTACCCAATCGGACGGGATAAGCACGCCCTCGGCAGATGCGCTGTAGTTAAGGTCTAGCTCTTGCGCTACCACCACCGGGTTGTCGATCTTGTCGCATTCTTTGCGATACCAGGCATCGTCCTTGCGCGGGTCACTGCGCCAGTGAAACGTAAACACCGGGATTTTCCCGCTGTGCCGCTTTTGAGCGAAAGGGTTAGCCATACCGTTGACCGATGAGAGATCGATACGGCAACGCGTGGTTTGAGATAACGCAGCATCAATGAGCAGGGGCCGCTGCAGGAATGCAGCCTCATCCACCAGATAGAGTGTGGTGCGGTCACCGCGACCGATGTTATCACCAGCCTCGCCCTTGATTACGGCTCCGGTATCAGGGAACTCAACACGCATATAGGGTGCATGCTTTTTGTCATTCCAACTACCGCGAAACTCCACTGGTAGCGTTTCAACGAATTTACGCGCTTTCCAAAACAACGCTTTCGGGTCGCCGGTACTGTCCACGTATTCCTCTTTGCGGGAGCCGAACCCGATCACCATTTCTTTATTGAACAGGCACAATGAGCAGGCCATACCGATCGCCGTCCAACTCAGTCCCATCTCGCGGCTTTTTTCTGTGATGCCGTTTTCCATCTTTTCCCGCCGATCCATAATCCAGCGGATCCACTCTTCTTGTTTAGGGAACAGCAAAAAGGGAATGGTTACCGGTAGACCGTAGTCAATGTTGCGCGGGTCAGTTGTCATACCCCAGTCAATAATGAACTGTGCGGGGTTGTCACGGTAGAACGCCCGGAGAGCTGGCAGCATTTCAGGATTGGCACGGATGCGCTGTAATCGCTCCATGCGCCACTCGAACACCATTTGATAATCAGGGTTCTTGAAGTCGAACGGGAACGGAATAGGCATAACTGACTACTCTGGAAAAATGAGAGAAAAATGGGACTTTTTAACATAAACACCATTTCGCGCACCGACGTAACACCACTCGCTCGCGCAATGGTTCGAACGCCTTATTTACCAATGTGTTCACGGCAAAACGGCGGGGATCGGACTGCATAAACGCTGCATAAAAAAGACCAATTTTGCATAGCATTAAAATTGAGTGAGCAGGCTATTTCTGCCAGTTTCACCCCATCATCTTGCTGTAGGCCTCGGCGGCTTCTTCCGGAGTCATGTTGACGGTCTCGGTCTGGATCGGGCCACCGCCCGCACCGGTCACCTCGGTTTTCTTCGGTGCCTCCCAGCCCTGCATTTCGCCGATCTGCTTGATGGCTCCGCGTGAGTCGTGCAACTTTAACTTGATGCCCTCTTTGCCAGCGGTGACCTCTGCGATTGCGTCCAGCAGTTCCGGGTGTTGTTTCACCGAATCCTTGAAGCGCCAGGCGGCCTGAATAATCTCTTCGCCAGTATCAGCATCAACGCCGATCTTGTGCTCTGAGAAATCCACCAAGTCACGGACGCGAGCGCGGCCCATCACAGATAATCGTTCCAGGGCTTCCGTGCGTGTCATGATGGACTCGCTGACCGTTTCGTACTGTACGGACTGGAGGAAGGCTTGAACGTTATCAAATGTTACCATCCGGCTAGCTTGCGCCCTTGCCGTGTCATCTGTCTTTGCCTTCCCCCCAGCGGCTTTGTACGCCTCTGTCTGGTTCTTGCCTTTGATGAGGTGCGTGACAAACTTTTTCTGTAGCGCTGTCAGGGCATCGAAAAGCGCCTTCTGTTCTTTCGTTAGCGTCATTTTCGACTCCTTTTAGAACTATCCACTGCTTCTTGAAGTATAACCCTCGTGATTTGGGTAACCCGTCCAGCAGGAAACAGGCCGATTATTCTGCCAAGACGGAAAATTAGCCTGGTATTTTGGAAGAAAATAAAATGCCACCAGCAACGCGCCGATCA
>NZ_AYMQ01000146.1 GCF_000633355.1 Serratia sp. H1w
AATTCAATCGGTATTGACAGTACCTGAAGGGGCGGAAGTGCTGATCGCCAGCCGCTTCCCTTATCTGACCGCCGAGCAACGTCGCGATGTTCTCGCGACCACAGAGATCGAGTCCGGCCACGCACTCGACAACGGTTCAGGATGGGCACGCCTCAACCTCTATGCGGCAGCCGGCGGTTACGGCGCGTTTAATGGCAACGTATCGATCTCCATGGATGCCAGCAAAGGAGGTTTCAATGCCTATGACGCCTGGAACAATGACATTGCAGGCAAGGGCAACTTCGTCAAAAACGGTTCCGGCATCCTCGAACTGAATGGAAATAACAGCTTCTCTGGCACCACCACTGTGGCCGGAGGGGCTCTGATCGTTAATGGCTACCATGGCAATTCTCCCGTCACGGTCGAGAAGGGTGCGTTACTCGGCGGCTCGGGCACAGTTGGCGCATTGCATGCACAATCTGGTGCCGTTGTCGCACCGGGAAACTCGATTGGCACCTTGCAAGTGGCTAATGACGTAGTCTTCCAACCGGGTTCGCGTTACGCGGTAGAAATTGCTGCCGATGGACGTAGCGACCTTATTCAGAGTTCCGGAGCAGTCTTGTTGAATGGCGGCGATGTCACCGTATCGCTTGAGAATAGCGGTAACCTGCTTAGCCAAAGCGAAGTGCATAGCCTGTTGGGTAAACAGTACAACATATTGACGGCGCAGCAGGGCATCAGAGGCCAGTTCGACAGCGTACAACCTGATTATTTGTTCCTTGGCACCACACTCAGCGCACAACCCAATCAGCTCATCCTGAACGTTGGCCGCAACGCCACCGGTTTCGCCGATGTTGCACAGACGCCAAATGAACGTGCGTTAGCAATGGCCGCAGATACCTTAGGTGCGGGTAATCCGGTATACGAAAGTATCCTGAGCAGCAGCACGCCATGGGAAGCCAGGCAGGCGTATCGTCAACTGTCTGGGCAAATTCATGCCGATATCGCCTCTGCTCAAATCAATGACAGCCGTTATCTACGAGAAACATTGAACGAACGTTTGCGCCAAAGTGAAGGGCTGACCCACACCTCCGACATCAAGGCCAACGATGGCGGCGCCTGGGCGCAGTTGCTGGGTGCCTGGGATCACGCATCCGGTGATACCAATGCCACAGGATATCAGGCTGCCACCTACGGGATCCTGATGGGATTGGATGCAACCTACGCCGCAGACTGGCAGTTGGGTGTGTCGACAGGCTATACCCGCACGTCACTTGATGGGGGTTACGGCTCTAACGCAAATAGCGATAACTACCATCTGGGGGTATATGGTGGCAAACAGTTTGGCGACCTGGCGTTACGTGCTGGCACTACCTACAGTTGGCACCGTATTGATACCTCGCGCAACGTCAACTATGAGTTCCAATCTGACAGACCTGATGCCAAATACAGTGCCCGGACGCAACAGGTCTTCGCTGAAGCTGGCTACGGTATCAAAGCTGCAAACGTTAGCCTGGAGCCTTTCGCCAACCTCGCCTATACCAATTTCCAGAATAACGGGATCGACGAGAATGGCGGGGCAGCAGCGCTGCATGGCGATAAACAACACACGGATGCCACGATCTCGACCCTGGGGCTGCGCGCCGATACCCAGTTGCAAGCCATCACGCTGCGTAGTGAATTAGGTTGGCAACACCAGTATGGCGATTTGGATCGCGGCATCGGCCTGATGTTCGATGGCAGCAGTTCAGCCATGGTGGTCAACAGCGTACCGGTATCTCGCGACGGCGCCGTGCTGAAAGCCAGCGCGGAACTGGCGGTAAGCCGAGATGCCACACTGTCGTTAGGCTATGGCGGTCTGATCTCACAAAATCATCAGGATAACCGCGTCAACGCCGGCTTTATCTGGCACTTCTAATTACACGATCAAAGCCCCTCTCTGCATAAAGAGAAGGGCCCAGATTGATGACAAGTGGCAATGTTGCTGAATTTGTAGGGGTCGAGCATGTTCGACCCTAGCCAACCCGCTGATTATCAAGCTTGGCGCGGTATACAGCGCCCCTACCTGTAAAGCAGTCTCGGAGTCAATGTCAAGCCACGTCAAGGGGCCTGACAAACCTTATCACTTAATTTACCTGGGCTTATCTTGAGCCAACGATCGCGATGACCTACGGTATCGGTAGCTTGAATGGATAACTAATCGACCGTAAAAAGGATAAGTCATCATGGTTAAGTCTTTGAGGGATCCGCTGATTGGGTTGCTGTGTTTGTCGACGGTGGGCTGTGCCAATATGAGCTCTGATGATATCGCTATCGGTACTGTGGTAGTCGGACTAGGAGCATTGGTCGCATTGGCACTGCTAAGTGACGGTGACGACGACAAGCACTATAAAGAGCCTCCCCGTAAAGAGCATGGCCACAAGGGTGGTGACAAGCATGGCTATGGCAAGGATCATGGGAAAGGTCATCCCGGACGTCGTTAATCCCTGGTGATTGACGAGACAACTGGCTCACTACATCGGGGCGCTACATATTATCAATGAAGGTAGGCAATAGCCGATGTGCCTGGCATAGTAATTGGCTCAACTAACACGATTAAGTAAAGCCAAGACGAGGCCCTGATGGCTGCCGTAAATCTCTGGACACGAGAACAACTGCTGGTAGCTTTTACGCTATACAGCCAGATCCCTTTTGGTAAATTACACGCCAACAACCCCGATATTATCCATTATGCTGGATTAATTGGCCGTACCCCTTCCGCATTGGCAATGAAGCTGGTGAACATTGCCAGTCTGGATCCGTTTATCGTTAACTCAGGCCGGCGTGGACTGACAGGGGCATCCAAAGCCGATCAGGCACTGTGGCAGGAAATGAACCTCGACAGTGAAACCTTTGAACGGCAGTGTCAATTGGCGATGACACAGTTGGAAGCACCGGTCACAGCCTTACATGACAGTGGTGTGGAAGACTTCAGTGGCAGAGAAAGAACCACCATCATCAATGCACGTATTGGCCAGCAACTGTTCCGCAAGCGGGTGTTGGATGCTTATGAAAACCGCTGTTGCCTGACCGAGATGGAAGAACCGATGCTGCTGGTCGCCAGCCATATCCGCCCTTGGAAGCATACCGTTGAACATCGGCTCAACCCCAACAACGGCTTATGTCTGTCCAACCTGCATGATAAAGCGTTCGATCGCGGATTAATCACCTTTAATGAACACCTTGAACTAGTGCTTTCACCGCGCCTTAAACGACTGAAAAGCGCCATCAGTGAAGAGAACTTTGCCAAATATGAAGGCCGTAAGCTGAGGCTGCCAATAGATTTCCCTCCAGACGCCGGCCAGTTGGCTTACCATCGGCAGAACATCTTTATCGCTAAAAACTGAAAAGCCCTGAGGATGACTCTCTCAGGGCGGTTGACTGAGCCGACTCAGTCTGTCGCAATCTTCAGATTTGCACACAACGCTTGCAGCCGCTCGCGTACCTCCTCATCGGGTTCATTATGCAAGCCCGACAGCAAAGCCTGTAACATATCGGGTGACCAGGCTGCCTGTGGCCATACTTCCAAAGCGTTCAGCGTCATATGCCGGTTACGGACCACCTCACTACATAACCCTACTGCCAACAATGACCAGCCCATGCCGGGGAATTTTTTGAGATCCTGCAGCACAAAATCCAGCGCCTGATGCTGTCGGTAAGCCAACCCTAGCCCCATCGCCGTTCCTGGACCGGAGGCTATAGCCACTAAATCCAATTGCTGTTCGGCCAGCGATATCACTCTGGCAATATGCTCTGGCTGGTCGGTCTGCATTAACTGATACCAGTTGTCATCTGTTGGATCTGCAGACTGTCGTGAGTAAACGGCCTCCCACGGATCCTGCTTACGCAACCGACTAGCGGCAACGGCCAGATTGAAAAGATACTTGTCACTCCCCTGCAAGTTATTGTCGATAACACCTGGCCATTGCGGCTGAGCCATAACCACATTGGTCAGTTCGGCCAATCGCCCGCACTGATCCTGAGTCCACATGGCATTCTCTGCGCCACTTTGTTCCTGTGCGAAACGTGCAATATCACCAGCCGCCAGATAATGTTGTATTTCTGCCGGAGGAGCCGCCAGCAAGCATTGCAGATAACATTCACAAGCCTGTTCGCCCTCCTCATAATCATACATATCCCGCGCCGGGCCGCCGTTAATTAACGCCTGCAAAATCTCCGCAGCTCCCAATAACTGCGCCTCATCGGGTTGCTGCTGGATTGCCTGGAACAGTTGTCCATGGGTAGCGCAATGCCAGGCGGTGTATTCATACATCACCGCGTTACGATAACCTTCGCAGATCAACCAATCGCGGCTTTGTTGCGTCAAGGGGGCCGGTAAACGCTCGATCAGTTGTACTCTTCCCCAGCCATAAGTCCGCTTCGCCAATGCAAGCCAGGCGCTTTCATACTCATCGGCGGGTAGCATTGACCCTAATGCCACTACCGCATAGAGTGTGAATTCATCATGCCCCCCCAGCACGTTGAGTATCTGGCAGTTTTTATGTGTCGGGAACAGGGCCAACAGCGCCATGGCTACCTTGACCACGTTACGATCCGGGCTTTCGGTAGCCAACCATTCTGCCAACGCCTGTAATTTGTTGGCAGGCAACTGCGGATCCTGCGCAACCTCAGACAGCAATGCATCGATGTAATCTAACGGAGTTTCCTGACACAGCAGATTATAGAGTTGCTCGACATTCTGCTGTTGCGGCTTACGCAACACACTTCTTAGTGCAACCATGATGGTCTCAACCGGCGCTCCATCATCGGTTTTCCCCCCATGATGACCAAAAACTCCATCAAGCGCCCCTGCCGACCAACGGATTTTGCCATCAATGGCCGGGGGCTCATCTGGCAAGGTTTCCGCTTCAGCGGGCAATGGCTCAGCACTATGCTGCCAAGGTACCAACCAACGATAAATTGCCGTACGATCGGCCGCCCAAGGTGCCGGGAAAGCCGTTGGAATATCCTTGCCAAATAAACGGTCATGTATTCAAT
>NZ_AYMQ01000147.1 GCF_000633355.1 Serratia sp. H1w
CAGCCGTAATTTCTGGCGAAAGCCCAAGCATATTGGCCAGCCCGACCAACCCGACTCCCAAGGTGCCCGCCGTGGTCCAGGAACTGCCGATACTTAAAGAAACGCCAACGCAGACCAAAAAGGCGATCGGATAGAACCAGTTGGGGGTGATCATGACAATGCCGTAATACACCATGGTGGGAATGGTGCCAGACATGTTCCAGGTACCAATCAGCGCCCCGACGGAAAACAGGATAAAAATGGCCCCGGAAACGGTGGCAATTCCCTTGCGACCAGACTCGGAGATCTCATCCCAACTATGGCCATTCTTCAGGATGATCATCGCGGTGATCATGGTGCTGAGGATGATCGCCACCTGCAAAGGGCCGTTGACGGCTTCAAGACCAAACAGGGCAACGGAGGCACCGACCAGCAGGATCAATGCAACGAGCGGCAGTAAAGCATCCAGAAAACCTGGGGCCTTGATCGGGCGGGGAGCTTTAACGGGTCTAGTCATGGGACGACTCCATCGACAGATAAAACAGGAAGGTTCAGGAAACTGCGATACCTGTGGTAGCTACTGCGGTAAGTATAGCCAGCGGTGGCATAGGGCAATGATTATTTTCACTATTGGGGGGTTGTACGCCGGCGTACAACCCCATCCAGATAAAATCGAAGCAGCCTGCGACGATGAGGCCTGTGAGCTGGAAGCCGCCGACGTTGATGACAGAAACGGAAATACTGACGCTCGGCAACCTAAAATACGTCGCCCCGCCTGCCGGCAAATCTGCCGCGCAAGGAAGTTATCGTCCGCCTTCCGGCAGAGGAGCAGGTATGCGACTGCTGTCACCAGCCCATGCACGTGATGGGCGAAGACGTGCGCGAAGAGCTGGAGCTGATACCGGCCCATGTACAGGTGACGCGCTATATCCGCGAGAAATACGGCTGCCGGTGCTGCGAGCAGCACGGCACGCTGGGCAGCATGAAGGTGGCGCCGCCGGTGCCGGCGCTGTTCGCCAAAAGCTACGCAACGCCGTCTCTGGGTAAGCGCCCCACGAGGGACGTAGCGTAAGGATTATTTTACAGGCAGGGAGTTCCAGGGCAGCAGTTCATCCACTCGGTTCGATGGCCAGTCGTTGAGTTTGCCCAGCACATCGCGCAACCACCCCTCAGGCTCTACACCGTTAAGTTTGCAACTGCCCAGCAGACTGTAGATGATCGCCGCAGCTTCTCCTCCCCTGTCTGACCCGAAGAAAAGGTAGTTACGCCGACCCACAGCAACACAACGTAAGGCGTTTTCGCAGATATTGTTGTCGATTTCCACACTGCCATCACTGCAGAACACGTTCAGCGCATCCCACTGCTTCAGCATGTGGCCGAACGCCTTCGCCATCTCCGCATGCACCGACAGCGTTTTCAACTGCGCATGGATCCAGTCGTACAGCGACTCCATCAACGGTCGGCTCTTCTCTTTCCTGACCGACTGCTGGGCTGCCGCGGATATCGGCTTCGATGGCATACAGTTCGCCTATCCGTCTGAGCGCTTCGTGTGTCAGCTCCGTCGGGCGGCGTACATGCTCGTCGTGGATTTTTCGCCGGGCGTGCGCCAGGCACGCTGCTTCCGTCACCCGGCCCGTTTCGTACAGCGCATCATAGCCGCCATACGCATCCGCCTGCAGGACACCCCGGTATTCTGCCAGGTGTCGCTGTGGGTGTTCGCCCTTGCGGTCTGCCGAGTAACTGAACCACACCGCCGCCGGCAACGATGACCCCGCGTTGCGATCATCCCGCACGTAGACCCACAGCCGACCGGTTTTTGTCTTTCCGCTACCCGGGGCCTGGACTTTCACCGGCGTGTCGTCGGCATGAACCTTGCCCGCTTCAAGCACATAGTGGTTCAGCGCCACCGCCAGCGGACTCAGCTTTTCGGCCAGTTCCAGCACCCAGCGCCCCATGCTGTTGCGGCTCAGTTCCAGTCCATGCCGGGCGTAGATTTCTGACTGGCGGTACAGCGGGATATGCTCGACATACTTGCCCACCAGGATACGCGCCAGCAGGCCGGGACTCGCGTAGCTGCGGTCGATGAGCTTCGGCGGCAGCGGGGCCTGCACGATGGCATCACACTTCCGGCAGGCCCGTTTTGGTCGCACCGTTTCGATGACTTTGAAGGCATTGTTGATGATGTCCAACTGTTCGGTAATGACTTCACCCAGCATCGCCAACTCGCCACCACAGACCGGACACACCGTTTCAGTTGGCTCGATACGCACCGTCTCGCGCGGTAACTCCGCCGGGAGCCGTTTACGCGATGAAGGCCGTTTGGTGCTTGCCGGTTTTTCTGCCGGGGTCTGGGGAACAACGTTGACGTCAGGCTCCCCGGTCACCGCAGCAGCGGCCTCCAGGCACCCTTTGGCGGTATTCAGCCGGTCTTCCATCTCGCCCAGCCGTTTTTCGGTCTCGCGGATCTTCTTCTCCAGCTTATTGCGGAGCTTTTCCGAACTCTGCCCGAACAACATCCGACGCTGCTTGTCGAGCTTCGCCTTCAGGCGTTCGATTTCCCGCTCATAGCCAGCAACATGCCCCACATAGATACGGAGCTGGGTCTGTTGCTGCTTTAGCATCGCCTGTTGCTGATGCACCATGGCCTTCAGTTGGTCGATGTCGTCGGGGAGTTCGTTTTTCATCCCTCAACATTACAACAGGTTATACCCGCAGGCCAGGCTGATGTGCGCGTTGAGGGTGTTTCCAGTTAAGGCCTTCGAGCAGCATGGACAGTTGCGCCGGCGTCAGATGGATTTTGCCGTCGCTGACAGAGGGCCAGACGAAGTGACCGCGCTCGAGGCGTTTGGCGAACAGACAGAGACCATCCTCATCGGCCCACAGCAGCTTTATCGTGTCGCCGCGGCGGCCGCGGAAGATAAACAGGTGACCGCCGAACGGATCGTCGTTGAGCACGTTCTGCACACGCGATGCCAGGCCGTTGAAGCCGTTGCGCATATCGGTCACGCCGGCGACCAGCCAGATGCGGGAGCCCGCAGGAAGTGATATCACCGGCCCCCCTTCTTCAGTTCGCGAACCAGCGTCGCCAGCATGGCCGGTGTGAGGTTGCCGGACAGCGTCAGGCGTGCGCGATTATCTCGCAGAGCTGGCCAGGTTTTGGCGAGGGTGCCAGTCCCGTCGCGGGAGAAGCGGTGGGCAACAGCGGCGGTTGGCGTTCGAGTACAACGGGAACGATGTTACCTTTGATGGTGCAGGTCTCACCGACACCGTCATCAACAGGGGCATCGGCCAGGTGGCGATAGCGCTGGCGCCAGGTAAACAGCAGATTGTCATTAATACCGTGCTCCCGGGCGAGCCGTGCGACGCTGGCGCCGGGTTGCAGCGATTGCAGTACCAGGTCGAGTTTGAACGACATGGAGTAGGATGCGCGTTTGCGCCGGGTAGTGGAGTCTGTCACTGGTGATAGTGTCCATCTAAATTTAAGTGGACACTATCATCGCCGTATTGACAGTGATCTGACAGACGTCCTTCACGGGGTGCTTAC
>NZ_AYMQ01000148.1 GCF_000633355.1 Serratia sp. H1w
ACGTTCCAGTTCTTTTAAACGCTGGCGCTCATCGGTACTCAGTCCACCATCATCAGTGCTGACGGGGCTGATACCCCCACGGACATCATTTTTATGCTGAAGTAACCAGGCTCGCAGAGTGTCGTAATGGCATCCGATTTTTGACGAGATGGCACGAATGGCATCTGGCTCAGAGTCATACTCATCACGGTGTTCCAACAACATTCTGACTGCGCGCTCACGCAATTCAGGGGGATAGCGTTTGGCAGATTGTGATTTCATTTTGGGTCTCCTTTCACTAAGAGTTTAGTCTCCAAGAAACCCGGTACGGTTCAGTTATGGCAGAAAACATGCTCGAATTTTTCGGGCGTTAAACAATCGTTCCGGCATAAGGAGATAGTTTGATGGATACACAAAACCTTCAGTTCGCTGAGCAGACAGCAATCACGGCCTCAGTGGTCCCTGACGAGCTACGCATCGGCTTCTGGCCGCAGCACTTTGGCTCCATACCACAATGGATAACCCTTGAGCCCCAAATCTTCGGCTGGATGGATCGCCTGTGCGCTGATTACAGCGGCGGCGTCTGGAGCTTTTACACACTCAGCAATAGCGGCGCATTTATGGCTCCGGAGCCTGACGGTGAGAAATGGACGTTGTTCAACCCGATGAATGGCAACGATGCGGAGATGAGCGGAGAGGCTGCCGGTATAGCTGTCTGCCTGATGGCATACAGCCACCACGCTTGTCGCACCGAGTGTGATGCGATGACTGAACACTATTATCGCTTACGTGACTTTGCGCTAAACCATCCGGAATGCAGCGCCATTATGCATCTAATCGACTGAGGAATACCCGACATGAGTACCGCATTATCCCCGATGTCATCACAGCCTGAACTTTTCCAACTGACGGTTATGGCCCAGCATGGTTGCCTGCTTCCCGCGACATCCGGATTAACCCCCTATGCCCAACGCACCATTCGCCGCGCTATCAATCTACTGGATAAATATCTGCGTCAGCCCGGCAAATCCTTTACCTCCAGTACTGCTGCTCGTGACTGGCTTCGGCTACAGCTGGCCGGACAGGAGCGGGAAGTGTTTATGGTGCTCTATCTCGATAACCAGCACCGTTTACTGGAGAGTGAAACACTATTTGCCGGTTCGATTAACCATGTCCAGGTCCATCCTCGAGAGGTAGTGAAATCAGCGCTTCGCTTCAATGCTGCAGCTGTCGTGCTGGCGCATAACCATCCATCCGGTGACCCGGAGCCCAGCCAATGTGACCGCAACATTACGGGCAGGCTTAAAGAAGCGCTGGCACTGGTTGATGTGAACACTCTCGATCATCTGGTTATCGGATCAGATGGAATTGTGTCTTTTGCAGAGCGAGGCTGGATATGAGGGTACTGCAATGAAATCTACTGACTCAGAGAACGATTCATTTCTCAAGTGGGGTCTGAATCGTAATGTGACACCTTACTTTGGCGCTCGTCTGGTACAGGAGGGAAACCGGCTGCACTATCTTGCTGACCGGGCCAGTATCACCGGTAAGTTCAGCGAAGCAGAATGTCTTAAGCTGGATGTGGCATTCCCGCATTTTATCAGCCAGATGGAATCGATGCTGACTACTGGTGAAATGAATCCTCGCCATGCCCACTGTGTCACCCTGTACCACAATGGTTTCACCTGCGAAGCCGATACCCTTGGCAGTTGCGGCTACGTATACATCGCCGTTTACTCCACCCATCGTTAACTACTTTCACAAGAGCAAATATGAAAACTCTACCTGCAACAAATCCGCAGGCGGCGAAGCTATGTCTGTCGCCCGTGGCTGTCTGGCAAATGCTGCTTGCACGCCTGCTGGAACAACATTATGGCCTGATACTCAACGACACGCCATTCAGTGATGAAACGGTAATTCAGGAACATATCGATGCCGGTATATCTTTGGCCGATGCCGTTAATTTTCTGGTGGAAAAGTACGTGCTGGTTCGTATTGATCGCAGGGGATTCGACTGGCAAGAACAGTCCCCATATCTGCGGGCAGTCGATATTCTGCGGGCGCGACAGGCAACAGGTTTATTGAAAAGAAATCGTATTAGCGCGGCACGGTGAACATTGGGAATAGCCTTCCTGATTCACACTGCAGCTTTCCTTACTTATTTAATTTACTCATTCCAAAAAGCACCTGCCGATGCTGGTTGGTGCTTTTACTTATATGGACGAAATATCATGCAAATTGAAGCTGTAATTTTAACTGGGCACATTATCGTAAGCACAATCCGGGAATGCTGGGCCGTCGTTGTTGATGGTTTTGACGCATACTACGAACAAGCTTATGATCCAGCATAATTTCTTTTCCTCATGAAGGGACGGGTATGGGCAACAGAATGTGGATGATCCGTGGTGACGGCGGCAAGCTCTATGACGATTTTCGCGATAAGCAAATTGTAGGCATCGGTTGGTCTCAGCTGGCTCCATTAGTCAAACCCGGCCTGTCCCGAGCCCAGTTACTCGCCTTATACCAGGAGGCAGATCCCTTAACAAAGCTGGGAACTGCGCGTTCTGGTGCATCGCAGGTCTGGCGTTTTGTGAATGAGATCCAAAAGGGTGATTGGGTTATTACCTATTCGCCAGCCAACCGTACTTATCTGCTAGGTAAGGTTACATCTGATTTCCAGTACCACCCTGAATGGGTAGAAGAGGGGATGGGAATCGCTCGACAGGTTAAATGGAATACTCAAGAAATTGACCGCGATAGACTGTCTGTTGCTACCAAAAATACATTAGGTTCTACGCTGACGGTTTTCCAGCTTCCAGAATATGCGCTAGAAGAGCTTTTGCAGGATAAGAAACCCACTGCAGATGTAATTACTCAGAATCCAATTGCGATGGATGAAGATGAGGTTGTTTCTGATCCGCTTCGCGACATGGAAATGCTGGCGTTTGAGGGTATCAAAGATCGTATCAACTCTCTTGACTGGGATGAGATGCAAAATCTTGTTGCCGGAGTTTTACGCAGTATGGGCTATAAAACGCAGGTCTCACCTGCGGGAGCCGATCGGGGTAAAGACATCATTGCTTCACCTGATGGGTTCGGTTTTGAAAATCCGCGTATCATCGTTGAAGTAAAGCACCGCAGGGAACAGATGGGAAGTCAACAGATACGCAGCTTTATCGGCGGTCGCCATAAAGACGATCGCGGGCTTTATGTTAGTACAGGGGGTTTTACGAAAGATGCTCGATATGAAGCCGACCGTTCGACAATACCACTGACGCTCTGGACACTTGATGATCTCGTCCGTGCGCTTATTGAGAACTACGAACAAGTTGATATCGAGACTAAACTTTTGGTGCCTCTGAAGAAAACGTTCCTGCCTGCCTGAATCTTGCGTTGACTGCCATATCGGTGTTCTACTGGTATGGCTTTATACCCATTCGAAATGTCTATTTTTTGTACGGATTTTGACTTGTGGGTACAAGTGCGGGTATAACCATTTATTCCTGCTTATAAAATACATTGATATCAGTATATTAGGCGTTAAATTCGAGTCCGGCCTTCGCACCATTAGTCAGTACGCAAATCAAGTCGCTCACGAGCGGCTTTTTTTGTGCCTGAAATTCAGGATCCGCAAGGTTTTCCTCGCATCAATGTTTAACGTTATCGATCTGAATTATTGGATGTTAATAAGGCAGAGGGAGCGTCTCTAAGCATAACGCTCAATTGATGATATCGACTGGATCAAAGTCCTGCTCTTGCGACCAGGACTGGGTTGTTAGGCTACCTCTTGTTTTCAGGATGCTGACTCGTCATTGCAGCCGCTAATTATACGTTATGGTAAACACCGCAGCGCCGTTTGCGAGGCCTGCCGTCATATTGCTCTCATATTGAACATACCGGGCTTTAAGTGGGATCACATACGATGAGCCATCTTGTGTCGGTAAGTTCTGGAGGTCAAAACCACCGCTACCGTCAAGTTTAATCGAACTGGCGGCATTCCTCTCTGAGAGTTCAATACCAATTCCCGAGGCTGAGCCTGGCCTGCTTTCCAGCTTAGCCAGCAATGGATTGCTCTCAACCACGCCGTGGACGCTGTTAAAGCTGATTGCGACCTGATTGGCTTCATTCGAACCTTTGAGTGCGCCAGTACGTTCGGTAAATGTATAGTCGCCATAACCCACAAAAGGAGGGCAGTCTTTTAACGTAATATCAAAATCTTCCCACTGAGTCACACTGCCAATGCCGGTAAACTCGGCCCGCTGGTGCGTACCAAGCTCGACATCAATAACCGATTTGGCCAACTGACAGGTTTTGGTATACATAGTTGTTGCGCCGCTAAAATTAAGCGTGACGAAGACATGTTCAACGACGAATGGGGACTTTGAACCAGAGCTAACCTGAAAAGTGGGAAATGAAGACCCCAGCACCTGCTGGGTTCCCGCAGCGATCGGCCCGGTTTTAACCAGCTCGACGTTAACGGATGACACTTGGCCTAGCCCTTGGGTCATCGTTCCCCAACCAATTTCAAACGTTCTTTCCCAAATCCCTGGAAATACCGCGTTATCAAAAAGCGATCCAGAAATGTAAAAAATAGCGCCGATCCCAGGTACATTGGTTGGGAAAATATCTTTATCACCAGAGCGTGCTGGTACCCCCGACGGTGTAGCAATCACCTCAACCTTGTTATAGGTATTCATCATCAGCCTTTCTGCATTCGTTATTGAACACTCATAACTGGTTGAGTAGCCCTTACTCCAGAATCGACTTGCATAGAGCACCTTGCCAACGGGAACGTCTTCCCCCACTGTTGACATGCCTGGCCCAACGACTGGGAATGTCAGGTTTTCATTGAAAAGATTGGTGAACTCACAGGTTACCGCCTGCGTCTGTAATACCGCCAGTGCTAGAGAGCCGTTCAAAAACTGGCTAATCGGTCTGGCGTATTTTCTTAGCCCCGAAAGTAAGCGCGTCGTCGTTTTCATCATCAAATCCTTTATTCTGCTATTAACGCTGCTGTCCGGATAAGCGCCTGTCGTTTCGGCCACCCGGCGATGTCTTCATGTCACCGTTACTCGCAGCGCGAGTTAAACCTGATGGCATTGCTCTTTTCCAGATCCGCATTGGCAGGCAGCAGATAACGTATCTGGCACTGTTGGTCCAGAGCTTCGCCCCAAACGACCTTGATTTTCCCCTCGGTTGACGGCACACGGGCAAATAGCCGTCCTCCTTGGCCCACGACGCCAATCCGCCGTGCTTCGCTATCAAACGCTTCCGCGCCAAACGGCATAGGTTGACCGTTGGCCATCGAGGCGCTGATGAGTGCCGGGTAACCCACGGTGGTGTCATACTTCACTTTCACCACGGCTCCGCTGTAGGGGGCGACTTTCTGGCTGGTCAGATTTAGCTCGACGTTGTTCGATAGCCCCTTCGGACTGATTTCCACTTCATTAAGCTGATAGGCCGTCAGGTAGGGGATAACTGCATAGCCAAAGCTGTCCACCTTGATACCGGGATAGCTCACCATGCTGGCGCCCTTCGCGCCTTTAGCTTCGACCAGTGCATAGGTATCGCCGCTGTAAGGCGACAGAGTCAGCCCTCCTGAGTGCGCTACCATTGCGCCGCTCATGCCTGCCGACCAGGTTTCATAATTTTGGCCGGTACCCGCCAACGCGCTCAGGGTGGTATACCGGGTGCGCGCCGAACCGTTCATGACAAGGCTGCTGCTATTCCTGTTGCCACTGCTTTCGCCGCCCTGCCGGTTATAACCCGCCGTAACGTTGTAGCTGTATTCGCGCTCGGCCCCCGAAGTACCTGCGGCAAACAATTGTTCGTTCGTTGTGTTGCCTGGCCCGCGCGTAAATCTGGAGCCTATCTGGCTGAAGCCCAACAGGTCGTTCAGTGGCAGCGTCAGGTTGAGCATGTAGGTGTTCTGAGAGCGACCAAATGCGTCCTGGTTGCGACTCATACTCAGGTTGTAGCTGAGATCCTTATAGCGGTTGGTGTAGCCGAACTGATACTGCCGGTCAGTGGATGAGTCATTCCAGTAAGCCTGCTGCCATGCGCTGATGTAAAACTGCCCCCAGCCCTGCGGCAGTGGCTGCGAAGCGCTGACAAACAGACGGTCTTTAGCGCGTTTAAAGGTCTTGCCGCTGCCGTCCCCGGAGTACTGCTCAGCCGTTTGCATGGCGGTCATAAAGTCCATAAAGCCGTCGGTGGAATAGCGGTAAGCGGCTATCGACAGGTTGCTGCCGGTGCTCTGTATGATTTGGCTGTACTTCAACTGGTAACTCTCTCCCGATATTTTCCCCCAGCCCTCGCCCAGCCGAGGTCGTGCGTGGGTGACGTCCATCGAGAAGGAGCCGAATGAGGTGCCGAAAGAGGCACCGCCCATTACCGCCTGGTAGGCCCCGTTGGCCTGAATGCCGCCATACAACGTCATGGCGTTGTTAATACCGCGCCGGTAAGAAGCTTCCAGCAGGGTAGGTTCTCTACGCAGTTGGCTTGAGCGTATCTTGCCGTAGGTCATGCTGTAGTGGTGTGAACCGGGGCGTAGCTGATTACTGGTCGCAGCATAAGGGACCTGGAAATTCTGCTGCCCACCATTGGCTTCCTCGATGGAGACATCCAGGCTACCGCCGTAGCCGGTCGGGTACAGATCGGTGATTTCAAACGGCCCTGGTGCTACCGAACGCTCGTAAATGACGTTGCCATTCTGGCGGATAACGACCCTGGACGCCGAGCGAGCGATGCCCCGGACCACTGGCGCATAGCCTCTGACCGAGTTCGGTAGCATCTGCTCTTCGTTGGCTATCTGCACACCACGAAACGACAGGGTGTCGAACAGCTCCCCTTTGGTGTTGGCATCGCCAATGATTACTCGCCCCAGAATGGCGGGAATATCCCGCTGCAGGTAGGTGTTGATGTTGTTGTAGTTGCTGTTGGTATCGGTGGTTTTGGTGTAGACACCGTTGTGGCGGAGGTACCAGCCTTTGAGATTAAAACCGCCGTTAATATTACCGTAGAGCGTATCGTTATTTTTGCTGTTGTAGCGGGTGCTGCCAGCGTTAAGGTTGTAGCCCAGCGTGGCCGCCGTGATACCCGTATCCCACTGTTCGGGATTGACGTAACCGCGAGGACGGTTAACGCGTAAAATCTCCGGCAGGTTGAGGTTCAGCGCTTGTTCATTGGCGTCAAACGCCACGCTGCCTTCCGGCAGCAGTTGATTCAGGGGAAGGCACGCATCATCCTTGCCTGCCGCCTTCTGAGCCGCCACCATTTTTTGCGCCTCTGGAGTCAGCCGCTCAACGTTGATATCCAGCGTAGCGAGTGCGGAGGGCTTAACGCAGATATCGACTTGCGGTACCCGTTTACCCTCCACGATCCTGTCCTGCACGGTCACATCATCTCGCCCGAAGCGGCGGCCATTAACGTTAAGCTCGACGCTGTACTTTCCCGCCGGTGCAAGGTCTTGATTGTAGCGAGTCAGGTCGATGCGCTGCTGGCTGCCGGGGCTCATAAAGCTGGGATTGAACTCAATGTCATCGTCGGCTATAGCCCCTCCGGCGAGCGAAAGCAGGACGGCGGCGGCCAGCGGCGACAGCGAATGATGGAAAGAAGGCATGTGAATTCCTTATCACTAAAACACCCTAACAGGGCTGCGCAATAATCAATCTGGAAAGAGCTCTGTTATGTGGCTTATTCCAGTAACAGCGCACAATGCACGCTTTACGTTTCCAGCCTGCGGTGGTTATGGAGCGACCGGCTGTAATGTGGGGTTAATGCCACCAAAATCGTTGATGTATGAGGGGTAGATGGTGCTTAAGCTTTTTTTCATCGCGAATACGGTTTTGCCGCCGGGAGCAATCATGCCGCCTTTACTGACGGTTCGTTTACCCTCTTTATCTTCAGCGATATTGGCTAGTGACACGTAGTACGGAGTCGGGTTGGTTCCCTCCACACCGCCATTGACCTTTTTCCAGGTGACAGACTGCCCAGCCTTGTTGGCATTACCCGCCAGGCCTGCCGGGCGGAAAAAAATCTTGATGCGTGAACGGAACGCCATCTGTAGCTGGTTCTGTTTGTCTTTGCTCAGCGGTGGCACTTCCAGTACGTTGAGCCAGAACACGGACTCTTTATCTGTCGGCAGTGGCTCACCGGTATACATCAAGCGCAGTGTTTGCCCCTTGCCTGCATTGATGCGGTTGATCGGTGGGGTGATGGTGAAAGGGGCATTGGCTGTTTCCGGTGATGCATCTGGATTGCCGTCGTCCACCCAGCTCTGAGCAAGAACAGGCTTATTCCCACGATTATCGATTTTCACCATTATCTCGCGCTCCATCGCCGGATAAATAACGCGTGTACCGGTGATGACAATCCCCGCCACTGCAGGGGCCGTCAAAATAAAAGTAATAAGGAATGCGGCGGCACGATGGCAAATGGCACGGTGATTCATGATGGACTCTCCCTGAATGCGGGGAGCGCTCGGCTGCTCCCCGTGTAAAGCTCGTCAATAGCTAGTTTTTTGCAGTAAAAGACTAGAAGTAGTTAATGGTGAAATTGACGGAGCTGGCTACCAGGCCTGCTGTTGCTGCGCCAGTTGCGTAGTATTCAACGGCATACGGCAGAGTGGCTGAGCCTGAAGTCAGGTCATAGGTGGTGGAAGAGGTATGCTGATCTGGGCTACCAACCTTGATCGCGTTACCGGTTGGTGCGTCAATCAACTGCAACTGAACGTTGGTTGCAGCGGTAGCACCGGTTTCGGTGTTGTTCAGGCGGTAACCGATCGGATCAACCGTTGAGCTGTTTTCAAAGAATGCGGCTGCGTTGGTCACGGAAGCTGAGCCAGAACAGTTGCTCAGTTCAATGTTGAAACTGGTACGTTTGGCGGTTGCACCGGCAGCGCTCAGTTGGCCGCGATCAACGGCTTGCAGCACCACAGTGGCCGGGCTGGCATTACCATCGATAGTGACATCGCAGGTTTTATCGAGCACTTCACCGGTAAAGTTAACGGTGCCGTTTGACGCTGCCTGAACAGCGCTTATACCAAAAGTTGCCACGATTGCGGTTGCCAACAGATATTTACTGTACTTCATAATTAACTCCATTTAAGTATTACATCGTCATTTAAATTTGGAATAGCCAACCTGTCAGCGTGACCTGTCTTTCAGGTTGACTCTTTCCTTTTCAGTGCAAGCGAGAAGTGGAATATGCGATAAATCGCTGTTATTCATCCTTCTATTCACACTGATATCCCCACTATTATCTGAATGAGAATTGTTTCATTGAAAATAAAACCCTATCAGCATGCTCTCTATTTTCGAGGTGGGTTGTCGCTCACCGAGTTCTGCTTCATATTTCCCTGAATGGCGATATGGAACTCGGCGTTTTTCACTTCCCCGGTAATGATATTAAAATCAAGTTATACAACTGCTAGCTTTGGTTGTTTTATGTTCAAAAGAATGTAAGGCTGTTTTCATAACCCCAAGGGGTGAAACTAGCTCGCCGTCTATTATACAACCTCATTTCTGCTACATCCCGGCAGAGGAGAATGCTGGTGGCGCTATTACATTCCCGCAACCCTAGCGAAATATTAATTCTACGTCTGATCGCATAAATATACTTGCTGGATAGACTCAACTGTTGTGCCACTTCTTTATGTGAAAGGCCCGCCCCTAAGTACAGAAACACCTCTGATTCTTTTAAGGGGAGTTGATTCTTGTGCGATTTTTTATTTTTCAATGTATTCAATATATGGTGCTGCCTCCAATTAGTA
>NZ_AYMQ01000149.1 GCF_000633355.1 Serratia sp. H1w
CTGGCGTTCCAGGCCTCCATGACCTGGCTGCGCTTGACCACACGTTCGCCGTCGTGCTCATTCGCTGAAGCCTGCCAGTGCCTGTAGCTGCTGCGATGGACGTCAAAAGTCTGGCACAACGCAGCGACCGGATATCGCGCTCTAAGCCTGTCGACTACCGTGAACCATTGAGTGCGTCCGACATTAAGAGCGCCGTAGCCTTTTTTAGGATTTCGTTCTCCATTTCAAGGCGCTGAACCTTTTTCTTCATTTCGCGCAGCTCGAGCTGTTCGGGCGTCAGAGGAAGCCCGGCGGGCGTTTTCCCTAGGCGCTCAAGTCGCAGCTTATTAACCCAACGGGTGATAGCCGAATGGCTGACATTAACCGCTTCAGCGGCCTTAACGTAGGTATAGCCGTGGTCGACAACCAGTTTTGCTGCTTCGAGCTTAAATTCTGGCGTGAAATGTTTTGCCATTGGGTCACCTGTAGTGTTGGGGAGGTGAGAATATCACCTTCCGATCAGGTGGCCAGTATCAGTGTGCCACTATA
>NZ_AYMQ01000150.1 GCF_000633355.1 Serratia sp. H1w
GAATTCAATCGGTATTGACAGAAAAGCTCCTTTAACCGCTAATCCCCTGACCCATCAACGCCAATGCGTGACTGATGATGGTCTCGGTGGACACTCCCTTCATCCGTTCGTCTGTACGTATACGGGAAAACGGCACCAGAACCAGACTAATCAGCGTGGTGATCAGCAACTCTGGCGACAAATCACGGTTCAGTTTCCCTACCCGTTGCCAGAGCTCCACGGTCGCCAGCATTTCACGGTACTTGTCGTCACCAAAGCGGGCATGCATATGCTGGCGAAGCACGGGCATTTCGCCGATCATCTCCTGCATCCACAGCGGCGCAAACCACGTATGCCGCTCAGCAATTTCCGCCAGTGCCTGTACCATCAGCGTAAACGAGGCGATCGGATCGTCAGGATGCGCAACAAAAATGGTGCTGATCCGGTTGCGTAACGGCATAAAACGTT
The DNA here is from genome assembly GCF_000633355.1 of Serratia sp. H1w. Taxonomy (GTDB): domain Bacteria; phylum Pseudomonadota; class Gammaproteobacteria; order Enterobacterales; family Enterobacteriaceae; genus Chania. The sequence continues at coordinate 448 of NZ_AYMQ01000150.1, forward strand.
CTTCCAGCAAGCAGTCAACCAATGCGTCGCGGGAGTCGAAATAATAATGCAGCATCGCAGGTGTGACGCCCGCCTCTTTGGCAATGGCATTCAGAGAGACTCGGGCTATCCCTTGTCGAGCAAACAGTGCCAGAGCGATATCCATCAGTTGTTCCCGATTGGCAGTATCGGGCTTCTTCCCCTTAGGGCGGCCCGGGCGGCGTGGCGCAGTGAAATGATCTTTTTGTGCTGTCATCTGTTGGCGGTCCCTTGACTTGGATCGAAACTTCTTCAAATATTAATTATATATTTAATTAATTTCAACAGAGCGCTGCTATGAAGAATCAACTTCAGCACGTACCGACAACGGGCGTAAAATCGATCCGTCTCCTCTTCAGTGCACTGCTGCTGGTAATGCTGTTATCCGCATTGGATCAAACCATCGTTTCGACAGCGCTACCGACCATTGTCGGAGAATTGGGGGGGCTAGACAGGCTGTCCTGGGTGGTGACAGCCTATATTCTGACATCCACGATTGTCGTGCCGTTGTACGGGAAGTTTGGCGATGTGTATGGCCGCAGGCGGGTGCTGCAAATCGCGGTTGTTTTGTTTCTGGCAGGATCTGCGCTGTGTGGTCTGGCGCAAAATATGACCCAGTTGGTGATCATGCGCGCCTTGCAGGGCTTGGGCGGCGGTGGATTGATGGTGATCAGTATGGCAGCAGTAGCCGATGTCATCCCTCCCGCCGAACGCGGGCGTTACCAGGGATTATTTGGCGGAGTATTTGGCCTTGCCACGGTAATCGGCCCGTTGATCGGCGGTTTTATCGTGCAGCACACCTCCTGGCGCTGGATTTTTTACATTAATCTGCCATTGGGGCTGTTTGCTCTACTGGTAATCAGTGCCGTTTTTCAGGGCAATAGCACCCGCAACCAGCATCAGATTGACTGGTTGGGGGCTATCTACCTCAGCCTGGCATTACTGTGCATCACTTTATTCACGACTGAAGGCGGAACCCTACGCGAGTGGAGCGATCCACAATTATGGTGCATTCTTGCTTTTGGCATTGTGGGCATCATCGGCTTTATCTATGAGGAACAGCGGGCGTTCGAGCCGATTATCCCATTATCACTGTTTCGCGAACGCAGCTTTTTGCTCTGTAGTCTGATCGGTTTTATCATTGGTATGGCGTTATTTGGGGCAGTGACTTTCCTACCGCTTTACCTGCAGGTAGTCAAAAACGCTACGCCAACCGAAGCTGGGCTGCAACTTACCCCTTTGATGGGTGGCCTGCTGCTCACTTCGATTATCAGTGGACGCATCATCAGCCGCACCGGCAAATATAGATTATTCCCAATTGCAGGAACGCTATTAGGTACTCTGGGTATGGTGTTGCTGACGCGCATCACCATCTACTCTCCAACCTGGCACCTCTATCTGTTTACTGGCCTGCTGGGAATGGGGTTGGGACTGGTGATGCAGGTATTGGTATTGGCAGTGCAAAACTCGGTAGCAGCGAACATGTATGGTGTCGCGACCTCAAGGGTAACACTATTCCGTTCAATTGGCGGTTCTCTCGGTGTGGCGTTGTTTGGTGCCATATTCACCCACAAGCTACAATCAAATCTCGCCTACCTGTTGCCTGAAGGCGCTGCAATCCCACAGGGTATGAACCCGGTGGCGATACAACACCTGCCGGACACTCTGCGTGCAGATTATCTCAGCGCCTTCGGTACGGCCATTCATGGTGCATTTATGATGGCAGCCTGCATCATGTTTGTGGCATTTGCCTTGTCGTGGTTCCTACGAGAAATGCCGCTTAAAACATCCTCCAATTGATATCTCAATGGGCGCAGCATGCTGCGCCCCTGAACTAAGCTTGCCAGCAGTCTCAAGCATAACCGGCAGTCACCACTCCAATTAACTCGTTGAGGGCGGATACTCAACATTATCAACATGATGCGCCAATCTGGCACAACCCAGCAGGTTAAGGGTATAATCCTGTACATTATTTCACTGATTTCAGAAACCAACATGACAAAACTCACCTTACAAGAGCAACTGCTTAAAGCTGGATTGGTAAACAGTAAAAAACTGGCGAAAGTGGAAAGAACGGCTAAAAAATCGCGAGTTCAAGCTCGTGAGGCCAGAGAAGCGGTGGAAGAAAACAAAAAAGCCCAGGTTGAGCGTGATAAACAGCTCAATGAGCAGCAAAAACAGGCCGCCTTGGCTAAAGAATATAAAGCTCAGGTAAAGCAGCTGATTGAAATGAACAGAATTGTTATTTCAAATGGCGATATTGGTTATAACTTTACCGATAATAACTTAATTAAAAAAATCTATGTCGATAAAGCGACCCAAGCTCAGTTGATTAGTGGCCGTCTTGCCATTGCTCGTCTGATCACCGATAAGAACCCTGATGGCGAATACGCGATTATACCCGCGGTCGTGGCCGATAAAATTGCACAGCGTGATGCGAGCAGTATTGTATTAAATGCCGAGCTAAGCAAAGAAGCTAAAGATGAAGAAGATCCGTACGCCGACTTTGTCGTGCCTGATGATTTGATGTGGTAAGCAATACTCAAAAGTCAGTCGCTGCTCTTGCGTGGTTCCCTTGCCCTGATCCAGGGCAAGTACCAAACAACTCCCCGTACTTTCACTGACATCCAGACCATACGGATCGCTAAATATCGCCTCACACTCAGTGAAAACACATATTCACAGGCGTTATCTTCCCGTTTGTTCAGAACAATACGCTAAATGACCTCGCCAACTGGATTCACCTTCCTTTTAAATCCCTACTATCTATAGTGATTCTCAACGCCTAAGGCCAATTTTCCAGGAGAATCAGTATGACCAGCACGCAAACGGAACTCCCTCATCGGCTTCAACAGCTCAAAAATGCCTATCTGCAAGTAAAACCCTCTATCGTTATCCACCGTGCGTTGGCCTACACCGAGGTCGCCAGGGATTTCCCTCATCTTCCCAAAGATCTACAGCGAGCAAAAGGCTTTCGCCGAGCTTGTGAAACGGCTCCGATACTGATTCAGGATCATGAACTTATCGTAGGGCATCCTTGTGGCAAAGCCCGTGCTGGAGCCTTTTCTCCCGATACGGCATGGCAATGGGTGCGTGATGAACTCGATACTATCGCTACCCGCGAGCAGGCTCCGTACTTCATCAGCGATGAGGATAAACGGACCATGCGCGAGCAGATTTTCCCCTTCTGGGACGGAAAATCTGTTGCCGAAGCCTGTGAAAAACAGCTCCGGAAGGCTGGGATCTGGGAGTTTGGAGCCGAGGCCTGCATCAGTGACCTCACCTATCACGTCTTCAGCGGCGGCGGCGATACCAGCCCAGGTTACGACATCATTCTGTTTAAAAAAGGGATATTGGGCATTAAAGCCGAGGCTGAAAGCCATCTGGCGGCCATTTCATCCGCTGACAGCGACAAGCAGTCTATCTCTTTCTATCAGGCGGCAATTGAGTGTTGTGAAGGGATCCTGACTTACGCTGGCCGTATCTCAAACCATGCCCGTACTCTGGCAAGCCAAGAGCAGGATCCGCAACGAAGGGCTGAATTGGAAACCATTGCCGATATCAACGCACGGGTTCCGGCTCATCCTCCTCAAACGTTCCATGAGGCACTCCAGGCAATCTGGACGATCCAGTCACTCTTTCTACTGGAAGAGAATCAATGCAGTACCTCACTTGGCCGCCTTGATCAGTACGCCTGGCCTTGCTACTTGGCCGATAAACAGTCCGGAAGGCTGAGCGAACAACAAGCTTTAGAGCTGATGGGCAGCTTTATTATCAAATGCTCGGAAATGATCTGGTATACGCCCGAAGCCACCGCCACCTATTTTGCTGGCTATATGCCGTTTCTGAACCTGTGTGTAGGGGGGGTGAATGTAATGGTCTAATGATTCCG
>NZ_AYMQ01000151.1 GCF_000633355.1 Serratia sp. H1w
CTAATTAGAGGCATTACCCAATATATTAATGAAATCTTCCGTCGAGGTTTTCCAAGGGATAAACCAAGGGGTATACGTCGTGCCCTGTATAAGGCTAGCCCCATACTTCACCATGATAATAATTCGGCAGAGTGACAGCCCTGGCTTCCTCATTATCTCTCGACGCTTGGTAATATTGAAAATTGCAAGCACTATGACATCATTAGGCTCTGGGTTGAGGATGTAAACATCATGATTAACATTGACGTAAATTGACCGGTCTTTAATGGTTCCAGATAGAGTATCTTCTAATCCATTCAGAAAATAACAGTCATCCGAGACAAAATAATATTTCGTCAAGTTACTACCTCCCTTAAAGACGCCTGCCAATGAATATCATGTAGACCTGGCAAACAGCCTTGAACTTAAAAATTACAGAGAAGCTTCCCTCTCTCTGGCGCTTTAAGTTTTAACTGACTGTAATAATTATTAACAATCGTTTAAATCAATGGAATTTATTGTAAGTAATAGGTTTTAACTATCAATTTAACCGGATCGATCGGTGTTATCGAACATGTGTTGGTGCGAATATCCTAATCACTAGAATTATCTTATTTCTGAGTGAGGTAAAAATTAATTTTGTATAAAATTTCACATAATAAAGTAAAATCATATACTTAGATTGTTTTTGAGATTTTTCTTAGAAAATTTCGGCATTTATATTAAAAAAATAGAGAAAACGATTGTGAAATATTCCTATAACCAATCGGGCCTAAGAAATGATAAAAAACAGGAGGGGTTATCCTGGTCATCTAAAAATCCGTCAGTAGAAAAGAGCACTTTTTGTGATCTGCATCAAATGCCAATCTGTTGCGCGAAAAACATAAAAGTAACTAACAATGGGTATGAGTTTTCATTGATGTTATAAAAAAAATAATCAACTGGTACTTAGTGGGGGTTATCCGGAGGCGGGGGCGCTTGTAAATCGTTTTTTGTGAGAATGGATAAGGGAAATTTAGCCACTTTTATGTCATTACCAAGAGGTCATTCGTGCTTGCGGTGCAGTCATGAGCACGGGCAGAAGGACTGGCTTCAGCCTTGCGGGGAATACTGATGATCTGTTTGCGGAGAAATGCTTCTTCTGGGGATGCCCTCACGTTGCTGATGAAGACATTGCTAATATTACGTAATCAATGAGGATCAGGTAAATCACGTTGCCTGTAACCAGGGCCAGCCAAAACCGGCCCCAATGCTGCTTATAAAGACTCGAATGACCCCAGCTTGAACCCTCGCTCCGCAATCGCCTGTTTTAATGACGCAGACGTCAACACGTCCAGCTCCGCCAATCTTGGATAGCAGTATTTGCTGGCCAGAAGGGTGTTATCAATAAAGGAGGGATGACACATGATTTCCAGTGATGACGCACCGCGTTCGGTGGCGCGATCCAGCGTTGCCAGGAACAGCGCTTCGCTGATGGTGTCACCGTAGAATCCACTGTCAAACGTGGCCGTGCTGCGTGCACCTGACAGTGGGATATTGTGCTGGGCGATAACCTCGCGATCGATACGCATGGCAACCCCTTTCTCCAGCGCAAAAGCCTCTACCAGCGGAAAGATTTGCGGGATCATATGAACGTGATGATGGCTATCGATATGGCTCGGCGGGCGGCCAAATAGCTCGATAAAGCGTGCGAACTGGCACGCAAGCTCGCGCTCGATCTCGTCCAGTGGCAAGTTATCCGCCTCGGCCATCTCCCATATCCATTTTCCTAACTCGCCGTTTTCTCTGACCAAGCCTGGCATAGGGGAAAGTGGTTTTCCGAGGGTGAGAACGAAGTGCATCCCGATGGGCAGTTGTGGGTGTGCGGCACTTAATGACGCGGCATGCTCAATGCCTGCTGCGTTAACCATCGCCGTCGTTGAGGTGACGACGCCGTTATTGAATGCTTCAATAATCCCGTAGTTCTGGGCCTTACACAGCCCAAAATCGTCCGCGTTGACAATCAATAATTTATCCATCAAATCCTCGTTAAACTGTCTTCCCAGCAGGAAAGAGCCAGGTTGATGACAAAGCTAAACGGGCGCAGCGTGCAGCGCCCCTACGTAATGAGTCTGGTGGACCTTGTCAGCAGAAGACCATTAATTACTTCAGTTTGGCAATGGCTTGCGCAAAGTTGGGCAGCAGTTTTTCATGTGCTAACAGCAGGTCACGCGCCAGTTTTTCGGCATCTTTATCGGAATGGATCAGCGGGCTCAGGTTGAGAGCCAGCAGTACGTCATTTAACTCCCCGCTCAGGGCGGCTTTGCTGGCGGTAATCTCAAACCCTTTGATGGTGTAAATCAGGCCGAGCACGTTGTCATCAAAGTGAGTCAGGCGCGGCAATGGCGTCGCGCCATTGCGGCCGATAGTGCAGCTCAGTTCGACAGTCCAATCGGCCGGAATGTTATCAATATGGCCGTGGTGTGGGAAGTTGACGTAGTGTTCGGTCTGCTTGTCGTTATAGATAGCGCTGATGACCTCGCAGGCGGCGTCGGAATAGTAGGCCCCACCGCGCAGTTCAAGCTCTTTCGGTTTAACGTTCAGCTCCGGATCTTTGTAGAGGTCGAACAACTGTTTTTCCACTTTCTGCACGACGGTGGCACGCGCGCCGCCTTTGTAGAACTCGCCCATCTCGATGGCCAGCATCTCTTTCTGTTTGAAATAGTAAAGCAGATAAGAGCAGGGTAACAGGTTCAATGAACGGATCAGCCCTTCGCTAAACGGCAAATCAAAGATGTTTTTCACCGAGCCAGCGGTAAGCGTGCCGGATGCCACACCATCAAGCAGTTCAGCAAAGCGCGATTCACCATTCACAATGACGTCTTTGATAAACACCATGTGGTTCAGGCCGAACAGATCGATCGACAGTTCATCCTGCGACTCCAGTTGCAGCACGTCCTGAATAAACATTTTCATGCCGACCGGGATGTTGCACACGCCAATAAAGCGTTTGAACTGGGTATGACGGAACACGGCTTCGGTGATCATGCCAGCCGGGTTGGTGAAGTTAATGACCCAGGCGTTCGGGCAGATTTCTTCAACATCTTTAATAATGTCAAAAATAACGGGAATGGTGCGCAGCCCTTTAAATAAGCCGCCCGCCCCGTTAGTTTCCTGGCCCAAATAGCCATAGCTTAATGGGATACGCTCATCCAGTTCGCGCGCTTTTAATTGGCCTACGCGCAGTTGGGTCGTTACGAAGTCGGCATCTACCAAGGCCTCACGACGATCTAATGTTTGGTACATTTTAATCGGCACGCCGGCACGTTTAATCATGCGTTGGCAAAGATCAAAAATGATATTCTGCTTCTCTTGGCCAGCTTCGATATCGACCAGCCAAAGCTCGGTGACGGGCAATTCGTCGTAACGCTTAATAAAGCCTTCAAGTAATTCAGGGGTATAGCTGCTGCCACCACCAATAGTGACCACTTTCAGTTTTTTACTCATAGGGACTCCCGTGCAAAATGCATGCACTTAATTAAATTAAAAAGGGAAGGCTGGAGTGATTGCTGGCTATTGATCGGCCGACATATTACTCATTGAATTACAGCTCAGCTCCTTTCTATAGTGTTTTGGCGTAAAAGATGTAAGCTTTTTAAAATTCTTGATAAACATGCTTGGGCTGCTATAGCCAGATTCAAACGCAATGTCGGTAATTGAGTAGTTGGTTATTTCCAACTGCTTTTTGGCGAAATTAACACGGATCTCATTAATAATCTGCATCGGTGTTTTGCCGTAATGACGCTGCGTTGCACGCGTTAAGTACTCTTGCGATTTTCCCGACAGTCGCACCATGGTCGATAATGCGCCATCGCCAAACTGCGTTTTATCATGCATTTTCTCAATGGTCTCTTTGAGCCATGCAGGTACGGTGGTGGTTATTTCAGACTCTCGGTGATGGCGTATCCTGTTGATGGTATAAAACGTCACCATCTCCAGGAACTCATTGAACTCACCGTTTCTGAAGTTAAGCGAAGCCACCATCGACTCAATAAAGTTCAGGAACTCAGCCTTGATGGTATACACCTGTGAGGCAATCAGGCGGGGAGGCAGTAAGGCCAGATAGTGTTGCTCAAAAAAGGCCTTGCTGATGCCCACGTTCAAGATCCTGGTTGGGCCGAACTCATAAAAGCTTTGATGGTTTGAGCCGATCGGGATGAAGGCGAAATCCCCCCGTTCCAGCAGCACCCGTTTACCATTGATTTCCTGGTAATAACGGCCGGTCAGCACAATGGTAAATTCGTAGTAGTCATGCTCATGCAGGCCAGAAATGCTTTCTACTTTGTTATAGATGAACATATGGAAATTTTGACCGTCGAACAATTGGTCTTCGCGTGCGGTTTTAATGTCCATACTCAATAACTGTGGCTGCATGATGACCCCCAACGTTATTTTATTTTTTCGTGAAGCTCAATGATTTCGGTCACTAACTCGCGGGCTAGCATCGAGGTCATCAGGTGATCCTGGGCATGAACCAGCACCAGGCTGACTTTGGTTTTGCCTTCTCCCGCATCGCCTTCAATCAGCTTGGTTTGCACCAGATGCGCTTCATGCAACGCCGCGCGTGACTTGGCCATCAGTTCCCAAGCCTGGGTAAAATCACCTTCTTTTGCCACCTTGAGTGCGTTGTAAGCCAGGCTGCGTGCCTGCCCTGAGTTGATGATGAGCCCCATCACCACTTCTTCAAGCTCATCCAACTCTTCTGCGCTGTCCTCAATGTTGTCTAAATCGAACATCGTAATCTCCCTGTGTTAATGCGGTTGCTACTGGGGAGCATAGCCGCTCCCCAGCATTCCTACAGATTAGAATTTCAGTGCTGCGGCAATATCTTCTTCGCTTTCTTCTTCCTCGATAATCGCCTGAGCCTTGTTAGACAGAATAACGAAAGGCATATAAAGCATCGTGGAGACACCAAGGTTGAACAGCGCGACCAACAGGGCAGCGATACTGCCGTTACTGTTGAAGAAGGCACCCAGTCCGGTTGGCATGGTCCATGGTGCCAGGTTGGTCACCGGTGGAATAATGCCCATGGTGTATGCCGCCAGCGTGATCGCCGCCAGAATCGGTTGGATCAGCACGAACGGGATGAACATCACCGGGTTCATGATAATCGGCAGGCCGAACAGGATTGGCTCGTTAATCTGGAAGATGCCTGATGGCAGTGCCAGCTTGGCGACCTGGCGGTGATCCGCACGGCGTGAAGCGATGAATATGGCCAGGATCAGACCCAGCGTTGCCCCAGAACCCCCGAGCATGATGTAGGAATCGAGCATCGGTTTAGCCCAGAAGTGGAAAGTTTTCCCTGCTTCAATGGCGGCACTGACAGAACCGTACTCGGTGTACAAGGCGATATTTTCCAGTGCCCATGGCGTCATGATGCCGCTGTCCAGTGCGGTCAGCGCCAGAGAACCATGCACACCAAAGAACCACAGCACGGAGTTGAAAATGACGTAGGCCCAGCCGACAACGCTTCCCATTGACGCCAGAGGTTTGGAAATCGAATCCATAATAATCTGGTGGAAGTTGCTGCCGTACATCCCTAATACCCAGGAGAAAATCCCGAAGATAGACAGGATAATAAAGCCTGGGATCAAGGCAGAGAACGAGCGGGCGACAGAAGTAGGGACGCTGTCCGGCAAGGTAATGACCCAGTTTCTGCGGATCACAAATGCAAACAGTTCAGCGACGACCAGCCCGATCAGCATACCGGAAATAATATTCGCGCCGCCCAGCCAGTTGGCACCTACAGCATAAGCGTCACCTACGCTGTAAGGGGTAACGGTCATAAAGGCTGCAACGGCAAGCAGGCCAGCCGAAAGTGGATCCACCTTGCGTTCTTCTGCCAACGCCATCCCAATAAAGAAGGGGGCCATTAGCGACATAATGCCTAATGTACCGTTGTAAACGTTGCCGCCGATGGTTTTTAACCCGTTGAGGGTTTCAATCGTTGAGGCATCCAGGCGTACGCCGAGGGAATAAAAGAATGACCCATCGCCAAAACTCAGGAAAACGTTGTTAATTAAAACAAACATGGCCCCGGCGAGGGTCAGCGGCATTAATTTGATGAAACCATTTTTAATAGCATTTATATGGGGCTGCTTGCCTATTTTTACGGCAAAAGGAAGCAGCACCTTTTCAAGTGAATCAATGGCTTTACTCATTTTGTGTTCCTTTAATGCCGCCTAACGGGCGGCCAGGGATATGAAAATTCGCTCTTTGACTGCTGACTCTTTGACTTTAAAGTAATGCAAAATTTAAAATTAACTAAAAGCGTACTGACTACTTACTGGCCGCTGCCTTAATGGAGGCAACCGCGGCTTTCAAGACACCCAATCCATCGATCTTGCCGTACAGGAGTGGGTCAATGACTTCGACGATTTTGTTTGGTAACAGCTTTTGAATTTCTGCTAGTTTGTAGCCAATCTGTGGCCCCAGCAGCACCAGGTCTGCCGCACCACCTTTCTCCTCAGCCGAGGACTCGGAGTAAGCTTCGATAATGACTGGGACGCTGTATTTTTCGGCCTGTGCCTTCATTTTAGAAACCAGCAGTGAAGTCGACATGCCCGCTGAACAGAACAAATAAATGACTTTCTTTTCCATAACGAAAACCTCATGTTGCAAGTAATTTACAGGTCTGATTCCGTAGCCCTGATTGTCTCTGCTTGCATGGAGTATAGAGCATCACGTTAGTCAAACGGTAATTTATTGGGGTATGAAATTGTCTCTCCTTGACCAGTGGTTATGACTGCCTTCACATTTTGGGCAAATAATTCGCGACGATAAATAACTTGGGGCGGCCGATGGTCCTGCAATCCTCCCACAGCGTAAGGTCGTTACGGCCTTACCTGGCGGTTATGGCGGGAAAAGCTGACATCCCGGCAAGCACATTATGAGGGGGAGGATAGTTATGGTGCCTGGGGTGGGATATGTGTCTGGCTGATAGTCTGCAATTGTCCGATATCAATGGAAGCGACAGCGGCTTAAATTAAAAGCCCCCCAAACCTAAGGGGGCTACATAAGCTTAAGGTTCTACAACGTTTTGATACCCCACCAACATCAGCGTTGGAGCCTTGCCGCTCTCCTTCGAATTCACGCTAATCGTCCTTGCATGGCGCTCGCCACCAATGTAATAGGAGATCTCGGTTTTGCCTGCGGCCAGTGCCGCACGCACGGCCTTGTCTACATCCACATAGCGGAATTGCTGCACGTTATCCATATACATACTGCCATCGGCGTTGTAATTAGGCTTCGGCATGGTATTCCAGGTTACCGAGCTTTCACTCCAGGTTTGGCTTGGGTCAGTTAATGGATAGAAGAAAATGCTGAATGCAGAGGTATCGCTGATGTTGCCGTCATAGACACGAATGCTGTATTTGAAACTCACGCCCGGATAGTCCGCCAGGTTGCTTGGCTGAGCGGGAATATCAAACTTCATTAATGCCATCATTTGCTTGTTGCTATCACGGCCAGCCCCGCTCCAGTCATCCTGTACCAACAGGGTTTGGGCGCTACCGAAGTTTTTATCACTATCCCCTTGGTTGCTGACGTAAGTGTCTTCCTTGGCATCGGTATAGCTGTAAGGAATATTGGTACCGCAACTGATGGAGTAATTCATGCAGCGGTCCGCCATAAACTTCGTCGCCTGCTCGGTCCAGGCATTCATAAAATCGCCGTGAGCGGTATAAATGCTGCCCCACAGTTCCGTGAGTTTGCCGTCGATCACTTTGGGATCCAGCGACAGCTGTATTTTGCTGACATCCAGAGAGGTGACCTGTGGCAAGACATAGGCAAGATTCATATTCACCGTGGCCAGTTTGATCGGATGATCGGCTGGACACTGATCGTTGGTGCTATACACCGCATTTTGGGTGCCTTTGGCTTTCAGGTTTTTACCGTCCCAGCAGTTGGGGAACTCAATCGCAATGTTAAACTGCACTGCGTCACCAGCGGCTCGTAGCCCACAAATTTGATCTGCGGTGTGGGTATAGCCGTTGCTATTGGCGCACAGGAAGTTGACGTGTGGGTTAGGCCCGGTGCCTGCATGGTCACCTGCCAACAGTTGCAGACCGTGAGGATAGGCCGTGATGGGGTAATCAATCACGTTATTGGCCTGGTAGTAATTCTTGATATAGGACGGATGCACAATTTCGCCACTCGGCAATTTCATGGTGGGGGCCCAATAGCCGGTGCTATCCGCTGCGTTATTACAGGTGGTGCCGGAGTGCTGTAAAAGGGTATCAGCGGTAGAGTACGCATCGGTAGAGCGATTGCCGACAAAATCGTGGGACATGGCCATGCCTGGCATGTTGGGCATTAAAATAGGATCGTCCGGTTTCATATGGCTGAAACTGCAGACAACGTTAGTTTGTGCATCGGCGGCAAACACAGCGTGGGGTGCCAGGGCAGCAGATCCTGCCAGCAGGGCGAGCGAATACAACGAGTATTTCATGTGAAATATCATTCAGTTAATCATTAATGAGATGCCAGGGTGCTGTTTTATGTGAGCCGCGCGGAACACATATTGATCTTAGGTGGTTTAAAAATTAACAAGGGAAATGGCCGCCCTGTGGTGTATCACCGTGCATGGCTAGCCGGAGTGGCCTTGTCGTAGGGCGTTGTCATGCCACTCTATTGGCGCAGTGGCTGATAATTAGGTGCTTTCGGCCGGACGTGCTTATCTGGTATATTCGGTTAGATGAAAAATAGTTAAGCTGTCGGGGGCAAGCAGTTAATGGAAAACGAAGAACATATTAGTGACATTATCAAAAAGCACCTCGAAGCGACATTGAACCACCTCGGGGAGCTCATCTGGGCGTATGTGGTATTATCCAAAAAAGATATGTCGTGTATCTTTGGAGTAACCAATTATCCTGGTGAGTGGGTAGAGCATTATAAAGCCAACGGTTTACAATATACCGATCCGGTGGTGATCACTGCGCTGAATCGACTGACACCTTTTTCCTGGGATGAAAATCTGATGACGGGCGGAGGATTTCATTTTTCTGAACTCTTCGAACGGGCCAGAAAATTCGGGCTGAATAACGGCTATACGTTTGTCCTGCATGATTATAATAATAACCTGGTGACGTTATCCTTTATTCTCGCCCCTGAGACTAGAGCGGAAATAACGCAAACTTTGATCCAGAATAAAGGCGATATTTCCGTTTTACTGGCATCGGTGCATGAAATTTATCTAACCCTGAATTCGCTGTCAGAAAAAAACGCCACTCGCTCAGAAAAAAGCGCCCAGTTTACCGAACGGGAAAACGAAGTCCTTTACTGGGCCAGCGTGGGTAAAACCTACCAGGAAACGGGGATGATCCTGGGGATCACGACGCGTACGGTCAAGTTCCATATGTCCAATATTGTCAAAAAACTGGGGGTAGCAAATGCCCGGCATGCAATACGGCTAGGTGTGGAACTTCAACTGATCAAACCGGTTAGTTGATTACAGTGAAGGTTCGGCCGTCAGTGGCCAATCGTTCAGCACAGCTTCGTCTGCCAGGCTGTGTTTGCTGAATATCTTGGCTTTTAACTTCCTCTGGCTTTCGGCATCGACGTGGCCGAGCAACAGATAGACCGGCTCATCTTTTTCAGAAACACCGGTCTCCAGTACGGTGACGTTCCAGCCTGAGCTCCTGATGATATGCATCATCGGATGGCTGGCAACGGCAAGAATGCCATCATAGTGGTGCTGCCGAGCATAATTAATCAATGAGAGGAACAAAGCCATAGTGACGGGGAACTTTCGGCCTAACAACGAGTGGGTTCTCTCTTTATCTACGAAGAAACGTGTGGATTCAATGAAGTTGCCTTCTGGAATGTTAACCTTGTTAAAGAATGAGGAGAAGGTACTGTTCAGCATGTTTTGGTATTTCATGTCGATCATCCTGGTTCCACATATAATCATGCCGTTCTCCACGCCAAAAATATAGTTGGTTTTGTCATTATCAAACTGATCGACCTCCTTGCCGTCAGCGCAGTTTACCGCCCATTGTAATCTGTCTTTAAAAGTATTTTTTCTTAACATAAAAAGATCTTCGGATTTTTCATTGCTCATTGAAGAGTAGTTAACGCTATAAATAGTAAACATAATGTCACCTGTGAATGAATATATAGAGATAAGTTCATCCGGTAACATCAGTGAAGTTTCATTAAGAGCATGCCGGTACCCCGGAATGATAATGCCTTTTAATCGGTTTAAGCTAACCTTATTATAAGGTTTTACCGGTTTATAGCCGGTACAGGATCAGCGGTTTTAAGCTACACTATGGGCTGTTTCTTACGGTTCTCGAGGCCGACGGGCAATCGCCACAACGACAACTTTTACCAATTTTTGACATCTTTATACAGATAACAGACAACTCACTGGCCGATACGGGCAAGAATGGATTCGATTCTTATGACAAGGAGCTTCACCATGGATCTGAAATGTATTTTTGCCTTATTCACCCTATCTGTGCTGCCATGGAGTGCCAGTGCTGCCCCGGCGGCCCCCAAGGTGGTCGTAAAGTCTGAAGTTGCCTCGCCGGTGGTGTTGGAAAATACCCAGGACAAAAACTACCTGAAAATTTCGTTGTTGGGCTACCCGCTACCGCAGGAGAAGCGCAGCCCAATCAATCTGGCGCTGGTCATCGACCGCTCCACCTCAATGAGTGGCGATCGTATCGAAAACGCCAGAGCGGCCGCGATAGCCGCCGTTAACATGCTCAACAGTAATGACACGCTTTCGGTCGTTGCCTACGACTCCGGGGTGGAGGTGGTGATCCCGGCCACCAAGGTCAAAGATAAGAAACCGCTGATCGATAAAATCAACAAGAGCATTGAACCGCGCGGTATGACGGCACTGTTTGCCGGGGTGAGCAAGGGCATCGATCAGGTCAGCAAGCATCTGGATAAAGAGCAGGTCAACCGCATTGTGCTGCTCTCCGACGGGCAGGCCAACGTTGGGCCAACCTTCAACAGCGAACTGGCCGAGTTGGCTAAGCTGGCGGCCAAGAAGGGGATCGCCATTACCACCATCGGTATTGGTGATGGCTACAATGAAGACCTGATGACCACCATTGCTGGCTATAGCGATGGCAACCATGCCTTTGTCGAGCAATCCAGCGATCTGGAAAAGACCTTCGCCCACGAGTTTAACGATGCGATGTCCGTAGTGGCGCAAGACGTGGTGGTGGAGATAAAAACCGCAGATAAGGTCACGCCGGTTCGCCTGTTGGGGCGTGATGGCAGCATCAGCGGCAATACGGTCACCGTGAAACTGAACCAGTTGTATTCCAATCAGGAAAAATATGTTCTGCTGGAAGTGATCCCGGCCAAGGGCAGCAATGCTCAAAGCAAACCTCTGGCTGAGGTAAATGTACGTTACGCCAACTTGAGCACCAAGCAGGTCGATACCTTCAATGAAAAGGTGGCGGTCAGCTATAGCCAATCCGTCAAAGACGTCAGTGCTGCGCAGGTTGATGAGGTTGTGGTGGATTCGGCTATTCAGAAGGCCGCGCTGGAGAATGAACGCGCGGTACAGTTGATGGACGCAGGCAAAATGGAAGAGGCCAAACAGGTATTTAGCCAGAACGCGGCGGCGTTGGAGAGTTTGCCTGTTAGCGCGACACCAGCCAGACAGAAAGCCGAAGCAGGCGCGCAGAAGAACAAAGAGCTGATGGGTAAAATGGAGAGTGACAGCAAGGAGTCGACCCGCAAAGCGGTGAAAGAGCAAAACTACAACATTAAAACCCAGAAGAATCAGTAGCAGGGAGGCCTATGAGCCAGCGTACTTCCAGAAGTTTGACGATTTTTATCATCATCACCGTGGCGATATTCAGCCTGATCGCCTATCTGGGAGTGCGCACCCTCGAGCACGAAGTGTTGTTACGTCATTACCAATCCCAGACTATGGCGCAGACGCGTGTCACGCAAGCCAGCACCAGCATCATGGATATCCTGCGGCAGAAAGCGACGCGGCTGGACGTGATCACCGACTATCTGCAACCCAACGATCGGGCACTCAAGGAACTGGTTGAGAAGGACAGCGACATTGATGGCGTGTTTGTTCTACAGAAAAATCGTTTGCTGTATCCCAACTCAAACGGCTCGCTGAGCCAAAAAGAATTAGCCTGGGTTCAGGCTATCACTCCGCTGGTGAACGATCCTTCCTTACTGTACGGCCACAACATAAAAAGCGAGATGGCAATCCCACAATCCGGCTGGTTTATTACCGGCGAGGTGCAGGAGCCGCTGCTGATTTACTGGCGTACTATCGGCAGCGATACCATTGGATTTCGGGTTCCTTATATCAAGCTGCTGTCGGACGTGATCAATGCGACCAGTTTCGATTTTGGCAGCGACACGCTGGTACTGGAAGAGAACGGACGCCTGCTGTACCAAAGCAATCCTTACGTCGCGTTGGATAGCCAGCAACCGCTGGCCGAACAGAGCCTACCTTATCCGCTGACGGGTTGGCAGGTGAGCTATTATGGCAAACCGGCCAGCACGACGGCGGTCTATCTGTGGGGTGGGGCGTTTATCCTGCTGATGCTGGCCATCATGGGCCTGATCATTTTCCGCCTCTACCGGGAATATACTCAGACGGCACGGCTGGCGCGCCAGCAGGTGGGTTTTGTCAGCCAGGTGTCCCACGAACTGAAAACGCCGCTAACTAATATCTCGCTGTATGCCGAGCTGCTGAAAGAGGAACTCGATGAACAGCACGATGAAGGACAGCGTTATCTGGACGTGATTATCGGTGAGAGCCAGCGCCTGTCGCGCCTGATCCAGAATATCTTGAGTTTCACCCGTGAGCCGAAGTTGCACTTGCAGCCCATCGATCTCAACCCGCTGTTGGTTAACATCACGCAGACTTTCGTGCCGTCGTATCAGGCCAAGGGAATGGCACTCTCGCTCTCGTTGGGCGAAAACGTGGTGGTGAGTAGCGATATCGATCGTCTGACGCAGATTATCAACAACCTGCTGAGCAACGCGGAGAAGTATGCCACGGTAGGGAAACAGGTTGATGTACAGGTGGTGTGTAGTGCGGACTCCGTGGATATTCATGTACGGGATTATGGCGCAGGGATCAGTGAAAAAGAGCTCAAGATGATTTTCCTCCCCTTCTATCGGGTGAAATCGGGTATTACCGAGGGTGTTGCGGGGACGGGTATTGGCCTGACGATTGCTCAGCAGCTGGCGCATAGCCTGGGTGGGGAAATTC
Source organism: Serratia sp. H1w (assembly GCF_000633355.1). Classification (GTDB taxonomy): domain Bacteria; phylum Pseudomonadota; class Gammaproteobacteria; order Enterobacterales; family Enterobacteriaceae; genus Chania. The sequence goes on from NZ_AYMQ01000151.1 coordinate 13,229, forward strand.
TGGTTGCTCCGCAGTCGCCTGGAGTGCGTTTTACTTTGCGACTGGTGCGTACCGTGGCCGGACAACGTATGGACACCTCTACCTGACCAGAGCACCGTACAGCTCCCTCGCCCTTTGGGAGTGGGTTGGGGTGAGGAGAACGGCATTCTGCCACTGTCAATCGTGTTAACCACAAGGGATCATAATGAAAATACTGGTCGTTGAAGACGATACCAACATTCGCCAGGGCTTGGTTGAAGCGCTGTCCCGTGAGGGATATACCCTGATTGCCGCAGAGAATGGCAAGGTGGCGCTGGAGATGTACCAACAGCAGCAACCGGATTTTATCATCCTTGATATCATGATGCCGGAACTGGATGGTTACGCGGTATGCCGTGAGATCCGCAAACGGGATGAACAGATCCCCATTGTCTTTTTGTCTGCCAAGGATGAAGAGATCGATCGGGTGGTCGGTTTGGAACTGGGGGCTGATGATTACATCAGCAAGCCGTTTGGCATTCATGAGATCCGCGCCAGGATCAAAACCATCGCCCGGCGTTGCCTGCGCAGCAAGACCGCGCAGCCAGATGCCAGCTTTTGCTTTGGCGATTTGACCGTGTACCCCAATGAGCTGTGCGCTTTACGCCAAGAGGCACGGTTGGAGCTTTCATTGCGCGAGGTGAAAATTCTGGAGTGCCTCTACCAGCATAAAAACAAGGTCGTCACGCGCGAGATGCTGTTTGATGCCGCCTGGGGCTATGACTTCCTGCCCAACAGCCGCACGTTGGATCAGCATATCTCCAAGCTGCGCAAGAGCATTGAGCTTGATGCGAATAACCCGTTGCTGATCCGCACCGTGCATGGGATGGGGTATCGGTATTTGGGGTGAGGGGCGCTCTTTCAGATTTGATTGCTATTTGAACTTTTTATAGAAGCATCGCTTAAGAATAAGTGATCTCTGCCAAAAATATCGAACCCATGGATCTTTAGTACACAGCATGTCTTGATTGATCGCGTAGCATGATCAACCATTGCTAAAGAATAGCCAAATAGGGAAGGCAGGGTTATGAGTTCAATTGGCACAGGGCAGTGGTTACGTTATTGGCGTAATTCTTTAGCCGATGCTGAAAGTAGCAAAGGGGCGATAACGCTGAAAGAGTTCCATCGTCATCTGCCTGTCGCGGCTGGTACGTTAGGGATCGGCCGTTTAGAGGAAGATAGCAGGGAATTGGCGGCTCTTTTTAAGAATGAGCCGAAGAATGTACAGCTTGTACAAGTGGTTTATCGACCTACGGCTTATGTGCTTAAACACGAGCATGGTAAGAAATATACGGGTTCTTCCCCCGAGGTTATTACCCCCGTTGTTTGTACTCTTTGGGTGAACCGTAAAGGGTTTTTTCTACCAAGTTCTAGCTCTGCTATTCCACGGGATCTCTTGTCGCCGCAAAATGACGACAAATTCACGATCACATCAGTCAAATCCCTGGACCACTTTTTAGATGAACACACCCCTTACTACTACTCGGAGCAAGAGGCACTTTCATTGTTCGAAACGGGCCAGGCCACTGAGTTATGGAGCCGTTATTGCGAGATTACCCGGAGCCTGTTTAAGGCACTCTGCAATGACAGTGCGCTACTAAAAGAGCGCTATAAGAACGAAAAAAAAGGGTATCTGCTTAAGTGTGATGTTGTTAATAACAGCACACGTAATGTTTTAAAACTTTATGATTGGCTAAATGATCGCGAGGTTTCTATCCCTCTAGCTGAAAATTATGCATTGGCTAATCATAATACCTATCAGCCTTGCATTGACTCGTTATCCACTATGGCGACTCGCTGTGGCCACTCCAACTCAAAATTTCCTCTCGCGGATGCGCAGCGCGATGCCTTAGCCCAAGTGCTAGCGATGGCTGAGGGCGATATTCTTGCGATTAATGGTCCTCCTGGGACCGGTAAGACAACATTCGTACTCTCTGTTGTCGCTTCAATGTGGGTTAATGCTGCACTTAAAGAACAGGAGCCTCCGCTGATTATTGCTGCCTCCACCAATAATCAGGCGGTGACGAACATCATTGAAGCGTTTGGTAAGGATTTTGAAGAAAACGATGGGCCTCTCAGCGGACATTGGTTGCCAGAGATAAAGAGCTATGGCGGTTACTTCCCTGCCTCAAGTCTGGAATGTGAGGCGGCGAAAAATTACCAAACTGCTTCTTTTTATCGAACCTTAGAGGATCCTGAATATTTAGAACAGGCCGAGTTGGTATTTTTGCTTAAAGCCAAACAGGTCTTTGATGATGCTTCCTTAAACTCGGTACTGAAGGTTAAAAAACGGCTGCATGCTGAGCTCAAAGCCTGTCATCGACAATTTGAGCATCTGCAAAATGCTTGGCATGAACTAGAGCGTACAAAAAATCGTTGTAATGAGGAGATCGGTTTTACTCCTGAAATCGTGAAAGAGAACAAGCGGGTCGAGATTAATGCTTTGTCTCATGAACTTGAGTTGGTCAGCCAGGATCTTGCGCAATGGAAAAAATTTCGCGTCGACGAGTCGATATGGCTGACTTTATTGAATCCTGTTCCATTAATCGCTAGAAAGCGCAGATTGCTACGAGAGTTATTTATCGGAAGCTATTTTAGTTCTACTGCGCAGGATATTGTTAATATTAATGATGTTGTTGATCCCGAAGTAGCGTTATCTCAATGGATGGAGAATCAGCGAAAATCAATTAAAAAATCTGAATTAGAGTTGGAAAATTGGAATGTGCTGCTAGCTGAGAAAACATTGGCGGAAGAACTTTGGCGGAGGATAGTACTGCCATTGATCCCCACAACTGGATATGCTACGAATATCGATGAGCTCGACAAGGTTTTGGATATCTCGCTACGGTTTAAGCTATTCCAGCTTGCAGTTCATTATTGGGAAGCACGCTGGTTGCTGGATTGTCGTGAGCAGGAAAATGACTTAATCATGCAGATTCAATCTGGCAAAGAAAAAATGGGATTGAAACTAGTGCGTCCCCGCTGGTTACGTCGGATGAAACTTACTCCATGCATCGTCTCTACGCTTCACTCTCTGCCTGGTCATATGACTTTTAAAGCGTTTGAGGAAGAAGGTAAGTTCCGTGATGATTACCTGATTAATGAGATATACCCGTGATCATTGAAGA
>NZ_AYMQ01000152.1 GCF_000633355.1 Serratia sp. H1w
CCGGTTTTACTTGACCATTACAGAAGCGTGATGGAGGAGATGGCACCAACGATCTCACCTATTTGATCATGGACACCGTCGCAAAGATAAAAATGTATCAACCTTCGCTGGCGTGTCGTATCCATAATCAATCACCGCAGCCCTATCTGGAGAAAATACTGGATATCATCAAAGCGGGAGCTGGAATGCCCGCCTGCCACTTCGATGATGCGCATATCAAAATGATGCTGCGTAAGGGATTTGATTTCGATGATGCGCGTGATTACTGCCTGATGGGCTGCGTCGAACCACAGAAATCCGGACGAATTCATCAATGGACGGCCGGTGGTTTTACCCAATGGCCTATCGCCATCGAGCTGGTACTGCATCGTGGTGTGTTGCCTTCCTATGGCGGCATGCAAGGAATAGATACCGGCCCATTAGAAGATTTCAGCGATTATGAAAAATTTGCCGCCGCGGTGAAGCACCAACTGACTAAAATCATCACCACGACGGCCGAAGGCTCCGTGATTATTCAAAAAACCGTGCGTGACCTTGCCCCCACGCCTTATATGTCGCTCTTTGTCGACGGCTGTATGCAAAGCGGCAAAGACGTGCTCGCCGGTGGCGCTGCGCTTTATGACGGGCCGGGGACCATTTTTGCCGGGCTGGCGACCTACGCAGATAGCATGGCTGCCATCAAAAAACTCGTTTACCAACAGCAGAAATATACGCTCACCGAGCTCAGGCAGGCGCTGGATGCCGATTGGCTGGGCTATGAATCTTTACGCACCGACTGTCTGGCCGCGCCTAAATATGGCAATGACGACAACTTCGCCGATCACATTGCGGCGGATATCGTTGATTTTACCGAGAGGACGATGAACCAGTATCCGTCCCTGTATGCCAGGCATATTCACGGTACGCTTTCCCAATCGTTCAATACGCCACTGGGTAGCATGATCGGAGCCACACCTGACGGACGCGCCGCCTATGCCCCCCTTTCTGATGCCATGAGCCCATCCCAAGGTGCTGATCACCAAGGCCCCACGGCCATCATCAAGTCGGTATCGAAAATTAACGTAGAGGCGATGAGCCTTGGTATGGCACATAACTTCAAACTCAGCAGTGGAGCTCTGGATACTCCAGAGGGCCGCGCAGGATGGATAACGCTTGATAGGGAGTGAGATAAATGGTGTAAGTGGAGCGAGATAAATCGAAAAATACGGGCAAATAGTGAGAAATAACGTAATGGAGATTGTAATTGTATTTCACATACTGAAAGAGAACCAAGGGCGGAAAAATTTCATTCCGCCCTCAATTTTACTCATCGTCAGGGAACAGCTCAAGGCCAGGCTGTGAACGTTTCAGAATCCGTTTTTCCACACGCTTGATCACCTTACGCAGTCCACCTTCCGTCATGCCGTATGTGATGACCAACTGCTGCCAGGGCATCCTCTTGCGCCAGTCTTCGTAAATCTGAAGATCTCGCGCCGACAACTTGAAGAAATAGTCCTGCGGGAATGTAATCAATTGTCCGGCGAAATGCTCACAGATGAAATTAGCTACATTGGTACCTAACTGATCGGCAGAGTCTGTAGGCAGCCCGTGTTCCTGAGCGACCAGTGTTACATACTCTGCCAATTCTGTAAGTAACCAATGCCGTTTTTCTTCCATCTCGCTCTTCATACTGACCTCGCCTACTTACGGCCCAACCACTGCTTGAGTTTCTCAATGGCCTGGTGAGCCTGATCTGGCTCTTGTTTCAACCAGATCAACCGAGCTACACCTGTTTCGCCCAGTAACCAGGCATCAAGGGCTTTCTGTGACTTATCCCGCACCAGCCCTGCCTTAGCCAGATCTTGCCACAGCACCCAGATTTTGCGGCCCATAGGGAAATCAGCCATAGGTACTTCGCGAAATTTGCCTGAAATCTTGAACCCACGGCCACGTAGGTGGGCGAGAACGTTGGCCAGTTGCTTATCATCCATCTTGCTACATGAGTCTTTGCCGGTCAGGTTCTGCAGCATCACGCGGTAGGCATCGTCGGATACTTCCAGTTTGTTGCGGGCGATATGTATCAACTGGATGGTTTTGGCTCGGTTCATAAGTCCCCCTCTGGATACTTCCAGCCACGTTCGCAATACTTGGCGCGAGCTTTACACCACCGTTGATTGACATAATGACGCGCCACAGCAGCAGCTTTGAGCCATTCCTGCGCTGCATCATCAAAGCAGTTGTGTTGTTCAAAGTGACGGGCCTGGTCTGCGAAGATATAATAATCACCTGATGGGGTATCCCGTGGTACTGGTACATTGAGTTTACTTGCACGGATAATCTTCGATGCAACACGTTTCATAGACCCTGGTTGTCCATAGCAGCGTTCTTTGCCTTTCCAGCCGCTCTGTAGTGTTCCTTTATTAAGATCTCTGCTAAGTAATGCACTCACGTGATGTGCCTTAATACCGGTATATACCCCCAGTTCTTGGCTGGTACTTGGCCCTAGAATGGCTAATGCCTGGCGCAATAATTTTGTTTTATTCAGACTCTCCATTATTTGCCTCCTTTACAGACCTGATAACCGTCTTTATCCATACGTGGAGTAATGCCTGAGCCGCTCACGCTAAGGTACTGACACCCCGTGCCAACGTCGGTATAAAGAGCCAAACCAGAGCGCCGGATGCCGTCAGTATCATCAACAAGAAATCCTGCTTTAAATGACAACCAGGACAATAACGGTAGGATGATGGCCGCAATCACTACGATCAAAACCAGCTTTTTTGCAGTCTTACGGCCAGCGGCTATCAGCCCACCATAAATCGCCTGCGCTAAATCTGCGCGTGCTTCTGGGGTAATCTCCACTATTTTGCGCGTAGATAAATCATTCATGGTTATCACCATTGCATTCACATAACCCCTGAAATGCGACAGTTAATGCGTTTGGTGCGCCATAAGGCGTCACATCTGTTAACTCAAGCCACTGGCGGCTACCACGATAAATGATCTCTACGCGCGGGGAGCTTACGGAAACTACTGTTCCTGTTCTCTCCGACATTTTTACTGATGTTCCGTTTTTCGTCATTTTTGTGACTTGAAAACAAAAATTCACTTTGTCACCAACATTGATAGCTGAATGATCGACTGGTAATGGTTTATGGCATGATGGACAACGATATTTATTCATTGGAGAACCTCATAATATAATTACGCCATTAATGCTAGGCAAATAGGCTGACTAAATACGCCACGCCCCCAATAGAGATAACCCAGAAAGCAATGCAAGAAATAAAGATGCACAGCCATATATTTTTGTGAATAAAATGCACTGTTTATTCTCCTTTACTTGATGCTGACAACAGACATGTCAGCGTTCACGCTTTTACTCTTTGGTATTTGTGGTGTCTGCCTTCATTCCCTACCATCGAACTTCGTTTTTAACCCGATGAATCACAGGTGATGGTATGGATGCAAAATACGAAAAAGCGTTACAAAAGATGCAAGAAATGCAGGATGTAGCCCGTGTAGAGCTGCCCTCCGCTGCAATAGGGAGGGCTGCATATGCACTGATCAAAACGGTGTTGCCTTTACTCCTGAGTTGGTTTTGCAGCGACTGCATGAAGAAGCTGCTGCGGAGTCTGGCCATCCACACACAACCCAGATACGTCTGGCGATAGAGTTTCTGACGGATGCTGGGTATCACTTGCCAGCAGATTAACCACCATCATCAACATTTTGAACCAGTCCAGGTCGCGGTCGCATTCGGATATTGCTCTTAGCAATGCGGCCTTTGGTGTACATAAGTCCTCTCTTGATATTGAGAACCACCGTTTTCCCTCAATCTCTGACCAGCCTTCAGAATTATCCCTTTCAGTCAGGCAAAAGTGTTTAACAGAAAAATCGTTAAAATCTTCGTTAAACTCCCGCTCGAATGCATCTCTATTAAAAACAGTAATGGTGATGCATTTATTTTCTGTTTTACCAATAAAGGCTGCACTGGAACTTGTGTACATGCCTTGAGTGTCAACCATGCTATTGATGGTGTTTTCCAACTTACTAACATCGGTTATTTTTATCATGAGTTACTCCAACGCTTCCAGGTCACCGGTGGGCACAAATGTGTTATAGAGTTGCCCGCAATGCGGGCATTTTAGAACCAGGTCAACACACCAAACGCCATCATGTCCTTGCATGATATTTGCCTGTTCCAAGTCAAGTTCGTTGACTTCTTTCTTACAGCTTTTGCAAGAGAGGCTCATTCGCTGCTCTCCTGCTCAAATGGAATGATGGCAAAATCTTCCAGGTCGCGATTAATCGTGATGCCTGGAATATTTTTTACTGCGTCTGGCTCATTTAAAATGGCTTCCTTATTAATTTCATCCTTGGAGCGAATAAAACGAATAAGTTTTAATTTCTTCAGCGCCTCCATGACGGACTCAACCCCTTTAATGGTGCAGCTCGGTCATGTATTCAATGTGTA
>NZ_AYMQ01000153.1 GCF_000633355.1 Serratia sp. H1w
CCATCTGCACTGGCGATAGCGCCCATACCGATTGCCACCGCATCCAGGCCAGACGCGACAGAGTCGGTGCCGGTGGAGTTGGCGTGGAAGTACTTGGTACCTTTGTTGTAGATGTTGTCTACGGTATCGCCCAGGTTGGTGATCGCTGTAGTGTTGCCCGCGATGTTGGTGGTGTTGATATCCACCTGATCGTTGGTCGCTTTCAGCTGTGAGCCGTTCACCGCATCAGTGCTGGTGTCGGTCAGATCGCCCGCGGCTACGTTGGTGATCTTGGCCGGACCATTGCCTTTATGGTTAGCACTGTAAGCCCCCGCTCCGCCGTTCGCCGCCGGATCCCACTGCAGTGCATCATCCTTCAACTCATTAATATTGGTGGTGTTACCCGCAATATTCGTGGTGTTGGTGGCAATGTTAGTGGTATTGGTCGCGATATTGGTGGTGTTGGTATCAACCTGCGTGCCCAGCGTATCGATGGACTGGTTGGT
>NZ_AYMQ01000154.1 GCF_000633355.1 Serratia sp. H1w
AATTCAATCGGTATTGACACTTCATCAGCCAGTAATGCTACCTGAACTGGAAGGCGGTTATTTTGTGCAACGTATTCAAGCACCAGGCGTACGGCTTCGGAGGCTGTGATCCCCAATCCGTCGAGCGCCACACCGGCCCGGGCCTTTAAGTCGTCGTTGATACGAATGTTCATTGTACCCATGTAAATACTCCATGTGGTTACGTTTGTGTATACACATTAAGGTGAACCCGACAAGAAATAAAGTACATGTCCTTCCTGTGTTGCACTGTACAGCCGTTCTCTGACTGGGGTCTGTAACGCAGAAAGGAGCACCTGTTTTTTTAAGGAATTTTATCCGCTCCTCTTTTCTGCGTGATCCGCTGGACGTGATTGAACGGTATGGTTAGTGCGTGATAACTTTATTGTTAATTGTGTTGATTTTTTAACTTATATGCCGGATTATTGATTTAATTCAGATAAGTTACATAAATATGGTGGTTGGTGATTATGGATTCTCATCAGACAGAGAAAGTCGCACTGCGTGCCGAAAAGATGCTGTCCGCATTGACTGAGCAGATACAACTTCAGAAAGAAGAGCTTAAAGAAAATGAATATTTTCAGGTGTATGCCAAAGCTGCCGTCGCAAAATTTCCCAAACTGACTCGCGCTAACGTGGACTATGCCGTGAGTGAGATGGAAAATGGCGGTTATGTTTTTGAGAAACGTGCGGCCGGTTCGTCCACCAAGTACGCGATGACCGTCCAGAATATTGTCGATATTTATCATCACCGTAATGTCCCTAAATATCGCGATCGCCATCCTGAGGCGATGACTCTCTTTGTCGGCAACCTGAAGGGGGGGGTCTCAAAGACCGTTTCTACGGTATCACTGGCTCATGCACTGCGTGCCCACCCTCACCTCCTTTTTGAAGATTTACGCGTCCTGGTCATCGATCTGGATCCGCAGTCCTCAGCCACCATGTTTTTGAACCATACCCGTGCCGTGGGCCTGGTTGAGACAACCTCTGCGCAGGCCATGCTGCAAAACGTCAGTCGGGAAGAGTTGCTCACTGAGTTCATCGTGTCGTCTGTTGTACCTGGCGTCGACGTTCTTCCCGCATCCATCGATGATGCGTTCATTGCTTCAGGTTGGGAAAGTTTGTGTGCCGAGCATTTACCTGGCCAAAACCCCCATGCTGTCTTGCGTGAGAACATCATTGATAAACTGAAGTCTGATTATGACTTTATCTTTGTTGACAGTGGCCCTCACCTGGATGCATTCCTCAAGAACGCGATTGCGGCGGCCGATCTCCTGATGACGCCGATCCCGCCTGCACAGGTGGATTTCCATTCAACATTGAAGTACCTGACCCGTCTGCCTGAACTGGTCAGTATCATTGAAGCTTCTGGTTGCCCGTGCCGGTTGCAGGGAAACATCGGTTTTATGTCCAAACTGTCCAACAAGCCCGATCACAAAGTTTGCCACAGCCTCGCGAAAGAGATTTTTGGCGGAGACATGCTCGATGCGGCTTTGCCACGCCTTGATGGCTTTGAACGCTGTGGCGAGTCGTTTGATACCGTGATCTCCGCGAACCCGGCGACCTATGTCGGGAGCAGCGAGGCATTGAAAAATGCGCGTACTGCTGCTGAAGACTTTGCCAAAGCGGTATTTGACCGCATTGAATTTATCCGAATGAATTGAGGTGCCCGATGAGCACAAAACGTCTGACAATCGGGCGCACGTTTAGCGCGCCAGTTCTTAACAGCGAAGCCGAGCCGGAAGCATTCAAACAGGTCTTTACCCTGTCGTCTGGCAGGAAGGTGGTCTTCACCAAAGTGACCGTGGCAGCGGTAGAGGTTGAAACCAAAACGTATGTAACCCAGGAGGTCAACGGACGCGATCAGTCGGCACTCACCCCTGAATCACTTCAAGATATTATGCGGACCATCAGCCTGCAGCAGTTTTTCCCTGCCATTGGTGTTCGTCGTGATAACCGTATCGAGATCCTGGATGGCTCACGTCGTCGTGCCTCTGCCATTCTCAAACATGTCGGTCTGGATATTTTAGTCACGGATGAGCCTCTCTCTGTCAGTGAAGCCAGAAAGTTGGCCCAGGATATTCAAACGGCTCGGGAACACAACATCCGAGAAGTGGGAACGCGTTTGCTCACCCTTAAGCAAAGTGGACTGACACAAAAAGAAATCGCTGAAGCAGAGGGGTTGTCGCAAGCTAAAGTTACGCGAGCGCTACAGGCGGCCAGTGTATCTTCTGAGTTGCTATCTCTCTTTCCGATCCAATCGGAGCTGTCTTTTTCTGACTATAAAGTATTGCTGACGGCAGAAGAGTTGTTGGCCAGCAAACAACATTCAGTATCAGAACTTATCGAGAATATCAGTGGCGTTGTCAGTGGGATCCGTGAGCCGTCATTGCTGGCCGCTGATGAGGTCAAGACTAAAATTCTCACCGTGATACGAGATGAAGCCACGGTTTTGGGAGAACCAGAGAAAGGAGAAGCGGTTGTCATTACCCCTCTTTGGCAGTTTTCTGACAAGAACAAATATGCCCGCAAGAAGGTCCGGGGACGGTCATTCAGTTACGAGTTTAACCGTGTGTCGCCCGAGCTGCAGGGCGCTATTGATGATGCAGTGAACGCTGTGTTGGCTAAACATCTGAAGTCATAGCTGCGAATGTTCTCCACCTGTTTTTGGTGTTAACTGTTTAAAAATAATGATTTTTCTATGGAGATTTCACGGTGAAATCTCCATGAATTTCGGCGTTACTCCCCCATTTTGCCTTACTATGCCCTTTCCCTGATGTCAGTTTGTTGTGAAATTTCCGGTTTTTTCTCCACGCAAATACAGGGTTTAACACATTGTATTTGATGAATATCTTTAGTGAATTTCATGCTGAAATCTCCACGGTTGCATCACGCATCAATCAAATACTTACCCATGGTATGTATCGTTAACGTTTTTTTTATTGAAATTCCAATGCCTTTCTCCATGCAGAAATGGTATGCAACCCATTGTATATTGTATATTTAAAGAGAGAATTTCACGGTGAAATCCCCACATTTCCATCCAAAGTTGTCGCTACCGATGTAAAACT
>NZ_AYMQ01000155.1 GCF_000633355.1 Serratia sp. H1w
GTATTAGTTGACCACTACAGTAAGAGATATTCCCACTTTCATCAGCACGTGCCCGCATACCTTCAATAAACTCTTCATAGCCATAAGACTGATGGAAAGTGACTACGGCAAATCTCTGAATAGACTCTGCCGTTTTAGGACCGTGTTTTAACTCGGTATAAAGGGAAAGCAATTCATCCACTTGTTCTAACTGTGAATCCACCAAGACCCACTCACTATCAGCAGTTTTATCAAATATTGCAGGCTCGTGGCGGCCTTTATACGCCACGGTGGTAGATTCCGGCACGGTAAAGGATTGCAGCGTAGCCCAGGCAGTTTGCGAAAAGTTACTGCTGCGGCCATTCAATAGCGCTTTACGTTGGAACCACTGATGTTCGGTCAATTGGCGGACTTTGGCTCTCTTATTGAGATCCAGCAATACCAACGCGATCACCTGCATCCAGTTCAAAGACTCAAGACGAGAATCCAGCCAAGCATCAAAATCGGCTGGTGCGGCCTGAGTGGTGTACTCCTTCATTTTCTGCTGCAAAGTGAAGGTCTTTCCGGTGCCCGGCGGACCAAAGTAGATCATATTCACAGGCGAGTGCTGAGTGAGCTGTGCGCTCACCGATGTATTATCCACGGCGGCGGTACCGCTAACGGCCTTCTCTTGTTTTTGCTCGTTATCACGTTCGCGAAGCAACTCATAGAGATGCCAAATCGCCATGTTCACGTAATAAGGGTCCGCATCTGGCAACTTCGCGTCGATGGCATGTTTCAATTCATGGTTTTTTTGCAGCCAGCTTCCGTCAAGTGATAGGCCAAGGCTAAACTGTTCATTCAGGAGCGTTGCAGCCCGTGTAAAGGCATTCTCATCCACAGTGCTGGTACAGGTCGCTGGCGAAAATGCCGCAAAGACGCGGTTTCTCAAACTCCAATACATGCGTTTGAGTTGCCCGCTTTCCTTTGCTTGCTGTAACGCCGTACCTACATCTTGGTAAGTTTGCTCATCTGGTTGGCGATAAATTCGCTCAGTTAATTCTCTTAGTAGTGGCAGACTTTGTTGGAATTCCGCCAGAGATGGTACCCCCTGGCGGATACTGGCGATGCCGTTATTACGCTCATACCAAAGTCGTTTAACCAACTCATCGGTCTCAGGCTCAGCAAATGTTGGAGTTTGTTGGAGTAGTGCCGTAAACTCACGATATCGTTGATTCCACTCTGAATTGGTATAATTTTTGTATTCTGCCAGAACGCTAATCAATTCACTGAGAGACAGCTTACCAGCTTCAACACTAGCAACGATATCCATCATGTAATGGTCAAGTAAAACCGG
>NZ_AYMQ01000156.1 GCF_000633355.1 Serratia sp. H1w
GTATTAGTTGACCACTACAATAATATAGGCAACCATAGCAGCAGCGCACTTCGCTAAACGGGCATTCGTCATCACTTCTGGAACAACCTCCAACTCTGTCATGCAACTTATCGCCAACAATTCCAGCCACACGCTGGCCTTGCCACTGTGCCGAGGGGGTCAGTTCACCAGTTAGCATCATGGTCACCATGTTTTTCCATACTGGATTAGAGCCCAACGCTTTGGCTCTAATCAAGGCCAGTGCGGGCGTTGCCAGAATGTAATACTTGGCGACGGCAAGTGAGGTATGCCCCAGGATATGAGCAATTTCCTCTGCACTAACATTCTTCCTTGGGTCTTGTCCTTCCTCAACAGTAGTGACGATCAGGCTAAATTTATCTCCTTTTATATTTGATTTTATAGAACTGCACTCTAGAAGCAATAACTCACCTATTCTTAATCCATAATTTAACAGCAGGCGTACAACCAGAAAGTTGCGAAACTGAATATGCCCGGAGGGGAAGGGGTTTAGTGGGTTATGCTTTTGGGTAGAGGAGGGAGCCATAATGCCGTACAGACTGGCCACCATCGCATTGGTCATGCTCTGAAATCCTTGACAATGACTGCGTTGCGAAGGTTTTCTTTGTGTCAATGTCCGATAGCTGTCTCGGCAAAGATGCAAACGAGCATGTAAACGTGAAGCCAAAAGTGATAATGCTTTGGGAGAGTCGTCCCGATATGCTGGAGATATGTACGTGTTAATCAAAAAAGAAACAAACTGAATCACCGCACGAAATCGTGCTGCGTTGGTATAGCCATGGGAAGTAGAACTTGGCGTGAGTGGCAATAGGTTTGACTGAGCTACGCGACCGTTTTCCAGATACAGTGAAAACGCTGCCATTTCCTCGATAGCAATATACGGATTATGGCCAGATGAATGAAAGCTATAGCAAAACGTGATGCGATGTTTCTGCTGCCAGAATTCGTAAAAAAATTTAACAGCCTGTAGTGAAGCAGACTGTGTCGACAATGAACGATGAGCCAAATGATCAATGTGATATCTAAGAGGGTACAACAAAGGCAAACAGGTTTCCGTGTCCATCAGAATCCACTGCCGTTTACAGCCGGAGATAACCAACTGGTTAAGTGAGTACATAAATTTAACCTTTCAATTATCATGGGTATGAAGTAAATGTACTCTGTACATAATGCAGGAAACGGGAGGTGTGTCATAAATCACTAACATATTGATTTATTACGAACTGATGATGGTTTGCGAAGTTAATAACCGTCGTAGGCTATTTAACATAATATACATTATGCGCACCAAGGTTGTAGAGGCTCAATGCTAATGTCTAATTCTGGCTCAATCCAAATGTCTGCGCTATGGTTGTCTTTTGGGGGTTAACTTTCTTTTTACTGTGGGGGTAAAAAAAGAAACTGCCTGGAGAAATGGCCATGAGTGCAGAAAGCTCAGGACTGTTTACTGTGAAAGAGATTAATCGCATCAAAACTCTACAGGATGTCATTGACCGCTGGCTCACGCCTGGCCGAGCCGCTGAGCATCTCGGGATCACGCCCCGTCACTGTAGTCGATTACTTAAACGCTACCGTGAACACGGTCCGCTTGGCATAAACAATCGTAGCCGAGGAAATCCCGGCAATCGCTTACTTCCCAAGGCTTTTACTGATCAGGCATTGGAGATCATAAGGAAAAACTACCCTGATTTTGGACCAACGCTGGCGCGAGAAAAACTCGAAGAAATCCACGGGCTGGTCTTGGGGAAAGAGACTGTTCGAAGGCTGATGATCAACGCTGGTTTATGGGTTCCCAGAAAAATGCGTCCTCCGAAAATTCATCAGCCCAGATACAGGCGGCCCTGCACTGGCGAGCTGATTCAGATTGATGGCTGTGACCATGACTGGTTTGAGGGACGCGGGCCGAAATGCACCGCGCTGGTATATGTGGATGATGCGACGAGTAAACTCATGGAGTTGCGGTTCGTAAAATCGGAATCCACCTTCAGCTATTTCGAGGCAACCCGACGCTATATCGAAAAACACGGCAAACCACTGACGTTATACAGTGACAAGGCCGGGGTTTTTCGTGTTAATAACAAGAACGCCACCGGCGGCGACGGCTACACTCAGTTTGGTCGGGCTATGCACGAGCTAAATATCCAGACTCTCTGTGCAAATACCAGTGAAGCCAAAGGCCGTGTTGAGCGTGCACACTTGACGCTTCAGGATCGACTCGTCAAGGAGTTACGGCTCAAGAATATCTGTTCGATAGACGAGGCAAATGACTTTGCTGAAGCGTATATGACCGACTATAACCGCCGTTTTGGCAAAGTACCGCGACATGACTTTGATGTACATCGTGCAGTTGAACATGATGAAGATCTGAACCTCATTTTTTCTGTTCGTGAAAGCCGTAGGGTATCCAAATCACTGACATTACAGTACGATAAAATGCTATATCTGATCGAGGACAGTGAGTTCAGTCGTCGTGCAATTGGTAAGTACATTGAGGTTTATCATTATCCTGATGATACTAAAGAACTGCGTCTGAATGGCTCTGCACTTCCCTACTCCACCTACGACCGGCTTTCAGAAATCGATCAGGGTGCGATTGTTGATAACAAACGCCTTGGCCGAACGCTGGAGTTCATCAACCTGGTGCAGAGTAAGCGGGATAATACCCGTTCACAATCCGTTCCTGCGGGAGATGGACCTTCCCGGCGACGGCCCAAAATTGCGGGGAAAAAATCTCAGCGTTCACTAGATCAAGATGACATGCTTGAGGCACTGAAACAGCTACAGACACGCTCGGAGGATATCTTTGGTAAAAAGCCCCGTTGATGCCGACAGGATGGCTTTAACTGTATTATTTAACTGTATTAGCTTAAACCTGATCTGACACTGTTACAGCACTGGGCTATACCTAATCTGAAAGGCAACTCGGTGTCAATAGCTGAAATAGTATTCGGTAATATATTAGTAGCCAGCGCATTCATGACGAAATCCATCGACCAGGTCATCGACAGGGACAAACCTGTGAGTCTACAGGCACGACGTTGCGACAGACGTAAGCGGCTCATTTAGACCGTCTGTCGATATCTCTCCGGTTCAGAGAAAATGATGTCCAAGATCTGGGGCGCAGATCATTCATAATGGACATTATCGCTGTGAAATACCGGACCTTGCTCCTTGATGCATTGCACTTACATCTTGATGTGCATATATCCAGAGTCGAAGTTGGCCGCCGGCTTGGCATCCCCAAAAGCACTATCTGTGATCTCTTTGTTCGCTTCAGAAAACAGGGGATTAGCTGGCCATTGCCTGAGGGCATGACCTCCGCCAAGCTCGAAGCCCTACTTTATCCCGCGCGTACTACAACAGTCAGGCCTGAGGTATCTGTCCCCCTTGAGCCTGTTTTGCCGGAAGTGCCTGTTGTACGCAAACGGCCTCGCAGGCCCAACTTTCCACGTGATTTTAAAATCAACCTGGCAGAAAAGTCGCTTCCGCCCGGTGCCAATGTGGCGCAACTGGCGCGTGAACACGGTATCAACGACAACCTGTTGTTCAACTGGCGTAACCTTTACAGACGTGGGCTTCTGCGCCCACAGGGTGATGGACCATTACTCCTGCCCGTTACACTGACTGAAACAACGACGGCGGCTGAACAGCCGACACCGGCCATATCGCAACATTCAGTCGGAGAACCTTGCTGCGAACTGGAGTTTCCCTCTGGAATACTGCGTATCCGCGGGAGCCTGACACACGAGCTTCTGCGCATGTTGATCCATGAAATGAAGGCCGGTGCACAATGAACATGTTGCCTGCGGGAACACGTATCTGGATCGTGGCAGGGGTCATCGATATGCGCAATGGGTTAGTGCAGAATGCGCTAAAAGAGGATACCGCCTTATCAGCTTGAGCATCCGACCGTCTTTGATTTTCCTGCTCAGCCTCGACATCAGGATGTCGTGATTTACCCGGTCAAAGAACTTTTCCAGATCCAGATCGACCACCCACCGTCGGCCATTCTGCATGTAGGCTTGTGCTTGCTGCACTGCCTGCCCCGCATTGCGACCCGGTCGGAAGCCATAGCTGGAGTCGGAGAACTCGGTCTCATAATAAGGCGTGAGATGTTGTTGGATGGCTTGCTGGATCAGCCTGTCTACTACCGTCGGGATACCCAGTATCCGTCCCCCGCCATCCGGCTTGGGGATTTCTATCTGGCGTATCGCCTGCGGGATGTAGTTCCCTTGCAATAAAGCCCTCTGACGCTTGCCCAATGTTGTTTCAGCCAGCCTTTGAGTTCACCAACGCTCAGGTTATCTACTCCTGACGCGCCTTTGTTCTCCACGACTCGCTGGTAGGCCAGCATCAGTTCGTCAGGCCAGCATTTTGCCTTCAGCTTCCTTCAGATCCCACCTCACGATGGGCACCCTTGCCGTTCGGCTAATACTTCCCCTTGCCGGGTGTGTAGAGGACTTTCACCTCCGAGTCACCAGGATTGGCTACCACAGCCAACCCGGTTGCGCTTACGCGCAACGCGCCGTGCCCGGCGCACCAATACAACAAACGGCCTGATGGCCGTTTGATTGATAACACAATGATAATAATACGATATACTCAATTAGAAACGAGTTAACCCAGTGAACCCACTGTCATAGGAATGTAAAATCACTTTTTTATCCGTAGAAATAAGATTTACTTGATAAATATGTCCAGACAAATCAGAGACAAATGCTGTATCATGTTCCGAATCTATAATGAAGCCAATGGTTTCATTAAAGCCCCTAATTAATACTTCTTTTTTATCAAGTAAGGATAACTTCACTCGGTTAAGTGAGTTTCCATCAGGCTCTAATCCTCTATCAGACCAGTATAAGAAATCATTTTGGTAATCAATAGCTAAATCTATAGGCTCAGGTAATTTATCGAAAATAACTCTAATCTTGTTAGAATCAATGATTGCCTTTGAGTTACGATAGTCAAAAGGTGCACATAGTAACTTTCCCTCTCCCCCCTTACTCGGACCTTTCATTGTCCAAAAAATCCTACTATTTTGAGTATCCAATGCAATCCCAACACAATATCTATTTTCTTTTACTTCTTTGGGAAACAAATTACTAGTATCTAGCAATACCTCTACCTTTCCCGTTCCTATATGACAACGCTCTATTTTCATGCCCTCTCTATCACACCAATACAAATAGTTGGCATTAGTATCTATTGCAAGTTGTTTAGGCGTATGTGTGTCACCTATATTGACAGTGTAACCACTACACTCACCATTTAATGAGCAATGTTTTATATAACCATCTTGGGAATCATAGTCTTTACCCATATTGGTCCAATAAAGTAGCTGATCATTAGGATTATAGACAACACCATCTGGCGTTGCTTCGCCATGCTCAATTAAAACTTGAGTTACATAATTATTAGGGTCTATAGAAAACACTTGACCTTTAAAAGCATCCAATGCAATTAATTTGTAATTAAACTTTTTCATATCATATCTCACTTTGTACTTTAATCACTCAACATGGACCATTTATATTATCTTCATGTTTTAAAGTTAAT
Source organism: Serratia sp. H1w (assembly GCF_000633355.1). Lineage (GTDB taxonomy): Bacteria > Pseudomonadota > Gammaproteobacteria > Enterobacterales > Enterobacteriaceae > Chania. Next base: position 5,575 of record NZ_AYMQ01000156.1, read on the forward strand.
TATTATAACATCATTCATCACAAGGGTGTTTAATTGCAAAAGCTACTTAGGTCGCACCTTGGTCATTTTAATAAATGATTATTCTTAACATCATGAGTAACCCCTATTTGATTCTAATACAAAAACCAAAGAATCATATAGTGCCATATTAAATAATCTATTATTCTCTATAATTAGGCCATGTCCCGATTTTGGGACACTGAAGTAACTAGCTAATTTAAAGTTACTTAAATATTTTTTTGCTTGGCTCTCATCTATAAATGATGAGTATTGCCCTCTTATTATTGATATAGGCACACCCAATAAATGATTATACGTTTTATTATTAACATTAACTGTTTTTTTTCCTATATTATAATTAGCAATATTGGGATCAACACGAAGACGGAAGTTCTTCTTACCCTTCTCAAATAAATTCCTGGCATACCAATCCATTTCGCTCTCAGGTATTAATGGTCTTGTTGAACTTAAGAATGTCTTATATTCATCTATAGTCCAACTTCTATTGGTGGATATGTTGAAATTCTCCAGAATGCAATTGGCTGGTTGGGTGTTATCTATGCCTGGGCAAAAATCAACTAAAACAATACCTTTTATATAAGATAACTTTCTTGTTGTTATCTCTTGCGCAATTCGTCCTCCCATAGAGTGGCCAACTAAAATCAACGAGTGTAAATTCAATTCATCTATAATCATTTCAATGTCGTTAGCATAATTAGATATATTATAATCACCATCCTCTCTCCAGTCAGATAAACCATGACCACTGAGGTCGGGAATTATAAAATCACAATTCAGTTTTTGTGAGATTTCTTCAACTGTCTTTAACCAAATAAAAGAGTGCTCTGAAAATCCATGTAACATCAATACCGTAGCCATGCTACTTTTTTTTGTATAAGAATGATAAACGAGTTTTCTTCCTAGGGGAGTAAAGAAGATTCTTTTATTATAACTCATCATAACTCAACTTCCTGAGCAAAAGTATCCTTACTGCATGGATACTTTTGCTAAAACTAAAACTAAAACTAAAAATCAAAAAGTGCCTATGATTATGCTTGTAATCTTTAGACAATATTTTTATTAAAATTTAACTCCAAACCATCCATCCCTCCCTTGTCGCGCCACCTATTGAGTATTTCGACAAAATTGAGTGCACCACCACCATGTGGCCCTTTTTTTATTGCATCATCATTTAAGTGCCCTTCTTCATTAAAATAACTTGGGGTACAATTCATATGGTAATTTAGCGTTTTTTCCCCCGCACTTAGAACTTCGTTAGCCCAATTTATTTCAGCTTCGGCATAAGGTTCAACTGACCACAACTGCATTTTTTGGCATTGTTCTATGATGTATGATACGTGCTTTGCTTGCTCGGCAATCATATAAGAAAAATTCACTGCTAAAGCGGACTGGTTGAGATTCATAATCAGCATATTGGGGAAATTACGTGTCATAAACCCATGTAGTGACAGGTGGCTGTTTCCCCACGTCTCTGTCAGGCTTACACCATTACGACCGAATATTTTCAGATTGCAGCGACTTTCATATGAGGAACCCACTTCATACCCTGTCGCATAAATAATGCAGTCAAGCGGATAAGAGTCATCGCCAACAATGACAGAACTCTCAGTTATCTTATCAACACCTCTTCCTGATGTATCAATAAGATGAACGTTCTTCTTATTAAAAATATCGAGATAAGAATCATGAAAACAAGGTCTTTTACAAAGCCATTTATACCAAGGCATAAGTTTTTTAGCCAGTTCCTCATCGTTAACCTTTGAATCTATCCTTTCCCTTATTTGATTCATTTTTTTCAAATCGGCATTTTCCCATGCCTCAATGATGTTTTCATTTTCATAATCAAAGTATTTAGTTAAGTCAGTCCACTCATCATTCACCAGGTTAACATTCATAGGAATGCCTTCCATCAAACTATTGAAATTGTCACTTCTGATTTTTTGCCAACCTTCGCCTTGGCTCTTAAACCAGTTGATATCTGTAGCAATATTTGACTGTCCGCCAACAGCCACTGGTGTTCTTTGAAAAATAAACAGATTCTTTGCGTTAGCTGCAAGATGCGGTGCACATTGCACCGCAGAAGCTCCAGTTCCGATCACAGCAACATTTTTATCTTTTAACAGGTGAAGATCTCCTTTTTCACTTCCGCCTGTATAATCATAGTCCCATCTGCTGGTATGAAAACTTTTTCCTTTAAAGTTTTCTATGCCTGGTATGCTGGGTAGCTTAGGCGTTGATAGAAAACCTGTAGATAAGATAATATACTTAGATTTAATGCTATCTCCTAAGGAGGTAGTTGATACCCAACGACCTTGATCTTCATCCCATGAAGATTCGGTGAAAGAAGTCAAGAAATAGGCTTGTTCATATAGCTTATACTCTTTACACAATTGTCTAAGATATGAGGCAATCTCTGATGCAGAAATATATTTGCGTGATGGAATAAAGCCGGTTTCTTCTAACAGTGGCAAATAAATATAAGACTCTATATCACATAGGCACCCTGGATATCTATTCCAGTACCACACCCCACCAAAATCCTCACCATTATCAACAATGATGAAGTCATTGATGTTTTGTTTTTTTAGATTAATTGCAGTAAGAATACCCCCTAAACCACCGCCAACAATAAGTGTTTGTGTATTAATATTTACGGCGTCCCTGTTGTTAACCTTCTTAATCCATGGTGCATTATTGAAGTTCGAGAATTTACCATTGAGTTTTTGGTATTGCTCTCTTCCATCAACTCTCATGCGCTTATTGCGCTCCAACTCATATCTCTCATAAGTTTCTTGATTATTATCTAACATAATACATCTCCTTTTTAATAAAACACAAAGTCAACAGTTAGAGCGATAGCAGATCTTTATAATAAACATCTGTTATCGTATAAAGTTACACTCTAATTATTTCAATACAATTTTATCAACGAACGCTTTAGCACCTGCTTCTTCAAACCAATAGTGATGCCTCCCAGTAATCTGGTCACAAATAAAATCAGATGAGGTGATATCCTGCCACCCTTCTAACTCTTCTTTCGTCACCAATGGATCTTTAGTGCCTGATAAGGCAATCACCGGTACATCTATCACACTACTATCTGTTGGCATACCTAAACTCAGGTTAATATCTCTGTTTAAATCGTCTATCAGATCCTGAGGAATATCTTGCCTACTGATTGTCGATGAGATCCCCTGGATAAAAGCCTCTATGCCGGTTTCATCCAGTTTATCTTTCAGCTTACGGTAGAGCTTTGGTGGTGGATAACCAGAAAGTACCAAATAATTTGGAGAATGATATTTTTTCTCTAATAGCGTTCTTACTGCATCATAGGCGAACATCACTCCCATACTGTGGCCGACAACCATATAAGGTTCATCGGCGTACTGACACATCTCGGTGATAATATCCCCCCTGAATTTATCTAAATCAGAGCCATCATTTCTCGGGTAGTTAAGTGCATGAACCTCATAGTTATCTGGGAAGTACTTCACTAATCTGAGCGCTGAACCCGCTGTACCACTGGCATATGGGAAGAAGAAGACTCGCATAGTGACTTTCTCAGGCGTATTTAACTGAGAAAAAACGGTACGTTTATTTGTTAATTTTAAACCTGTTCGATTCTCTTCAGCGGGTTCCGACAGCATGAATTGCTCATTGATAAATGTTGCCATATCAAAAATAGTCGGGTAATCAAACGCCAGTGTTGCTGGCAATGTTTTTCCTGTACTTTTCCGCAGTTCATTACGCAGCTCTACTGCAGTCAAGGAATCCAGACCCAGTTCACTAAGTGGTCTGTTGATATGCACATCTTTCTCTTCAAGGGCTAACACGCTTATAATATTATTACGAACAATATCAACTATCGCATTAAAACGGACAGTTCCCCTGACTGTTGCTAAATCAATTTGTCGGTGAGAACGGCGGTTTTTTGATGCAGAATTACCTTTGGCTTTAACTAACTCTTTCCAGAGGTAAGGGATGTCATTTTTAAAGTTTACTCTCAGCTGTTCTACATCAATTGGAGCCAGTAACAATCTGCTTTTGGAACACCCTACTACACTTTCAAATAGCTCAGTACCCAGTGATTTTTTAACAATCCCGATACCTATTTTTTCGATTCTAGCTTGCTGCTTCGCATCAAGTCCCGAGGCAACGCCCAGTGGGTTTGATGAATCATCTGTCCATAGCCCCCACGCCAGACTCTGCCCTGCAAGTCCAATACTTCGGCGATTAGCAGCAATGGCATCCAGACATGCATTTGCCGCAGCGTACCCCCCTTGACCTGCGGCGCCTAGCGTTCCTTCTACAGATGAAAATAGTACAAATAAATCAATATCATACTCTCTAGTTAACTTATCGAGGTTCATGGCCCCCTGCACTTTAGCGGCAAACACATTCGCCAGTTTCTCCTCTGTTTGCTCCAGTAAAACACCCGCATCCAGTACCCCGGCAGCATGAATGACGCCTTGCAAAGGGTGCTCCTGAGGGAGCTGCTCAAGTAACTGTTTCACTGCCTGAGGATCGGTAATATCCAGCTCTGCAACAGTCACCTGTGCTCCCGCCAGCTCCAGTTCTGCTACCACCTCTGCCGCTCCAGGGGTTTCTTGCCCCCGACGCCCGGTAAGTATCAGATGTGTCGCACCGGCTTTAGCTAGCTTAAGCGCAATATTTTTTCCTACCGCCCCCAGACCGCCACTAATGAGTATTGTGCCCGTGGATCTGAGAGAACGGTTGCCATCAATATCTTTCGCCTGTTTCAATCGAGGGACATACTGTCCCTGCACGGTTAATGCGATTTCTCGTTCGTCGCCATCCTGCATGATCGCGTCAACTAATGCTCTGATATCTGAATCTTTTCCAGCATCAATCAATGTACATTGGTATTCAGGATGCTCCAGCATCACTGTGCGCCCAGCTCCCCAGAGTCCATACTGGGCAACGTCACAGAAGGTGCCATCATTTACTGCGACTGCCCCTTGGGTTACCCAACACAGCCGGACATCCCATTTATTCTGCTCAATATGTTTCAACACTGATAATGCATTCAACAGCGGTGCCCAGCTTTCCGCTTTCTCTTCACAAATCGAACTAAAAATACAAACAATATTGTCTGCATACTGGGCCACGGACAGTCGCTCAAAATCGACCATCTCAAAATCAATACTTTTTTCTCGTAATAATGCTGCGATGTTTTCAGCAGTGGCATCACCCGGATGAGAAACGATCAGATAACGACCCTGTCGGGCGTTATTGCTTACCGGGGCGGTATTCCAACAGACTTCATAAATAGAGCGTGCGATCGAATGGCCACTCAAGAAAGTAGCAGGATAGGTTGGTCGTCCATGTAATCCTTTCACTTCAGTCAGGATCACGCCAGCTGAATCACAAATAACCACGTTAGTCGTAATGCTGTTATTTTTCGCTTTTTCAACGGTTACCCAGGCGAATACATTTTTGTCCGTCTTTTGGTAAGTGACAAGGCTGTCTATTGAAAATGGAAGTTGCAGCACCTCCGATTTGTTCACACTGAGGTATGCCTGAAACGCAGAGTCCAGCAAAATAGGATGAATGCCAAACGCAGATATATCATTAAGTTCATCAGGAACTTTCAGACTGGCCAGCACTTCATTTTCATTCGACCAGATCTCCTGCATACCGCGGAATGCCGGGCCATACGGCAGTCCAAGTTCCGCAAAGCGCTGATACACCTCGCTGATATCGCTTTGCGTTTCACAACGAGATTTAATCGCTGTTAAATCCAGTGGGGCAACAAAGGCTATGTCACCCGCGACTTCAGCGATTGCATTCAATTGCCACTCGGCTTTCTGTGCCTGGCGACTCCAGACTTTTACTTCATACAGGCCATCCCTGTTATTAATCATTACCTGAATATACTGCCCATCTTCCGCCAGAATGAGCGGTGATTGCAGGATCAGCGAGGACACGCTTACATCTGGGCGGGAAAAATAAATTTCACCTGCGGCCCTGACCAGTTCACCAATGCCAGCGCCTGGTACAACGGCTAATTCACCGACAATATGGTCGTATAGCCAGCTATGCTTAGCCGGGGTGATTAATGCTTCATACACCCCCCCCTCTCCGGCCAGTGAGATCTGGCGACCAAGTAGTGGATGCCCTGTTTCCTCTCCCGCCAGCGCCTTCGGCGTCGGTGCGATCCAGTAACGCTGCCGCTGCCAGGCATACAATGGCAGTGGCACGCGCTGTTCACCGCCGCTAAATACCTCTGACCACAAGATCTGCGCTCCCCTGACATGCAACTTCCCGACGCTACCGAGTATTGCCGCTATTTCGCCCTGCTTGCGCTGCAAACTGGCAACCAGCGCGACGTCCTCTTGCTGCTCATCCAGACATGCTGCCACCATGCCTAACAGTGTCCCTTGAGGGCCTAACTCAATAAAATCTCTCACCCCCTCGTTCTGTAGCGCATTCACGCCATCGGCAAATCGCACGGTTTCCATTACGTGCGTCACCCAATACTCTGCCGTGCATATTGCTTCATCTGCAACCGCGCCACTGACATTGCTGACCACTTTCAGTTTCGGGCTGGCGTACTGAACGCTCTCGGCAACATCACGGAAAGCCGGTAACATCGCGGCCATTTCCGCTGAATGGAACGCGTGTGAAACGGCCAGTTCGGTTACCTGTATGCCACGCCCGGCGCACCGTTGCATCACCATCCGGACCGACTCGCTACGCCCGGAGACGACCACTGAAGAAGGGCCGTTCACTGCTGCTATCGCTACTTCGATCCCTTCTGTCAGTGCAGAAATTTCTGATTCTGCAACCCCCAGCGCGGCCATGCTTCCCCCCGTCGGTAAAGCCTGCATTAATCGCCCCCGAGCAGCCACCAGACGTGCTGCATCTTCCAGCGTAAACACCCCCGCAACATACGCCGCTGATAGCTCCCCCAGGCTGTGACCTGCTACATACTCAGGCTTCTGCCCCCATGAACGCCACAGCGCTGCCAGACCTGCCTGTAACGCAAAGAGCGCCGGCTGAGTCCACCTCGTCTCCGCCAACAAGCTCTCATCTTCACCCCACATCACCGCCTTCAGATCGCCTCCAAGATGGCGTTCCAGTGCCTCACAGGCGGCATCGAACTCCTGACGGAACACCGGAAAATGCGCCCACAGCTCTTTGCCCATACCAACCCGCTGCGAGCCCTGCCCGGTGAATAACCAGGCGCTGCGCCCCTGCCCACGGGCCATCCCGCCGTTTGTCCCTTCGACCACCTCGCCGTGTGCGACCTGTCTCAGCTGCCGCTCTGCGGTTTCTCTGTCACTTGCGACCAGCGCCAGGCGGTATTCGTGATGCATGCGCGTCGTTGCCAGGCTCCAGGCTATGTCCCTCAGTGAAAGCTCTGGGTTAACACGCAAGTGCTCCGCCAATTGCGCGGCCCCCGCCCGGGCGGCCGACTCTGTACGGCCTGAAAGTACCAGCAGTTGCGCCGGACACGGGGTCATTTCGCGCTCACTGGTCGCCATCGCCGCCCGGGGTGCTTCTTCCAAAACTATATGCGCATTGGTACCACTCCAACCAAAAGCACTGACTCCGGCAATACGCGACTTATCACCTGCTGGCCACGGGATCGCTTTGTCCGCGACTTTTACCGGCAAGGTGTCCCACGGAATAAGCGGGTTTGGAGTGGTGAAGTGCAGATTCTGAGGGATACTCTGGTGCTGCATTGCCAGCACCGTCTTAATCAGACCCGCTACACCGGCAGCGGCCTGGGTATGTCCAATATTGCTTTTGACTGAACCGAGGATCACCGGGTTGTCTGCGCTACGGCCTTCGGCCAGTACGGAACCCAGCGCCTGCACCTCAATCGGATCGCCCAACCGGGTGCCAGTACCGTGACACTCCACGTAATCCACTTCAGCAGGTTTTATACCAGCCTGTCTCAGGGCCGCATGAACCACCGCCTCCTGGGCTGGGCCATTAGGGGCAGTCAGGCCGTTACTGCGCCCATCCTGGTTAACCGCCGTACCACGTATAACCGCCCAAATGCGGTCTTCATCCCGCAGTGCATCACTCAGCCGCTTTAGCACCACCACACCGCAGCCTTCTGCCCATCCGGTACCATCAGCCTCTGCGGAAAAAGTTTTGCATCGCCCATCACTGGCCAGTCCGCGAAGGCGGCTGAACTCAACCCAGAAGACGGGAGACACCATCACTGTCACCCCCCCCACCAGGGCCATTGAGGACTCATTATTGCGCAGCGACTGACAGGCCATATGAATGGAGACCAGTGAAGAGGAGCAGGCAGTATCGAGAGTCAGGCTTGGCCCTTTCAGGCCAAGGGTATAACTCAGCCGTCCGGAAGTGACACTCGATGAGCTGCCAGTTGCCACATAACCGTCCAGCTTATCCAGCCCCCCCTCAACGGCCAGGGTCCAGTACTCCTGGCCGCTCTGCCCGATAAACACCCCGGTCTTGCTATTGACGATGCTGTCTGGTGGGATCCCGGCGTCTTCCAGCGCTTTCCAGCAGGTTTCCAGCAGCAGGCGCTGCTGCGGGTCAAGGCTCACCGCCTCACGCGGAGAGATGCCAAAGAAATCCGCATCGAATTGATCAATATCGGGAACAAAGCCGCCGCTGCGACTGACCACTTTCCCCAGCACCGCCGGGTCCGGGTCGTAAAGCGCATCAGCATCCCAGCGGGATTTCGGCACATCCGTCACTGCATCCGTGGCATTCTCTACAACGTTCCAGAATGAATCGGGGTCATCAATATCACCAGGATAGCGACAGCCAATACCCACAATGGCGATAGGCTCGTTTTTTTCATTTTCCAGAGACTCAATCTTCTGCTTCATATTTTTGATGGTAGTTAACGCATCTCTTTTAAAATCCATGATCTCGTCCTTAATTTAAAAATTCGTTAATATATTTAGCCAGTTCGTCGTCAACCTCTTTCTCCGAGAGGGCCGCAGTGTCCGAGGCCACAGAGGTGGTCTGGAGGATGTCACCGGCGTCTTCTTTAGCCATCGTCATCTCCGCCGTAAACAGGCGCAGAATATAGGTGGCAATATCGGAGATAGTCGGATAGTCGAATGCCAGCGTCGCTGGCAGCGTTTTACCGGTGGTTTTGCGCAATGCGTTACGCAATTCCACGGCAGTGAGAGAGTCCAGTCCTAATTCACTTAATGGTCGGTTAATGTTGATGCCGTTTGTATTGATAGACAGCACATCCATAATGACACTGCGCACCGCATCAACAATGCGTTCAAAGCGGGAAGATTCAGGAAGCGCGGCAAGTTCTTTCGCTAATGATGAGCCGCCTGTTTTAGACCTCTGCGTATTGTCTGCACGGAGTAAATCCTGCCACAGGGAGGGGATCTCCTCACCAAAGCTGGCTTTCAGCTGTGGTAGATCGAGTGGGGCCAGTAACACATTGGCCTCACTGCTGCCCAGCAGTTGTTCAAATAGTTTACCGCCGAGAGCGGGAGTCACCGGGCCAATCCCGGTTTTCTGTAAGCGGGTGTGCTGAGCAGCATCCAGACCCGAAGCAATGCCCAGTGCGTTCGATTCTTCATCGGCCCACAACCCCCACGCCAGGCTTTGCCCTGCCAGTCCCAGGCGCCGGCGGTTGCCTGCAATCGCATCCAGACAGGCATTCGCTGCGGCATAACCGCCCTGCCCCGCTGAGCCAAGCGTGCCAGCAATTGACGAGAACAACACAAAGAAGTCCAGATCGCGCTCCCGCGTCTGTTCATCCAGATTGATTGCGCCCTGCACTTTGGCAGCAAATACATTCGCCAGTTGCTCGGCGGTCTGCTCCCGCAGAATGCCATCATCCAGCACCCCTGCCGTGTGGATCACCCCCTGCAAAGGCAGCGCCTGCGGTACCTGCTCCAGCAGTTGTTTCACTGCCTGCGGATCGGCAATATCAGCCGGGATCACCGTCACCCGCGTACCAGCCTGCTCCAGCTCCGCAACGATTTTCGCCGCGCCGGGCGTGTCCAGTCCCCGTCGCCCGGTCAGCATCAGATGTGCAGCACCCGCCTTCGCCAAACGATGTGCGATCTGTCGGGCAATAGCCCCCAGGCCACCAGTGATCAAAACCGTCCCTGGCAGCCTCAACGCTTTGCCCTCCCCCATCTCTTTGACCTGCTCCAGCCGGGAGACATATTCCCCCGTAGCAGTCAGCATGATTTCTCGTTCATGATCATTACGGGTTATCGCCTGAATTAGCGCCTGAGTACTGGCGCCCTTAGCCAGATCAATCAACGTGCACTGGTATTCCGGGTGTTCAAACATCAACGTGCGCCCGGCACCCCAGAGGGCATATTGGGCGATATCTCTGAGAGTATCCTGGTTCACTGATACCGCATCCCGAGTGACCCACCACAGCCGTACATCTGCCGTGTTCTGCCCGATAAATTTCAGTACCGCCAATCCATGTGCGAGTGGGGTCCAACTGCCCACCTGCCCAGTGGAAGATGAGCCAAAGCAGCAGACAATGTTGTCCGCCTGCGGGGCCATAGCCAGCTGCGCGAAGTCGACCACCTCGCAATCGATGCCTCTTTGACGCAGTAGAGCCGCCGTGTTTTCGCCCAGATCATCATTCTGGTGCGCCACCACCAGATAGCTACCCGTTACCGGCGATACGGGTACGAGTTGCGTATGTTTCCAACGGGTGCGGTACACCGCCGAATTTTCAACGGCGGTGCTCTTCAGGATGTCGTAACTGATTAAGCGTTCACGTAACCCGGTGACTTCAATGACCACTTCATCGTTCTCATCGTAAAAGACCATATCAGCGACAATCCCGTTATCATTTTTATCTGAGTCCCTCAGGGCGATAGCCACTTTTGCCCGGCGCACGTCGGGCTGCCAGACCACATAGCTGTCGATAGAGAACAGGAGGTAAACGTCAGAGAATTGATTTTTTTCAGTCGCAGAACGGCGAAAAATGCCCACGGAATCCTTTGCCCACAGCGCCTGAATTGCCGAGTCCAGCATGACAGGATGCCCGCCATACCCTGAACCACTGGCTTCCTCTGGCAGGCTAATCTCCGCCAGCGTATAACGACCATTGCTGGAAACGTGGGTTACGCCTCTGAAGCCGTCGCGATATTCCACTCCCAGCAGAGTAAAGCCGGCGTAAGCTTCATCGGTGTTGACTACGGTGTATTCCCCCTGCTGCGCGCGGAGGGCTTCGCGCAAGTACTGCGGTGTTTTAACCCCCGCATGGATTTCAGCCGAGGCATTGAGCGCCCACTGCGGCTTATCGTTATTACTCAGCGTTTGCGAATACACCAGAGCTTCATAAAAATCGCCCCGGTCTTTGATATGTACCTGAACTTTAAAACCGGTTGGTTCCAGCACCAGTGGCGAGCGGATCACCAGTGAAGTGACTTCGGTATTTTTTTCTTTGAAGTAGTGATGGCCCGCCGCCCAGACAATCTCGGCCCAGCCGGTGCCCGGCATAATTGACAGCCCGCCAAACACATGATCGTACAACCAACCGTGCGTACTTTGGGCAATCCGCGACTCAAACACCGCCCCCTCTCCGGCCAGCGAGATCCGCCTTCCCAGCAGCGGATGTCCTGTCTCTTCTCCGGACAGCGCCTTCGCCATCGGCTCGATCCAGTGACGCTCCCGCTGCCAGGCGTACAGGGGCAGCGATACCCGACGCTCCTCACCACTGAACACCCCCGCCCAGTTCACCGGCGCACCCCGCACGTGCAGGGCTCCCAGTCCCTCCAGCACCGCCTCTGACTCGCCGCGCTTTCTTTGCAGACTCGCAACCAGCTGCACATCCTCCACGCCGTCACCCAGGCATTCCGC
>NZ_AYMQ01000157.1 GCF_000633355.1 Serratia sp. H1w
CGCCGCAGGCGTGCTACCGTTCTGCCGATTTAGCTCTGGCTGAAAATGCAGGAACTTTTGTTGCGTACATCGCGATTTTCACCTATGATTTTTACTAAGGTGATGGTGTTCCACCTTTCCCAACCGCCGGGCTGTCCAGTCCGGATGATGACGCCTGATATACATTTTTGCTTTTCTCCTTAGGCACGTATCTCAGGTACTCTTATGAAAAAAATTCCTTATAGTCATTCGTTACTGCATTGCTCACCTTATTTTTTAAAGGTGTCGCTATGATTTATGTTTTTGGTCATCAAAACCCCGACAGCGACAGTATCTGTAGTGCACTTGTCACCGCGGACTGGTTAACCATGCTTGGAAAGTCTGCAACCCCATTTCGGCTGGGCGAAATCGCCCCTGAAACTGCCTTCATTTTACAGCAGGCTGGCGTTGCCCCCCCTCGATTGCTTGACGAAAATCTGAGTGGAAAGCAGGTCTGGCTGGTCGACTTTACCGATGCGGAGCAAGGGCCACCTTCTTTAGCTCTCAGCAATATTGTTGGCATCATTGACCATCACAGGCTGGGTACCGTTATGACACAAAACCCACCGGACATATGGATACGCGCCGTCGGTTGTTGCGCCACTATTCTCTGGCACATCCTTTCCTGTGAAAACCAACTGAGTATTTCTACCTCTCAGGCTACCCTGATGTTAGGGGCAATTATTAGCGATACAGTTGCCCTCAGCTCACCAACGACGACCGTGCATGATATTGCCGCCGTAAAGGCTTTAATCCCCATCAGCAAGCTCAACTATGACCATTTTGTTAAGGGGCTACTGGCTGCCAAAACCGATATCCGGGGGCTGAACCCCCACACCCTTCTCATGAAGGATGCCAAGTGCTACCAGATTAACGGCCTGTCGGTGCTGTTGTCACAAATTGAAGTTGCGAGCATGTCCGAAGTCGATTCAGTTCTGTCCGACCTTTTAACATCGCTTGAGGAAGAATGTCAGTCCGGCGGGATTGATATTGCAGCGTTTGCTGTCACCGATATTTTTCAAAAAAACTCAACGTTATATTTCTCAGAGAATAATGCGCTCAGCTTAGTGAGTTTGTCCCTGCCCGGGATTATCAGCAGGAAAAAGGACATACTGCCGTGGTTAACGAGTGCTCTTTCAACGTCCCGGAGGTAATCAATGCCAATGTATAAACATGCTCTCATATTGCTCAGCGATGAGTCGGACGGCCAGTTTCTGCTCCAGAGTGTTGCTCAAAATTTTCATGAGCAAGGAACGGCGATCACCCTTGGCCACCTTATTACAGACTACCGGGAGTTAGACATTGCCTCTGACGGATTAACTAAAGACCGGCAGTCGGCTGAAATTATTGCGGCCAAAGGCATGCTGAGCCGGTTGGTAGAAACAGTGAGCTTTCCTGTGGATGTCAAAGAAATCGTAACCATCAGCCGTTTCAGGGATGTCGAAACCTGCGTCACCGGGGCGGGCATTGATCTGGTAATTATGGGGCACAAAAATAGGCTGTTCGGGATGATCTCTTCCCATTCAATTGAATTCATTAACCACCTGACCGTCGATGTATTGATTAAACATATTATTACTCACTGATACCCGAGGTTTATATGAGCTTTATTATTGAGAAAATCGTTGCCCGTGAAATCCTGGACTCACGGGGTAACCCGACGATAGAAGTCGATGTCACAACCCAGTGTGGTGCGATGGCAAGAGCCTCAGTCCCTTCCGGAGCCAGTACCGGTTCGCGTGAGGCCATTGAGCGCCGCGACAGTGACAAATCACGCTTTGGCGGAAAGGGTGTTCTCAACGCTATTGAAAGCGTTAATTCCGAAATTTTTGACAGCCTTAAAGGGCATGATGTGCGTGATCAGCGTGGCATCGATAACATCATGATTGCTCTGGACGGAACGGACAACAAAGCACGTCTGGGGGCAAATGCTATTTTGGGCGTGTCACTGGCCGTATCGCGACTGGCGGCTCAGCTATCCCATACGCCTTTGTACCGCTACCTTGGGGGGATCGGCGCTACCCTTCTACCGGTACCCTGCATGAACATTATTAACGGAGGAGTTCATGCCCGCGGGCAGGGGGCTGACTTTCAGGAATACATGATAGCCCCTTGCGGAGCACCAACATTCAGGGAAGCTGTGCGCTGGGGAAGTGAAGTGTATCAGGCTCTTCGCCTGGTTCTTCTTGAGAAGGGGCTGTCTACCGGTGTGGGGGATGAAGGCGGTTTTGCACCGGCTGTTTCGTCAAATCGTGAGCCGCTGGAGCTGATTGTGCTGGCCATTGAGAAAGCCGGATACAGCCCTGGTGAAGACATTATGATCTGTATGGATCCGGCCTCAAGTGAATTTTACCGGGACGGAAAATATCATCTGAACACAGAAAATGCTGAGCTGACCTCAGAGGAAATGACTAACTACTATCAGACGCTGGTGAAAAACTTCCCGATAGCCCTGATTGAAGACGGTCTCGCTGAGGATGACTGGACGGGATGGAAATTTCTGCATGATACGCTAGGGGAGCAGGTGGAACTGGTCGGGGACGATCTGTTTGTGACCAATGTGAAGTATATCCAGCGTGGTATCGATGAAAATCTTGCCAACGCCGTATTGATTAAACTCAACCAGATTGGTTCCCTGAGTGAAACCTTTGACGCGGTTCAACTCTGTCATGACAATAACTGGGGTGCATTTATTTCTCACCGCAGCGGTGAAACGGTGGACAGCTTTATTGCCGATATGACAGTAGCCATGCGTGCCGGCCATCTTAAAACAGGAGCGCCGTGTAGGGGTGAGCGTATCGAAAAATATAACCAGCTCATGAGAATTGAGGATGAGCTGGGCGCATCTGCTCAATTTGCCGGAAAGTCTGCCTTTAAATGATCTTATTTTGTCAATAACCCCGGCTTACACGTCGGGGTTATTCAGGGGGTGTGATGAAAGCTAACGTTTTTATTATTTCTATGCTTACTGACATTGTCGTCACCTACGCGATGTTACTCCTTGGTTGCGCGTTCACCGGTAGAACGCTACCCACCGTAGGCGTTGTCATTCTGTCACTTATTGGTAAGCACCCCGTGAAGGACGT
>NZ_AYMQ01000158.1 GCF_000633355.1 Serratia sp. H1w
TCTACTAATTGGAGGCAGCACCCAGGTCAGGATGCCGCTCAGTTTGCTTTTTCCAGTGGTTTTCTGCCGATGCTGCCACTGGCGCTAGTCGCCTCGCTGCTGGAAGAACTGGGCTGGCGCGGTTATGGCGTCGATAGCTTAAAGAGTCGCTGGCCAATGTTGCTGCCCACCTGCTTGATATTCTTTGGGTTATGGGCACTCTGGCATGTCCCGTTGTTCTTTATTGAGGGGACTTATCGACATCAGTTGTAGCAGGTTGGTGGTCTCTACGTAGCCAATTTCTTTATCAGCATATTTCCTGCCACCGTATTGGCTAATTGGTTCTATTATCGTTGCCAGCGTAGTATTCCGGCAGCTATTTTATTTCACTTTACCTTGGTAATGGCGGCTGAGCTTATGCCGGTGACACCACTCACCAAATGTATCTGGACAGCAATATTATTGTTGGTTGCATCATTACTAATTGCGATAGAGCAGGAGCTCTTTTTTAAAGAATAAACAAGCTGGCATTATTAACACATCAGCAATCATTTAACTTTCGTTATCGGCACCTTTGCAGCTGATACTCACACACGACTAAATTCCGGGATACTTATCATGATGGATTATAATTTATTATTTACTCGCGCATCATTGCCATCGATTAAAACACTATCACTGACGGCTATCTTATTGACCGGCAATGCCTATGCCGGCGAGTGGTCGATCGGCACTGGCGTACTGGCAGAGCAACTCCCCTATCGCGACTATAAGACACAATATATACCGCTGCCGATTGTCACTTACCAAGGTGAACAGCTTTTTATTAACGGTCAAGGCATCGGAATTAACATACTGAACTCGGAGAGCCACAATCTGCATTTGGCAGTGAATTACTCCCCGCTTAGCTTTAAGCCTGCGGATAGCGATGACCCGGCAATGAAGCGGCTGGATAAGCGGCGAGCAACCGCCATGGCCGGCATCGGCTATCAGTATCATGCCCGCTGGGGCAGCCTGGGCGGCAAGGTGGCGACAGACGTGCTGGGCTATAGCGATGGGGTGATCGCCGACGTTGGCTATCAGTATACGTTCGAGCTAGGCAAACTGCGGTTGATCCCGAGTGTCGGGATGCGCTGGCAGAATCGTTCCTTCAATAATTATTATTTTGGCATCACCGAGCAGGAATCTCGGCGCAGTGGCATGCAGCAATACCGGGCGAAAAGTGGCGTTTCACATTATCTCTCTGTCGCCAGCTATTATGCGCTCAATAATAACTGGCAGCTATTCCTGATGGGTTATAATGAACAGATAAGCGACTCGGCGCAAGATAGCCCAATGACCGACCATGATTATAGCATCTATGTGGTGACCGGAGTTTTATATAGTTTCTAATAAATAAACCACTCCACTAATTTAACCCTATCAGTCATTAACTCTCGATTTTATTTAACCGAGTAGGTTTGGCTTGCCATAACACACTGCACCTTAGGCGGTTAATAATCCACTGTAAGGTGCAGCTTGCTGTTCAGCCGAGTCGTTTTTGGGTTCGGTGATATAGTAATACCACCCCCAGCGCAATCGCCGTCAGAAACAGTAAATAGGCTCCATAGGTCGGCAGCATTTCGCCAATGCTCACACCGCGCACGGCAAAGTCGCGATAAAACCGGTATTGCCAAACGAACGGGAAAGCGTAGCTGACGTAGTAGGCCCACAGTGGCATGTAGCCCACCGCCATGGTTGCACCACTCATAATAAACCCCGGTGGCACCAGGAAGGTCATCAAACTGGCCCCCTCCCCCGGATGTTTGGTTGACCACGCCAGGATAAACGCCAACCAGCCGAAGGCCAGGCCGGTCATGAAGATGGTGGGCAGATAGTAAAAATAGTTACCCGCAAATCTCAGTTGCCCAAAGGTCACCAACAGCGCGCTGATCACGGTAATGCCGGTGGTGTAAAAGAAGGCATAGGGCACAATCCGGCACAGCAGGGCTAGCGGCCCCCGGGTGAAGACGTCGTTTTCCCAGGCTCCCGTCATTCTCAGCCTGCCAACGATCATCAATGTCGCCAGCCCGTAAAACAGCGAAGAGAAAAAGTAGATAAAGGCGATGCTGGTCGAGTTGGTCGCAGTGCTGGTTGGGTTAAACAGGTGACGGTTTTTCAGCTGCATCGGGCTTAATGCGGCTTCTGTCCCCTTTTCCCCCAGCCTCAACGCAGCAATACGAGCTGCGCCAATCTCGGCCCCGATTTCTGGAATATATTCACTCAGATTTTGCAGTACCTCGGCGTTTTGTGATGAGTTGCTGTGATCGGCAAAGTAGCCCAGACGTACGGTGCTATCGCCGGTTTTCAGGCTCTTTTCCAACCCTTTGGGAATATAGAGCACACCCAGATTGCGATCGTGAGCGGTCAGCGTCTCGGGATTAACCGGCGCACGGAAAACCTGAGTAACCTCAATATAAGGTGAGGTATTAATCTTCTGGATTAGCTCGGTCGAATAGTGCGAGGCATCCAGATCGATCACGGCAATCTTGCCTTCAAAGACGGTGGAGTGGGTAAACACCAGCGAGAATAACAGCGCGATAATGCCAGCCACGACAATAGAGACTTTGTGGTAAGGCATCACGTGCCCTGACCTCATGGCAGCAATCTCATCGAGCATCGACTTAATGATGTTCTGCATCATCCACCTCGAGCGTCATGCCGGTCAGCAACCGGGGCTGTTGTTCCGTATAGATGCGAACCTGATAAGAGGTTAAATCGGCCTGGCCCCGTTCTCTGGTCATGCGTAAATCGGAGAACGAAGGGGCGGCATTGGCAAAACGCACCACGCCGTTAACCTTGGCTGCCAGAGCCGGGACCTGAGCGGTTACCGTCGTACCGGGTTGATAGGCGCTAACCATGTTTTCACTGACGTAAATATCCACGTACTTGCGGTCGGTCTCCAGCAACACGGCCGGAGCACCCACCGGCACAATCTCGCCCGGTTCATACAGCAGTTTCAATATTTTGCCTGATTCGGGCGCAGTCAACGTCAGACGCTGGTGGTTGACGTTGAGCTGTTTGAGTTCGGCCTGGGACTGGGCTAACTGCGCCCGGAGCTGATCGAGGATGTTTTCCCGGTTTTTGATCGACTCACGCGAGTTGGCGATCGCTTGTAGCTGCATGCCCTGCGCACTGCCCTTCTGCGACAGATTTTTCATCTGTTCCGGCGTGGTGCCAATCATCGCCGAAGCCAGCTGCCGCTCGGCCTGCACCACCGCAGAACGGGCCTGGGTCAGGCTGGTTCTGGCATTGTCCAGCATTGACTGTGAGACATGCCCCGCCTTTTTCAAGTTAACGGCCCGGTTAAAATCGATGCTGGCAAGGTTTTCACTGGCACGCGCCGCCCCCAGTGCCGCCTGAATTTCTTCGATCTTTCGCCAGGAAGAGGTCTCTGTTAATGCGGTTTCATTGGTCGCGATACGGATAGCCGATTCTTCCTGACGGATCAGCGCCTGCTGGGAGCGAATAACCGCCTCAAGGCGTTCGATGGCCAGATTGGTATCGACCTCGTCCAGCACCATCAGGATCTCACCCTGTGCTACCCACTGAGATTCCTGGACGTTGCGCTGGCTCAGCTTGCCGCCAACGCTTTCAAAGGAAATATTGATTTTATCTGCGGTCAGCACGCCCGACTTTACGCTTTGGGCAACGGAGACCGCATCATTTCTTGAACCAAAATAGATCAGGCTTGAACCAATCAGCAGTAGCACCAGAAAGGTGATAGCCGTTTTCAGCAGGGGTTTTGAGGTAGCGGGTTGTTGTTCTGTCATTGTATTTAGCCGGCTAAGTATATAGTTAAAAAAACGTTTCAATGCACCAGATCCTGGGTTTTTGTTACGCGCTGGTGCGCAGCAGTTTACGCAGCATTGAAATCAGGGATTCGCGTTCCTGGCCGCTGAGTACTTCAGCAAAAGACCCGATCGCTTTGAGGTGGCCGGGCAGCGCTTCCTTGATCAGCTCCCGTCCCGTTGGGCTTAGCGCGATCATACGCGTTCGGCCATCAGCCTGGGTTCTGCTCATGGTAATCAAGGGATCGGCAGCAGACAGCATGCGTTTGAGCATCACCGAGACCGTGGCGGGTGTAACGCCGATCCGCAAGGCCAGTTCGGTGGATGCGGCCTCTCCTTCACCATAGAGCGACATCAGCAGAATGAATTTTCCTTCCGATAGGTCGTGGTGCAAGGCCAGGCGGGCATAGATGGTTGAGCGAATCAAATCGGCGGTCGCTATCAGGCTTAATACCAGGTCGACCCCTGAAGCATCCGTTTCGAGATCCTGCTGTTGCTGCACGCGAATCAGGGTTTCGCGGGTCGGCAGTTTTCTTACTGGGAAGTCCATAGCGCCCCTATCAATTTATTTAGCCGGCTAAATTATAGGGATCGATCTGCAAAATTACAACGGAGAAAAGACCGTGAGAGCGATCTTACGCGTTGGAGAGGGAGTCAGTCCTGAGCCTCTGTCAGGTACAGTTGACCAATTGGAACACTTTCAGTCCCCTCTCCCAGTGGGAGAGGGGTTACCGTCAGGTTATTTTTGCTGGGTGAAGAAATCGTTATAGAGCATATAAAGATGCGCCGCACTCCAGGAAAAATTCGGTGCCCCCTGTTGCTGGCCGTTGAGCGGGTTGTAGTTTTCACGGATCGGCCCGTCGGTTACCAGCCCATCGGCGTGCTTGAAGAAGGCCGCAGCCATCGCTTCGGCATCTTGGCGATAACCATATTGCTCCATGCCTTTCAGGCCGAAGTAAAGTTGGTCAACCCAAACCCGCCCACGCCAGTAAATATCGGCACCAAAAGCCGGATTGGTCAGAGCCGCCGTGCCTAGCGGGACATAAGTGTTGAATTCGCGTGTGTCCTTCATCACCTTGACTACGGCATCGGCATGTTGCTGATTCGCCGCACCGTTAAACAACGGCGACCAGCCTTCCGGGCCTTTGCCGCGTTCTACGATAGGCTTGCCCGCACAGCCATTGGCCAGCGGTTGCTCTTCGATACGAATATCGTAGAAGAAGCCACTGCGCTCATCAAACATGCAGGTATTGATGTAGCTCGCCAGCTTGCTGGCTTTGCTGCGAAAGTCCGCCGCTTGATCCTGGTAACCCAGGATATCGGCCATCTCGGCGAGATACTTATTATCGCTATACATATAGCTGGCCTGATCGACAGACTCCTGCAACAGGGAATATCCCAGCAAGGTGCCGTCCTGGGCGCGGTTTTCGGCGAATTTCACCTGCCAATCCTGCTTTTTACCGCCCTGTTCGACATAGTTAGCCAACTGATCGGCATCGATAAAACCGAAGGCGGCGGCATCGTCTCGCCCTGACTCCCAAGAGGCGGCAACCTGAGCCGGAATTTCGATGCTGTCATACTTGCCGGTGTGCAGCAGTTGATCGTAGTTTTTCAGCCCATGCAGAGCTTGTTCATGCTCGCCACGTTTGACGGTAAACAGCATCTGTCCATCGGCGGTATTGTGGGCTTTATCCCGCGTTGCACCGTATTCCGGCACGCCGTTATGGTTATGGTCGCGATTTTTCAGCCACCAGTCGTGATAGGCGACCAGCCTCGGATACATCTCTGCCAGCCATTGCTTATCGCCAGTCGTTTTGTACACCTCCATCACCGACCAGGCCGCCAGGCTTGGCTTAGTGTTACGTTCGTTCCAGTTGGTGCCATCGCCACCGCGTTCCGGGCTGAGGTTATAGGCGATCAGATCGGGAACAAATCCGGCATCCCACGGGCGAACGGGATCGTCAGGTTGGATCTGAAACGCAAATACGGCGCGAATATTATCTTTCGCCACCTCAGGATTAAAATGTGCCATGGCGTAGGCCTGCTTCCAGGTATCCCACGGCCAGGTCTGGTTGCCGGAGAACCAGCGCCCGGTTACCGAAGGCGTCACCGAATCAAACTTCATGGCTCCCGCCGCCCCGCGCCAGTTGGCATTCAAGGTTTCGATCGCTTTTACCGCCACCCGCTCCTGATCCTGAGTGGCATGAGGATTGGTTAACCCTTTACGCAGATAGGCCTCCCAACGCTCGGCAGATGCCGTCATATAGCGTTGCGGATGGGCCAACACATCGGCGATTTTCGGCTGTTCCAGTTGCACTTCCTGTGCCGTGAGTAAATGCGAATAGGTGGTATAAATCGTGGTCGAGCCCTGGATGCTGGCTTTGCCGCTAAACTCGTGCCCTTTAACGCTGGTGAGCATCGGTAGCGATTTATGGATCTGGTATTCGGACTCACCAGAGGTCATCAGGACCGAAGGCGAGCGCACTTTACCAAACGTGACGGTCAGGCCATCTGCCGTCGGCAGGATCTTACGGCTATAGTCAGGGAACGCCTGTTCGATGGTTTTATCCGTTTGCGGCTGTTGTTCCTTGGCATGGAGCTTCTCCAGCAATGCACCATCCCACACCAGCTCCAACGGGGTATCCGTGGTGATTTTCGTTTCCAGCAGCGAAGTCCGTGCCGTGGCAAAGCGCAAGGTCATTTCCACGCTGATGCCCGGTGCGGTCAACTTCTGATATAGCGCGCCGGGGATACTGTAAGCGGTCATGCTCAGTGCAACTTTCTTGCCGTTTTTATACAGCGTCAGGCGATCAAAGTTGTCCGCCATAAAGTTGATATATTCCTCGGTCAGTAGCGCGGGACCAGGGAATCCCCCCATGCCATCTGCATTGGCTGGCAATAAATGCCCGTGCCAGGCGCCATCATCAAATAGCGGGTTAAACCGCTGGTGATCGTCGGCATCGTAATCCTGCATATACTGCGGCGCGCCGGTGCGGTTGATCACGTTTTTATACGCCACCGCCAGTTGCCGTTCTTGAGCCAAGACGCTGCCTGAGATTGCCAGACTGGCTGCGATAAACAAGGCGGCGGGTGTAAATATGTTGCTGGTTTTCATTATGATTTGCCCCAGTAGAAGTATTGCATCAGGAAGATCGAGTTGCTGGCACCGGTGTTGTCATTGGTCATATAGAATTTGCTGTCTAGCGCGGTCGCCAGCCGTCCTCCGGCATACTCATACCAAATGCCCGCCTGAGCGTAAGAGGTGGTGGTGTCCGGCGCATTATCCAATTTATGCTCGGCATAGCTGTAAGCGGTGGAGAGATATAACCCCTTGGCCGCTTCCACCATGCCGCTAAGCATCATCCCAGACTCACTGCCTGGGTGGCGTCCATCGCCCTTGCCAGTGTGGTGCCACACGCGCCCTACCAGATTTTTCCCCTGCAAACCGGCCAACACTAGCTGCCCCGTACCGTCCGTCAGTTCCAAACCGTTTAGCAATGTCAGCCCTTCCAGCAAGTCAAACTGCGTATAGCCGTTCACCATGGTCTGGTAAGTGTATTTATCCGAATAGCGGTCATATTTGCCAAAGTGCAACAGCGCCTTGCTTTCGTTGACGCGGCTCTGGGGAGCGGCCGTTACGCTATAGCGAAACCGCCCGGTCAGGTTCTGGACTTTTACCGCCTGAGTCAAATCGCGGGTGTTGGGGATCACATAGCCGTACTCTGGCGTAAAGTCGCCCCACCATTGCAGATCGTCGAGCGAAGAATCGTTACGCATACTGAGGATCAGCTCGGTTCCCTTGTCGGTACGGTAGCCGCCATAAAAACGGTTGATGCCCCCTTCAAAACCGCCCCAGCTGTGGTCTGCTACCCAGGCATTGCCTTTGTCATCCGCCTGCACAGTCCAACCTTCGCCATAGATCAGACCAAACCAATTGCCTTTTTTTACCTCCAGGCCGCCTTCGATATAGGTGCCATCGCTGTATTTATGCTGATCCGGGCCGTTCATATACACCGAGCCACCCAGCCCCATTTCGCCATAGAAGCGAAACGCGGTAACTGACTGATCCGCTGGAGTTAATTCAGGAGGAGCCAGTACGTTATGTTCCGCAGGCACCGCAGGTTCCTGTGCGAACAAAGCCGTTGGCCAAGCTAATAAGAACACTAACCCTATCTTATTATTGAATATTCTATTCATTTTGCCGCACTTCATATCGGGTTCTCATCCGTGATAGAGGTAAAATATGAACGGCATATTAATGAGAATTTTAGTAAAAAATAGTAAATAATCAGTAAAATGTTAACTTAATCACAGAGGCGTAGTGGCCATAATCACCACTGTGATCCGGGTAACTGTTTCAATGTCTAGAGTTGGCGTGTACAGGAGGGTGATTTGGGGCTGTTGATACCGAAAATACGGCAACGAGAAAACAAGGAGTAAAGCCGAAAAGGATGATGACTGACGATGATATTATCAATAACGATGACATGCAGGCACCGGCCCGGTATGACCGAGCCGGTGTTTCACAAATACGATGATGGGCTTAAACGTTTTTCTTGAAAAAATCTTTTATTTCATCTTTTATTTTACCCAGTTTGGTCTCTGGAGACTGCTTACACGCTTCAATTAGTTTTGGCGTCACCGCAACAGCAACCTCATTAAAGTCAACGGTATCCCCATGTTTATACTGAGTGCTGTCATTAATAACCCAAAATGCAACCGGAGTATAAGATTTCGGGTTAAGATCAACGAACTCCTGACATGTCATATTTTCTGGCGTGGTTTCTACCGCCTTCTTTTCTAAAGGCTGAGTCTCAAGCGCCATGGCGGACGCCGCTGTGACCAGAAAGGTAGTGGCAACAATCATAGAAATAACTTTTTTCATAAATCCTCATTGTAAAATATTAATATTAAATCATAGTTAACATAAAAAAATAACATATCACTGCCGATAGTTTAACTCACTACCCACAGCCTGGATTCCATTAACTCGAATGTATTTAACTGACCGATTGAGCAACAGAGTAAAGTAATTGGCGCCCTACTAACAGCAGAGCAATCATAAATTAATGTCATCACATTCCTACGCATGTAGGAATCCTGCAACGTAGGCTTACTAATTAAATAGAAATAACACAAATTAACCCGTGACTGAAAAACCTATTTCGCGCTATTGCCCATTGTTGTGAAACTTATATTGGACTTTTAGCCGGTTGGCATCCGGCCCCTCCGGAGGCCATTCCGCCACAGGCTGGCAAACATTCCGATCACTCCCGATGGAGCAAATCCGCATATATCCCAGTGAGCACCCCACCCGGAGCAAACTGCTTTTTGATCCACTGGGTAACCTGCCCGGTTGCCGCATGCTGAGTCGCCAGCAGCATGCTGGAATCCTGCCGTGGGTTATGAATGGCACGGGTAGCCAGCAGCCCTTCGGCTACCGGTTCACGTGCCATATACTCCGGCAGGAAGCCAATCCCTTCCCCCAAAATCTGGCACTGACACTTGGTGTTAAAATCCGGCACCAGGATCGCTTCCTGCCCATGCAGTAACCAACCGACTTTTTTATTGATGGTATGCGCGGTGTCTTCCACCATGATGTTGGGGTAGAGCCGTAACTGACTCTCCGAGATGGGCTCCGGCATAAAGGCTAATGGATGATCGGGGGAAATGGCGAACACCCAACGGATGGCACCAATTTCGGTGTAATCAATCCCGCCACCGTCCAGCAGCGTATCCGGCGCGCCAATCGCGATATTGGCCTGATTGTTGATGATGGAATCCCAAACGCCGTTATACACCTCGGTAGTCACCGTGATGTGGCAGGTTGGGAATTGCTTCTTCAGTACCTGCAACAGCCGGGCGGTATGCCGTGGGGTATAGAGCAACTGGTTGATGCAGATGCGTACCCGCGCCTCGATGCCTTGAGAGATGGTATCAATGCCGCGCTTGATGGCATGGAAGTCGTTGAGCAGGTCGGTCGCCTTGCGGTAGAAGTAAAAGCCGGATTCGGTAAGCTCAATACTGCGGGTGCTGCGGTTAAACAGCACCACGTCCAGCCCGGTTTCCATGCGTTTGATGGTGTAGGTGATGGCCGAGGTTGTCAGATCCAGCTCTTTTGCCGCCTTGCTGAAGCTGCCAAACCGCGCCGTCGTAGTAAATGCCAACAGGTTTTCTTCGGTAAAAATAGAGTTCATGGTCCCCTCACCCTAACCCTCTC
>NZ_AYMQ01000159.1 GCF_000633355.1 Serratia sp. H1w
AAGAAAACCGGGGCGGTTCAGTTTACCCAGCTGCAATCCATCCGTACCAACAGTAAATAATGCCTGCCAGGCAGCCGGCCGTTGCTCTGGCGGCAAGCACAACACCGGGGTGATAGCAGCAATGGATTTCTCGCGCCCAATCACGGCCACCGGGAAGACGACCACGTTCGCCAAATGGGCTGCAGCCACTAATGCCAGCTCCAGATGCCGGCAATTCGGGCAGTTGGGATCATCAAACACTTATAAGGTTCGGTCATGGCCAGAGGAATATACCCAATAAACCTCAAGATGCTGTCTTGAGCACCTGAAAGCGATCGTTAATTCGGCTGCCCAATGTATCCGCTATTTTTGGCAACGTTTGTTTAAAGAAAGTAGATATAGCATCCCGGAACTCGC
>NZ_AYMQ01000160.1 GCF_000633355.1 Serratia sp. H1w
CAAGAAACCCGGTACGGTTCACACCGGTGTGGGTGCGTTTGCGCTGGATCTTACCCAGTCTTGGGCGACCGGCCTGAAGGGTAATGCCACCGGGATCGATGATCATATGCAGGGGCAGAGCTACCGGGCGACCTACAGCAAGTTGCTGCCGGAGACGCGTACCAACTTTACCCTGGCAGCCTACCGTTTTTCGAGTGAGGGCTACCTGAGTTTCGGCGATTTTGCCCGGGCGCGCAGCACCCAGACTCCGATGTTTAACGAGGTGAGTAGCCTGCCCGGCCTGATAGGCAGCGTTGCCGAGTCTGCCCGGCCGCGTAACCGCTATCAACTGAACATCAACCAGCCGTTGGCCGATGGGTATGGCAGCCTGTTCTTCAGCGGTTCGGCGCAGAACTACTGGCATAATCGTGGGGGCACCAGTACCACGTTCCAGGCGGGATATGGTAACAGCTACCGGTGGGGGAGCTTCAACGTGGGCATTAGCCGGACCATTGGCTCGGTGGGTCAGTCGGATACGCAGTACCTGCTCAGCATCAGCATTCCTCTCGGCAGCCGGGCACATGTGCCAATGCTGACCACCTCACTGAATTACAGCGACAGCAAGAACACCACAGCGCAAACCACCCTGAGCGGTACGGTGGGTGAAAATAACCAATTGAGCTATAACGCGTTTGGCAGCAGCAACCGGGCTGACAGTCACAGCACCAATTCACTGGGTGGCAACGTACAGTACAGTTCCCCGTATGCGGTGATGAGCGGCGGTGCCAGCAGTGGCAACAGCACCCGGCAGTTGAATCTGGGGCTGAGCGGCAGCGTGGTTGCTCATCCGGGTGGTGTCAACTTCACACAATACCAGGGGGAGACTATGGTGGTGGTGCAGGCCAAAGGGGCTGAAGGGGCTGCAATCAGCAGCAACGTCGGCGCCGCGGTGCAGGGGAACGGCTTCGGGGTGGTTTCTGGGTTGATGCCATATCGCCAGAACGAAATCGCGCTCGATCCGAAAGGAACTTCGCAGAACGTGGAGATCCAGGGGAGTTCTCAGCAGGTCGCTCCCAGCGCCGGGGCGATCACGACGCTGAAATACGAGACCCAGACCGGCACGCCGGTGATGTTGCAGGCTACCCGAACCGACGGCAAACCGATCCCGTTAGGGGCAGAAGTGCTGGGTAACAAGGGGCAGTATCTGGCGATGGTGGGCCAGGGCGACCTGATCTTCGTGCGCGGTTTGGATCCTCAAGGGCGACTGGTGGTGAAATGGGGGCCGGACACCAACCAGCGTTGTTCGCTGCTGTACCGTTTACCTGCCAATCTGGACAAGTTACCGGACTACCCAAAAATCGCTGCGAAGTGCGAGCTGTAAACACGATTTCTGCTCGGCAATGCTGGGCGGAAAACCGGATCCTACATAGTTGTTTTTAAGCGCTATGATTATTTAAAGAGCTGTTTTTCTCTTATTCATTTTTTATTGGAAGATATCAATCATGAACAGATCGCGAGTTATCGCCTTTCTCTTTGCCGTGCTGTGCAGTTGGGTATTTCAGGTGCAGGCCAACGTGGTTATTTCCGGTACCCGGCTGGTTTATCCGGCTAAAGATCGGGAAATCACCGTAAAAACGACCAATATGGGTAAGGAGCCCTCAATGGTTCAGGTGTGGATCGACCGTGGCGACCCCAATAGCCGTGCCGATACCGCCAATGCCCCGTTCCTGGTGACGCCACCGCTGGTGCGTATTGACCCTAACAAAGGGCAAGCATTTCGCGTGGTGTTTACCGGTGCAGCACTGCCTAAAGATCGGGAGTCTATCTTCTGGTTCAACCTGCTCGACGTGCCGCCGCTGCCAAAAGATGCCGATGCCAATGTGATGCAGGTGGCTTATCGTTCACGCATCAAACTGTTTTATCGCCCAGAAGGATTGGCGGGTAACCCGGTCAAAGCCGCCGAGTCTCTGACCTGGTCACGGGGAACGCCTGGTAAAAGCGGCGTTGAGCTACAGGTGCGTAACAACAGCCCGTTCTATGTCTCATTGTCCAATGTCGCCCTGAAAAGTGGCAGTGCGGCGTTTAACAATGCCGAAGGGAAAACCCTGGCACCGTTCAGCACTCAGAATCTCACGCTGAAAGGGGTGGGTACGCTACCGGCCGGGCAAGCCAATGTGATTTACAACTGGGTTAACGACTATGGTGCGTCAGTTGAACAAACCACACCATTAACACCATGATAGATAAAGTTTGCGAGTTGATAATGAAGATGAAACAAACATTGCGCGCTAGACTGATCGCGTTATCCCTGTGTGGCGTGGCGCTGGCGATACTGGGTAGTTCCAAGAGCTATGCTTTCATATGCAATTCACCGCCGCCGATCTCTATTACCTTCCCGCCGCTGGTGTTTGAAGGCGGAGCGGACGGCCCCACCATCGGCCAGCCTATTTCTAGTAGCTGGGCAGCGGTGATGAACAGCCCCAATTTCCTGACCGGCGATGCCTCCTGCATTCTTACACATGGCCTGACATTACCGACGATGGGGACAAGAGTTCCGGGTATCACCTACAGCGAGAACGGTCTCATCTATCCGATATATGCCACCAATATCCCGAGCATCGGCATCATTATGGGGATCAAAGCCACCTCGGCGGCGGCTTATACGCCGGTAAACTTTCCAATCACTGCGTTTTATCCAGACCCCAGCCCATCGGCAGGCCTGGGGATAAGCATTCATGCCAAGCTGATCGTCATTGGCCGTTTGACCAGCGGTGTTTACCAAATTGCTAGTCAGAGTCCGCTTTATGTCTATGGCAATGGGCCTAATTCAACGGTTACCGATAAGAGCGATTTGATAATCAACCCCAGCACGGTGACCATTAAGGCCAGTACTTGCCAGATCCTCGGTAGCAACACGCAGAATGTGCCGTTGCTACCGGTCGGCAAAACACAGTTCAGCGGCGTGGGCTCTGTAGCAGGTGCCCCGGCCGATTTCTCGCTGAGAACACTGTGCGGCACCGGCGTCAAGCTTTATGCCACCATGACCGATGGCTCCGATCCTGGCAATAACGGTAATACGCTCAAACCTGCGGAGGGCACTACCGCGTCTGGCGTGGGCGTTCAGATATTCCGCGATGGCTTGCCCATTGCCTTTGGCCCCGATTCTTCGGCCTCGGGGAATACCAATCAGTGGTATATCGGCTCCGCTAGCAGCGGGGGGAGTGAGGTCTTTACCATCCCCCTGAAAGCCAGATACGTGCAGACGGAGCAGAATATGGTGGCCGGCAGCGTGAAGGCCCGAGCCACGGTGACGTTCTCTTACCAGTAACAATATCGCAGCCAACAAAAAACCGGTGAATCTGCCGGTTTTTTTATTGTACATAGGGAACCTCCAGCTAGGCCGGAGGTTCCCTATGAGTAATACTGGTCACGGTTTCCCCTCACCTCAGCCCTCTCCCGATGTAAAGGCAGAGATTTCATGAACACTGGGGGCTAGTCCTGCGCCGGATTCAGGTGCAGAGGTAATCGGTAGCAGGATTGATGTCGAGGACGAGCACGGAAATCAAGTTGTGGCACGTTAGGTCCCCTCTCCCTGTGGGAGAGGGTTAGGGGGAGGGGCTCCACGGCAGGCTAGCTAGAGTCGATCCGAGGCTTTTTCGTGTAAGGTATTTACACCCCAAATTCAGCAACAAACAAAAACAATAATTCAGCCTTCAATAAGGTTTTCCTTATATCAATTTCCTGCATTTAAATAAATAGACCTGCGCTGGCATTTAAATAACTGTCACGCTTATTTTTGTTTTTTGATTTTATTTTTATAACAAATTGATTTTATTTGTATTTTAATGTGAATGTTGATCTGGATCATATTGGGATTTTTCCGTTTAGTTTTCGTTTATACTTCTGTTGTTATTATTCCCTGGCTTTATCTGAATCGCCAGTCATCGCTAGGAAATAATGAAATAAGGCTATCCTTATTTACCCCGATCAGCAATGTGGCAATATATTCAAACCCTGAGATATTCCCACTCAGGGCTCTTTCGTAATTATGAATCAATAACATTGTTCATCGTTAATTTTAATCAACAGCAAACCATTCGTTGTGCTGAATACTCGTTAGTAAAACCAAGGAATATAAAATATGAAAGCAATCTCTATCAAAGCCGCCCTGGCAACCCTTTTGCTGGCTGGCCTGGCAAGCAACGCCTTTGCCTACGACGCGCAGATCAATATTACCGGTGAATTGACGGAAAGCACCTGCCTGATTAATGGAGCCAGCAGCCCGGCGGTCAAGAACGTCACTTTGCCAACGCTGTCCAAGTCCGCCCTGACCGGTGCAGGCTCATGGGCTGGGCGCGTGCCAGTCACCTTCGAACTGTCTGGTTGTGATGTGGGCACCACCGGCGCCACTGCCACCTTCGAAAATGGCCCGAACATCAGCGCTGAAGGCAACATGAAAAACCTGGCCGCCACCAATGCTGCCACTAACGTAGAAGTTCAGTTGCTGGATGCAGCAGGTACCGCGCTCAACCTGGCGTCAGACACCGTAACCACCCCAATCGTGGGTGAAGAAGGGATCCTGAAGTTCTATGCCCAGTATTTCTCCAAGGATGGCGGGGCATCTGCAGGTCAGGTGGTCTCACACGTTGAATTCTCAATGAACTACAACTGATCCCGCTGGGGATATCCGTAGTCACGGTATCCCCGCCTTTTTTAAGGGCATCCGCAAATTGGGTGTTCTTAAAAAAATGCAATTCCCCACTGTTTGTAACCACCATCTCCGGAGGAATATTTATGTTTGCTAACGTCTTATACGCATTTACTCCTCGCCAGACTCGTCAGATCTTTTTGACCAGCCTGTTAGCGATGGCGGTAAGTACGGCTGCCCACGCCACAGACCCGAATTCTCCAGAGTTGGCAGAATTTGACCCCGGCTTTTTCCGTGGTCTCAGCGGCCAGGCGGCCGATCTCTCACGCTTCAGCAAAGGCAACACCTTGACCCCCGGCCAATACCGCTTCGATGTGTACGTCAATGAACTGTGGGTGGGCCGCCAGGAGATCGCGGTGACCCATACCGTCCCCGAAGCTGAGGTGAACTATTGCTTTACGCCTGAGCAGGTACTGCAATGGGGTCTGGATGCCAGCAAACTCCCCGAAGCGGCGCTGGCCCAACAGGCGTTAAAGAATGATAAGTGCTTTGACGCCGGGAAATTTATCCCCGGTTTCAAGTTAAGCGCCAATACCGGTGAACTGATGCTGGAGATCACCGTCCCTCAGGCCTTTATCGGTTCACGCCGTGGCGTGGTCGCGCCCGAACTGTGGGATCATGGCGTCACTGCCGGTTTTGTCGGTTATAACCTCAATGCCTTCCACACCGATAACCGGGATGTGGGCAATACCACCCAGTATTTTGGCGGTTTTAACAGCGGGATCAATCTGGGGGCCTGGCGTTTACGGCATAACAGCAGTTACACCCGGACGGATGGGGGCAACAATACCGGCCACTATCAGGCTATCAGTAGCTACGCTCAGCGGTCGATCGCACCACTCAGAGCGCAGTTCTCTGTGGGGCAATACTTCACGCCAGGCGATCAGTTTGACAGCGTACCGTTCACCGGTGTGCAGTTGACCAGTGATTCCCGCATGAACCCCGATACCGAGAACGGTTTTGCGCCGGTGATCCGTGGCATTGCCAACTCTAACGCCAAGGTCACCGTCCGTCAGGGCAACAACGTGATCCACGAGACCAGCGTACCGCCAGGGCCGTTTGCCATCGACGATCTCCACAGTACCGGCTATTCCGGCGATCTGCTGGTGACGGTGACCGAAGCTGACGGCCAGACCCGCAGCTTTACCGTGGCCTATGCGGCGGTGCCGCAGATGCGTAATGGCGTGCTGAAAGGGCCAACCCCGAATACCGCCAGCCCTGATACCGTCCGCGCGATGACACCGGAAATGTTCTTCGATTATCTGGCAGTACATATTAATGGGGAGAAGGCGGGCAAAGCCAAAGCCGTATTTAACATTGACCTCGGTAATGACGGTGGTAAGTACAAGCTGGAACTGGAAAATGGCGTCCTTAACCATACTGCCAATGCAGCCGCTAAAGAGGCTGACGCGACAATCACGCTGGACCGGGCAACCCTGAACAAGATTATCCTGAAAGAGGAAACGCTCAAGCAGGCTGAAGATAAAGGGGAAGTTAAGGTCTCGGGTAATGGTGCCAAGCTGGAAGAGATGCTCGGTTACATGGACAAATTTGAATTCTGGTTCAATATAGTGACTCCGTAATATTGGCTGTGGGTTAATGCTGGTCATTTAAAGTGACCAGCAGTTTTCGTGTTTTGCCTGAAATATCAGCCGTTCGTTTTTATCGCTGAAGCTGACTGGCAAAGCGAAAATCCTGAGCTGATTTATACTTAGTATCAATATATGTGATACGGAGTATCCCAATGAACTACCAGATGCGTAGTGTCAGTTGGCTCTTGATTTACCTGTTTTTCATTCTGGCTCCTCTGTTTGCACTCTTGCTGGGAGCAATGCCAAGCACTCGCGATTTCTGGACCGAGTTTTCGGTTGCTTTAGGCTACGCTGGCTTGGGCATCATGGGGTTGCAGTTTGGCCTGACGGCGCGTTTTCGCTACGTAACCGAGCCACTTGGCGAAGATGTTATCTATCATTTTCACCGTCAGATATCACTTATCGCCGTAGGGTTGGTGATTGCCCATCCGATCATTCTGTTTATCGCCCGCCCAGAACTGTTGGCATTGCTCAATTTTATCGAGGCACCGTGGCGCGCCCGTTTTGCCGCAATTTCGACTTATTCATTGATCGCACTAGTGATCATGGCTCTCTGGCGTGTGCCGTTGAAGATAAGTTACGAAACCTGGCATCTCACGCATATTATTTTGGCGCTAGTCGCTCTGGTCGCCGGGATTTTTCACATGATTGGCTGGAGTTACTATCTGGGCAATCCTTGGAAACGTGGGTTGTGGATCGCGTTAATCATTTTCTGGCTTGGTATGTTGCTGTATGTTCGCATTATCAAGCCGTTGTTTATGTTGAGAAAACCTTACCGAATCGCGGAGGTTCGGCAGGAACGCGGGGAGACCACGACCTTATTGATGAAGCCAGAAGGGCACGTGGGTTTTCGTTTCTCCCCCGGCCAGTTTGGCTGGTTGACCGTTTGGGGCAGCCCGTTCAGCATCACTGGCCATCCATTTTCATTTTCCTCTAGCGCAGAGGCGCAGGATGGACGCGTTGAGATGTCTATTCGTAATCTGGGGGATTTCACCAGCAGCATAAGCAAGCTACAGGTGGGGCAACGTGTGTATCTGAATGGCCCTTATGGCGCATTCACGCTTGATCAACAGTCTGATATGCGCGTGCTGATTGCGGGCGGTGTCGGTATTACGCCGATGATCAGCATGATCCGTACGCTTGCCGATCGCGGCGACCGCCAGCCGGTGATCCTGATTTATGGCAGTAAAGACTGGGAGTCGATTACCTTTCGCGAAGAGCTGGAGGTTTTGAAAACCAGAGTGAATCTGACCGTGGTCCACGTGCTGACTCAGCCACCGGAGGATTGGTCTGGTGAACGCGGGTTTATCAATGCAGACCTGTTTAAACGCCATCTGCCGCCGGTCTATGCCGATCATGAATACTTTATCTGTGGGCCAAACGTGATGATGGATGCTATAGAGAAGACGCTGTCTGAACTGGATGTGCCGATGTCACAGTACCATTCTGAGCGTTATAACTTTGCCTGAGGAGAGACGCGATGCGCCGTCAGTATGCCGATCGTTTAGCGATTGCCACCGCCGTGATTGTGATTTTGCTGGCCTTACTGTTTGCTTATTTGCGAGTGAGTTAACGGCTAAACGCCTGGGATGATGCCAAGTAACACCGGCTTTAATGATCCTGTTTGTTGTTAAGCTCAGCACGGCGCGTTTTCCATCGTTGGAATGGCAGTGCTATTCCCGTTGCAATTAACAGCAACAGAGCCAGCACGGTATTCACATTATCTCTCCAGGTAGATTTTTCGGCTGGTATCGATGAGGGTTCCGAAAGTTGTTCATCATCATTAATCAGGTAATCGCCCTGATGAAAGTTAGCAATGACTTGAGTCGCAATCTCTTTATCAGACTGTTTTACCAGAAGTTTCACACCTCCGACCGCCTGTGCACTCATCTGATTATTCCATATCATGTTTTCGTCGAGCAACATGACATCAATGCCTTCTGACCGAAGAAGTCCGGCTTCAATATGGGCATCAAGAGGAGAAAGATATTGCGCTAAGAGTACATATGAACTGCGAGTTGGATGGATGTTCCACACAGAAAAATGCCTCCTAAATGTGCAACCGGCTGTTGTCAGTGTACATCGTTAAGCTTGCTTTGAACAAGCCAGGATCGGCCAGAGCTGAGCAGGGGATTTTGATTTTTTCATGAGTTATTCTCGTGAAATCTGATGGGGAATGGCAGCCAACAGTTCTCAGATTACACGTAGCGCGATCAATAAATCAGGGTTTTATTCTCACGAGAAGCGTTCCGTTGGCGATCTGTACATCGCCTTGGTATGGTTGCTTTTGCCTGAGATAGGCAATCGTCACTAATTTGAATAGAGACATTTTCAATGCTTAGAAGTCCACATTTTTGCCGCTTGCTGATCGCTGCAAGTTTTCTTGCGTCATCCTGTGCCGTACATGCTCAGGACTGTCCGAAAGATGATCTGTCACCAATGTGTGAGGATCAACGTGCCCAGGCGGTTTACGAACTGGCGGACAATGAACTCAATACGGTTTACCAGCAGTTGTTGAAAAGGATGTCGAAGTCACAGAGTGAATATCTTGACTACCCGACGCTCAAGGTGAAGTTCATCGAAGCACAACGGCAATGGCTGCGCTTTCGCAACAGCGAGTGCGATGCCTGGTACGTGATCAATCAAGCGGGTACGGGACGTAACGCCGATCAGATGTCCTGTCTGGTCACGAGAACGAAAGACCGAACCAAACAACTGAAAGAATGGGCAGCGTATTTGCCATAAGCAGTTTCAAGTAATGAACAACAAACACATGACCGTGCCAAGTAGCCAGATTTCATCTATCGTTACCTTTGTCAAGGCTCAATAGGAATGTCTATACGCTGGCTCATTAGAAATGTCTATGGTTCAGTGCTCTTATCCAGAACGGCGTGAGATATTTCAGTTTCTCCATCAGGTGAGAGATGGCGATGGTGCTAGGTTTCCTGTTAGATATCGGCGTCCACGGACAAGTGCAGTTTTGCCAGACGCGGCAATTTTCCACCACCACTGGATGACATCTCTAGGGTTATTCATTACAGATTTCACGTAGCGCGATCAAAAAAGCAGGGGATTTTGACCTATCGACTGATTGTTTTCTGTTTGATGCTTGCGAGCGGATACTCGGTTATCTGATCATACCGCCAGTTGATAACCATCGGGGTCGGCGAAGTGAAAAAGACGTCCAGGTCGGTAGCACTATGGTTGCGCCTACGTCTTCCAGACGTTTCTGAATCTGTTCCAAATAGCGATGTTAGAAGGTTTTGTCTTTCGATTCAAATTTGTCTATACGATGCCAGAAGAAGTACGAAATGAAGCTATTCGTGACATAACAGCTTGTCTGAAAATGGGGGCATACGTACTTGATATTGTACTCACGCTTCCTCTT
The DNA here is from genome assembly GCF_000633355.1 of Serratia sp. H1w. Taxonomy (GTDB): domain Bacteria; phylum Pseudomonadota; class Gammaproteobacteria; order Enterobacterales; family Enterobacteriaceae; genus Chania. The sequence goes on from NZ_AYMQ01000160.1 coordinate 9,668, forward strand.
AATGATATTGCCATAGCTCATTACAACTTTGGTGCTACAACACTGGTGTGCATAATGTGTGACTCGTTATGTAGAAAAGGCCGTTGCGAAAATTTTTCCTCGCCACGGCCTTTTTAGCATAACGTCATTATACGAACCAACATTACTTCTTCGCTATTTAATACCGAAGTTATCACCTGCAGTATCAATTCTGATAATCAATTGCCATGAAATATCTTTCTTGGAACTATGTTGGTGATGATTTTGAGGTGGAAAAGGATCACTTTTATTACTTGTGATTTCTTTTCCACATACAGTACAGCGATAAATCCCTGAAACAGGCACCTCTTTTCCTGGTCCGTATGTGGATTTCCAGCGTTCGTTGTCACCTGAAACTAGTGTTAGATGTTTTTTTGTCTCATTTGTATAAGCTGCCATTTCCTTCTCCTTGAGTTAAGATATTTCATCAGTAAAAACCTTACCTAAATTGATGTTTTGAAATACTCATAGATATTAGTAGCAATTAGAGAGCTAATTACACTGAAAATTATCACAGTGAAGGAGGATATAGTCAGTGAAATTATTGGGTGTAGCTTAATAAAACCTAACCATCTGTAATATAATGCTTTTTAATCATTTTTAGTTCTAGCTTAATGTTTTCAGTCAAATTAATAGGAACTTTGGCACTAGCTAACGTATGTTCGCACTCTTTACATATAATCGGCTTATTGCATGACTCAATAAGAACAGATTTTATTCCGTTCATATCAAACAAACATCCCTTGGTTTCATCATGAGTAAACCCAGGAGTTTCTTCATGGTTTGGGATTCGCCTGCCTGACCTCAGATAAACCAATGAGTATGCATATAAAATTCTGTAAATTACATTTTCCAAAGGGATGCTATCATAAAGTAGATGATCTTTTATCTCATGAAAAGTAAATGCAATCTTATTGCCGCCAAGCCTGCGTGAATACCAGTTATTTTCTAGTGGAACATTTGTTAGCACTACTAAATAATCGGAATAATCTTTCTCGGTAACTTGCCAATTTATTAACCCATAAGAATACACCCAATAATAATCAATATCTGATTCGCAATTTAAATTGTGAATGTCAATGATGGATATTTCGAATAGTTCAGACTTCCAATGCTTTACTTTTTTTATATCAAACCTTGCTGGAATATACCCCAATGTGGCTAATTTTATTTTAACCTTTTCCATCGTCCTATCCTTGTTCACTTTGCCTGATAGTTACTCATGCTCTTTAATGATCTGGTCACGAGCGACCTCATTAACGCTTAAAAGATGGTCATTTATAACATGGAGCTCTTGAATGCGGGAAGTATTCCGATATTTAGCCATGCCCTCAAGAGCGTTTTTTGCATCGTTAACATTCTGATAGTACGTGGTTTTATCGGGGCCATGGAACCACTTTTTCAGATTGCGATTTGATCCCCTCTGGCGATGATGTACGCCAAAAACCTACCAACCATTACGACCTCTGCCATTTAGGAGTGAATAATGACCCCACAGTGATTCTGGGTTCTGTGACACCCATTTTAGATGACAGCATCAAGCTGATCAGCAATTCGGATGATTTTTGACCAATCGGCGTCACTATAACGGTGTCCTTCAATTTCAAAGGAGGTTTTGGCATTGTTCATAGCAGATTCTTCGATTGAACGACGGCTTACGGAGCGGGAACCGGCATTCAAACCACGAATGTACACAGTGACCTTGTCAGAAGAACTGCCTCGTGCTGGCCGGGTACTCATTTTATCTCTCCAGATAGCAGAGGTTAAAGATATGACGATCAGTATATACTTCGGCCAAGCAAGTTGGTAGCTGCAACAGTCGCCATGACAAAAATGCAGGGGGATGGGCTAGGCTACGGATAATCGATTATTTCTGAGACAGATGTCGGATAAGTTGTTCGGTTTGTTCTGCGCTGAGCATCCCTTTAGAACCGCCATTTTCAGGCTTTAGCTTGCCTTTATTCAGGTATTCATGGATGTGATGATCAACCGTTGTTTGCTGCAGGCGTAAAGCCTGAGCAATCATCACAGAACTCCAGCCTTCAGAAGCGAGAAGGACGGCTTTTATACGATCACAAACGAGCTTATCCCTACTGGAATCATGCAGGCGTTCGAGTTCGATTTTCTGTTCTGCGGTGATAAATATCTTCATGGCGGAAAGCATGATCCTCAACGTGGACAAAATCAAGCATCTTCAATGAT
>NZ_AYMQ01000161.1 GCF_000633355.1 Serratia sp. H1w
AGTATCAGTGTGCCACTATAACACCAGAAAATTTAGCCTGCCGTTCATCAAGCCACTGCTCAATCTGGTCTTGGTTCCAGGCTACGCGTTGTGGGGTAATGCGAAAACGTTCAGGGAATTCGCCTGCTTTCTCCAGCGCCTCGATCGTTGACCAGCTCAAAGGCACCATTGTCAGGAGTTGTTGTTTCCCAATTGCTGCTTTCATAGATATATCTCCATATTTGCGATTAACTATCCAGAGATGTAGACAGTGATCGGCCTCAGTAATCTGATTTTCTGAAGAGATCTGTGACATTGGTTGCCAAAAAGCGGGATTTGCACTGAACCAACACGAAAAACCCGTTTGTTGGTTCAAAATGGCCTTGTGTTGGTTCACTTTTTGAAAACAAAGCCATATAAAACAGCCATCTTTACAAATTGAACCAACTGAACCGACTGAACCAACATACTTTTGCTTATATATATAAAAAATATGGGGCTTAAAAACGCTTTCAAACTGTGAAACGGGGCTTAGCGGGGAGCGCATGACCTAAAATATGTGACCTTCGTCACGAAGTGGTTTTATGGCTATGTCGGTACGCACTCAAAAGTACGCAGGCCGGTACGCAGCGAAAACGCACATAACGGTAAGATTACGGTAAGGTCACACTAAGATCGCACTAAGGTTTACCTCATGGTTGCGAGCTGAGCCAAATAGTTGGCTGAGTGGTGCTGTGGTTTCCAAGTGCGGGGTTTCCTACCTACTTTACATGCTTCAAAAATGATTCAGCACATCCAAAGTTACCAAAATGGTTACCACTTCTGGTTACCAGCTACCGATAGTTACAATCGCTTGAGTAGGTGCTATGTGAGACAGTTTCCAAACAAGAGGTTTCCAGCGGAAAGAGGGTTTCAGAGTGCGAGCCAAGCATAGAGCGCGTGCTAAAATCAGCTTAAACTTTTGACAGAGTATGACGGAATCACAATAAATGGCGACATTACCAACAGAGGTTAAGGCTTTCATTGTTCAGGCGCTGGCCTGTTTTGATACGCCGACTCAAGTGGTCAAGGCTGTACAGGCAGAATTCAACCTGAACATAACGCGCCAGCAGGTGGAATCACACGACCCCAATAAAGCCAATGGTAAGAAGCTGGGCCAAAAGTGGATTGAGCTTTTCCACTTCACCCGCGAACGACTCCAAAACGAAATCGCTGATATTCCAATAGCTCACAAGGCCTGCCGGTTACGGTCACTTGATCGTATGGTTGCGCAGGCTGAAAGTGCGAAGAATTACGGCATGGGGGCGCAGCTTATAGAACAGGCGGCTAAAGAGGTTGGGAACGCTTATACCAGCCAACAAAAGCGGGTGCACTCTAAGGGGTGATATTGGCTGCCAAACGAGAGGTTGCCAAGTCGGTTGCCACCGAAAAGGCCATTTCCGAGCGGTAACCTTGGTTCGCAGAAGAGAGGTTCGCACTCAGGTTCACACCAAAAAGGCTGTTTTGAATCGCGTCCCTGGTATCCATACGTGGGGCATCCACTTTGGTATCCACCAGAAAGGCTACTTTACAGGTGATCGTCTGCGCCGGTATTGTGACTGCCTAATTCGTCCAGTATTCAGGTTTCATATGTACCAGCTAAAGATTACCCTTCGCGACAGTAAGCCTCCTATATGGCGTCGTGTTGTTGTTCCTGAACAAATCCCGTTGAGTAAGCTTCACCAAGTGATCCAACTAGCATTTGGTTGGAATGACGAGCATCTGTATATGTTTGAGAAGGGGCGTAGGGGTGACCCCGGTAGTGATTTCCACTCATGGGGAGAAGACCTTGAAAGCGAAGGTATGAAGGATGCGACAATCACACCGCTGTGGGCCTCCCTCCAGAGTGAAGGAGAAAAACTGATTTATACCTATGATTTTGGCGATTGGTGGGATTGTATTGTGTTGCTGGAAAAGCAGACTCAAGATACTAACCAGCAATCGATAATGTGTTTGCGCGGGAAAGGCACAACACCCACTGAAAACTCGGGCGGTCTGCCTGGGTACAATGAACTCCTGTTACAAGCCAGAAGGCCGGGTAATCCGGAACAGGTAGAGTTGCATAGTTTCCTCATGCAGGATATTGAAAAACGAGATTATGACTTGATACGCATTAACGAGCGACTACAGGTACTTAACTAACTCATGCGCTCGCTATTACATTATCAGCAAACATGCCAAGAGGGTCCTTCTCATAGCACAAATGTGTACGGTATCTGATTGCGTTGAGTACATTTAAGATGTACATTTCAAGTGTACATTTTACTGAGTGGGAGGAACTATGATTGTTTACACATCTACACAGGCCCGCGCCAATATTTCCGCAGTGCTTGACGCAGCCACCAGCGGGGAGCCAGTAGAAATCACTCGTCGTGATGGTTCTGCCGCCATAGTGATCAGCAAAGCCGAGTTTGAGGCATACCAAAATGCGAAACTTGATGCTGAGTTTGATAGTATTATGCAGCGCCACGGACGCACCGTTGAGGCCTTGACTGATAGATGAAGTGGGTTAGTGCCAGTGAGATAGTCATATTCCATGACCGAATTTTACAGCTTTACCCCGGTGTGGCAGGTATGCCAGATGCGGGCAGGGCTGAGGCCATTATTCACCGGGTTCACAATCTCGCTCACTATGAAGGTGTGAATGATGTGTTTGACTTGGCTGCTGCCTATTGGGTTGCTATCGCGCGTGGGCACATCTTCAATGATGGTAACAAGCGAACGGCATTCTTTACCACCATGGTCTTTCTAAGGCGTAACGGTGTGTTAATCCGCGATGAGGGTAACACGCTTGAAGAATTGACCGTCCAGGCCGCTACTGGTGAACTTACTCCGATACAATTAGCGCAAAGCTTACGTGAGCTTGTCGAATGAGAAGTGCTTTTTCTGGCTGGTAGGGTATCGCCACTAACGGATGACGGGCATCCACCAGCGCCGCCCCTACATGGGTAAAAATCATACGTAATCGCGGCAAGCGAGAACAAATGTGTATAGGAATGTGTGTAGTTTCATTTTTATAAACTCGAAGAGTGCCGTATTTACTGAGTTGAACTGATGGTGTTCTACTCCCTTCACCGCTCCAAAAAGTTCCTGCTTTCTCTCAAGTTTTTCCAAATTTATCTAAACCACCAATCATTACCCTTTTTGTAATTGCCGGTTACCTTACTGACTATAGAGCAATTGATTTTTATTTGTTTCCTGTTTAGCCATCTGTTTTTGATGAGCCTCAATCAGCACTCTGTAGAGATGACCCACGCTAAGATCGCGAATAACGGGGCGAGGTATACCCCGTAGCCAGTTAATCAATCTACTCACACCCAACAGATCTACACCTTCAGACGTAAAAATGTACTCGTTCTCTTGCAGATTAAAAGTAAGCCGATATCCCTCTTCTTCCGTATGCAAAACCACGCCGAATGCTTGCGCCACCTCCACTAAAAAATCCACGCCATCATCGCCGGAAATGCCCAGATCGGCCTCAAGCCAGGTGTTTCCATCAATAGGTGCACGGTACTCGCCGGTAAATTTACGTACAAAATCGATGACATCATGCAGAGTGGGGCTCAATTAGTTTCCCCTTTGGCACGCAGGGATTTATTATTTTCGTCAATCGCATTACGAACGCTGTTCTGGTCGTCATCAAAAAGATCGTCAATAAACCACTGTCCATTCTCAGCCACTAAATCAAACGTGGTAGTCGCCGTGCTGCTGCTATCGCTAAAGGCGCGAAAGGTGACTGCGGCATGGGCTTTATTATTATAGTTAGAGAGAATAGTTATCTTGGTCACCACCAGATTCTCATAATCCTGACACTGACAGATCGGATTGGCGTCAAGATAGCCCATATCGCCCGGTAAGGTCAGTGCCTGATCTTCGTCCAATACCGCGATGAATGCCTTTGAGGCAATCCGCTTTGGACCGTGTTCACCAATGAATGCGGAGGAAAGATCATCATGGCTGAAGGTGTCATAGATCCGTGCTAAAAAGGCGCTGGGATCCTCAATGGCTGGCTTGGACTGCGGGTAGGCTGCAAACGAAAGGAGAGAAAAGCAAAACAAAAAGAAGCGCATAGTGACAATCCCTTAATAAGTCGATATCCCTTAAACCCATCGGCTCGTGCTACGGGCAGACCGAACGTTTACTTTATCCCTTTTAGCTCTACACTTGAACCGCTCTTCAGCTCAATAGCCTGCTGCATCATTAATGTATGGGGAATTAGGGTAAATGTGTTATTAATCAATTTGTTATGTTTGTTGTGTGAATGGCGGGTTATCTTTCCCTCAAAAAAACTGCAAAAAAGCGGGCGTATTAAGGTTATTTTAATCTTCATGCAACCCTCGTTCCCCGATCAGGATTTTTCTTTTAGTAAAGAGGTAATCCGCCGCATTTACTACTTTTGTTATAAAATGATAATCACTTTCATTAGCATTAGCGTTTTTTTATGCTTTAATCCGCCTCGTTATCCATCCTGGTGTTATTGACCCATTTCTATCAAGGATTAACCAATGAAACTTGGCGTATCTCTGTGTTCAATCGCGATGATCACTTCATCTATTCTGCTGGCACCTTTAGCGAGTGCCGCAAATAACAATGAAGGGATTGTGGTTTATAATGCCCAGCATGAAAACCTGGTTAAATCCTGGGTTGATGGCTTCACCAAAGAAACCGGTATCAAGGTGACTCTGCGCAATGGCGGCGACAGCGAGCTGGGCAATCAACTGGTGCAGGAAGGCAGTGCATCACCTGCGGACGTTTTCCTGACGGAAAACTCCCCGGCGATGGTCCTGGTGGATAACGCAAAATTGTTTGCACCGTTGGACGCGGCAACGCTTGAGCAGGTGGCTCCAGCCTATCGCCCTGAGCATGGTCGCTGGATTGGCATTGCGGCGCGCAGCACCGTGTTTGTCTATAACCCGGCAAAACTGACCGAAGCGCAACTGCCGCAGTCGCTGATGGATCTGGCAAAACCCGAGTGGAAAGGGCGTTGGGCCGCTTCTCCGTCAGGGGCTGATTTCCAGGCCATTGTCAGTGCGATGCTGGCGTTGAAAGGTGAGCAGGCGACCCTGGATTGGTTAAAAGCGATGAAAACCAACTTCGTCGCTTATAAAGGCAATAGCACCGTGATGAAAGCGGTGAACGCGGGTCAGATCGACGGTGGGGTTATTTATCATTACTACCGGTTTGTCGATCAGGCCAAAACGGGTGAAAACAGCAAAAATACCCAGCTCCACTACTTCAAGCATCAAGACCCAGGCGCATTTGTCAGCATTTCTGGTGGTGGTGTATTGGCCTCCAGCAAGCACCAGCAAGATGCTCAGGCATTCATGAAATGGGTAACCGGCAAGTCTGGCCAGGAGATCCTGCGGACTAACGATGCGTTCGAATACGCAGTAGGCGTTAATGCGGCCTCCAATCCGAAACTGGTTCCTCTGAAAGAGCTGGATGCACCAAAAGTTGAAGCCTCATCGCTCAATAGCAAAAAAGTCATTGATTTGATGACCCAGGCCAACCTGCTCTGATTGATTAATAGTGTGGTGAGTGTTTAATGTCAGCGGTCAATATTACAGAGAGTACCCACGTCAGGCAGGTTGTATCGCCGCATCGTCCTGCGTTGGTCATGGTGGCGATAGCGGTGGTTTTCTCACTGTTGGCGCTGATACCTCCCGCCTTTGTTATTGTTGTTGGCTTTGACACCGGTTGGGAAACCGTCAAGACACTCATTTTTCGGCCTCGTGTTGCTGAGCTGCTCGGCAACACGCTGTTGCTGGTGACGTTTACCGTTCCACTGTGTGTGCTGGTGGGCACTCTGCTCGCCTGGTTGACAGAAAGAACCTCGTTTGCCGGCAGGCGTATATGGTCCATGCTGGCCGTTGCCCCTCTGGCGATCCCTGCCTTTGTGCAAAGCTATGCGTGGGTCAGTGTGGTGCCGTCGTTGCACGGCTTACCTGCGGGGATCTTTCTTTCGACGCTCGCCTATTACCCTTTTATTTATCTTCCTGTTGCCGCCGTGTTACGCCGCCTTGACCCCACTTTAGAAGACGTCGCCGCGTCGTTGGGGACACCGCCGTTGGCCGTTTTCTGGCGTATCGTCATGCCTCAGCTTAAATTGCCAATCTGGGGAGGGGCGCTGCTGGTTTCACTGCATTTACTGTCGGAATACGGGCTGTATGCCATGATCCGCTTTGATACCTTTACGACCGCCATTTATGACCAGTTTCAGTCTACGTTCAGCGGCCCGGCGGCCAACATGCTGGCCGGGGTGCTGGCGCTGTGCTGCCTGGTGATCCTGGCGATTGAAGGAGCTACGCGAGGAAAAGCTCGCTACGCCCGGGTGGGGGCTGGAGCATCACGCGAGCAAAAACGCTGGCAACTTGGCCCATCACTTCATCTTGCAGGAACGCTGTTTTCACTCTTGGTAGTTGTTCTGGCGTTAGTGGTGCCTTTGGCGGTACTGTGCCGTTGGTTATGGTTGGGGGGGGTAGAGAACTGGAACCATGCCGATCTGTGGCTTTCTCTACAACAGACTCTGGTGCTGGCTTCAAGCGGCGCGTTATTAATCATGCTGGCCGGGATCCCCATTTCATGGTTGTCGGTGCGTTATCCACGCCCGCTGTTTCGCATGCTTGAGGGTTGCAATTACTTCACCAGCTCACTCCCCGGCATCGTCGTTGCCCTGGCGCTGGTGACGGTGACCATTCATTATCTGCGGCCAATCTACCAGACGGAAATTACGCTGTTTCTCGCTTATTTGTTGATGTTTACCCCCCGGGCATTGATCAACCTGCGTGCCGGGATTGCTCAGGCCCCGGTGGAGCTGGAAAATGTCGCCCGTAGCCTGGGTAAAACACAAGCCCGCGCAATCTGGAGTATCACGATGAGGCTTGCTGCACCAGGGGCCGCTGCCGGGGCAGCATTGGTTTTTCTCGGCATTACCAATGAGTTAACCGCTACGCTGTTGCTTTCCCCGCTGGGCACGCGAACGCTCTCTACCGGTTTCTGGGCATTGACCAGCGAAATTGACTATGTCGCCGCTGCCCCTTATGCACTGCTGATGATCCTCATTTCGCTGCCGCTGACCGGCATTCTCCACGTACAGTCACAAAAACTGGCAGGCCTGTAAGATGATTGAGTTGTCGAATATTTCCAAGAAGTTTGGCCAGACATCCGTGCTGGAGGATCTCAACCTATCGGTGGCACCAGCCAGCAGAACGGTGATTGTTGGGCCGTCAGGTTCGGGAAAAACGACGTTGTTGCGCATTCTTGCCGGCTTTGAAACCCCAGATACCGGGCGGATCACGCTACAAGGAAATGTGCTGTTTGACTCAAATACCTTTATTCCCGCTCACCAGCGCGGTATTGGCTTCGTCCCGCAGGAAGGGGCGCTTTTCCCCCATATGAAGGTGGGGGAGAATATCGCTTACGGTCTGAATGGTTCAAAAGCCGCAAATCGTAGGCGTGTGGCGGAACTGATGGAATTGGTCTCGCTCGATATCCGCCTGCAATCCCATTGGCCGCATGAAATCTCTGGTGGCCAGCAGCAGCGGGTGGCGTTGGCTCGTGCGTTGGCACAAGAGCCGGTGTTGATGTTGCTGGATGAACCGTTCTCTGCGCTGGATACCGGCCTGCGTGCCGCTACGCGCAAAGCTACAGCTGAACTGTTGGCGCAAGCCGGGGTTGCCTCAATTCTGGTGACGCACGATCAACATGAAGCGCTCTCTTTTGCCAGCCAGATTGCGATGATCCGTAACGGACGTTTTGCACAGGTGGGTTCGCCGATGGAAGTCTATTCGCAGCCGGTTGATGAGGAAACCGCCCTGTTTCTCGGCGATGCGCTGATTTTTTCCGCACAGGTCGATAGTGGCATTGCTCACTGTATTTTGGGTGATATTCCGGTGGAGAACCAACAGGTCGCAGGTGGAAAACGAATCATGCTACGTCCGGAACAGGTGGTTATTACCCCGCTTCATGCTGGAGCTGAACAGCATCAGGCTGTCACTATCACCGACGTGGATTTTACCGGTTACCTATCAACTCTGACTCTCTCATCACCCGGTTGGCTTGCGCCGTTGCAGGTTAAAACGACCAGTCAGCAAAACTGGCTGGTGGGGATGCCGGTTGAACTTGCTATAAATGGCCACGCCTGTGTGTTGGCGGGTTAGAGGGAGCAATGCTGCTATTTATACGCAACCAAAGTATATGTTGGAAAGCTATTCCTAAAGAATGGGATACGACTAAATATCACCACGGCACCAGCTATGATTAATAGTATAACCAGCATCAAAGCCACCATGGCCATTGCAAACCAGAAACCACTCATTTCAATCGTGGTAAATCCTATTGATGCACCGTAGATCGTCCAGCAGATAAGGATGAGTGCCGTTGTGACGCCAACAAAATTCGCTAACCTTCTGCGCAGGCTTTTCTTCTGGAATGTAAACGTTTCGGGGTTGATATTGAAGCAATAGTAAACCTCTTCAAAAATCTTCAGTTCAGGGCGCTGCAGCGAGGCTACCTGCATAAGGATTGCTCGCGTGATGTCCCAGTGCTGTTTGAATTTTTTGATTTCATGCAGCGGAATGAGGTTTTGTTTCGTATCACCGGTTTGATTTACGGTGTAGATAACCAGGTTTTTAGTGTTGTTTTTATAGCCATTATTGACAAAGCCAATCGCCGTTTTGGCACCATTCTCTGGTGAGCCGATAAGTTCTGCCCATAACACTTGATAGTGACTGACACCACCAGATAGATCGTTATACCGCGTATAAAAAATGCCTTCGGTGGTGACGTTAAAATACACTTCACCTTGTTTTAATTTTAAGTTATCTCTGCATCTCTTATATAAGAAATAATCTAGCGGGAGCAGAATTAATAAAAACAACACGCCAAGCAGAAAGGTGTCACCTGCTATCATAAATAGGGTGGGTAAAGCCAATGAGGCAACAATAATAAGTAAAAAAACGGGCGCCAACAATAGATAAAGCGTCTTCGTGGGCATTTTTAATTTTACGGCGTGGACATCCTCACCCTTTGATGATGGACGGGCAAAAAATATTGTCTGTTCGGTGCTCATCTTCTTACATCCATATAATCAAAAACCTGTTACGACACCCGGAAGGTCGTTAACCAAGGCTTGCTCCACTCAACGCATGGTCAATATACAACAATACTAACTGATAAACACCATGCCAAGGGAGCAAGTCCTTAATCGCTTAGAGTGCTGTGTCGGGAAGACGCTCTATTCTCGCCCCAGCCCGGCGAGCGGTTGAAGGCAGAATATTGGCTTTAGTCACATAGCCATCGGGATCCAGGCAGCGGTTAAGCTTACGTGCCTCCTCAAGGATAGTTTCATCCCAGTAAAGGCGTTTGCGTTGATCCCCCTGAGTGGTCAGCGTGGCCTCCATATCTCCGTCCAACGCCCGATAGCTGCGCCAGCAACCGGCTGGAACCGAAATCACTGAGCGCTCGGGGGCCACAATGGTCACTTCCTCTCCCTGCTGGTTATAAGTCACTTCCAGCGTCCCCTTAAATACCATCAGTACCTGCACGCTTTCACAAAGATGACGCCCCACTTTGCGCGAACTGGCTAAACGTAGCCATTCCACCGAGAAGCCATGAGGGTTAACAATCGGCGGCGTGGCGTAGCGATCCTGCGAGATACCAAAGCCAATCACCGGTGCCATTTCACCACCGTGCCCTGGCAGAACGGCATCCAGTAACGCATCTGATGACCATTGGCGCTGTTCACCAGTCACGGCACGTCGCGCCATCTCTTCGATGGAGTAATCACGTAAATCCCGGATGCTGTCTTCGTCTAATGGCGGTAGCAGATCGGCGGCAGTGGGCTGCGGATCTCCTGCGTTGACATCAATCAGCATATTGTCCCGGCTCAGGTACAGCCCGTACTCTTTAGCCGCGTCCAGAATGGAAGGATGCCAGATGATCCCGCCGGTGCTATCACCCCCCAACACCGTGTACACCATGCCGCAGGTATCTTCGGGGCTGACGTTGGTAAAGCCACGGAAGATCCAGGTGGGGATCGACAAAATGGCCGGCGCGCTGAACTCGGCCTGATGCTCGCCATTGGCTCCCCAGCGAAAACGCCAGGTGCCTTCGTGGATCAGGAACACCTCGGCGGTGAAGTGCAAATGCAGGTTATTGGTCACACCTTTTGGCATGGCCGCCGCGCCGATGTTAAAGCCGTGAGCTTCGGGGATATTCACCACCTGCGAGGCGGACTGCGTCACGCCCGGCCCAATAAAGGAGTAGTTTTGTTTGAGGTGGGATCCCGGCAGTTTGCAGTCGATAAAGGCCACGCTGCACGACACCATGTCTTGCGGGCGTACCAGGCGGCGTTCGGCTTCTTGCTGGCTCAACGTTACTGTTTTCATGTTGATGACTCCTATTAATAACCGGATGCACCGCTGGTGGGCGCGGGTGTGCTATGGGTGGCGGCAATGGCTTCACGGGCGGCACGGCCAAGCTGCATGACATCATTGGCGGGCGTCACCAACTGGAATCCTTGTGCCAGACGAGCAGCGGCGGCGTCACCGGAGGTACAGAAAATACCGGCCACTTTGCCGTGCGCGCGGCTGCGGGCCAGCACCAATTCGATAGCCGCCAGCATGTCAGGGTGCTGAGATTCCGCGCTGGCACTGCCGGTTAACGTCAACGAGAGGTCGTTCGGCCCGATAAACACACCGTCCAGCCCTTCGGTATCCAGAATGGCGTCAAGGTTGGTCAACCCCTCACGGGTTTCAATCATCGCCAGCGTCAGAATCTCGCTATTGGCGTGCTGTGGGTAATCCTTGCCGCCATACAACAGTGCCCGTGCAGGGCCAAATGAACGCGTGCCTAATGGGGGATAGCGGCACGCGGAGACAAACTGCCGTGCCTGCTCGGCACTGGAGATCATCGGGCAGATGATGCCCCAGGCTCCCGCATCCAGTAGCCGCATGATCTGCGCCGGATCGTTGCAGGCCACCCTGGCGATTGGGACGGCAGGCGTGGAGGAGAGGGCTTGCAGCATGGATAACGCATTGGAAAAGTCGATCATGCCGTGTTGCATATCGACAGTGACGGCGTCGTATCCCTGATGTCCGGCAATTTCCGCGCTGTAACCCGACGGGATAGCCAGCCAACCGTTGACTACGGGGAGTTGCTGACGAAATGCCTCTTTGAGGCGGTTCATTCTCATAAAAGCTCCATGATCCAGTGACGAAGGGCAGCGGCGGTAAACTCCGGCGCTTCAAGGGGAAGAAAGTGCCCGCTATTGGGCTGGGTGTGCCAGTGGGCCGCCGGTGCGGCAGTGGCAATGGCCTGATGATGTTGTGCAGTACAAATCACGTCCTGAGCACCGTTGAGGATCAGCACCGGGCGCGAAAAGTTGGCCAGGGCAGCCCGATGGTCGTGGCGTGTAATGGCGGTCTCTGTTTGTTGGGCAAACGTTGCGAGGCCGCATTCCTGTGCCATTTGCACGACAGTGTCATGCAAGTTGGCGTTGTCGAGATGCTCGGCAGCCACATAGTGCGGCCAGAGCGTCGCGGTTAACCAGGTAGCCAATCCTTGCCGCGTGGCGTTTGCTACCGCATCACGCCGGGGAACTGCAGACTCAGGCGGCGCGGTGAAAGGGTTGGCCGAAATGAGCGCTAGCCCTGCCAGCCTCTGGGGAGCATCGGCCAGCATTTGCAAGGCGACAATCGCGCCCAATGAAAATCCCACCAAGCAAAAACGCGCAGGCAGCATGGCCAATAACCGTTGCGACTGTGCCTCGGCGGAATCCGCCCCCGTCAACGTTACGCAGATGACCGTGCTGACATTCAGGTGGCCGATCGCGGGTTGCCAGAGCCGCGCATTGCACAGCGTGCCACCGAGTAGCACCAGTGGCAGCGCCGTATTATCCAGCAGGTTTGATCCTTTCATGTGGCAGTCCAGCCTCCATCCACCATGAGCGACGATCCGGTGATCAACGCTGCGGCTGGCGAGGCTAGGAACACCACCGGCCCCATGATGTCCTCTAGGGTTCCCAGCCGTTGCAGCTTGATGTTTTCCAACACGTAGCGTTTGAACGCAGGATCGGCTAGCGATGCCCGTGAAAGCTCGGTTGCTATAAAGGTGGGGCAGAGGGTGTTGACTCTGATCCCCGCGGCTCCCAACTCCAGCGCCATGGTTTTGGTTAGCCCCTCCAACGCAAATTTTGAGGCGCAGTAGACGCTGCGATCAGGGCCGCCAACGTGGCCCATCTGTGACGAGATGTGGATGATGGAGCCACCGGTCCCCTTTGCCAGCATCGAGCGAGCGACATGCTGGCTGATAAAGAAGGTGGCACGCAGGTTAAGCGCCATCACCGCATCGTAATTCTCTTCGCTGACCTCGGTAAAAGGCTGGTGGCGTGCCAGGCCCGCGCTGTTGACTAAAATGCTGAAGCTTGGCAATTCAGCCAGCACAATTCCCACCGCATGATTATCCGTAATATCCAGAACGACGGGATGCAGACGGATGTTTTGTGCGGCAGCGAGCGTGACGGCCAGTTGCAACTGTTGTTTGTCGCGAGCGGCAATCCAGACTTCTGCTCCGGCAGCAGCAAGGGCCACGGCCGCCGCAAAGCCAATGCCGCGTGAGCCGCCGGTTACCAGCACTCGCTGGTTGTCGACTCTAAAGCTGGGTGTATGGGGAACCGTCATCATCTTCAGGCCCTGTCGTTATCCGTAACCGCCACCGGGCTGGCGTAGGGCACGTCGCGCTGGCCGTAGCGCCGCACGCGAATGTTTGCCTGCTCCGCATGGCCGGAGAAACCTTCCAACAACGACAGGCGTGAACAATAGCCGCCGATCTCAGAGGAGGCTTCGTCGCTGAGCACTTTCTGCCAGGTACAGGTTTTCATGAATTTACCTACCCACAACCCGCCGGTATAACGTGCCGCTTTCTGCGTTGGCAGGGTATGGTTGGTGCCGATCACTTTGTCGCCATAGGCCACGTTGGTTCTTGGCCCGAGGAACAGCGCGCCGTAGTTGGTCATATTGCTCAGGAACCAGTCGTCACGGGAAGTCATCACCTGGACATGCTCGGAGGCGATGCGGTCGGCCTCCTGCAACATCTCTTCGTAGCTGTCGCAGACGATCACTTCACCGTAGTCATGCCAGGCCTGACGAGCTATCTCTGCGGTTGGCAGCTGCGTGAGCAGCCGCTCGACCTCTTGTAGGGTCGCCTTGGCGAGCGCCATGGAATTGGTCAGCAAAATGGCAGGTGTGGTCACGCCGTGCTCTGCCTGGCCGAGCAGATCGGTGGCGCAGATTTCCGCATCTACCGTCTCGTCGGCGATCACCAGCGTCTCGGTGGGGCCGGCGAACAGATCGATCCCGACGCGGCCAAACAGCTGACGCTTGGCTTCCGCCACAAAGGCATTACCGGGGCCAACCAGCATATCAACCGGATGGATGGAGCCGGTGCCCAGAGCCATGGCCCCAATCGCCTGGATGCCGCCCAAGGCATAAATCTCATCAGCTCCGGCCATCGCCTGGGCTGCAACAATGGCCGGGGCCGGTTGACCATGAAAAGGCGGCGCACAGCTGACAATGCGCGAGCATCCCGCCACTTTAGCGGTAATGATAGACATATGCGCCGAGGCGAGCAGTGGATATTTCCCACCCGGCACGTAACACCCTACCGCATTAATCGGGACGTTTTTATGGCCGAGAATAATGCCGGGGCGCGTTTCTACTTCCAGATCCAACAGGCATTTTTTCTGTTGGCTGGCAAAGTTGAATACCTGCTCCTGAGCAAACTCAATATCTTTGATATCCTGGCGGGTTAATTGCTTGAGACAGGCATTGATTTCATGTTGCGACAATCGATAATCACTGCGATCGTAATTATCAAATTTGATGGAGAGTTCACGGATCGCCCGATCGCCACTTGATTCAATATCGGCGAGGATATTTTCCACCGTGATACTGACTTGTTTATTATTTTGCTGGCGCTCGGACAGCGACTTACCGGTTTTTAAATAATGAGCCATAACACTTTTCCTTTATTCTGCGCAGGCAATACCCGGCCGAAAACGGCATCAGGTGCGAGGTGACTAATTTAAATAGCTGGTTTACTGCTGATGAATTAATCCTGTAGCGCTGTCAGCGGTGACGTCTCTCCTTTATTCTTTGCCAGCTTCGATTGGCGTTGATAAACGCTGCGCGCCGCTAAAGGCGTTAACAGGGCGGCCACAAACGACAGGGCACCGATCAGCAAGTAACCCGATGACAGATTGATATGCTGCAGCATGACGCCCATCACCACCGGCCCGGCAAACATGCCGCAGGAGTAGATCGTCTGAAACAATCCCATACGCGTAGACTGTTCTTCTTCCACCGTGTTAACCACGCTCAGTGACATAAAGACGGCGAATGCCATGCCGAAGGAGAAACCGGCCAGCGCCTGCAAGAGGTAGATCAGGTTGATATTGCTGGTAAAGGGAATACCGACGCTGGAAAGCACCTGCAGCATGATGCCGATGAACGCGGTTTTAACCAACCCCAGCCGTTTGTAGAACACCGAACTGCATAGTGCTACGGCCAGGGCGTAACTCAGTAGATGAATGTTGCTCAACAGGGTAAGGATGCCGGCCTTCGCCCCGAGCTGCTGGGCGTAGATTGGCGTCAAGGTATCGCGCGTGGCAAACGGCACCAGCACCACAATGGTGGCGAGTACGCCAATCAACCAGACCGAAGGATCAACCAGCTGGCGGCGTGCACTGGTGATGCAGGCTTTCAGGGTCGGCGCTTTTGCTGGATCGTGTATATCTTTGATTCGGGTCGTCAAGAACAATGCCAGAATGGCCGAAACGCAGGAAACGAAATAACCAATACTTGGCGTGAAGTAGTGGATCAGAATGCCGCCAATGCAGTTCCCCAAAAACACCCCAAGCGGGCCTGCCAACGCCAGCAGTGCCACTGCGGCCGGAGCATCTTTGCGATCGAAATAACGAATAAACAGGATGTTATAGAGCACCCAGGTGGCGGCGGTAAAACCGTCAGCAGCCTTTGCCAGATACAGCGTTAGCGCGCTGGGCTCAATATAGGCGATCGGCCAGGCGATAATCGGTAGCAACAATGCCCCTTGAATGAATATTTTGCGGCTTTTGACCACGTCGGAAATGATGCCCAGCGGGAAGCGGATACATAAGGTTGCCAGACCGCTGGCCCCCATGATCATACCCACAATCTGCGGCTCCATACCCTGGTTAATCATCATCGGAGCGAGAAAGGCATCGATGCTGTGGATACAGATAAAAAACAGCACGCTGATAGAAAAAAACAAACGGAGCTCAGGACGACTGAAAAGTGCACGAAACATGGTGGTGAACCTCTTTATTATTAGTGGCTTATAACCAATCAAGTACGGCATTAACGGGTTTTGTCCAATCAGTTTGACGCGGTGTCCCCGGTAAAATTGACGGCCTTCGGTGTGTTTGCATACGTATTCAAAGAGTGAAGTTACGAAAAGATTTCAAGTTTGTAAATGGTGTTAATGAAAAATTAAAAAATACCACAACACTGCTTGCATACGCATGCAAAAATGCGGTATGTATAAAAAAAACACATTCCTGCAGGCAGTGAAGTGCCCTTGACGTGGCGTTCCACGAGCGGTCCGTTACACTGGAAGACACCATGAGCACCGGGCCAGAATTCATGGCGGGAATGTTAAAAAGGAAGAGACAGCAATGAAACGTAAGACGTTTGGACCCGTGACATCGCAACAGGTCGCGCAGGTTGCCGGCGTATCGCAATCGGCGGTATCGCGCACTTTCACGCCGGGGGCCAGCATTTCGCCCGCGACTCGTGAGAAAGTGTTGCAGGCGGCGCGTGAGCTGGGTTATCGCCCGAACGCGATCGCCCGTTCGCTGAACACCGCACGCTCCCGGATTGTTGGCGTAGTGATGTCTTATTTTGATAACCAGTTCTATCCGCAGGTGCTGGAAGCGTTGGCGCAGAAACTGGATGAGCTGAACTATCACCTGTTGCTGTTTGTGGGCGACAAGGACGGGAACGTCGACAGGATCTTCGATCAGATCATGCAATACCGGGTGGATGGCATTGTGCTGGCCTCGGTGTCGCTATCGATTGAGCTGTCTGAGGAGTGCCTGGCTGCGGGGATCCCGGTGGTGCTGTTTAACCGCAATGCAGAAAATGGCACCGCTTCGAGCGTCAATACCGACAACGCCAAGGCCGCTCGGCAAATTGCCGAATTTTTATTGGCAGGGAAGCACCGTCATTTTGCCTATGTGGCCGGGATTGCGGAGTCCTCGGTGAACCTTGCGCGGCAGCAGGGTTACGTGGCAGCCCTGCAAGCCAGAGGGGTGAAGGATATCCGGGTGGTGTACGGCAACTACGATGCAGAGCAAACGGCCAAAGCCGCACGCGAACTGTTTTCCAGTCCGCAGCCACCGGACGCCATATTTGCAGCCAATGACCATATGGCGCTGACCGTGATGGATGTAGCACGCTATGAATTTGGGCTACGCATCCCAGAAGACGTTTCGGTGGTGGGTTACGACGATACCGGGCCTTCGGGCTGGCCGTCCTACGCCTTGACCTCCGCATCGCAGCCGGTTGATGCCATGGTGGCGGCAACGGTCGCGCTGCTGATGAAGCAAATTGACAGTGGCAATATCGAACCCGAGCAGGTGATTGTCGCCGGTGCGCTGATCGTGCGGCATTCAGCCAGACGCCCAAGCCTCGGCATTATAGAAAAAGAGGGATTATCCCTGTTCCAGCCCCAGGAGGTTGAATGACTCGCTTACCCGGCTTTAGCCCGCAGTTTGATTCTATTCAGCAATTTATTCTGACTCTGACCCACGTGGTGTGGGAGCAGAAAGACATTGGGCAACTGGCCGATTTTTACGCCACGCCGGTGGTGTTCCATACCCCCGAGAAGCGCCTGACAGATCTTTCGCAGTTTATGCGGCTGACGCTTGAGGCTATGCACAGTTTCCCTCAGCGTTCCGTGCTGACCGAGGATATTTTGTGTAGCCAAAATAATGAAGGTGAGTATTACGCGGCGCAGCGGGCGGTGGCCTGTATCCGCCATCAGGGGGAGGGATTCTTCGGCAAGCCGAGTGGAAAAACTTTGTGGGTGCGGACTTGGGCCGATCGTATTTGTGCCGAAGGTGCAGTACGCCAGGAATGGCTGTTGCAGGATCGGGCCGCCATCGTCTCGCAAATCGGGCTGGATGTGCGTGAATTTGCCAGCCAACTGGCGGCAACGCGCCGTGAACTGGGCCTCGAGCAAACCACGGCAGAAGAACTGGATGCTCGTTGGGCCGGGGGGCCGGATGGTGATGATGTCGAAGGTCCGCTGGCTGGATTGGTCGAACGTTATTTATCTATGTGGGCGGGTGGCAACAGCGGTGTCGTGCCCGGCTTGTATCATCCAGCCGCCACGCTGAACGGCCCTGGCCATGTGCTTTGCACCGGCGAGCAGGATATTGGCAGCTTCCTTTCTGGCTATCGTGCTTCCTTTGCCGACAGTGAAACGCAGCTGCATCACCTTATCGTCCGTAGGGATGCCAATGAGCCGGTTCGTCTGTCGCTGCGCTGGTCATTACTTACCTGGCACGACGGTTATGGCAAATTTGGTATTCCCACACGGCGACCCGTGTCGATTTCGGGCATCAGCCAGCTTGAGTTACGGGATGGACTCATTATGCGCGAGTATTTAGGCATCGATGAACTCGCTATATGGTCACAGATATTTAATTAATTGGGGTCTGTACCCCGGACAATAATCAGCCAGTTAAACGATAAATACCCTGGTATTTATCATGGCTGACTGTTGCCCTGAATAAGGTCAAAGCATTATCAACGAAAGAGTCTTCACTCTTAATTCATGCCCGCGGGAGTGAGTCTCAGGCGTGCGGCGTATTCTACGTGCACTTAAAAGAAAATACAGGAGATAGCATGTCTTCCACTGAAACCACTAATAAAGCGCCAGTAGCACCTGAAAAAGTCACTTCGAAGGCCGCGCGTGATGAACCGGTATTACAAGTTGAACGCCGTGACTTTATTGATTTAGTGCCGGAGAAACGTCCGCGAGTGCAATCATTACGCGGCTTCGATGATTGCTATACCGATATCGTTGATTACATCGTTCGCTGTACGCATAAAATATGGGACGAACGTGATGTGGGATTAATTTACACCCACTATACGCACAACTGCATTTTATATAATGCCTTGGGAACCATGTATAACCGTGAACAGGTGGTGCAGGATACGCTGCAACGGTTGGTAGCCTTCCCAGAGCGGCGTGGCATGGCGACGCAGGTTATCTGGAATGGCAATGACGTTGATGGTTTTTATACTTCGCACCTGGTCACCGGTAGCGGCCGCCATACGCAATTCAGCCATCTGGGTAAGCCGACCAATCGTACCTTCGTTACCCGTACCGTCGCCGACTGCATGATCCACGAAAACAAGATTTACCGGGAGTGGGTGGTGAGTGACAACATGGCGTTGATGAAGCAAATCGGCCTGGATACGCATGCCGTGGCCCACGACATGGCAAAAGAGCAGTTTGATAAAGGTTTCCGGGTGACCGACATCGGTGAAAACCGCCGTCTGCTGGGGCAGTATCCACCAGAAACCGAATGCGATACCTCCATCGCCCATACCGACATTGAAGAGCAATGCCTGCGCTGGCTGCATGAAATCTATAACCGCAGAATGCTTGGCAAAATCAAAGACGTCTATGCGACCAACGTGCAATGGCATGGCCCGCTGATGAAAGAGCTGTATGGCCAGGCCGCGGTTATCCATCAGACGCTGGCGCTAATCGGCATGATCCCGGACGGAGCCTGGATGCCGCAGCATATCTGCTCCAACCCTTGCGAAGAAGGTGGCACCAAAGTGGCCGTGCGTTGGATTATGGAAGGGCATCACCTGGGCTATGGGGAGCTGGGTAAACCGACCGGAGAGCGCCTGTTCGTGATGGGCATGTCTCACTACCACATTATCAACGGCAAAATCGTCGACGAATGGGTGGTGTATGACCACCTGGCATTGTTGGCACAAATCAAGCTTGGCCAAATGGAGAAGTAACCGATGAGCAGCAATAGCTTTGCCAGCATGCAGTATCTGAAGCGCCCTCAAGGGCAGGATGTGGTAGCCGACCGTTCACTGGGGGAAACCGTCAGCGAGATTATCAGCCAGGTTCGCCAGCGCGGTGATGCGGCCTTACGTGAATACTCACAGAAATTTGACCGGGTGATCCCCGCCAGCTTTGAAGTTACCACGCAAGAAATCGAGCAGGCGCTGGCGGAACTGGATCCCCAGACTCGACTGGATAGTGAGTTTGCCATCAACCAGGTCAAGCGTTTCGCCGAGGCGCAACTGGCTACCATTAAGCCGTTGGAGGTCGAGGTGTTGCCGGGCGTGCATCTTGGCCATCGCATTATCCCGATCCAGACCGTGGGCTGTTATGTCCCCGGTGGCCGCTACCCGATTTTATCTGCGCCGGTGATGTCGATTGTTCCTGCGAAGGTGGCCGGGTGTGATGAGATCGTCGCCTGCCTGCCGCCGGGGGCTCATCCGGCAATGATCGCCATCTGCCATCTGGCGGGGGCGCACCGTATTTTCAAAGTCGGTGGTGCTCAGGCAATTGCCGCAATGGCTTGGGGAACCGAGAGCATACCGGTGGTCGATAAAATTGTCGGGCCGGGCAACGCGTTCGTTAACGAGGCGAAACGTCAGGTATTTGGCAAGGTGGGTATCGATGCCTTGGCTGGCCCAAGCGAGATTTTCATTATTGCCGATGACAGTGCCGATCCACGCATTCTGGCTGCGGATTTGCTCGCTCAGGCTGAACATGATGTGCGTACCCGCGTGGGGTTGGCGACCACCAGCCTGGAGATCGCGCAGCAAACCCTGGCTGAAATAGAGCGCCAACTCGGTAATCTCCCTACGGCAATCACTGCGGGTGAAGCCTGGCGTTTGCAGGGCGAAATAGCCGTCTGTGAGGATGAAGCACAGCTGATCGCGTATGCGGATCATATGGCGACCGAACATTTGCAGGTGCATACGCGTGACCCGCATGGGACGGCCAGTAAAATCCGCAACTATGGCTCGGTATTTATCGGCCAGAATGCCAGCGTGGTGTTCTCGGACAAGTGTTGTGGCACCAACCATACGTTGCCGACTATGGCCGCCGCGCGCTATACCGGCGGGTTGTGGGTGGGGGCTTATGTGAAAACCTGTACCCATCAGTGGATCGATGAGCAAGGTATCCCGGCGATAGCTCAACCGGCCATTCGTCAGAGCAGAACCGAAGGGATGCAGGCTCACCGCCGGGCCGCAGAGATCCGTTTGCACCCGGAAGCTATTGACGCGATTACCCGCGGCGAACGTGACTAGCCCTCCTCACCCCAACCCTCTCCCAAAGGGAGAGGGAGCTAGTTCAGCGTCGTCGGCAGGTTATGTGGCACTGCGTAGGGGCGCTGCATGCTGCGCCTGTGCCAAGGCCAGATTCGGGAATTAATGGTAGCACATTCGGTCCCCTCGCCCTTTGGGAGAGGGTTAGGGTGAGGGGCCGATCGCCGAACCAAAACCCTTCATCCTATTTGTCAGGGGTTTTCCATGAAACCTGCTTTACTTATCCCTCCGCTGGATTGCCGGGAAGAAGTTCTTCTTCGGCTGCAAACCATCAGCGCTCACAAGGCGCTAAACGCCATCTCGCAGCTCAATCCGTTGGCTACCGCCGAGGCGGAATATTGGCACCGAGCCAGGCAACAGGGCCAGCCAATAGCCCCATTGCAGGGCATTCCGATCGTTATCAAAGACAATATTGATATCTCACCTCTGCCTACCACATTGGGGTGTATAGCGTTGGAAAACGCCAAGGCACAGCGTGATGCCTTGGTGGTTCGGCGTTTACGAGGGGCCGGAGCCATTATTATCGCGAAGGCCAATTTGTCGGAGTTCGCTTTTGATGTTCGCTCGCGCAGCTCTCTTGCTGGGGATGTGCATAATCCTCTGATGCCTGGTGTCACCGCAGGAGGGTCAAGCGGGGGTTGTGCGGCAGCGGTTGTGGCAGATATGGCCGTGGCCGCCATCGGCACCGACACCGGCGGCTCAATACGTATCCCCTGTAGCTATACCGGTTTGGTTGGGTTGCGTCCTCATCATCGGCATGAGCTATTGCAAGGTGTTGCACCTCTCTCTCCCAGCAAAGACTGTGTGGGGCCGATGGTGAAAAGCGTGCAGGATGCAGCCCTGCTTAATGCAATCATGGCAGGAAAACCGCTGCGTCCGTTACGGCCAGCGTCTCTGAAAAGTATGCGCCTGGGAGTATTGACTGAACTGGAAGGGGATGACCCACAGCAATTGCGGGTTTGGCATGCAGCGCTAAACAAACTGCGTAACAGTGGCGTGGAGTTAATTGATGTGACATTGCCCATCATGGCTGAGGTGGCCAGTGCGCCATGTCTGAGCCTTTATGAGTTTCATGTGGCCATCAATATGTGGTTGGCAAGGCACCCGTCGGCCCCGGCTAGCTTGAGCGAATTGTATCAATCTGGTCGGTTTTTGCCCGAGTTATCACCGTTTATTGCGCAGTTACTGTCGCACACAACGCTGAAAACAGCGCAGTGGCGCAACGCTCGCCGCTTCCAACGTAAACTCCGCGAGACTCTCTACCAACTTGTTCATACTCAGCGAATGCATGGCGTCATTTACCCTACCGTATGTCGCCAACCGGACAGCCTGGAAAAAATGCCGCCGGGCTGTGCCCCTGAGCTTTCTGCCATCAGTGGTTGGCCTGCGCTGACTTTACCCTGTGGCGTAAGTGCTACGGGATTGCCCGTTGGGCTGGAGATATTATGCGCGCAGCCACAAGAGGATTTATTACTGTCGCTGGCGTTGGCTTGTGAAGGGGTTTTTAGCTAATCAAAATGTGGCGTTAGCGCGTCAAGAATGGCTCGACAGATTGCTCAAGCAGAGCGATCAGCTCAGGATCCATATATTGATAATCGTCAGGGATATCGAGAACGTGCAGGGGCTTGTGCTGCAACAGGCGCTGATACTCGGCAACCAGCCGGTTCTTATGTTTTTGCTCCATGACAAAAATCATATCCGCCCAGTGCAATAACTCCGGCGTTACCGTTTTTTTGGCATGACGGCTGGTCCCGGCCGACCTGGTGGTCAGGCCGGGAGTCCGTTGCCAGATACGTTCTGCGGTAGGGCTGCGCCATTGGTTACGGCTACAGACAAACAGCACATTCATGATTATTCTATCTCATCAAGCGCGTTACGCCGGGATACGGCGCGGGAAACTTGTGGGTATTCAATGCCTAGTTGCTTCGCCCGGGTTACTTTATGCGAGCGGGTATAGAGCATTTTCCACTTTTTCTCTTTGGTGAATTTGGGTTGAAAGTCGCCCATTTCACGGTGTTTGTTAATTTTGTTGTTTACCAGGCGCCAGGCCCGGCCGCGTATGTCAGTCATATTCATGCCTCAGCGGTGTTATCGGGGTTCAGCAGCCGCGATAATACTCAGAGGTCGTGCAGCAGCATTTTATGCCGCCCGGTAATACTAACATTTCGACTATAAACAATAAATCGTCTTGAATTTGATGGCCGTAACCCTCTCGCTTCGGCAAATAACAAGGAATGCATAATGTCAGTGAAAGATATGCTGTTGGCGCTTTTCGTCGTGGTGGCCTGGGGGCTGAACTTTGTGGTGATAAAAGTTGGATTGTACGGCATGCCGCCGTTTCTACTCGCGGGCCTGCGTTTTGCGCTGGTGATGTTCCCGGCCATACTGTTTATCAAACCTCCCAAGATCCCGTTCCGCTGGATGCTGGCGTACGGTCTCTCCATCAGTTTTGGCCAGTTCGCTTTCCTGTTTACGGCGATCAAGCTTGGTATGCCCGCAGGGCTGGCATCGCTGGTGTTGCAGGCTCAGGCTTTCTTTACCCTGTTGCTCGGCGCGCTATTCCTGGCCGAAAAGCTAAAGTGGAATCATATTGCCGGCATGATGATTGCCTCTATCGGCATAGTTATGTTGGCCAGCGCAGGCATGGCTGGGCAAACGACGGCGGGCATCACGCTGACCACCATGATGTTAACGTTGGCCGCTGCGTTATCTTGGGGGCTGGGTAATATCAGCAACAAGGTGATCATGCGCGATAACCAGGTTTCGATTATGTCGCTGGTGGTATGGAGTACGCCGGTGCCGGTGGTGTTGTTCTTCATTTGCTCATGGCTGTTCGAGGGGCAAACGCAGTTGATTGACAACTTGATGCATATTCAAGGCTCTACCATTCTGGCACTGATTTATCTGGCATTTGTGGCCAGCATTATGGGCTATGGCATCTGGGGCAGTCTGTTGAGTCGTTATGAAACCTGGCGCGTTGCGCCATTGACGTTACTGGTGCCGGTGATTGGGATCCTCAGCGCCGCATGGTTATTGGGGGAAAGACTGTCACCGCAACAAATGATCGGCGCATTGGTGGTGATTGTCGGTTTGCTGGTGAACGTATTTGGCGGTTTATTGAAATCCGCTTTAAGAAGACATTAACCGCGTTAGCAATAGCGAGGGAAGCGGCAGCCTCCATGCCAGTATTGAAGCAATAGTTACTTTCTGGCCAATTGATAACTGGCGTCAATACGCTGGTAGATTTCCGCCACTGGCAAGGAACCGTCAAGGCAGATTGTATACCAGTGTTTTTTATTCATATGATAGCCGGGGAAAAATGTTTGGTGATCGATGATCGAATCCATTTCTTCCGGTGAGATCCGCAAATTGATAATGTCGATAACGCCCTCGTCGGCCAACCCCAGCTTGCTCTTGGCCAGCACCAGCATAGCGGCATACCATTTTTGAGTGTCTTGCCGTCTGAGAATGGCGCTATTGGGGGAGCGTTGCCACAAGAACTCCAATTCGTCATGGTAGGTATCCCGCACATACTGGATGACCTGTTGAGCATGTAGTGGTCAACTAATACT
>NZ_AYMQ01000162.1 GCF_000633355.1 Serratia sp. H1w
CGCAGCCGAAGTCCTTTCCACCCTCATCGCCGTATTTTATACTGTCTTTCATGTACATACCGCGCCCCGCAAAGCTCCTGTTCCGCACGACGAAGGCTGGGAACGCTTCCTCGAGAAGAATGGCCATCAGCTCACCGACTGGACCAAACTCTCCGTCGAGCGCATGCTTGCCTGCGGGACCTGCGCCATGGGCGTGCGACGCTATTGCTGCAGCTCACCTGACTGTACGCACTCTCGTTTTCTCTGCCAGACTTGCAAATCCAAAGCCTGTAGCAGCTGCGGCCTCAAAGGCACCGAGCAGTGGATTGCCGAGCAGCAGCACATCCTGCCCGACTGCAACTGGCAACATATCACCTTCACCATGCCGCACCTGCTGTGGCCGTTCTTCAACAACAACTGGCCGCTGCTCAACGACCTGTTTCGCTGCGCCACCCGCGCCATGCTCAGGCACGCGCGCAAGCTGGGCATCGAGGTCGGCATCTTCTGCGCCCTCCACACCTACGGGCGCCAGCTCAATCAGCATCCGCATATCCACGTCTCCATTACCCGTGGCGGCCTCGATACCAAACACGGTGTCTGGCGCGACCTGTTCTTCAAAAAACAGCAGGTCGAAGAAATCTGGCGCGGTGCCGTCATCCGTCTGCAGCGTGCCAACTATGACCGCGTTAACCCGGCCTCCCTGCCCGGTCACGGACATATTCGCAATGAGAAACAGTGGAAACGCTACCTGCAGGCGCAATATCAGCGCCACTGGAAGGTCCACTTCGCCAAAAAGACCCGCGGTGCCTGGCGCAGCGTGAAATACCTGGGCCGCTATCTGAAACGCCCGCCGGTGGCGGCGTCGCAGCTCCGTCATTACCGTGGCGGCTCGGTCGTTCACCAGTACTACGACCACAACACGCAACAGCACAAACGCCAGAAACTGAGCCAGGAAGAGATGCTGTGGCGTTACATCAGCCACATCCCGTCCCGACACTTTAAAATGGTGCGTTACTACGGCTTTCTGGCCAACCGCAAACGTGGTTCGTTGCTACCGAAAGTCTACGAAGCCCTGGAGATGACGCCACGCGAGAAACCGCAGAAACCGGGGTTCGC
>NZ_AYMQ01000163.1 GCF_000633355.1 Serratia sp. H1w
CGTGGCATAGCAAAATGTTATTGATAATAATACCAGTTTTGATGTGTTTTTAATCTAAAAACCATTTTTCAGGCGAACTTATCCAGCACCGGGGTCTGAAGCCATCGTTTTTTTGCCATCTTCTGCAGCCTGTCAGAGAGCATTTTGGTGGCGTGAGCGCCCGCCACTGCGCCGGAAAAACGCAGCCGGCCCTTGCACAGGATGCACTGGTACGGGTCGCTACCCAGGAAGACTTTCATCAGCACCGCGAACCCCGGTTTCTGCGGTTTCTCGCGCGGTGTCATCTCCAACGCTTCGTAAACCTTAGGCAACAGCGTGCCGCGCTTGCGGTTGGCCAGAAAGCCGTAGTAACGCACCATTTTAAAGTGTCGGGACGGGATGTGGCTGACGTAACGCCACAGCATCTCCTCCTGGCTCAGTTTCTGGCGTTTGTGCTGTTGCGTGTTGTGGTCGTAGTACTGGTGAACGACCGAGCCGCCACGGTAATGACGGAGCTG
>NZ_AYMQ01000164.1 GCF_000633355.1 Serratia sp. H1w
GTATCAGTGTGCCACTATAACCCCGTTTTCACAGTCAATTTTGATTGTTTTACATAGACTTATATACTGCCCATCGTCTTTTTTCAATGCTATCAATGCAACTGGCTTTGTTGTATTTTCAGCAATACCAGCCACAGCAGAAAAAGATACCACTGCAAAAAATAAAATCGTCTTTTTCATTGTTCTTCCTAATGTGAAAAGTTCTATAAGCGTACTGCCTGCTTTTCCCGCTTCGAATACCGAATAACGTATGTCCACCGTTTTCCCTTGAGTGAATCCATCAAAACCGAAATCATCGCAGGGAGTTAAGGAAAAGGGGAGTAAAATTTATGCAGATTGCTCCAAGATACTCCTCCAGTAAGCCAGGCCCAGTACAAAATAGCTACTGAGCCTGGCACCGAGGGTGCGACAGCTAGGCGTTGTGAAGGTTTAAACGCTTGAGCACCTGACCCCGCCAAGAGGTGGCCAGCACATCAAGCCTACTATTTGCTTTCCGCGGGTTCCGCCCGGCAACTGGGTATTGCATAAAATATATTGCAGTTGGGCTTTTACCGGTTCATTTTTCATCTTGTCTGCTCCGAAGATTAGAACTGATATTCAATACCGGCCCAGTAGTTACGGCCTTCCTCAGCAAAGCCTTCGGTATAGGCGTAGGCGGTGTCGAACAGATTATTTACCGAGGCGTTAACGCTCAACCCTTTGATAATCTGATAATCGGTACGCAGGTTGGTGACGGCAAATCCTGCCGCTTTCTGGCTACCATCGGTGTTGCTGTAACTGGATGAACGGGCTTCTTCAGACAGGGTAACGCTCAGCGGTTGCCACGGCGTATAGGTCAGCCAGCCCACGACGGTCTGGGTAGGCAGGCCGGTAATTTTACCCACGCCCTGATCCTTCACGCTGCTGTGAATGAGGCTGTAATTAAGGCCAACCTTCAGCTCCTCCGCGATCACCCCTTTGATACCCAGATCTAGCCCGGTGTAATCCACCCGCCCGCTGTTGCGGTTTTGCACCGTATTGGTATCGATATTCTGCGTCAGAATGGCATCACTGATCCGGTTGTAATATACGCTGGCTTCGTATCCCCAGTTTTCGGTCAGATAACCGTTATAGGTGAGATCGACGCTACGAGCGCGCTCTGCTTTGAGATTCGGATTCACCAAAGCCACTTGGCCAAACGCCGGGCGCGAGGTGGTATAACGCTCTTTCAGCGTCGGGAAACGGCTGCGATCGGAGAACGAAAGGGCAATTTCATCGCGGTTATCAAAGTGGTACTTGGTCATCGCCTGCCAGTTGAAGGCGTTTTGACTATTGTCGTCATAGCGGGTGATTTTACCGTTGTTTTCATGCTTCATCGCCTCCAGGCTATCCCGCCAGTCATAGCTTATCCCGGCGACTACGTCCCATTGGTCATCCACCGCCCACTGATATTCACTGGAGAGTGACCAGGTGCGATCTTTATAACGATCGTAAGGGGCGTCTTTAGATCCCTGCTCGCGGTGAACGTCCTCTTTCCAATGCGCGGCGAACGAAAGCTGATCGCGTTCGCGCATATCGGCAGACAGCTGCAACGCTGCGCCGTCCGTATAGTCGTCGTAGTGGCTGTAGCTACCGATCCCCTTGTGCAGATCGCTTAGCGAGTTATACATCATCAGGGTATTTTTAAAGGTGTCTCGGTAAGCGCGGCTTTTTAGCGTAAAGCCATCTCCCAGCCTGGTGGTTCCCTGATAGTAATAGCTCTCCTTGTCATACTCAGGCCACTGCCAATAGCGGGGTTTCTGGTCGCTGGTACCGGCGTACGGCGGATTTTGCTTTTCCCCATCCTGCTTGATGTAGGTGAAGGTATATTCATCGTTTTCACGCGGGGTAAAGCCGACTTTGACAATACCGCGTTTATCGTCCGATGCGGAATTGGTACGGCGACCATTCTCGCCCGCGACGTCATTGTTCACGCTATGCGGCAAACCCGCGAAGCGCTGTTTTAATTGGCTACCGCTGACTTGCAGATAACCGATATCGTTTTTAATCCCCAGCGAGGCATCGGCATCGAACGCATTATCGCTGCCACGGCTCCAGCCCTGACGATAGCCGATGCTGGCCTCCAGCGGCTTGCTTGGCTTTGATGTGGTCAGATTGATTGAACCGCCCATCTGGTTCGGCCCTTGTAGCAACGACGTGTAGCCTTTAGAAACCTCCAGCGACGCCAAGTTGGAGGTTAAGAAACGCCCCAGATCCAGGTTGCCATCATAGGGGATGTAAATCGGTACCCCGTCATAAAACACCGGCACCTGGCGATTATCAAAACCGCGCACCCGAACCTGGAGCTCGTTGCGGCCACCAGATTTCTGCAACGTCACGCCTGGCACGATAGTCAGCGCCTCGGCTACATTGCGTTTATCCAGTTGGGTAAAGGTTTCGGGAGTCACCACCGTACTGGTGTTGGCCACCGGGCTACCCCAAACGGTCATGGTATCTTCGGCGGGGGGCAACGTTGCCGCTATGACATTCCCGGTCATCAAAAAGGATAGGGTGGTGCAGAGAGTCGTTTTTTTCATTTTCATCATCTTCCCAGATTTCATTATGTTTATTTTTATATAGCGATAGTAGTAACCATGGGCGCGGCCAGAGACCGTACCCATCAAGAAGGCTTTAATCCGTTGGGATAAGTTTTACTTTGATATCGGCAGGAGGCGCATGATAGGGCGCAGAGGTCACCAGCAGGGGCACGCCGGTCTGCGCATACGCTTCTACCGTACTGAGGTTGATGCCTCCGGCAAGTGAAAGGCGACAGCCGGGCGCATGTTCTTTCGCAAAGCTTTGCAGTGTCGCCACATCCGACACGGCAAATTTATCCAACTGCACGATATCTGGCCGTGCCTGCAGAGCGGCTTTGGCTTCATCCGGCGTATCCGCCTCAACGATAATGGCTTTTTCCGGTGCCTGTTGGCGTAGCGTAGCCACCAAGTCTTGCCAGTCTGTGGGGTTGGCGCAGAACTGGCGGTGATTAGCGAACAGCAGGATGGTTTCGGCGCAACCCGCCCGATGGATGATGCCACCTGCCGCCACCACCGCCTGCATCGCCAATAAATGGGTGCCAGGAATGGTTTTACGCGTGCAGGCAATTTGCCCCTGCGGTGAATAGCGTTGCAGGATCTGGCGCATGCGATACAGATAATCAGAGACGCCGCAGCTCCACTCCAGCAGGTTCTGCACCGCCTTCCAACCTTGATGAAGGGCATCCGCCTGGCCAGTGGCGGTTAGCAGGAGTTCGCCAGCGCTAGTCACGCTGCCATCTTGCAGGTGTGGATCCGCATCTAGTCCAAGCCGTGCCAGCATGCGTTTAGCCGTGTGCAACCCGCTGACACAGCCGCCATGGCGATGATAAAAATGCATCACACCACGACGAGTACCGATCCCCAAGGCTCGCGTGGTGAGATCGCCGCCCTGAATATCATCCATCAGCCATTGATCCAGATAGCTGTCCGGAATAAAAATCATACGGCCTCCGGATTTTTATCCCAGTAAACCAGCGCCCAGTCGCGAGTGGGAGAAACCAACCGCTGACCTAACTGCTGGTGGCGGGTGTAATAATCAAACAGCCGCTGCTGCTCATCATCGCTCAATGTCCCCAGCGACCAACTGACGCTTTCGCAAAAACGCTCATAACTGTCAATGTTCCCCTGACAGTTAGGGCCACGGATGAAGTCGACGCGGGCACGGATCCCCAACTGATAGAGGACGTTAACCGCGTAGATATAATTGGGCAGCTCAATCACCGGGCGGCCGATGGCCTGCTGTAATGCAACATCCACAAACGAAGAACTGACCGTATGAGTGGTGTAAACCCTTAACCGCGCTGCCCGATCGATTTTTTGCATGGCATTGCGCAAATCCCCAACCAGCGTAGAGCGCGAGGCCACGGCAATATCGCATAGGGGCAAGTCATCCCAACTCTCTTCCCACGCCCGGCGCTTTAACGTGACGTTAGACAACTTCATGGCCTGTGCGCGCTGGCCAGCCACTTCCAGCATGCCAGAGCTATAGTCGATGCCATAAACCTGCTCGAGCTGGTCTGCCACGTTTAAACACACGGTGCCCGGCCCGCAACCTACGTCGAGCAAGGTCCGTGCGCCCGTGAGATCCATTTTGGCGATCAGTTGGATCAGATAGGGATCTTGCGGATTGGCGCAGGTCACCGACATTTTCTCGGCCCGTTTATCCCAGTGTTCCGGGGCCTTTTCGGTGCGTTTCGCCAGGGCCAACTGCTGTTGGTAAAGTCTGGCAAAGTCGATTTCATCTATAAGCATGGTTATTTCCTTGTTTGAGTCGGTGCTATTGCTAGATGGGTGGCAATTTCATGCTCACTGACCCGGTAAAGCCGGGACAGTGACGCGCTGTTCAGCATTGCTGCTGGCATTCCCTGCAATGCTCCCGCGAGTGGATCGAGCGTGACCACCGTATCGGCCACCGCTTTGGCATGCATTGGGTGATGGGTGGACATCAGCAGGGTGATGCCCGCCGCTTTAAGCTGGCGAATACGGTTTAACAGGGTGATCTGGTGACCGAAATCGAGGCTGGCGGCAGGCTCATCCATCACCAGGATCTCCGGCTGTTGCACTAAAGCGCGCGCAATCAGCACCAATTGCCGTTCACCCCCGCTAAGCGTGGGAAACAGCCGAGCCTCGAGATGAGCAATACCTAAGGTCTCTAGAGTATCGTGGGCCAGTTGGCGATCGCGCTGCGCCGGTGAGGCGAACAGACCAAGGTGAGCGCTGCGGCCCATAGTGACCATATCCAGCACGCTGTAGCTAAAGGGGCCAGCATGGGCCTGGGGAACGTAGGCCACTTTTTGCGCCAATGATGCCGCAGACCAGTGGCCAAGCGGTTTGCCGCACAGCACAATTTCCCCGCCAAGTGCAGGTAACAGTCCAAGCAACGTGCGCATTAGGGTCGTTTTCCCACAACCATTGGCTCCGAGCAGACAGCAAATTTCCCCCGCTTGCAGGGTAAAACTGATGTTCTGCAAGATAGCATCCCGGCGATAGCCCAGCGCAACGTTGCGAAATAGAACCACGCTCATTAACGCCCCCCACGCAGTAATAACAGCAGGAAAAAGGGGGCGCCGATCAACGCGGTCAGAATACCTAATGGTA
The DNA here is from genome assembly GCF_000633355.1 of Serratia sp. H1w. Classification (GTDB taxonomy): domain Bacteria; phylum Pseudomonadota; class Gammaproteobacteria; order Enterobacterales; family Enterobacteriaceae; genus Chania. The sequence goes on from NZ_AYMQ01000164.1 coordinate 5,154, forward strand.
TTTCGAGGGGAAACAGGCTGCGCGCCAGCGTATCGGTAAGTAACAGCAACAGGGCACCGACCAGCATGGAGAGTGGGAACAGGCGCTGGTAATTATCGCCAGCCAGCAAACGGCAAATATGCGGCACCACCAGACCAACCCAACCGATAATGCCTGCAATCGACACAGCGCTGGCGGTGATTAACGTCGCACAGATGATAAACGTCAGGCGCAAGCGCTTAACGTTTACCCCCATCGTCCGGGCCTCCTCATCGGGCAGGCTCAGCAGATTCATGCGCCAACGCAGTAACAACAGCGGCAACATGCCCAACAGCAAAACCGGCGCGGTACTGGAGAGATCGCCCTGGGTGATGGTTGAAAGGCCGCCCAACAGCCAAAAGGTGATGGTGGGCAGTTGGGTGTAAGGATCGGCCAGAATTTTAATCAGTGAGATCACCGCACCGCATAAAGTGCCGATGGCAATACCCACCAAGACCAACGACAATACCGGATCATGGCGTTTCGCCAACTGAGCAATCAGACAGGTCAGCGCCACGGCGACCATCCCGCCAATAAAGGCACCGAGTTGCACCAGCAGAATAGGCAAGCCGAGCCACAGCGCAATGCATGCGCCCATTCCCGCACCGGCAGAAACCCCAAGAATATCTGGCGAGACCAGCGGGTTGCGGAACATCCCCTGATAGGCAGCACCCGCAGCAGAAAGACCGGCGCCGATCATCAACGCGGCCACGATACGCGGCAGGCGGATTTGCCAGAACACGATGGCAGCTCGCGGATCCGTGGCAGATTCTGGCGTGATAAACAGGGCCAACAGGTCATTAGGCATAAGTGGAAATTTGCCGATCATCAGCGTTAACAGCACGGCGAGCAGGATAGCGGCAATAGCAAAACCGAGGTGCCTGGCGAAACTCATTCAGCCCCCAGCAGCCGTTGGAGCCGCACTTCAGTTAGCGCCGTATGGTAAAACAGCTGATAAAAGGTGCGTAGATCGTTGACCCACTGGGGTTGAATAGCCAGATCAAAGTGACCCTGTAACCTACGCATCCCTAACAGGCGATTGATGCCTGGCGGGGAGTCTAGCCAGCCAAAGGGCTGCCCGCTAAACAGCAATACTTGTCCCTCACGCACGGCATTCAGGCTGTTCCACAGCGGATCTTGCGTGATGTGCCGATAGGTATTGAGATCCTGCGTAAGAATAATGTCGGGTTGCCACAACAGAATCTGCTCAAAGGAAACCTGGGCTAGCCCATGGCGTTCCTCCTGACTTGCGACGTTAACCAGCCCCAACAGTTCGGCCGCCTCGGTATGAAGCGAGCCTTGCAGGCCGGTTTCCAACCCGGTTATCCCTCGAGCAGAATAAAACCGTGGCGGTTGCTGGTTTTGTTGCGAAAACCGCTTGGCATCTTGTAACCAAGACTCGGCGAACTGCGCCTGTTTTTCTGCCCGCGGCGAAACACCGAGTAATTTACCCACCTCACGTAATTGCTTGGGCGAATCTTGCAGGTTGCCATCCACTAACACGTAGGGAATGCCGGTTTGCGCCGCTGTGCGCTGGGCAAGTGAGCTGAAGGTCTCATCCGCGCTACCGCAATCGATAATGATGTCAGGATTTAACGCCAGGATCTTTTCCAGCGAAAGGGTACTTGCACGACCTGAAAGGCGGCCAAGACGAGGGAGTTTGGTCAGCGTGGGGGAAAGATAGTCAGCGCCGGTTACCGCAAGGTCAAACGACGATAGACCCAACAACATTTCCGGCGCCAGCGCCACCAGTAACAGGTCCGCAGGAGCTCCTGCGCTGAGGACTCGGTGAGGTTGCAGCGGATTAGGGAGGTTGCCAAAAGGAACCAGCAAGGCATCCGCCAGTGCGGAAAGCGGTATTGATGACAGCGTTGCCCCAGAGAGTAGAAAACCTATCAACTTACGACGGGTCAAGTTCATAAAATAACCAGCAGAAATATCGTTATATAATTTGTTATATAATGAAACGTCAAAAATTCAGAGTCAACACCGATACGAGAAGGTGTGATCTGTGTGGGATAAGGCACTGATTTCTTGGCGGCGGAGCATGTGGATGCGAAAGCCTTAACGGCTCTGGTGTAGGAGGCATCTGTGCAAGAAGAAGATGGGGTAACATGATGCGTGATGCCATCGCGGCAAAAAGCAATCAGTGTCGAACCAATACGCCGTGAAACGGATTTTTATCACCCGTATAAAGATGTACTACTGTTAATAGATGTAATCAGTGATAGAAGAAGCTTGGCATGGTTAAACCCTCGTTTTCCCGTTTGATGGTCGTGCTCCTGCGGGGCATTGCTTGCTGCGTTAAACGTTGCAGAGAGCAGTGTACAGGGGTACTACGCGACGTCTGTGACAGGGAGAGGGCAGTCAAAAAATCACCACTCCTATTAAAAGAGGTCATTTAAATGTTTAATAAGCCCGTTGCTATTTTATGTTTATTAACAGTGGTGCCCGAATGTGTTGCAAGTGAGATAAATCTATATTCCATGAATACCGGTTCCTTTGTTTATCATATGATAAACAATGAGGGGCAATACACGGAAAACTTTGATAACAAATTTTTCTCCGTTGAGCGAAAGTTTTCTGAGGATTCAAAATATAGTATTTTAGTCGGCACCATGAAAAACAGTTTCAATGACCGCTGTATCGCACTGGGTCTACGAAGAGACTGGATATCTAGTGACTCCGGATGGGTCTTTAAGGGTGTATACGGTTATGTTGGGGAGTTCTTTTTTGATGCTTTCAGCCAATGTGGTAATGATGGTTCCTATGAAAAATTCAAGGATGTTACCGGCGTGGGGTTCTCTCCCTATATCTATCATGCCGTTCAATACAACTTCACCAGTTACTTTGGTATAGAAAGCGGCATTATTCTTCCCTCGATATTTGTCGTTAGCGCACAATGGAGTTTCAGGTAATTTTCAGAGACGGGCTTTGCGCAGGCGGTCGATATTATTATCAACGGACCGCCGCGTAGGGGCGCTGCATGCTGCGCCCGTCAGTACTAAGATTACCAATACATTGCAAACAACCGTTGGCACAGTTTTGCCAATATATCTTCATCATCTTCTTTATTGTATCGGCCATTCCTGCTTTAACATCGCATAAATCAACTCATCACCCCAACGCCCATCAAAGCGATCGTTCTGTCGTAAATGTGCTTCTTGGCGCATGCCCAAGCGTTCGACCACACCGATAGAGCCACGGTTGGCGGCATCTAGTCGGGCGAAAATACGATGGAAACCCGCTTCGGTGAAACCACGCTCCAGCAGCGCACGTACGGCCTCGATCGCATAGCCTTTACCGGCATAAGCCGGGTTGAAGATATAGCCAATTTCGCCTTGCAGCGCAGCGCTGTTGGCCAGCTTTAGCAACACTTCACCGATGAGCTCACCACTGTCTAACAGGGTAACGGCACAATAGAAAATATCACCATCCTCGCTAAAACGAGAAGCCACGGCCTCGGCCAGGTTCGCTTCTAGCCGTGCTTGGTCGGGAGGTGAAGCATACAAGTAGCGATACACTTCAGGCTGGCGATGATAAGCCGCATAGGCATGGAGATCGTCAGGGGTAAAGCGGCGTAGCCGCAGGCGCTCGGTGGAAAATGGCAGGGTAATAGAATGCAAGAAATTATCCTTTTTGTTGTTACGCAGAAGGGGACTTGCCCGGTATGCGACGCTTGCAGCCGCACATTAACGATCCAGCAAAGAAAGAATATGGTTTTTAGTTAAGGGCGCCAGTTGATACGGGTGGTTGCTAGAGGGTTCAAACCATATCACTTCCTCAATTTCTGCTGAGGGGAGGAAATTGGTCTGTGCGGTGCTGATACGGAACATATCAGCAAACAGCTGATGCCCCGGCTCGTTCGCGGCAAGATCCGTGAAGCGACCTAGCGGGATCATCTCATCTGGATTGATATCTACATTCAGCTCTTCTTTCAGTTCACGTGCCAGAGCTGCCTCTGGCCGCTCGCCGGATTCAATTTTCCCGCCCGGTTGCATAAACCACGCCGTGTCACGTTTTCTGACCAGCAGGATGCGGCCAGCCTTATCGGTTATCACAGCCGCAGCTATATGAATTTGCATGCTATCTGACATTCTGAACTCCGTTGTGTGGTCGCGGGAAGGGATTAATGTACCAGAGTTGTATGGATAATTCCTGGTCAGGCAAACCGATCCTGCGACCTGTGCTACGCTGTGGTTTTGCAAAATCGAGAAGTGAAAGTCTATGATAACCAAGCCTGTTGCCAGCATTCAGTCAAGTTCGTTCGTGATTGCCGTGCGCGATCTGAAAAAAAGCTCTGCTTATTTTTGCGACGTTTTGGGGTTTGACTTGGCATGGCCGGAAGGGATGGGCTGGCAACTAGCCACCAGGGGATGTGTACGTATCATGCTAGGCCATTCACCTGAAGCAATGCCGCCCTCGGATATTGGCGATCATAACTATTTTGCTTATCTGCATGTCGATGATGCCAACGCACTTTATGCTGAGTTTGTCAGCAAAGGGGCAATCATCCTTGCGCCACCTGCTGATAAACCACATGGCATGCGTGAGTTTACCGTAGGGACTCCCGACGGCCATAGAATGATGATTGGTCAGGATCTCGTGTAACGCGGGGCTTATGCTGCCGATTAAACTCGGCAGCTTCCGAAATCTATCTGGGCCGCTTATATCTCTGTTATTTTCCCATCAAGTTTTACTAACACCGTTAAGTTAGGGAAAGTCTTTCTAATCTCTGAGAAATCGAAATTTTGATAAGAAGGGTCACCAGAGATGGCATCGTTGTTATCCAGGTTACGTAAATGGTCTTTCGGTATAAGCACAGGTATTGTTTTAATCCCCAAAAAATCTGCTGCAATAGAACGATTCCTCCCTTCTACAAATATTGGGCTATCAATTGGGCAACCGATTTGAGGTGGATCAAATCTATTACCTGCACGGTAGTTGTTTTTGCAACTTGCCTGTTTTATCTTGAAATCATCAGGGCGAAACTGAGGCCCACCCCACGACTTGTCGGCCGCTTCTGCTAGCCATGACGTTTTCAAAAATACAATTATTGCCGTATTCTTGGCTACCGATGGTTCTGTGGTGGGGATATAGCCATTGAGGGCAACTATGTAATCTTCTTTCCTTTTACTTGTGGCTTCAAATTGACATAAAAAATGCATTGCTTAGCTCCCAGTAGATTTCAGATTGTCATTTAACTCTTAAATATTACTAATGATTTTGGCGGATTTCAACGAGCGTAGAACATCTGAAATACTCTTTCAATCCCCCGACTCCAGGTTCTCCGTAGGGGTATCCATTAGAAAACCTTTTAGCTAATGCTAAATTTTACCGTTTGCCGCCCACCATCAAATCCCACAAACTGAGGGCGTCTGATAGCTCCAGACATCCTCTTAGCCCTCAATTTCGGAAAATAACCATGTTGAAGAAATCCCTATCCTTGATGCTGTTACTTGCCACCTCAGGTTCAGTATTTGCCGCACCGCAAACGGAAAAACAGCTAGCCGACATTGTGCATCGCACCATTGCGCCACTGATCAAAGAGCAGGCCATTCCGGGCATGGCAGTGGCGGTCATTTATCAGGGCAAGCCTTACTACTTCACTTGGGGATTGGCAGACGTTGCAGGTAACAAGCCTGTTACGCGGCAAACCTTATTCGAACTGGGCTCGGTCAGTAAAACCTTCACGGGTGTATTAGGCGGCGATGCCGTCGCTCGCGGTGAAATCAACCTTGACGATCCGGCGAGCAAGTATTGGCCATCACTGTCGGGCAAGCAATGGCAAGGGATAACGCTACTGCATCTGGCAACTTATACCGCCGGTGGCTTACCGCTCCAGATACCGGACAACGTGGCCAATGAAACGGCCCTGAAAAATTATTACCAAACCTGGCAGCCGCAATGGGCTCCGGGTACCAAACGCCTTTATTCGAACGCCAGTATTGGCCTGTTTGGTGCACTGATGCTCAAACCGTCGGGGATGAGTTTTGAACAGGCAATAACTCAACGTGTGTTCCAACCGTTGAAGTTAACGCATACCTGGATCAATGTTCCGCCTCAGCAAGATAAGCACTACGCCTGGGGTTATCGCGAAGGTAAGGCGGTGCACGTTTCTCCTGGTATGTTCGATGCCGAAGCTTACGGCGTGAAATCGTCGATTGAGGATATGGCAAGCTGGGTGCAAGCCAACATGACACCAGCCAAAGTTAGAGATGCCTCGCTGCAACAGGGAATAAAGCTTGCCCAATCGCGCTACTGGCATGTCGGTGAGATGTATCAGGGGCTGGGTTGGGAAATGCTGAACTGGCCAGTTAACGCGAAAACTCTGGTCGACGGTAGCGAGAATAAAAACGCATTGGCGCCGCTGAACGCCACAAAAATAACTCCGCCAATGCCACTATCAAGCGCCTCTTGGGTACATAAAACCGGTGCAACCGGTGGGTTTGGCAGCTACGTCGCTTTTATACCCAATAAACCTCAAGA
>NZ_AYMQ01000165.1 GCF_000633355.1 Serratia sp. H1w
TTTAATATCGGCATGATAACCAGCGATGACTGGGGCAGTTATGCCAGAGAAGTGCCGAAAGACAAGCACCTGACCGGTAAAATATTTACTCAGCGTATTGAACGTAACAATCTGACACTGAGAACCCGTATCAAGCGTCTGGCCCGGAAAACAATCTGCTTCTCACGCTCTGTTGAACTGCATGAAAAAGTCATCGGTGCCTTCATCGAAAAATACATGTTCTACTAATTGGAGGCAGCACCGAACCAGGCGGCAATGGGAGCTGAGTCCGTTCAAATTGAGCTGAGAAACCAGAAGGGTGATAATTTAGGCAATAACAAGACGATGAATGCTGTTGTCAATGCCGCTGGTGAGGCGATCTTTGATCTGAAGGCTCGTGCCTATACTTCGCAAGGCGGGGTCAAGCCAGGCAGTGTCAGCACTGCCGTGCAGGTAGGATTCGTCTACCACTGATTGCTGGTATAACACCCTCAATCCCATAAGAAAGCCTGGCCCCACTTTCTTGATGGCAGAGCGATTCATGAGCGGTTTATATACCCGATGCATATCAAGCTACGGCTTGCCAGGCCGCGGGTATGTCAATCGGGGCTGTTGCAAACGCCAGTAGCCTGGCTATTTGCATTTGGCTACTGGCGAATAAAAATAAGAAAGATAACCCCTGTGAATAAGGGGATGAAGTGACATTTTTGCACACCAAATTTATCAAGGAAGTAAAAAAGGGAATTCGGCAGAAATGGGAGGATCAAAATGACTACGGCTCATGCCTATCAGAGAGGAAGTGCACATTACCCCAGTCCCTACGGGCAAAGAGGGGAGGGCGTGATCGTGATGGAGTCTTGTCCCATCACGGCGCTGGGTATGCGAACTATTTTGGCCCAGTCCTGTGGTTTGACGGACGGGGTACAGCGGGTCAGCAATCTGGCGCAAATCCCTGGGATCATGCGCCATCGCCCGGCCAGGCTGTTGATTATGGAACTGTGCGGTGAAGAAGAGTCGGTGTTGGATGGCTTGCGAGTGATTGCGCAGTGTCTGGAACACTGGCCAACCACATCGATGATCGTTTGTACCGCACTTGACGATCCGCGGGTATTGCAATTACTGACTGCGTCAGGGATCAAAGGATTGGTTCTCAAGCAGGAGCCTGCCATTGCGCTGGCACAATGCGTACAGCAGGTCATCTCGGGCCGCCGCAGCTATAGCCATAAAGTCAGGCAATTGCTCACCAATCAGTCGACCGTCAACAAGGCGTTGACCGCTCGTGAACTGGATGTCTTGGCCTATCTGTTCTCTGGCAAAAGCGTGACCACGGCGGCGATGATGATGCATCGTGATGTGCGCACCGTCAGTACGCATAAGCGTAATGCCATGCATAAACTGGGCTTTCAGAATGATGGCGAACTCTATTTGCAGGGCAAGTGGATGGCAAAAACCGGCCCGGCGTTCGTCCGTTAAGCTTGCTGTCGATATGCCCCGTTCCCTGGATGGAATAAGCGAGATAGTTATACAGGAGTAGCATATGCAACCTTTATCACAAAAACCGCTCGGCCTGGCGTTGATGGATCGTAGCCCACTCACGTTGGCAGGACTGTCCTGCTTTATCGGTACGCTTAACGCCACCACTGAGATTTCCCTGCAGGAAACCAGCATGGCAGCGATTGCCGAAGGGGTGCTGTATCAGCCGGTCGATATTCTCGTCACCGAAATCAATGGTCTGAATGAAACCGCAGAACAGGGGCGGGAAGTTCTGCTGAATCTGTGTGCACAACAGCCTGAACTGCGGGTCATTGTTTATACCAGCAGCCAGAAAGGGGAAGACCTGTGCAAACTGCTTGAGGCTTCCAATATCAGCCTTGTCTCCCGTGGGGATGAATTGCCGCAGGTGGGGGAATTCTTTCATCGGGTATTCAACGGCGAGCGTGTATTAAGCCCGTTAATTGGCTCTTATCTGGCTCGTAGCGATCCCGATAACGCCTCCAGCCTACATAATCTCACCCGTTGTGAAAATGATGTGCTGACCTCCTTATTCAGCGGGATGAGCCTGCGGGAGATTGCCGAAGTGCAGCACCGCAGCATCAAAACCATCAGCGCGCATAAATGCAGTGCCATGCGCAAACTACAGGTTAAAAATGACAGCGAATTATTTTCGTTGAGAAAGAATATTTCCTAGTGAGATAGGTTGTGCGATTATTGGTTGGAAATTGAGCGTAGCCCCCGCGGTGCTGTCAGTAAATATGGCCTGGGGGGCAACCCAGAACGAGCGGAACAATCCATCACAAGCATGGTTGCCTGTAAAGGCGGCGGTGGCGGACATTATCCAGCCAGGAAGGAATAAAAATTGAAACAGCTTCAGAAAACCCGCAGGTACCGGCAACGGTTGCTTGCCAGCCTGATCGTCAGCAGCGGTTTGCTGTTGGTGGGCTGCGCGAATGAAAGCCCGGTCACCTCTCTTGTTACCCCCGCTGCGGAGCCTGTTGTCGTTGCGGCACCTCCCCCACCTCCAAAGCCGACTCGTATGAGCCAATGCCAGAGCGAACTTGCTTCGTTGCAAACTATCAATCCCCGGGCCTACGCCGCCAGGAAGGCCAGTTTTGACAGCCTGGTAAAAAATGCTTCGGTTTACAGCGCGGTGCGTGGCGAAGTGAACTCGTCAACCAAGGATACGTTAGACGCTCTCTACAAGTATAAAACCAATCAGGTATGCGCAGAGATCGGCCGGGATGTCCTTAACGGGCTGATCCGTCGAGTGGAGGGTGTGAAATGAAGCAGGGGTTGAAATATGGTCTGGCCTTGAGCCTGACGTTGCCGTTGGGCTGTGCGTTTGCGGCCGATCAACTCAAGGATGATAGAGCCAGCACCCTCCGTTCCTTGGAGACGATCACCAGCAAGGTGGATGAAGCCCCGGCGCTGCTGTTATTGAGCCCTACGCAGATGGATGCGCTGCGCAAGCCGGTAGAAAAGGAAGTTACTAAACCGACCAGGCGTCCCGCGAGTAAAAAGCCCGTGGCGCCAGACTCAGCTTCAATGACTGAGTTAAAAACCTTACAGGCAAAAATCAATCAGTTGAACGACACTCTCAGCCAGCGGGACCAGGAATTGAAGCAACTGCGTCAAGCTGCACAGCAGGATGCGAATGCCCGCGCCGAGATTAGCCAACTGAAGCAGAATCTAGAGGATAATCTGCAGGCAACGGAACAGATGCAGCAGGATCTGGCAGCGGCCGCCGCGGTGAAGAGCGAAAACTCACAAAACAACGGTCGGCTGCAACAGGCACTTGAGCATAGCCAGCAGCAGAGTTCAGTATTACAAAAACAGTTGGATGCGCTGGCTAAGTCCCACAATGATAATAACCAGGAGAACAAGGCGTTGCAGGCCGCACTGAACGAAAGCCGTAAGCAGGCCGAACAGGCTCAGCAGGCTTTGGCGGCGTTAACCGCAAAAGCGCAGGCCACGCCAGCTTTACAGACTGCGTTAGATGAAAGCCACAAGCAGAATGAAAGCCTGCAAAGCCAACTGGCCGCGCTGCGCAAGGAAGTTGTCGAGCCAAAATCAAAGAGCGAAATTCGTGACTACGCCATTGGTAACTCGCTGGCTGAGGATATGCTGGCCTTACTGAAAGAGCGAGCGGCACAAGGCATTGAAGTGGACAGCCGCTTGGCGTTGGCGGGGGTGCAAGATACCTTCGCGGGTAAACTCAAGTTGCAGCCAGAACAGATCGACAGTGCATTGGGCGCCACCGAGGTAGCCCTGCGTCAAAATGAGCAGCAGCAAACCGAAAACACCAAAGCGGCAGGTAAACGCTATTTCGAGCAGTTTGCCAAGCAAAAGCAGGTGAAAAAAGAGGCATTAGGCTATCTCTACCGTATCGACAAACCAGGCAAAGGGCCAATCAGCGCGGATAATATGATCAGCGTGGTGGTAAAGGAAAGCCTGATCAATGGCAAGGTTATTAAGGATATGGCAGCGGCGGATACATCGATCACGCAGTTACTGAGCAGCTATCCGCCCATATTCAGATCTGCACTCCTGAAGCTGCAAAATCACGGCAGTATAACGATGGTAGTGCCGCCAGCCTTGGCTTACGGCGATAAAGGCCTACCCCCCGATATCCCGCCGGGATCGACTATGATATATAACGTCAGAATATTGGATATTGCACAACCTGCCACACCGGCGAAGTAAAAATGTACTGCCAGTTGGTGTCGATATGCTTATCCGGGTTAAATATGTATTACCCGGAAGCGTTCAACATTACTGGCAGTATAAATAACGGTGTTTTGAATGTTTCTATGGCCAAGGTAATCCTGAATTAGCCGGGTATCGATCCCTCTGTCTGCCAGGGCATAGCCGCAGGAATGGCGCAGCATATGAGGATGTACCTGAACGTCAATACCGGCTAATTCGCCGTAGGACTTTATTAAGCGGTAAAGTTGCTGGCGCGAAATCTGCCCACCGTGGCGGGAAAGAAACAGCCATGGGCTATCGGGTTCCAGGTAGCCTGGGCGTAGTGCCAGCCAGCGGCCTAACGCGATACGTTCCCGGATTTGGATAGGGTGCTGGACAGAAAAACCATTCTTTAGGCGGGATACGTGTAAGCGATTGGTAGACAGGTCAATATCCTCCAAACGCAGCCCCCGCAGCTCGCTGACGCGTAATCCATGAATAAAGCACATCAGCAGCATACAGCGATCACGGCAACCATTGGTGCCGTCCGGGACGGCGGAGATCATTCTCTCAATTTCAATATGACTGAGATATTTGCGTTTTTTCATTCTCTTATCCCTAAGTTACATAAAGCAAATATGATTGGTGATGGATTCATTTAAACATTGAATACACAGTGCGGCAAACAAATTAGTAAAACTAATTTGGGATTAGTCTTAAAAAATTATCAAATATCGAGTGTTAAAGCGGAGGTTGATGGTTATTTATTTGGAAAAAATAACTTTCCTGATCATAAATTGACCACGTTTATTGGAGCGAATAGCATATATTTTGACATTATTAAGCTCATCTTACCGTTGGGCTGATTATCTATGGCGGCTTTATGTTACCTTAGGGTTCCTGTATTTTTGGGATTTTTATTATGCTCGAAATAATGTTTTTCAACCACGACGACCACTGAATGTGGTTTATTTATGGTCCCGGGTTGGGTCAGCACGGCCAGGCCAGACCAGTGGTGAGCCACCAAACAAAATGAGAATTGTTATTGATATCACGCTTTCGCCAACTACAATGCCCGCCAGTGCATGATTTTTGGTAGGGTTTCTCATGGAGTTGTTACGGGTAGTGTTCCAGCAGTACCGCTGGCCGTTTCTGGCGGTAATGGCGTTAACCATGGCCAGTGCGGCGTTGGGGATTGGCATCATTGCATTTATTAACGTGCAACTGATGGGCGCGGCGGGCAATCCGCTGGTAGTGCTGCCGCAGTTTCTTGGCCTGCTGGCTCTGTTAATGGCGGTAACACTCGGCTCTCAGCTGGCGTTGACCACGTTGGGGCATTATTTTGTTTACCGGCTGCGTGGCCAGTTGGTGAAACGCATCTTGGATACCAACATTGAGCGCCTGGAGCAACTGGGAAGTGCCTCGTTGTTGGCTAGCCTGTCGAGTGATATCCGCAATATCACCATTGCCTTTGTCCGCCTGCCGGAATTGGTGCAAGGGGTGATCCTGACCCTGGGATCGGCGGCCTATCTGGGCTGGCTGTCGCCTGCCATGCTGGGCGTGACCGCGATCTGGGTGACGGTTACCATTTTGGGCAGTTGGTATCTGGTATCGCGGGTTTATAGCCATCTGAGCAGCGTGCGCGAGGCGGAAGAGCGGCTCTATCTGCACTATCAGGCGGCGATTGACGGGCGTAAAGAACTGGCGCTGAACCGCGACCGGGCAAAAATGCTGTTCCAGCAGGCTTACCAGCCTGATGCTGGTGATTATCGTCACCATATTATCCGTGCAGATACCTTCCATCTCAGCGCGGTTAACTGGTCGAATATCATGATGCTGGGGGCCATTGGCCTGGTGTTCTATATGGCAAACAGCCTCGGCTGGGCGAACACCACCGTGGCGGCGACTTATTCCCTGACCTTGTTGTTCCTGCGCACCCCCTTGTTGCAGGCTGTAGGGGCATTCCCAACGTTGATTGCGGCCGAAGTGGCCTTCAATAAAGTGAAAGCGCTCAAACTGGCGGACTATGAGCCGACGTTTCCGACAACCCAGGCTCGGGCGTGGCAAACTTTGGAGCTGCGTGAGGTCGCGTTCCACTATGCGGCGGGCGAACAGCAATCCGGATTTGCGGTAGGGCCGATCAATCTGACGTTACGGCGCGGAGAACTGGTGTTTCTGATTGGCGGTAACGGTAGCGGTAAATCGACGCTGGCCATGCTGCTGACGGGATTATATGTGCCCGTCAGCGGGCAGATCCTGTTGGACGGTAAACCGATCGAGGCAGCCGATCGTGAAGATTATCGCCGCCTGTTCTCGGCCATCTTTACGGATTTCCACCAGTTTCACCATCTGTTGGGGCCGCAAGGGGAAGCACCGGACGCCGAACTGGTGGAAACCTGGCTGCAACGCCTGAAAATGAAAAGCAAATTGGAGTTCGACGGTACGCGCATTACCAATCCGCAGCTTTCACAAGGGCAGCGCAAGCGCCTGGCTCTGTTGCTGGCGGTGGCTGAAAAGCGGGATATTTTACTGCTGGATGAATGGGCGGCGGATCAGGATCCCCAATTCCGCCGTACTTTCTACCGTGAGTTACTGCCTCAGTTGCGCGAAATGGGGAAAACCGTGTTTGCCATCAGCCACGACGACCACTATTTCGAGCATGCGGATCGCTTACTGCAAATGCGCGATGGGCATCTGACCGAACTGATCGGGGCCGAACGCCACCAGGCCAGCCAAGACTCCGTCCGGCAGATTGATTGATTTGCGATTGAGGGATAATACCTAACAGAGCGATTGCTGATAACGATAATCCAAATCGTCGCCAATGAATTACTCTATGTTTAAGGGGAAGCCTTACGGCTTCCAATTGACAACAGGTAGTCAGGGGCAACAACGCGCCGATGGATAATCAATCAGTTATTCCCACAGCAGAGACCCAGTTGGCAGAAATTCCAAGAATTCCGCCATCCTGGCAACTTAATGAGCGGCAACAGCGCTTTATCGAAGATCTTTGGCTGCCCGAAGCTCAGGCAGCCAGCGCTTTAGCCGATAATCTTGCGCCGCCCGGCCAGGATGCCGAACAGCATCTGTAACAGGGTCAGCCCCAGCAAGATCGTCAACGGCACCGTCCAGCCTTGCGTCAAATCATGAACCAGGCCAAACAGGGTTGGACCCAGTGCGGCCAGCAGATAGCCGATGGACTGCGCCATCCCTGAAAGCACCGTCGCCTGATGATGGTGCTGGCTGCGCAGGCCAAAGAATGACAGCGCCAGCACCAATGAACTTCCCGCGCCCAGCCCGGCAAATATCAGCCAGATAAGCGAGTGGGCAGGTAGCAACAGCAACCCACCGACGCCAATAAAGATCAACAGCGAGCTGACCAATGCGATCCCCCGCTGGTCACGTGCGCGCGGCAGTGCAAACACCATCACAAAGTTAGCGGCGATCGCCACGATCTGATAAACAAACAGCTCGAATCCGGCCTGCTGCGGTGAGGTGCCGTGGCTGGCGGCAAAGGCGCTGAACCAACCGATAATGGTGTAGAAAGTGATGGATTGCAGCCCCATAAAAAAGGCTACCTGCCAGCCTAGTGCGCTGCTCCAGGGGGAACGAAAGGTCTCTGCGGCCATCGGTGTGCCGGTTCGGGCTACCGGAGTGGGCCGCCGTTTCAACTGGGGTAGCCAGATCGCCAAGGCGATAAATGCCGGCAGGCTCCAGCACAGCAGCGAAAAACGCCAGCCATTATCGTTGAATGCCGCCAATGGCACCGCCATCCCAGAGGCGATAGCGGCCACTAGTGACATGACAGCGGCATAGGTACTGATCATCACCGCAGCCCGGTGGGGGAAATCGCGTTTTACCAGCGTAGGCAGTACCACGTTGGCAAAGGCGATGGCCGCACCAATCAATACCGTCCCTAACCACAGCATGCCGTCCCACGCTTGTGAACGCAGTACGATCCCGGCGACCAACAGCATCAGTGCCAGCCCAAGCGTACGTTCGATCCCTATGCGTTTGGCAAGCGCAGGGGTTAATGGCGATAACACCGCAAACAGGATCAGCGGCAGGGAGTTGAGCAATCCGGCGGCGGTGGCAGAAAGCATCAGTTGATGCTGGATCTGTTCCAGTAACGGGCCTACGCTGGTTAAGGGGGCACGCAGGTTGGCGGCCACCAGCATGATACCGGCCAATAATAAGCCACGCGTCAAACGACTGCGTTTAACTGCACAATTTACGGATGATTCGGGTTGGGGCATGAGATCCTCGCACCAGGCATGCAGCCAATCATTACTGCATGACGAGATGCGTTGATTGACGTTAACGCTTACGTACCGGCAGGGCTGCCAGTATCTGTGTGCCAGTCTAGGAAAGATTGGCCGCTGTGACAAGAGGTTAAGGATGACGCGATCGCTGCCGCCAGGTGACTTTGATCAAAACCAGGGCAACTAGTGCTGGCGGCAATGCCCCCTATAACGGATAGTAACGCTAGTAAACTTATTATGAGGAATTGCCATGTCTTCTTTCTACAGCCCCCGCCGCATTGTGCTTTACACCGTCGCCGTGATCGTGATTTTAGTGATCGTTGGCCTGGTGACACACCTGGGTGTCGGTTGGCTTAACTGAACCAATTAATGGTTTTGTGAAGTTGATCACCTAAGGAAAGAAAAGCCTGCCAGCTCCTGCCCGCCAAAGCCGCTTTCACTGTGCTATTTTTCACATACTCTTAACCTGCCGCCCTATCGGCCCGCGGCAGATTTCACTTTTCTTGCCCCCGTCGAGGAAATAGTTTCATTTCGTTTCGATCCGAAAGCTTTTTACCCCCATTTACTGCTAAAACTGCCCTGTAACCCCGATCACAATTTCATTGCTTTCGCTTTGTTGTAATACCGCCGCAGTAGAGCGAAAGCCATCATCTCCCGGCCTATACCGGAAACCTGAGGACCTATTGCTCATGCCAGTGAACACCGCTAAACGACGTGAACACATCATCGATCTGCTTTGCGAGCACGGTAGCGTGCGGGTGGAGCAGCTCAGCAAGCAGTTTGCCGTTTCCACGGTAACGATCCGCAACGATCTGCGCTTTCTGGAACGCAAAGGCTGTGCGCTGCGTGCTTATGGTGGAGCGATGCTCAACCAGCAATTTGCCTTCGACCGTCCGCTACACGACAAGGGGCGTTTGAATCGCGATGTGAAAGCACAGATAGCCTGCCGGGCGGCAAGCTATGTGCGTGACGGCGATGCGCTGATCCTGGACTCCGGCTCCACCACGGCTCAGATCGTGCCCTGGTTGAAGCCGCGCCGCGATCTGGTGGTGATGACCAATGCGTTGAACATTGCCTATGAGCTTTCAGGCTACGACGGGACGGAAGTGATGGTGTTGGGAGGAAGCGTCCGGCAGAACTCCTATTCGCTCTATGGCCCGGCTGCCGAGCAGCAATTGCGCCAGTACCGCTTCGACAAACTGTTTCTGGGGGTCGACGGTTTCGATCTGGTTGCGGGGATCACCACGCCTCACCCTGGTGAGGCACACCTCAATCGTGTGATGTGCGAGGTGGCGCGTGAAATTATCGCGGTGGCGGATGCCAGCAAGTTTGGTCGCAAGAGCTTTTGCATGATCCGCGAAGTCGGGCAAATTCATCGGCTGATCACAGATAGCCGTCTTCCACAAGATTACCAGCAGGCGCTCAGCGATTTAGGCGTAGATGTGGTGATAGCCGATCGCGAATAGGGCGCCCCCATGGGGGATTCATGCAGCAGTGGTTACAACTGGTAGCACAGCACAAGGCCGGCCAGCCGGTGGGGATATTTTCCGTTTGCTCCGCGCATCCTTGGGTATTGCAGGCCGCTTTACGGCAGGCAAAGGCACGTGGCACGCCGGTATTGATCGAGGCGACGTCAAACCAGGTCAACCAGTTTGGCGGTTATACCGGCCAGACCGCCGCACAGTTTCGTGATGCGCTGTGGCAGATGGCGGATGACATTGGGTTGCCGAGGAGCGCCATCTGGCTGGGAGGCGATCATCTTGGCCCCAACGCCTGGCAAGATCGCCCGGCGCAAGAGGCGATGGCGCTGTCGGAAACCTTGATTGACGACTATGTGCGCGCTGGATTTCGCAAAATCCACCTCGATTGCTCCATGTCCTGTGCCGACGACCCTACCCCATTGGGCGATGAAGTTGTGGCCCAGCGAGCGGCGCGCCTGTGTGCGGTAGCGGAACGGGCTTGGCAGCAAGCTGGTGGTGAAGCCCCGGTTTATGTGATCGGCACAGAAGTGCCAGTGCCGGGCGGCGCACAGGAAACGCTGCAAGGCATTCAGGTTACTACGCCACAGGCGGTCTCCGTCACGTTGGAAGCACACCGTCACGCCTGGCAACAGGCAGAGTTGGGCAGCGCCTGGCCGCGAGTGATTGCGCTGGTGGTACAGCCCGGTGTCGAGTTCGATCATCATAGCGTCGAGCATTACCAACCACAGGCAGCGCAGGCGTTGAGCCACTTTATCGAACGCCAGCCGGGGCTGCTGTATGAAGCCCATTCGACCGATTACCAGGCACCCAAGGCTTATTCACAGCTGGTGCGTGACCATTTCGCCATTCTGAAAGTGGGCCCGGCGCTCACCTTTGCGCTACGTGAGGCGTTGTTTGCCCTCGACCGTATCGAACGTGAATGGTTGGGGGAGCACCATTCGGCTCAGCTGCGCGCCACGCTGGAGCAGGTGATGCGCGAACAGCCGCAGCAGTGGAGCCGCTATTATCACGGCAGCCCGCATCAACAGTATCTGGATCGGCATTACAGCCTGAGCGATCGCGTGCGCTATTACTGGCCGCAGCCGCAGGTCCAGCAGGCCGTGGATACGCTGATGGCCAACTTACGGCGCAACCCGGTTCCGCTGGCGTTGCTCAGCCAGTATTTACCCGACCAGGCGCGGGCCTTGAATGCCGGTGAACTGAGCCAGGATCCGCAAGATTGGGTGATCCACAAAGTGACCCAAGTGCTCGAAGACTATCACTCAGCCTGTTACCCGGAGGTGCGCTGATATGCCCAATATTCTGATGACCCGTATCGACAACCGCCTGGTACATGGCCAGGTCGGGGTGACCTGGACCAATACGCTGGGTGCCAATCTGGTGGTGGTGGCCAACGATGATGCCGCTGCCGATCCGGTACAGCAAAACCTGATGGATATGGTGGTCGCCGAAGGCGTGCAGACCCGTTATTTCACGCTGCAAAAAACCATCGACGTGATCCACAAGGCGGCGGATCGGCAGAAGATTTTTCTGGTGTGCAAAACGCCGCAGGACGTCTTGACGCTGGTGCGGGGTGGAGTCCCCATCACCTTCGTGAACGTCGGCAATATGCACTTCGCCGCCGGGAAGCGGCAAATCCACAAGACGGTCTCGGTGGATGACGATGATATTGCCGCCTTTCGTGAGCTGGCGGCGTTGGGCGTAGCCTGCGAGGTGCGTCGGGTGCCGGATGAAGCCGGTGAAGCGATGGGCAAACTGCTTGCTTGAGCACGGGGGGAATATGTTAACTGACGCGTTATTGATTGCATTGCTGGCGGGGTTGGCCGGGGTCGATCTGTTCGATGGCCTGACCCACTTCCACCGCCCAGTAGTGATGGGGCCGCTGGTTGGCCTGATCCTGGGGGATGTCACCACCGGCTTGCTGGTGGGAGGGACGTTGGAACTGGTATGGATGGGCATGGTGCCACTGGCCGGCGCGCAGCCGCCGAACGTGGTGATCGGCGGGGTGGTCGGCACGGCGTTTGCCATCCTCACCAAGGCCGATCCCAAAGTGGCCATTGGCGTAGCGGTGCCGTTTGCCATTGCGGTACAGGGCTGCATCACGCTGCTGTTCACCGCGTTTTCGCCGATGATGCACCGTTGCGATCGCATGGTACAGGAATTGAACTGGCGCGGCGTTGAGCGGGTGAACTACCTCGGCATCAGCATCCTGTTTGTTTTCTATTTTGTGGTGGCATTTTTGCCGATCTACTTCGGTGCCGATGCGGCCAGCGCCATGGTGCAGAAAGCGCCGACCTGGCTGCTGGACGGGCTGGCGGTAGCGGGCGGCATGATGCCGGCGATCGGCTTCTCACTGCTGATGAAAGTGATGATGAAGAAAACCTACGTGGCGTATTTCATCCTCGGCTTTATCTCGGTGACGTTTCTTAAGCTGCCTATCCTGGCGGTGGCGCTGGGGGCATTGGCCATCGCGCTGATCGATTTCTTCAACAGCCAACGGGCTGATACGGACGTGACCAGAAAAACTGTTCAACCGGAGGACGCCGAAGATGGCATTTAATGATTCTGACGATCTGCTGGCGCAAAAAGCAGAAAAGCGCCTGGAACAGGCATTGGCCACCAGCCAGGTAGAGCAGGACGACTACGTCGATAGCCGTCCGGCAGAAACGCTGACGCGCGGCGATATCAACCGTATGGCCTGGCGCTCCCTGCTGCTGCAGGCATCGTTCAACTATGAACGTATGCAGGCTGGCGGTTGGCTGTATACCCTGATCCCTGGTCTGCGTAAGATCCACCGCAATCCTCAGGATCTGGCGAATTCGATGAAGATGCACATGGAGTTTATTAACGTGCACCCCTTCGATGTCACCTTCCTTTCGGGGTTGGTGCTGGCGATGGAGCAAAACAAGGAAAAAATCTCCACCATCCGAGCGGTAAAAGTGGCGCTGATGGGGCCTTTGGGCGGCATTGGCGATGCGCTGTTCTGGCTGACGCTGTTGCCGATCTGTGCGGGCATTGGGGCATCCCTGGCGCTGGAGGGTAGCCTGTTTGGGCCGATAGTGTTCCTGCTGCTGTTCAACGTATTCCACTTTGGCTTGCGCTTTGGATTGGCGCATTACGGCTATCAGGCGGGCACCAGTGCGCTGACGTTACTGAAAACCCATACCAAACGAATATCCCATGCGGCGTCGATCGTGGGCATGACGGTCATCGGTGCGCTGGTGGCCTCTTATGTGCATCTTTCTACGCCGCTGATCATGCATGCTGGTAAAGCCACCGTGGCGCTACAAACGGACGTGCTCGACAAATTGATGCCTAACCTGTTGCCGCTGTGTTTCACCTTGTTGGTGTTCTTCCTGATGAAACGCGGCTTCTCACCGGTGAAACTGATCGGTGTGACGGTAGTGATTGGCGTGGTGGGTAAATTTATCGGTTTGCTGTGAGGAAGGGAAGATGCCAGGAATTGTGATTACCGGCCACGGCGGTTTCGCCAGTGGCCTGCTACAGGCGGTAGAACAAGTGGTTGGCGAACAGCCAGCCTGTATCGCGGTGGATTTTCCCGTACATATGGGTACGGCGGAATTGAAGACCGCCCTGAGCGCAGCGCTACAAGCGGTAGCACAACCGGACGGGGTGGTATTCCTGACCGATATGCTGGGGGGATCGCCATTTCGCAGCGCCTGCGAGCTGGCCGACGTTCATGGGAACTGTGAGGTACTGACCGGGGTGAATATGCAACTGGCCGCCGAAATGATGTTGGAACGCGAAGGGTTAAGCCTGAGTGAGTTCCGTGATATGGCGCTGGCTTGTGGCAAACGCGGCTTGACCAGCCTGTGGCACGAACGGCGTAAGGTAAAATACGCTGACGTCGAGGCGGATGGGATTTAATTCGGTTTCCCCTCACCCCAACCCTC
>NZ_AYMQ01000166.1 GCF_000633355.1 Serratia sp. H1w
GTATTAGTTGACCACTACAGCCCCAGCGCAGCGCTAACGCCGTTGTTAATCTGTTCAGTGCTGATATTGCTGGCGCTCTTTTTACCGTTCTCCTGTCGAATTATCCCAGCACATAGCGCGGCCAATGTGCTCGGATTGGTTACATCGATCTGGTCATTGGCACCAACGCCGAGCTGAGCGCAAATTGCCTTGATGTAGGCATCGGTTTCATTCTCTTTGGGTGGTGCATAGCGGGTGATTATCTCCCCGACAGTATCCAGACCGTGAAGCCTGTTGTATGACAGTAGGTTTTTCCCTAGCGCACGGATCCCATGTTCAGGTGTGGCAAACTTGGCAAAGCGTCCATCGCTACCGATCTGCCCTTCCCATGGGTTTTTATCACTGAATTCTATGTTGCCTGGGTTGTTGTTGTGCAGGCCAAGAGAACCGGAAGGTTTACCGGCGTACATATTCTCTTGTTGCTTATGAAGGGATTCAGCATAAACCGTTGCATCATCAGGATTATCAAAAACGCCAAGATTTTTGCCTGTTTTTTCGTATAAGGCGATGGCTTCATCATCAGATAACAGCTTTCCATCATCGCTTACGGTTGGTATTAAAACCTCACCATCATCGGTACCTATAGAAATACTTCTTACAGTGCTGATGCTCCCATCATCATTTTTAACCGTTGGCCGACTTAATAGATCGATGTTTCCAGCCGATACCATACCTTTTGTAGTTCCTGGTTGGCCGCCGTATTTGCTGCTTTCAGATGCCCTGGCCACTCCGCCAAGGTCTGACGGTTCACCATTCCAGGCTATGTACCCCAACGGGTCGTTAGCGATCCAGGTATCAAGTGCGGCGCTTGCGGCCCTCTCTTTAGTTTTTACCTTCTGTGCAACTCTCCACTCGTCCGGCATTCCGTAGACATCGGCATATTGGTCCGTAGCATCAAAGCGAGATTTAATCACCTCTGCAAACGCTGTAGGGTCATTCCATAAGCCACGCGCCTGAACCTCTGCCAGCTCATTACCAGATGTGTATACCTGCCCCTCATACTGCTGCTTCTGACCGACCTCATACTGGCGGAATTTATTGCCATAACTGCGGCCAAGCGGCTGGATCTGTTGGTCGAACATAGGGTGCAAATATTCGGGTATGGAATTACGCATCTCGGCGGCTTTGTCTGAAATCTCTCGCGCCCGAGCTTCACCTTGTCCAATGGCATTCTTACCCTGCAGTGTTATCAGACCGTTCTGTGGGTTGTTGTATCGGTCATCAGCAAAAACAGAAAACTGATTAAGCGTATCCTGCATGTTGGCCAGATCCCGCTTCTGCTTATCCTGGCCGAGTACATTCAAGTAGTTGTTGCCAGTTTGGGCCAATTGCTCGCCTAAGCCCTGCTGTGGCAACCGCAGATTAACGTTGTTGACCGGGGCCATTTCTGGCGCTGTTTGGCGTTGATAGATCGGTACTGTTGGCATGGAGCTATTCTCCTACTTGCTGTAATGCTTTGCGGATGAGGCCGCGGGCGATGTCTTGGAGGGATGGCGCAACACCAAGGGGTGATTTACTGCGTTCCTGCTCTTGAAGGCGTTTCATCGCCTCAACGCAGTCATGCTCGATAAGTATTGGTTTAGGGTTAAAGCGGGTATTTTTCATGTATGCATTCCCATAGCTGGTTATGCATACAATGATACTCCAGACCAAAAAACACGCAAAATAAATTACCCACAAAAAACCAAATAAAGAGAAAATATTTCTAAAAATAATTATAAATAAAGAATTTTATTGCACAGAGTTATCAGGTATTAACCATTTGAAAGTGATGGATAACGTAATGATTTTGCGTATAAAAAATGATAACTATTGTGATGAAGGTTGGTCTGGTGGGATTCTTGCGAAGGTGTGAACCGCCAAGCGGCGGGTGATCTGCTGTGTGACTTGCCGTGACCAGTCATGCTTTATCATGTGACACGTCACAGGTGAGTCTGATATAAAAATCTCATGGGCGCACGTTCCGCCATAGCTACCATCGTTCATGGCCACCGGTAAGGCAGTGGCTTGAAGATTGTGCGTCAGGATTGCTCACTCACAACCTCCTAGGTTCGCTCAATCTTTCCTGTCAGGCGTTCGATGATCGGTATAAATACCTTCCAATACCGTTCCTCCAACCGGAACAACTGCCAGCGTTTACGCTCGAACGTTTCCCACCTCATGCCCTTGGGCTTTGCGAATTGAAAAGGCGTCTTGACCAGGTTCATTAGGTCCGGTGTGTCATAGCCCCAGATGGCAAGGCGCTTGCTTCTGATTAACCGGCGCATTCTGGTTATCCGATCCTCGCTCTGGCTGGCGTAGTGAAGCCCCCAGCACTTACGGCAGGCGATATTCTTACGCCCGATATGGAGCTTTGCGCATCGCTGGTGGCAGTGAGGGCATAGATACCAATGCCGCACACCATAACTGGCCTTGGTGGTTGTCAGTGATAGCCTGAACGAATGCCCGTTGATGGTGGCCGTGTATCCGTTGTCGCTTCTGGCGATCCACAACGTCCCACTTTCGGTGGTGGTGTAGATAGCGTGGCCATCTGGCACATCTGCCAGATCCCGGCGCATATTCCCCAGGAACGTCAAGCCAATGCGGGGGAGTGCGTCTGTGTAGCTCCTGGTTTGCTCTCTCATTTTCGCAATCTCCAGATTTTTGAATACGAAATAATATGGGAGTTAAAAGAAATGCGAATCGTGCGCAATCAGGCTTATCCCTGTTGTGGTGCGGCTTCTAGCCCAATTTGCGAATTGCTTTATGTTTCGTTTTACGGGCCTGTGAATCCAAAGAAATCGGGTTAGCGTCCAAGTGGTGAGGGGTGGTGTTCTGTCGGGCAGTAGCAAGGATAACTACATCTGCGCTAGCAGCCTGCAAAGTAGAGTGCTCAGTACACCTGTAGCTGAGTTCAAGTTCAGCACACGTACCTTGTGACATAAAATCTTATATGGTGATGTGGCAGATACATTTGCCAGAGAACAAAAACCCACCGAAAGGTGGGTTCAGAGGTTTGGCTGATGTATACGTATCGACAAGTAGTACAACCCTAGCAGGGTTGTCGTGACTAAGTTCAAAAGCACTGTTGAATAAATGAATAAAAACATAACCTTAAAACATTTTAGCACCACCGGTGATGAGTGCAGAATAATAAAGTTAATGACAGAATCAGTAAACAACGATACAGCTAAACCAAAACCAAAAACGGAAAAACTCAACAAAGCAAGGTATCCGAACAAGTAGCAAAGAAATCTTCTTCTCTTAAGAGGTACAACAAGCCAGTTTTCTCGATATTGCTCTTTTATTGTTGGCGGAGTACCAGCCATTAGTTCATCTATGGCTGGATTAGAAAAAGTTGCCACCGCAGCCAACGCTGCGATATAAAACCCTATCAAAACCTGCAGCAGTCCGTTTACCTGCGGAACAAGCCCTCCCTTTCCTAGAATGCTGAAAGGAACACTCATCACTCCATAACAAATAGTTAACATCAGAGCGCCAAGCACAGGGTAGCCGAAATCATACTTCCATTTTTCATCATGCCTAATTTTCAGGTATCCGAGTGGGGCAAGCAATTTCATATGTCGCTCCTTGAATCATGCGTTCAAAATTCTCACCATCTTCTCCCTTAGATCTTCATGGATTTGCTCTTCACATTGACCAATCCCATCAGGAAGGATGACTTTCTCCATTTTTGTGAATAGCTTAGTCGCTGCATCTTCCCGCACATCAAAGTCTAAACTGGATTGTTTGCCGTCTTTTGAGTAACTGATGCTAACTTTATTATAACCTTGCCTTTTTCCCCTTTCCCACAATGAGTTAAGAAGCCTAACTTTGCCTGTTCTTCCCGGTTGTTTTACAACCTTTAACCTGATGACTTTCTCTACAGTTTCAGTGTAGGGGTTCTTATCCATCCCATCGACTCTATTAGTGCTGATCAGTCGAATCCCTTGCAATCGAGATCCTGCCAAGCTTTCTTCTAAAGTCTGTGACGTATGCGAAATGACATCAAGCACCGGCCTCAGTTTGTACTTCCTATTCGTTAGCTCGCTAACAAACTCTTCGTTCTCGTAAGACGTACGCAAAAGCCAGTTAAGAAACGGCTCAAATACGCTCTTTGTAATGCCTGGTACACACTCAATTACAGTTTTATAGTGGTCTACAGAGCCTACATTTGGTTCCGTTTTGATAATAAAATGCGCCGAAACTGCTATCCCTTCACCTTCAAGTTTTGGTTCAACTCTTAATGTGCCACTCTCAAGATCTGCAAAAACCGGGTCTGCCATCCTCTTATCAGAAAGTTGCATCAGAAGAGTCAACGTACCTTCTGCTTCGTCATATCTAAATTGAGAAACGCGTAAGGCACGCGATCCACTCTGATACATTTTTACCGCATTACCATTGTTGAATAGATTAGATACACGCGGAATAATTTGCTCAATAGGTAACCCAGGAGCCTCTTGGTGACTCGGTTTTATACGAAAATCAAAGGTTCCCACCCATCTTTCCAAGTCTGATAACACTATAAACATCCTTATTGATGACCACTTTTAGATCAATCTAATAGTAGATATGTTTATAGATCAAGTGGAACATAAATAACTGTATGTATATACAGTATATCATTGTATGAGAGGGGGCAAAACGGTTTTACCTATTGATTGCTGGCGCAGCCTCATGCAGGTGGTCACGCTAGCCACAAGCTAGGGCAAAGTATTTTTGTTGGTTCAAAACGGGCACTTGTTGGTTCAGTGTTAGTTCAAAATCAAAGTAAGGTCCCTTTAGAAACAAGCGCCTTTACAAATTGAACCAACTGAACTGACTGAACCAACATGTTTTATCGCACGTAGAGACTTTATTCTTCTGACTGTTCTCCGTCTGGCAGGTGGTGGATCACGTACACGTTAATCTGTCGCCCGTCGATACGCGGTGATTTCCGTTGAAAGCCTCTCCCACTGGCTGGCGGTGTCAGCATCCCGGTCCCTGCCAGCGCCTTGGCGAAATGCTTGGAGTTAAACCCTCGCGCTATTTCATCCTCAAACGCTGCCGGGAACGTGTAGAACACCATCGAGTCACAATCATGTTTACCCTTATCCCTGTATCCGGCCAAATCACGAATAGGCAGGCTCTGCGGGTCATAGGGCAGCGGGGCAAAGCGGCTCAGGCCGTAGGCATTCAAGAAGGCTTCCGTTTGCTCGATAATCTGTTGGTGCTCTTTGTTGCCGGTGCCGAACTCTTTGATCCAGGCGTTAAAGTTGTGCTGGATCGCGTCCCGGCACTCCTGCGCATCCCAACCGGTAACAACACTCCCGAACAACAGCGCCGCCTCAAGCACAGCGAACCGCGCCGCTACCCGGTGAACCTGCTCCCCGTAGTCTGCCGGTATCAGTGAGCGCCAACGTTCCTCAGCGGCTCTGACTGCGGAAATGGCCTGTTGCTGGTGGTCGGCAAGGTGCTTAATCCAAAAGCGACCAGCGGCCCCGTAGTTGTGCTGATAGGCATCTTTCAGCGCGTCGGCGTGGGCCTTGCCGTTGGCCGTCTCATGGTGCTGTTGTGACTTCTCCAGCGGGATATTCAGCAGGCGCACCAGTTGCCCCGCCTTCACCTTGCGTCCAGCAGTGGCGATGAAGGTTTCAATGTCCATTTCCCCGGTACTGAGCGCCACGGTACGCCAGCGTTTCAAATCACGGTTGCCGCCCTCTTTGGCTCCTTGCAGCTTACCGACGCCGTTAAACAGGGTGTAGGCCGATTTCGCCACGCTATCCGGATCAGCGCCTTGCCCTACCTCATCCAGCGGCATCAGTCCGTCATTGTGCGCGGCGGCCTCGTTGGCTATCCCTAACGCCGTACCGAACCACGTCAGGCGCAAGGCGTCAGGCTCACCGTACAGACTGCTGGCAATGTTGGCGGTGGTAGTCTTACCGGCGCTCGATTGCTCGTAGAAGTGAATGCCGAACCCGTCAGTACCGGCCAGCCCAATGAGAGGGGCAGCCAGCGCTGCACCGATACCGGCCATCATGGAGGGATTACCACGGGCCAAGCGTGCCACCGAATCCCGCCACCCCTCTGGCGTTCCCTTGACGGTGTACCCGGCAGCGGCAGCACTGCGACCATTGAACAGCACCGGCTTGTCAGGTGAGCCAATGACCTCACCATCTGGCATGATGTATGCCCCACACTGCCAACCTGTAGCCTGCGCCACGCGCCAAATCTCATGAGAGCCAGCACGTTGTAACCAATCGGCCAGGGTGGCCCTGAGTGCGGTTTTCGTGGTCACATTCACCCCGCCCGCTTTCAGGGTGCGCCAGCCTTCACGCTCCCCGATGTCGGCTAGGGGAATAGCTGCGGTTGTTGGCAGGGTTTCGCCTACCGGTAGCCAACGGATAATCAAGTATTGGTCTTTGTCATCCCGGCCAGTGCCGATCACTTCCAATGGTGAACACAACCACGATTCATTGTTGATCACCTCACCGCTCACCTGGTATACCTTCGGCGTGATCCAGAAAATGCCATCCTTGCGGCTTTCAATGCGAGGTTTTAGCGGGTCAGCCTCTTGGCTGTCTTTTTTACCACCCTCAATGGCTTTCAGTTGGATGCCCACGCCTTCCCCCTTGTGCTGATACTGCGAATCGTTAAATGCTTGTGTAGCGGCTTCTAGGCCTTTCTGTTGGCGGTAATCGTCCCAATCAGCTTTATACTCTGTCGGTGGCAAGGATACCCATCCAGAAACAGCACTGGCGGCTTTCTCTGCGCCTATCTTCCCGCCGTTCTTCTTCGGTTTGCCGTGTTCGTCCAGTTCACCCGGTGCGTGCCAATCGTTATCCCCGGCAATGATGATCTGCGCATCGGGATACTTCCGGCGCATTACCTCCGCAACGTGCAGAAGATTACCGGCATCGATAGCGGCCACCGTCAGCGCATCAGGGCGCATCAAGTGGGCGGTTAAGGTAGTTGCCAGCCCCTCGGCAATAATCACCGCCTGCGGCTGTTCTGGGGCGTTTACGGCATGGTATGCGCCGCGCTTGGTGCCATCCGTTACCTGCCTTTTCTCACCATCGGGGGTGATGGTCTGTGCTGCCGTAACTGCGCCGGTTTCGTCGGTCAGTACCACCAGCAAGCGGCCATCTTTCAGGGTGGGGAAGGTGAAACCGGTCAGCCCCTTGGCCGCAAGGTAGGCCGATCCCCCCATCGTGGCACTGTTACATAACGCGGTATAGCGACGATTGAACCGCTGGCGCTTTTGCTCCAGTTCGGTGGCTTCTGCCTGCTGGCGATCCTGCTCACGCTGTTGACGCTCGGCTTCGATTATTGCCTTGCTCTGGCCGGTGGCCTCTGGTGCTGTATCTGCTGTCCGGTAATCAATACCCAGCACATCAGCGACCATCCGAGCGGCTTCGGTGGCGTCGCACCGGTTCACCTTCTGGATGAGGTCTAACCCGTCACCCGCTCCGCATTGGTTGCAGAAATGCGAACCGCGCCCGTTATCATCGAACCGAAACCGGTCACGCCCACCGCAAGCAGGGCAGGCCACTTGTGCTCGTGGGCTGGCGGGAACGTCGATCCCCACCATCGGTAACACATCAGGCCAGCGGTTAGCTGCTGATTTGGTCACTTCGCGGATAAGGTCAATGTTACGCATCAAGCAGTCCCCCATGGTCTAGTACGGTCTGCGTACATCTCTTTCTTTATGCACTGCCAGACCACCAAGCCCCGTGGTGTCAGGTTGTCATTGTCTAGGCATTTGCTAATCATTTGAATAACTAACAGATCCAACTGCGGGCAATTCAGCCTTAATGCCACCAAAAGGTAAGAGTCAACCAAGTCACGGATGCCAGGCACACCCCCCATAATGGCAACATAGCTCGCTTGCCCATCCATGCCAAAATCGAACTTGCCGCCCTTGTTCTGCTGCATTACGTGCCGATGCACAGCAACCGCATACTGGTTTGCGAGGGCATTCAGACGAGGACTATTAGTGATGAGTTTCATTAGGCAAACCCTCCGCGAGGTAAGCCTGCAAAAATCCCTCATGCAACTCATTCAGTGTGTCGCGCCCGAAAGCCGATATTCCGTGAATATTGCCGTCAATAATTTCAAGCATATGCTGATAGAACTTGACGGTAAGCCTTGCGCCCTCTTCAATGCCGTGGCGTTCAATACCCATACCCTCAATGTGATTCGCGATAGCCAAGCGCTCAATCTTCCGACTCGTCACCATACCGCCGCGCTGTCCGTAGAACTCCTCAGCGCCATTCAGAGCGACCAGTTCGGCAACATAGGCATCAGCCACCAACCAGCGATAAAGCATCACGAGGTTATGTGTAGAATGGTTCTCTGGGATGCCTGCCCACTCGGCTAGCAGTCGTAGTGCCAAAGAACGATTGTCATCCCACTCGCCATCATCAGCACGTGTCAGTACCTCAGAGAACGGGATTACTTCCTGTTCGTGGTATTTGTTATCGCTGTATTTCTGGTACAACTTCACGCCATCAGGGGTGGCTTCTGCGTAGTATTTTCCTGATTGTTCAGGCACTTTTTGGAAAGGGATAACGTTATTCATTCTGCCTCTCTCGCCTCGCTATCATCTGATGCGGCGGCATCCTCGATCGCTTCGTTACACTGCAATTTACTTAGAAGATTGCTGCCAATATTTTCTGCGGCATCGACTAAAAAGCTCTGGCGCTCGGGATCATCAACATCGTTGATCGTGCGCAAGATTGCCAACAGGCACTCGGTGTCATGAATCAGTGCTGCGGTGAGAAAATGAGTTGTATTAGTCATGAGCTTTCTCTCCGACAAGGGTAAATTCAGACTCAAAACGATTGAGCGGATACGTGCATTCAGCCTGATAACCAGCCCGGACAAATATCACACGATTGAAAATGCATGATTTAATGGTAATGATCTGGCCGCGCTTATCTTGATAGCGTTCTTTTGGCATCGGTTTACGCATGACTCACCTCCTGAACCGGCAGGCGGGCGGCGAATGACAGGATAAAGTGAGGGGCCAGCACTTGGCGGGCTTCTCGTTCGGTATGCGCCTCTACAGACATGCGGCAAGGTTTGGCCTTGCTGTCTGTACGGGATAACGCCAGAAAGCGCCAGGTGAACTTATTCGGGGTGAGAGAATTCCGCCCGGTTAAGGGTGTGATATGATCTGACATAGCTACCTCGATACGTGCTTTATCGTTGGTGGTGAGAGGCCCGATGAGTGGTGAGACACTTCCGGGCTTCGCTTTACTAAAAGCTATGCAATGGTGTACATTGATAACCTCAAATCTCAATATATACCGGTGAACACCAATGTCAACCAAAGAAAACCAAAAAGAGCGGCACGTAGTACAGCTTCGCCTTGATGTGGATCTATCAGAACGGTTAGCCGTCGCAATGAAAGAGGATGGTGACGACAATAAAGCTGGCTGGATTAAAAGACTGCTTCGCCGGGAACTAGATAAGCGCGGCATCGAGCCAAAGGGCTGACCTACGAAAGTTTCGTAGGTAGCCGACTC
This sequence comes from Serratia sp. H1w, assembly GCF_000633355.1. Classification (GTDB taxonomy): domain Bacteria; phylum Pseudomonadota; class Gammaproteobacteria; order Enterobacterales; family Enterobacteriaceae; genus Chania. The sequence goes on from NZ_AYMQ01000166.1 coordinate 9,528, forward strand.
GCTCAAAGATAGTCGCCCAGCATCCACGGTTATTTCGGTGTGGTTATCCTGTGGTACTGCGATATGTTGATTTTGTTCGTGACTCAGATTTGAGCAATGACCCCAAAGGGTGGCATTCGCAATACTGCCCTTTTTCATTAGTGCCAATCCACCAGCGTAACGGCAACGGGTGCCTGCCAGGGGAAAGGCTTTTTTCTGGCTGACAAATTGGTTATGCATGGTCAATCCCTAGTCGTTTCGCCATCCAGCGTTGTGATAACCGCACCAGTTCGGCCTTGCGTTGCTGATAGTCCTGCCCTAACTCAATCAAAGTTAAGTTGGTTCTTTCCAGATAGGTGAGGTGGTCCAACTGCTCCGCGCTCATGCTATCGCGTGGTTCACCGTCAATGCCGTTTATCTGCGCCCACTGCTTGGCCGTCAGACCGCCCAGCACAATCTTGGCGATCATGTTGCTTTCGTTGTTGTAGTGATGCTGTAGCGTCTGCTTACCCTGTTCGGCGCGGGCAGAATCCAGCGCAGCGCACATTGGTTTAAACAGGTTGGCGGCACCTATGCGGGCTTTAAGTTGACGGCGGAACCGGGCGGCCACTTCTGGCGCACTGAGCTGCAATGCTTCCTCGCACTGAATGAAGTAACGTCGAACAGCACGGCCTTGCTCGTTACGCTCCACCATCGCCAGCTCTTTAGCCATACCCAGGGATAGGCCGTAATCCTTACTGCGACGATCTCCCCCGCGCTTAGATACCCACCCGGTTTTCTGTTGGTCAATATCTGCGCTTTGATTCCTGTAATTTGAGGAATCAAAAATTACATAGTCAGTGCCAAGCACGAAGCCATATTCATCAATTCGGAGTTTTAACCAGGTGGAGAAGTCATTGCCCACGCCTAGCGTTTTATGCAACGCCTTGGCGCTCACAATGTTGCTTTTACGCCCGCTAATTTGGCCAGAAATTACCGGTACCAAGGCGGAAAAGTCATTGCCGTTAATACCGCTACGGCTTTCCTTAGGGTGAGTTTGGCCCCGGCCAGTGTTGGCCGCTTTTTCAATTTCCATTGATTATCCCTCGTTAAAGCTTTTGATTGCTGCCGATAAGCATTGAGTACAAATCACCTAAATAGTTGGCAATAGTTAACACCAGAAATTCTTTATCAGGCGATATTTTTGCGCGATTCAGCAATACGTTGATTGACCCATTCGTCAATCTCGCTTTCAACAAAGGCAATGGTTCGAGATCCGATCTTTACGGACGTAGGGAATTTACCCTGGGACATGAGGCGATAGATCCAGGCTTTGCTGTAACCAGTGCGGCGCTGAACATCTGGTAGTCGGATGAATGATTGTGCTATTTGTGTCATGTAGCCCCCTGTATACGATTATTGTCTTTAATAGACTTGCCTTGTTTTACAGGAAGAGAGAATGAATTACTTTTAATCTCATTAAAACGGCAAAATCAAGGAATTTACCATTGAGAATGTCATAACAAAAATGGGCCAAACCTCCCTGTAATTGTCATGACAAACCCAGTACAGAATGGTGTCACTTTGTCCCAAACTGACCAGGTAGAGCATCAAAGCACCGTTGAATCGTTTTCCTATCAATATCATTATTAATAAAATCAGCTCTCATAAAGTTATATACTCCAGAAACAACTTTTTCATTACCAAACTCTCTAAACAGCTTTAGTAATTCAACAGCCAGTGCTCTTTCCTGTAGTGTGTCATCGTTTCGGGTGGTAACTATATACTTTTTCATATCATCTATTTTTTTAATGTTTGCTTGTAGTATCGAAGCATCATTATCAATATTATCTATATGTAAGAATTTAAAAACATCATGCCCCCTAACCTTGAATAGTTCACTTAGTGCGGACTTATATAATTCAAGGGCTTCACCTCCGTTAGCATAAGCCTCCTTAAGGTTTCCTGATACATACCCCCAGATAATACGCAATAACCTTTGTTGAAATAGCAAATATTGAGAGTAAAAGTGATTATGTTCATCATCACTAAAATCGTTGAATGAATACCAATAAGCATACTCATCCTTTTCATTATTTTTCTTGGCTTTTGACAACAGACTAGAGATAACCCTATATCTAGCATATCTTTTTATGTCTATACCCGTGATCATTGAA
>NZ_AYMQ01000167.1 GCF_000633355.1 Serratia sp. H1w
CGTAGTCGTTAAGATGAGATAAGTCCCCCACGCTAGCCAAAGAGGCTGCGGTCTCTGGTGTTCCCCAAAAGTTGAGTGCAAACACGTCACTTTTGAAGGCAAAGATCAGCACGATGACAAAGATGAGGATCGGCAGGATTTTGGCGATGGTAGCAATGGTGTTGATCGCCGCGGCGCTTTTCACCCCGCGCAGCACCAGAATGTGGAACGCCCAAAGAATGAGTGAGGCAAACAGCACCGCTGGAATGGTATTACCGTCGCCAAATATCGGGAAGAAAGCCCCCAGCGTCGATTTGATCAGCACAAAGTAAGAGACGTTACCAATACAGGTCCCGGCCCAGAAACCGAGTGCAGAGGCAAATCCCAGGTAGTCACCGAATCCGGCTTTGGCATAGATAAAAACACCGGAATCAAGATCGGGTTTTCGTTGCGCCAGCGTTTGGAACACAAAAGCCAGCATTAACATCCCACCACCTGCAATACACCAGGCGATGATGGCACCAAACCCTCCCGTAGCGCGCCCAAAGGTGGCCGGTAAAGAAAATATACCGGCCCCTATCATGGAGCCCACTACCAGTGCGGTGAGTGACCATAGGGACAGTTTATTCGTTGATGAGCTCGTCATGGTTTTCCTTACTGACACCGAGTCAAATAAAGTTATTACGTAATAAAAGGATAACGTTACCAACAGACTTACGATTAAATCATAGTCACTGCCAGAAATTTTTCCTGTCGCAAATAAACTTTTCCTTCAACATCAGCACGGCATAACCGACGCACGGCAAAATACTGCTACCGCACGGAATAAAAAACCAGATATAGGAATGTTCCTGGATTACAATGCTTTAAATATGATTAAATTAAATATAATACTTTATTCTTCGATGCTAATCTTGGATTGTTAATTTCACACTTTAATTTAAGTAAATTAAATCAATGAGATAGCATTGCCTCTGGAATTATGAAGGTTGCTCATCTAAATGCCTTTTAAGCATAAAAAAGCAGATTACATAAAAATAGTTAATAGGTATCAACCTGTCCATAGCTTTCTAAGCATATTCTTATGCCATGACTAGACGTTGGGCTAATGGTGAAATCGGCGCGTTGTGCAGCAGGGTTTATTGTACTAAGATTATTTTTATAAAAAACAGCGGGGTGTGTCACCAGCAACCCGGCGATGGACGGAAAACTATGATCAACAGTGTCAGTCAACAGGCATTAAAGAGTTTGAGTTGTTTTGCCGCCGTTACTTTCTTCTCGACCAGCCAAATGTGCGCCTTCGAGTGCTTTCTCCATGCCAATACCATGGGGGTACTGTACTTCGTGTCTATTATTGCCAAACCTTTGTTTTTTATCATTATCGGCTATATGGATGAGGTAGAGAAACTCACCAGGCTGGAGATAGTCGTCAAGATAAAATCCATTATCATGATAATTATTTTCTGGAACATCGTTTCATCGTTGATTAAAACCCAATATATTCATCAAGGTTATATTTTACAGAATGGCATACTATTAAACATGGGGATTATCTATCTTATTTACCCCATCATCCTCAAGGGAATTAAACATCTGAAAATAACCGGGTTCGTATTCGCCGCTCTGGTTGCCGTTATTGCGGTGCTAGACATTTTCAGCCCGTTGGATACCCAAGACGATCCACTGTTTATCTCCAGCTACTCGTTCATCTGGATATGGGGCGGCTACTACATTTTTGGCCATGTGCTGGGGGAAGCCCCAGGCCGCAGATTCACCAAGAAACCAGGCGTGCTGTGGGCTGCCAGGCTGCTGGTGATCCCAATCGGCGTCTCCATGTATTTCTATGAACGCTACCTGTCAACCCATACCCAGATCAGCGTTGCCGGCTGGTTTGTGCTGGAGCATCTACATCTGTTGGGCATGAGCCTGGCGCTGTTTATCCTGTTTGATAATATTGCCATCAAGAGCCAATGGCTCACCCGCATCGTAGAATTTATCAGCCCGGCCATGGTGGGCGTCTATATTGTTCACTACAGCGTATTCTATTTCATTACTACGCTGTATGATTTTAATGACGCCACGCTTAAGTTTACCTTGTTGATCCTGGTGTTTATTGCCTCGGTGCTAGTGTCACGGTTATTACTACTCAACCGCTTTACGGCTCGCATCATTTCCTTTTGACGCAGCGGCGATGGGGATATGGCGAATATTAAAGCCGGTAATCCCCAAGGCCAGGGTGAGCAGCGGGGCAGCGATATTAAACACCGCAAACGGCATATATGCCATGGTGGAGACCCCCAGTACCGCCGCCATATAAGCTCCGCAGGAGTTCCAGGGGATCAGCGGAGAGGTGACAATACCGGCATCCGAAACGATGCGCGACAGGTTCTCTGGCGCCAGCCCACGTTTGGCAAACTCGGCCCGGAACAGCCGGGTGGGTAGCAGCAGCGCAATGTACTGATCGCCCGCCGCAATATTCAGCCCGATCGCAGTGGCCACCACTGAAGTAAACAACTTGCCGACGGTTCTGGCCCGCAACAGTAACGGCGTGACCAGTTTATTCAGCAGGCCGAAATCATCCACCATGATGCCAAACGTCACCGCACCGATAATCAGCCAAATCGTCAGCAACATGCTGTCCATGCCGCCACGGGAAAGCAGGGCATCGATCTGCTCGATACCGGAGTTTTCCTGAAAGCCGGTAGCCATCGCGACCCAGACCGCCTTGATGGCCAACAGCGGGCTGGCCAGGTCGGGTTCGACAATAAAACGATCGATCACCTGAGGCTGCATAAAGGACGTCATGAGACCGGCCAGTAAGGCCGAGCACATGATAGCCAACGAGGCTGGCACTTTGGCCACCGATAGCGCCAACAGGA
>NZ_AYMQ01000168.1 GCF_000633355.1 Serratia sp. H1w
TGATCACGGGTATATATCACCTGCTTGAATGATTCTTTAATGACTTTCTCTTCAAATCAATCTTTCCCATTATGCTAAATCAACATATTTTCATTGTAATTCATTGTAATATATTAATTATAATATTTAGAGATTTATATTTACATTTAGCAATACAAAGACACTTCACATCGATTAATTAATGTTTTTAACTGTTACACATGGTTGCATTGGATTTCTTTTTAAGAAAAGCATTAAAGACACGAATATGTCTATCCAGTCTGTGACTTTGGTTTTGATTGCGCTACATGATGTGTAATTTGGTGTCGTAATATTGAATGGTTATCAGTTTTTAACTGATTTTTCAGTGGTATTAACGGACTTCATAACACAGGGAAAGGTATGTTCAATTTATTTTTTCAGTCTGCACCCGCAAGGCTTACACTAACATCTGACTTGGCCTGTATAGTGGTTTTTGAAGGTGTGTGGGGTAACAGGAGGGTCTTTGTATGGTCGGCGGTCTGTCTCTGGGGGGGTGATGACAACCAGGCTGTTTTGCAGAAGCTGGTGATTATCGTACCTGAGCTTAATGTGGCCAAATGTATACCCCAAGTGGAGGGGGTTGTGGTCGTTGAGCATTGGTTAGACGAGTGGCACCTGATGTACAATCCCCATGCCATGAGGCTTACATGCCAGACATCTTTGTTCGTAGTATTCCTTGCTTGGCAACGTGCACATGGGAGGATCAACTTTCCAGCGGTATCTCTGTCTACGACGATAGTGCATATACTTTCGTTATTTCCTATCATTATTTCATTATCACTTACCCAGACACGAGGAAAAATAATTAGCCATCAAGTTGATGGAGTAATGCTAATCATACTGACGTTGTCTAACGTCGTCTTTATTTTGGGAAATCCCTGTTCAAATCCACTTCAAAAAAAATCTTTGTGGTTGCCTCAATCACTATATCAAAGCCAAAACCCATTACCTGATAGTGGCTAGCGTTCCTATCTAAGCAATGCTAGTTACGTGTAGAAGCAATTAGCAACTCTTGCTAAGGCGTTACACGATGTTTCAGTAGCCTGTTTCACTGGGTGCTGAAATTCCTATCGATCATTTTTCGGGATGAGCTCACTCCAATTCCGGAAACCTTGAACAATTAGACTCTAAAGATATAAAGCGATTGCCAAGCGTAGTTATTCTATCGTGAAAATAAAAAAGGAGATTGCATGCATATTACAGCCTATCTGCAGTTATAGAACAATGAAAGTAGTTACAACGAGATTCATTTATGAGCTGAATGTTTCACTGCATAAAAATACTACATCGGTGATGTTTTTTCTTATCCAGTGAGCTCTGAAACGATGATTGAGTAGTACCACAACTTTTTATCAGATGACCTTATGGACCTCGGTTTCTTATTCAGGATACGGTTATGGGCGGTAGCGTGCCTGCACGGCATTAATATCTCGAAAGTAAATAAAAATTGGCTGAGTATCTTTTGGAACTGAAACGGCAGTATTGGAGTGTTTATTGCGTTAGCGATAAACTTAGCCTCTGAGTACGTCAGCGTTAAAATCTCTCCTATAATCAGCATCTTCATTGAGTATTGTTTTTTACGTGGAATTAGCTTATAAAAGTATACTAACTGGCATTTCAAAAATGTCGCTAAATTTGATGACTATAGTTTTTTAACCAGAGTGCGTTTGCAGCCCAAGATAGAGAGTTAAGTCGGGTGCTATTGTGAAAAGTTATTTAGACACTATGAGTCTTTGATTTACAAAAAATTATGGAGAGTGAACGATGAACAGAAAACCGTCATATACAAAAGATGAGTTACTACTTTGTTCCAATGGCGAAATGTTTGGCCCGGGGAACGCTCAGTTGCCTCTACCGCCGATGCTAATGGTCGATCGCATTCTTGAGATTTCAGAAAAATCAGGAACGCACGGATTAGGAAAAATTATTGCCGAACTGGATATTACACCGGATCTTTGGTTTTTTGATTGTCACTTCAAAAATGACCCTGTTATGCCCGGTTGCTTAGGATTAGATGCGACATGGCAATTGCTGGGGTTCTTTTTAGCTTGGAAAGGGTATGAAGGCAGGGGGCGAGCTAGAGGTGGGAGTGTTAAATTCAATGGCACAGTACTCCCTACAGCTAAGGTTGTTAATTATGAGCTAAATATTACGCGCTTAGTCAACCAAAGACTAAAAATGGGAATTGCCGATGCAATAGTATCAGTTGACGGAAAGCAAATCTATACAATGAAAGACTTAACGACAGTATTGACGTCAACGAATAATTAATACAGTTGATTATATTTTTCATGAAGGTTTTGATGGTGATCATTATTGTGATCACCAATTAAATTTTCATTTACCACAGTAATAAGTTGCTATTTACCACTTGATTAATTGATTCCCATTCATTTATCTTCACTCGCCATCATCTTAAGGTTGCTTATTAATAATCCAGTTTTCATGTTATAGAGGGTAATTATTGGTGCTACCTTGGCTGTTAGCATTCTCACTCTATGGCTTGGCTAAACTTGACGATTCTCTAAACATCTGGTGATGACCATTATCTCAGTTTTCTCGCACTGCAGTTACTGCAACGCCTCAATCGGTAAACAGTCGGTTTAGAGTTTTTGGTGTTTGGCGGGAAGATATTCTTAGTTAATCTAACAATCAGTGAAACTATGAGATTGGAGATTTTTAATGCATATGAAATCTGAATTTGAAAATATTGCAATAGTTGGTATGGGCTGTAAGTTTTCTGACGGAATTAATAGCGCTGCAGATTATTGGCGTTATATTTCTTCCGGAAAAAATGTGGCAATAAATATCCCCAGGGAACGCTGGGGAAATTACTCAATTGAATCTGATGATAATCCCCTTGCCGAAAAACTAAAAGGTGGCATCCTCTCAGATATTGATGCTTTTGATGCTAGGTTCTTTGGCATCTCCCCACGTGAAGCGAAAAGTATTGATCCGCAGCAAAGGTTGTTACTTGAGGTGTGTTGGGAGTCATTGGAAAATTCAGGAATGACTCTGAATGAATTGAATAAAAACAGGGTCAGTGTATTTATTGGTCTGAGCAGTCAGGAATATGGCATGCTTGAGGGCGAAGAAGAATTTGACGGCTATTCTCTCACCGGACATTCCGCCAGTCTGGCCTCAGGACGAATAAGCTATAGTTTCGGTTTTACCGGTCCCTCGATGACGCTGGACACTGCGACTTCGTCTTCTTTAGTTTCTATCCACCTTGCCTGTCAATCACTGTTAAGTGGTGAAAGCTCACTGGCTATTGCCGGTGGGAGCTCTTTGATGCTGACTCCGCGCATGTTTATCGGTTTTGACCACTTGGGCGGGCTGGCTAGCGACGGACGCTGTAAAACATTTTCTGCGGAGGCCGATGGTACTGGTTGGGCGGAGGGTTGTGGGGTCGTGGTATTAAAACGCATGAGTGATGCGTTACGCGATGGCGACCGTATTCTGGCCATACTGCGCGGCAGTGCTGTCAATCATGACGGCCATACCCCAGGGCTGACGGTGCCCAGTGGTTCGGCACAGGAGGCGGTCATTCGTGCCGCTTTGCAGCAGGCCGGGGTGCGGCCTGCCGACGTCGACTACGTGGAGTGCCACGGTACCGGCACGCGGCTTGGCGACCCGATTGAGGTGCAGGCGCTGGGCGCGGTACTCGGCGAGGGACGCAGTACCGACCAACCGCTGATCCTCGGCTCGGTCAAAAGCAACATCGGTCATACCCAGGCTGCCGCCGGGATCGCCGGACTGATCAAGACGGTGCTGGCGTTGCAGCATCAGTGTATCCCGCAGAACCTGTACTTTACCACCCCCAACCCGCATATCCCGTGGGACGCCCTGCCGGTCAGAGTAGCCGACAGGGCCATCCCGTGGCCTCGGGGAGAAAAACCGCGCATTGCCGGAGTCAGTTCCTGGGGGTTAGGAGGAACTAACGCGCACATCATTCTGGAGGAAGCGCCGCACACGGCAGCGGAAGTTGCAGAGCGTGATGTCTCCCCGCGTCCGGCGGAGCTGTTGGTGCTTTCCGGG
>NZ_AYMQ01000169.1 GCF_000633355.1 Serratia sp. H1w
ACCCGGTAGAAGAACTGACATCGCCAGCGGTAGCCAGTGAAGTTGTTTTTACTTGCCCCAATTGCACTGTCTGGCCAATAGAACCTGCATCCACGGCACAAGCCGCGTTAACGACTTCGCCTTTGAAATGGATCGGGCCACCGTTGACGGTAGTCGTTGCCGCATTAGCGACGCCAGCCAGAGAAAGAACTGCGGCAATACCAGCAACCAGTGATTTGATTTTCATACTATTTTCCTTTGAACACATAATGTTTCATAACCATGAAAAAGTGTGGAGGTCGATCCCCCTGGCGGGCAACCGCACAAACTTCATTTTTACTCACGGCCGGACCTCCCTATTCCGTTCAGTTTTCGCCAGAAAACAAGATGTTTCTGAGTAAACCCGAGACAATTCTTAACCAAACAACAATATTTTGCAATATTTAATGCGACAATCACCTTAAAATAACTGGATTACTTTGAAAATTATGCCATTTCACTAAATTGGTGGTTACGTTACGGGCAACTCATCTTCCAATTGTATTTCAGTTCGTTAGCATCCCTTTACCCCCAGTCATCTGGATATTGGTGATGACTTTAATTGGTTGAATTCGATGTATACCCGTGATCATTGAAGAT
>NZ_AYMQ01000170.1 GCF_000633355.1 Serratia sp. H1w
TACACATTGAATACATGACCCTCTGATTGTGCTTTCATCACTCATGACTATTGAGATAAAAACGTGACCATGAATTATGATAAATACCTGACGCTGTCGACCAGCATCAATGAAGACCAGGCATCGGCTATATACGTTACCCATGATGGTAATTATCTTGAAGAACTGCTTTATCTCTTCAAAGACATACAATATATCGCCAAATCAGACCGTGATGAATTCAGCGTGCAGTACGCTCTATCAGCCCATTACGCGTCATTAAAACCTACCGCAGCAGGAGAGCGGATATTGCTCGCGCTGAAGAAACTTCGGTCACTGAATGCTGCAAACGACGAGCGACGCGAGTTTCACCCAGCCTTGACGTTATTTCAGCGGTTGGCGGGGCAGCACAACATTCAACAGTATCTGACCATGACGGATAACATCCCTGATGCCATGACACGACTGGCAGCGCGCTTGAATACCTTTGTTCGACAATTCAGGTCTGGGCTGAAGACGCCGTCACACAAGCGTCAATCTCGCCAATACCAACGTGCAGCCAGGAAGAATCTGTGCGGTGCCCTTCGGTACACTGACGCCCTGTTTGAACAGCATGCCCGACTGCTGGCTGTCCGGGTTGACCTGTCTTATCGCAATGATACCAAAGCGACGATAACCGCCGAATTGGCCCGCCAGCATCGTCAGCGTTTCTTCAAGAACCTACAGGTACACCGCCTGTTTCAAGCCTGTGTGGGCTATGTCTGGAAGCTTGAATACGGACGCTACAGGGGCTTTCACTATCACCTGCTGGTGTTCTACGACGGTGCACGGGTCCGACAGGACGTGACGCTGGCCAGGCTGCTAGGGGAATACTGGCGTGATGTCATTACCGCAGGGGCAGGGCATTACCACAACTGCAATGCCGACAAGGCACGTTATCGCTTCCCGGGGATTGGCTTGCTTCACTATACCGATGCTCCTCGACGCAAGGGCTTGAACATCGCCATTAACTATCTGTGCAAAGTCGATACCTTCGCCCGCCTGGTGCTGCCAAACGGTGCCCGGACCTTTGGGCGAGGAGAGTTTTGCCCACCCACCGCTGTTCGCCGTGGTCGTCCTCGTTCGCCGTGAATAACGCCCACTTTCCTCCACTCCGACAACATGCCATCCATCATCGGTAGTTCTACCCAGTAAATTTTTATCTCCATGGCAAGAGATATGAGAAGCACCTTCTCCATTTTCCTGCGTGCCACTGGTGCCACTTCCAAAGAGCCACTTCGCACACGCATTCACGATAAATCAAGCCTGGCAGCCTTGCCTGCTGGCATAACTTTGAGCTTCCCATGAAAAAATACTATCAAAAGCGTGTTTACATCGACGAGTATGATGTTCATCTGCAACTCGCCACCTCACTGCTTCACACGCAGGAGTTCGGCTCTGAAACCGTATTAGCCACCAAGGACTACGACACACTGGGCAACATTCGCGCCCGCCTGCAGGCTCTTCAATACCTGCTCCAGGACGCGTCAATGACAACGTTTTCCCCTCGGGGCCTGTTAAACCCCGTGGATACATTAAGATACGCATTGAGGTTATCAACGCCAGGGCAGGCAGCGCTGCTGGCAGAACAACGGCCTCTCTACCGCGTGTTGCACCCCACCCTGGACCGGTTCATCCAGACGGCAAAGCGCTGTCACGACAGCTACCAGCGTAACCATGAAGGTTGCCCCATTTATCACCAGGACGCCGCCGAACAAACCCGCTGGCTGGAACACGTATTGGATAACTTTCGGAAAAACATCGAAACCGTGAGCCCTCTTTGTCAGGTACAACAGTTCCTGATGAAAAACGAACCCCACCGGCAGAAAGCACGGCGGGTTGTCAATGCCCTGCTGCGTCAGTACAAATCACTGATGATGGTGGGTATTGACCTTAGCTACGTGCAGACGGTCAAAGACGACATTACGCCCATGCAGATTCGCCAGCACCGACGTCAACTGCTGGCCCTGCTGCACAATCATTCGCACTTTCGCCATTGCGCAGGGTACGCCTGGAAGCTGGAACACGGCCCCATCAAAGGCTTCTGCTACCAGTTGGTGTGCTTTTTTAACGCAGCTCAGGTAGACCTTTACGCCCGTATCGGCGTGGATATCGGAACCTGCTGGCAGACGGTCACCGAGAAAGCAGGTCGGTCTTTCTGCCAAAGAGACCTCCAGGATGATTATTCCTACCCGGGATTAATGATGTTTTACCAGACTGATACCGCAGCACCGGAAAAACTGTACCGGATACTCGACAACATGATTCAAACAGACACCTACGCCAGACTGACTTTGCCCCACCACTTTCGCACCTCTGGCAGTGCACGCGTATTGCAGTGATTACACATCCGGCATATCACCGATACAGTCCAGCCCCACTCCGTAACTGGCGTGCAAATCGACAATATTCGGGTGATTAACCCGTATTGGTGAGGCAGCCGGATGATGGTAAGAATTCAATCAACCACTACGCTCAGTAACACGCTGGGGGATTGCCGTTGTGGGCAATCCCTTATTCGGCAGAACGCGCTGTAACGCACAGGTATTTTTTACAACACTCACCAACTTAATGACAACGTTTCACCCTCGTTTGAGGCTGCAAGTCAGCCGGATTACCCACGCCCACCATACGTATCGCCTTATTGCTGACCGTTATCCCATTCAACCGGCGTGTTCACCCGCATCGCCACGACGTCGTTACAGCATGCCCAATTGGGCGGTGTGCACTGTCAATGCGTTCAGGAGTCTTCCATGTTCATGCAATTCAAGAAAATCACGACCGGCAGTACCGGGGATGGCAGTACCGTGTCAACAGACAACCTGTCACTCAATCCCCAAATCCCTTATCACTGTACCAGTTGCGGTAACCCGCTGCGGCTCCATTCGACGCATACGGCAGGCCGATACTTTGAGCACGACCTTGAGCATTGCTCGTTCCATACACTCGACATGTGCAAATATTTACTTCCATCGTCACATGCTCAACCTACCAGACCGCTCACTCCCTTTGCGCAGGCAGTTCAGGAAAACATACAACGCGACGATGACACCCTGGGTTTTCCAGGGCTACAGCATTACTTCTGTGTGATGTGTGACTGTGACTATTATGGTAAAAAGTGCTGCCTGTATTGCGGTGACACCCATTACACCGTCGAAGTCAGCAAACGGGACGCTAAAATGGTCACCCTCGATACGGCTCCACTGGGTTTATCCTCTGCCGAACAGAATCGCTATTTCAACCACCTGACACTCTCGACCCAGCTCCCTGTTGAGGAGCGCGGTGTGCCACATCGTGGTGTCACAAGCGACCTTGACCGCCTGACAGAACCGTATCTGCTGCTACACAGCCTGTTATCGGGTATGAAGACAATCCCGATGAACCCTTATACCGCGCACTCGGTGTGCCAGCGACTGATATCGGTCGCGAACGATTGCAGCGAACATCGTTCGCTCCATCCAACCTTGCAGCGATGTGCTGAACTTATCAGTCAAACTGAAGAGGACACGAGAGGGAACGAAGCCCTTTGCATCAGCCTGATACAGAACCTGCGGATAGAATACCTCGGCGACACGCATCAGCAGACACTGGCCCACTGGTTGCAAAAGGGATACCAGAACCGACTGGCAGCATGTCGGTGGCTGGCTGAACTCCATACCAACTCCCCATCTTTCGCCATGGTGGGGATTGAACTTGCTTATCAGCAGACCGATACACCGCTGGCCTGCATCACCGAGGACCTGCAGCATTTCCTGCGTGACATCCACACCCAAGATACACTGACGCACGCCATGGGGGCCGTCTGGCACCTCGAATATGGCAAATTGAAGGGGTATTTCGTCCAGGTGATGGTTTTCTTTCCTGTCGAACAGTCGGATACGGGTCCTGTTCTGGCGGCACTGCTGGGTGAATACTGGCAACAGACTGCGACACAGGGTAATGGACGTTACTACGCTAATGAGGCCGAACAGGGAGAATATCGTTATCCGGGGTGCCTTTCGGTATTGCCTCAGCGTGGAGATACCCTTAACGAGGTCCGGTGGGTTTTGACAGCCATGACCGAGATGGGTTTTTGCGCTCGACTGGTGTTACCAGATGAGCTATCCGCATTCGGTATGGTGCGTTTTGATTCTGCAGGTGCCCCACATCAGGCTCTGTAGTTTAGGTACTCTATGTTTGTTGCTCACGATATACATCGCGACATACAAGGTGAGGAGCCAGAGCAGTACCCATTATCCCAGATTGATACTAAAAGATTCACCGTATCCCATACCGCTCACAAATCCATTAGTAGCTATTATATTTCTACTTCTTTAGATTCAAAACATCCTGTAATCTGATAAGAAAATGCCAAGTATGGAGGGCGTATGGCAGGGAAGGCCATGATTTTACAAGGCGACAAAACCTCTCATGGTGGTGTGGTGGTTCGAGGCTAGCCCGCTATGCAGTTCCGCGGTACCAACGTAGTACTGGTGGGGCATTTGGTCTCTTGCCCGAAATGCAAAGGGGACTTTCCCATAGTGACAGGTGACCCCACCGTGCAGGTTGACGGGTTATCCTTGATGCTGGCAGGAATGAAAACCGCCTGTGGGACCTCCCTGATTGCTTCACAACATGAATGTAATGCCTGACGGGGATTTCGTTCAGCGCTAATCACTCTTGTCAGGCTATTGCCGATATAGATATCCGCAGACCATGACCTGTTCACGAGCATTTTTTAATCAAGGATAAGATGAATATGCCACACCGCTTACAGGACTGGGTACGAAACACTGCGGGCACACAACTGTACGCCGTCCTGGCCAATACCAACGGTGCAGAAGGTATCAAAGCCTACTACCGCGAGGACGGCAACCGCACGCCATTTGGGCTATATGCCAACACGCAATATGCCAACTGGTCTGAAGTGATGCCGGTGCTGGTCGCACTTGATGACGGCAGCCCGTTTCTGCGCTGGGTGGCCGAAACACCTCTGCGCAACTGGGGCTGGCTGGCACGTTCGCCGCTGCCGCAGACCACCATAGCCGACCATCTTCACGGCCTGACCAAAGTGATCCTGCCTGACGGCAAAGAGGTGTTTTTCCGCTATTGGGATGGCCAATATCTGCCCTGCTATCTGAAATATTACGGCGACCACTGGAGCAATATTCTGCCGGTATTCTCCGATTACTGGATCAATGGCCGAGCCTTAACCTGCCCGGTTAAACCCGATGCCGTGTTACAGGTCTTCCCCTGGTGGCCGGTCCCGCAAGGATTACTGGATGCGTTGCTGGACGAAAACGTCTTGCCTCTGGTGCTTAATATCCGCCAGACCCTGCGCCAGAGCTACCCCGATGTGATTGCCCGTTGGCCCGACGCGATACTGGATAAAAAAATACGCCGTTTGCTGACGCCGCAACGGCGCAACGATCCCCAGATCCTGGCCGAGATCCTGCGCACCCTCGAAGGATCATAATTATCATGGAGAACCGATAGTATGGATTACCCTTTTCAACAGGTTCGTACCCAGGAAGAGTATAACCGCCTGTTGCGCGGGACCCCGCCACCGCCACCGACCCCCGCCGATAAAGAGCGGGATTTTCAGCGCATCCTGTCTGAATTCAAAGATGTGATAAAAGACTACAAAACTGCCAATGGTCACTGGTTGTACGGCTCCATGCTGAACATGAAGCAGCAATTTACTATTGGTGATATGCAGCGTGAGTCTGCGCCTCTGGAAAACAAGCCGGTCAATATCGCCATGAGCTGTGGCATCGAGCCCACGAACATTACCATTACCCACGGTTTTCGTTCTACTCGATATATTCCGATACCCCAGGCGAAATACACCCTGGTCAAACGCCCGGTGATAACCCAGCAACGTTACAATAATTACCCACTAGCCGGGACAGCTCCCCCTTCCCGATACGGGGATACCCATAAAGATAACGTTGTCTACTCGGACAAGTTTGATGCCCAGGGCAAGGCTGTGGTCACCATACCGCCCTGTGAAGCCGGTTATCAGTATCATCTGCTGGTCAATACCCATATTACTGATGAGGACCGGGATGCGCTCTATGCCGCTTATCAGGAAACCATTGATAAATATGCTACCTGGTTGACTAACACATGGAATACGCAGCAGCGAGGGGCCTGGCAGGCTTATCTGCAGAACGGGGGACTCAGCCTGACGGAGACAGCCAATGCCTTCCTTGACGGGATGGTGTCACAGATCAAGCAACTGTATGACACGATCAAACAGGTCTGGTTATGGCTCAGCGATGTGGATAAATATGCCGCCAAACTGGCCGAGTTTATCGGGCCAGAAGGGATTGAGAAACTGAAAGCCCTGCCCGGTAAAAGTGCCGAGGCGTTGGGGGACGCCCTGACGCTGCTGAGTGATGAAATCCTGGTCTTCATCCTGATAGATGCGCTCTACTGCTATTTCCAGCTCCTCACCCCACAACAAATTGTCAATTTTGTCGCCGATGCCTTTGGCAGCCTGTTGGTAATGGTTGTGCTGTATCTGATACTGCCCCCAGGTATGGGGCAGATGGTACTGACGGGTGTGGACAACATCAGCATTATGGTCCCGGCATCATAAGAACAAGGAACGTTAACGATGGCAAAGATATTCAAGAACGCCAAGGCGGCAGCAGAAGCCAAAGGCATCATGGCGAATGTGAGAGCGCTATTCAGCCTGGCCACAGTACCTAAAGGGTACGCGGTGTTAGCCAAACCCACGGTGATCGCCAAGTTTGATTCGCAGTCGCTGCTTGCGGTGCGGCAAAGCCAGTTGGGCAGGCTTCCGCATCAGACCTCGCTGGAGCTTTCCTATCAGGAATCGGCCCACAAAGTTGGTGTTATCAAAACGGAACCTAACGCCAATGCCAGCGCGGTCACCCCCAATGGCAAGCCCACTCAAGCCGTCGGTAATACCCGGGTTGATGGCGAGCCGGTATCCATGTTCTCCGGTGAAGAATTACTGACCCTGACGGATTTCACCCTGCCCGGCGTCCTTCCCTTTGCCTGGCGGCGGCTCTACCGCACCAGCGCCGTGGAACAACGTGCTGGGATGGGGCCGGGCTGGACTCACAGTGCCAGCCCTTACCTGCTGTTTGGCCGTGACAGTCAGAGCCAGGAAGACGTTGTCTGGTTCTTCAACGATGAAAACAGCGCCACCCGCTTCCTGCTACCCACCCAGGAGGTACCGGTCGTCACCAACCGTGCAGGCGGCGGGCTGATGAGCCTGAAGCTGGATGAGTTCGGCAACGAATACTGCGTCCAGTTCGCCGGGGGACAGGGGACTTACCATTTCCTGCGTGACGGCGACATGGCCTGGTTGCGCTGTATTCGCGATCGCCACGGCAATTCAGTGGACGTCAGTTACGACAACGAAGGCCGTCTGGCTGCTATCGGGCACGATAATGCCCGGCTCTGTTTCAGCTATGACGACCCCGCGTACCCGAAAGGGATCAGCCAGGTGCTATTACAGGCCCGCAATCCGGCCAGAACCAGTGCAGAGACTCACTGGCAACCCGGTACGCTGGTAGCACGCTATGGTTACAACGAACACCAGCAGTTGGTTAGCGCCGTCAACGCGGCGGGCGACATTGAGCATTATCACTATCGCGACGATCACGTGATCCTCTGCCGCACCCTGGCCGGTGGTGCGGAATTCCATTGGGAGTGGCAGGGAGAAGGCAAAGACGTCCGTTGTCTGCGCCAGTACGGCAACTTTGGCCAACTGGATACGCGTTATCACTGGGACGAAGCCAGCCACAGCGTCACGTTGACCCATCAGGATGGCAGCCAGCAGCGTTACCAACACTCGGCACAGGCGTTGTTGTTGCTGGAGAGAAACGCCGACGGTGCGGAAACCCACTACGAGTACAACGAAGACGGTGCCTGCATCCGGGTCACCGATGCACTGGGGCATCACACAGTATCGGTATACGGTGAAAATGGTGCTTTGGATTGCGTTATCGCAGCTGACGGCCAAGTCACTCGCTATGACTGGCTGTTCGACAGGTTGTTCAGCCGGACACTGGGTGAAGGTGACGAGGCGCAGACCTGGCGTTATACCTACTACCTCAACGGGGCACTAAAAAGCGAAACCGGCCCGGCAGGCACCACCACGCATTACAGCTACACACCGCGCGGACAGGTCAGCCATATCCGCTTCCCTGATGGCAGTGAACAGCACCTGCAATGGGATACGTTGGGCCGCCTGCTCAGTGATAGCTCACCACAGGGAAGCCGCCAGATGCGCTATCAGGGGCTACAGACCCAGCCCTGCGAAGTGGAAGAGAACGACCAGATCACCCGCTACCAGTGGGATGCACTGGACCGGCTGATAAAGATCACCCATCCGGATGGCAGCACCCGGCAATATCAGTACAATGCCTATGGTAAAGTGACGCAACTCACCGATGAGGCGGGCCGCGTTACGCAATACCACTATGCAGCTCCCCTGCATCTGCTGACCGAGAAACGTCTGCCGGACGGCGGTAGCCTGCGTTATCGCTACGATAACGTCCATCTGCAAGTCAGCGAGATTGAGAACCAACTGGGCGAGAAGTACCGCCTTGGCTACACCGGCAGTGGGCTGTTGAGCGAAGAGATCGGCTTCGATAACAGCAAAACCAGCTATCTCTATGACGCCTGTGGCCGCCTGAATGAAAAACACGAATACGGCAACGACCACCAAAGCCCGCCTTTCATCACGCAATATCAACGTGACCCGCTGGGGCGCCTGACGCGTAAAATCCTGCCCGATGGCAAAGAGGAAGAATACCGCTACGACGATGCGGGCCGCCTGAGTGAAGTGCTGGATGGCGAGGATCCGTTAGCCTGGCAATATGACGCCGCCGGGCGCCTAGAAGCAGAACACCAGTCCTGGGCGACGATGCGTTACCGTTATGATGAAGACACGGGACGCCTGACCGGCATCAAGCAACCTAACGGCCAGTGGCAGGAATTCCATTACCAACATGGCAAACTGCTGGCCTCCAGCCTGGAAGGCCAACCGCTGACGGCGTACGGCTACGACCATCACCAGCGCCTGCAACAACTGCGGCAAGGCAACCGGCTGGTCAACAGCTTCCAGTATGACCCGTTGGGCAGACTGAGCCAACACAGCCTGCTCGAACCGGGCACCACACCGGAAGAAGATCGGCTGCACTGGCAACAGCAGTATGCCTATCAGGCAGATGGGGAACTGGCCAGCATCGAGGGTAATGATGCGCGGCAGTATCACTACAATGCCACCGGGGCGCTCACCTCGGTCAGCTACCTGAACCCACAGTCAATCATTCCCCCGGCCCGGCAACCCACTTACCGTCTGCCACAGTTTCAGCCAGTAGCCGCAACGAAGGAACAGCACCACGCCAACCCGAACGAGAGTTTCCGTTGGGACCAGCGGGGTAACCCGGTCAGTGATGAACAGCAGCACAGCGCACCGGGCAACCGGCTGGCGTTTTATGCCGATCGTCATTTTGAGTATGACCGCTTCGGTAACCTGATTGCAGAACGGCGTGGTAAAGACCATAAACTGGTCACCCGCTACGAGTATGACTGCCGCCATCGACTCATCCGCCTGGAAACCCCAGACGGCAGCGTGAGCACCTATACCTACGACGCCTTTAACCGCCGTCTGAGCAAGACCGTTAACGGCAAGCTGATGGAATTTGTCTGGCGTGGCAATCAACTGGTGGCAGAAACCGATGGCAAGGGCTATTGGCAGAGTTACCTGTATGAGCCGGGCAGCTATCGCCCGATGGCGCTGGTGGTGGGAAAACCTTCACGGGACCCACAGGACAAGCCCCCGGCAATTTACTGGTATCAGAACGATCACCTGGGTACCCCGCATGAGTTGACCGACTGGAACGGTAACGCGGTGTGGAAAGGCCGATTCAGTGCTTTTGGGCAGGTACAGGAAGAGTGGCAGGCAGAAGGTACGCCAGCGATTAACCAACCGTTGCGGTTCCAGGGGCAGTATGCGGATAAGGAGAGCGGCCTTTATTATAACCTGAACCGGTATTATGATCCGGGGATTGGGCGGTACCTAACAGCGGATCCGGTAAAACTCGATGGTGGGCTGAACTCTTATCAGTATGTTGATGGGAACCCAGTTGGCTGGGTTGATCCATTGGGGCTGAAAGGAATGCCAGGGACTGATAGTCAGCCGACAGGAGAGCGGAATCCTGAACCGAAAGTACGTCTACCTAAAACTAATGGTCAGTGGGATGGCAAGCCAGGCGAAAGTAATTGGTATTCTGATTTACCTGATGTCAATGAAATCACGGGAGGAAAACCCGTTCCGTTTATTAATGGCAGACCTGACTTCTCACTATGGTCGAAAGGTAATATTACTTTTAAAAAAGGTGTCTTGGATGGTTCCGATAAAGATTTTGATGAAGTTTACAAATACATTCAAAAAGCTAAAGATTTAAAAAATAAAACTGCAGCGAAAAAATTATTAAGTAATGAAAAAATAACCCCACATCACTTAGATGAAGTGACAATTCAGTTAATACCGTCTAAATTACATGGTAATATACCACATACTGGTTCAGCTTCAGACATGAGAGGTGCCAAGAAATGAATGAGATAAATTTTAATTTGCTATCTCCAGTATCGTACCCTGGTGAACAGGTTGATTCGAGTCAATCTATTGATCTAAATGATGTTTTTTCGGAAGACTATTTAAGTTTATTAAAAAAATATAATGGCGGTGTTTTTTTTGAGAATGGCGCAAAATACTCCATAAACAATAGCATACCAAATATAAGTTTAGGTTATATTGATGTCATCTTCTTATATGGTCTGTCTGATGATGATAATGGGTTACTTTATAGAATCAGTATGTACTCGTCAAATATACCATCAGGATACTATCCTTTAGGGGAAAGCTCTGGAGGGGATCAGGTTTGTATTAACATAAAGACAGGTGAAATATATTTTTGGTGGCATGAGGCACCGACAGACCCAGAAAGCCTGTATTTTTTATCCAAAAACATAGAATCTTTTATTGATAGACTCACACCTATTGAAGGCTATGAAGAAGATCTAGATAACACCATAGACAAGATCGACACTTCAAAGACGTGGCTTGGTTTTTAAAACCACTTTGATACTGTTGCGGGTAAACCCAAGATGATTTCTAGCTCTTGGTTGTATAAGCCGACTATGGTGAGCCATAGAATGTAATCAGCAGGGTAACCTGCTGACATTTTATGCAGCTCACACTTTTTGACTATAACCACTTTGGCCTGCACGAAAGTGTGCTCACTATACGATAATTGTCATTGTATACATCAGCTATATTGTTCATAATTCTTTTAAAGGGTCTGAGGATAGTAACTCACCTCAGTGTAGCACAGGGTACTTTATCAAGCTCAAGGGTAAATTATGGCAAATAAAACAAAAGAAATAGGTTTTAAAGCTAAAGCCCACCTACTGAAACTATTAGGTGATGAACTAATTGGTAATGATAAACTTGCAGTGTTTGAACTTGTAAAAAATGCCTATGATGCAGATGCATCATCTGTAGATGTAGTATTAGATTTAGACTCCCCAGAACCTACTATTACAGTAAAAGATATTGATGGCTGTGGTATGTCACTAAATGACATAGAAAATAAATGGCTATCCATAGGAACGGATAGTAAAAGAGGTAAAAATAAAGCAAGGACTAAAATATATAATAGAATGCCTCTAGGTGAAAAAGGTGTCGGAAGATTGGCTGTGCATAAGCTTGGGGAAAGCTTGCAGCTTAATACCAGAACTGAGAATGAAGATGAGATAGAAATAAAAATAAATTGGCCAAGTTTAATCGATGGCGCAGAATTCATCGATCAAACGATGGTTAACATTGAAACGTTAGAAAAACCTAAGTTTTTTAAAGAAACTACGGGCACAAGAATACAAGTGCGTGATTTATATAAAAAAATATGGAATAGAGGAGATGTTCGCAGTTTAAAAAAAATGCTGATCAGTTTAAGCTCCCCATTTGAAACGCATTCCGATTTTATAGTTAATTTTGAAGCAAAGGGGAGGGAAAAGGATTTAGATGGTGTTCTCGACATCCAGAATATTCTTGATGTCAGTTTATGGAAATACACCTTTGAAGTAACAGAGGATGGTGTTATTAATTATGAATACACATTTTCTCCTCCATCATCGTTTTCAGTACTCAAAAAAGATAATAAAAAAAAGAGCACTCCTTTTCTATTATCTAAAATAAACGAAAGTAAAATTGACACAACAGAGCCTATCTTCTTGGAAGAAGTTGGACTGGATGGAATAGGCCCGATAAAAGGTACTTTCTATACTTTCTCACTATCGAGAAACGTTATCGAAGCTAAAAGAGCTGGGGCCCTCCAGCAATTGCGTTCATACTTAAAGGACAACGGTGGGGTACGAATATTTAGAGATAAAATGCGTGTATTTAATTATGGGGAGCCAGGTGAAGATTGGCTGGGATTAAACGCAGATCGTATTAACAATCCGGGAAAAGGCATTGGGACCAATACAATTATAGGTGCAATTGAGCTGGACTTAGAAAAAAGTTTTGGATTAATTGAAAAAACAAATAGAGAGGGTTTTTCTGAAAATGACACCTACAATACCTTCCACTGGATTAGCCAAAACATTATAGAACACTTTTTAAGACTGCATCAAAGCGATAGAGAAAGAGTAGATGAATTTATTAAATCTGGCCGTATTGCCGATCCAAAGTTAAAGTTTGACGATAATATAAATAGAATAAGGAAAGTTGTAAAAGAAAATGAACTAGATAAGAAAATAGGTGGAGCTATTGACTATATATACCCAATAAACCTCAA
>NZ_AYMQ01000171.1 GCF_000633355.1 Serratia sp. H1w
ACGTCCTTCACGGGGTGCTTACAGAAAACCTCAAAAGCGGGCATTATACATCAATTCAACTAATTAGAGGCATCACCCAGCCCGCTGAATGGTTTCAGTTAGAGGCGACAACTACCCTGACATGGGGGGAATGTAACCGAAGCAGAGATTAAAGTTTTTTCCGCTGTTATAAACTTGGAGAGCCCTCGATACCATAGACATTTCCTTTCCTCACGGCGAGGCCTTAGAAAATGCCTCCGGACTGACGCCGCCGAGATGACTGTGACGGCGTACCCGGTTGTAGAATACTTCAATGTAATCGAAGATAGTGCTACCGTAATGGCTCAGTTTAGTTTCACAGGCTATGTACTACCCGAAGACGACAAACCACAGGGCGAAAAGCATCATGTTTGTGGTTGATAACTACAACATTCACTGGAATCGTAAAACGCTGCGATCGCTGAAGAAAAATTAGAAGTCCAGAGCCATTCATGTTTTTTACATTACGTTACTCTTGAACATTACTTTTTAATGAAATTCGAGAAAATCTCCTTGAGAAGTAAAAAATCAGAATCAACAAAAGTAGGAAAGGTCCGCCGAAAACAAGTGTCATTCTGAAAGTTTCGGTAAATGCTGTCGTGAAAAGAATAGCCAGCATGGCGCAAAAACCAAGAAGCGTGCTAGCCGGGAAAAATTTCATCTTGAAGGCCAGTGGTATACCTCCCTGTTTATCGTGGTAACGACGGAAAAAGTAATGAGTAAGGAAAATCATCATCCAAGTAAACATGGCACCAAACATGGAAATAGACATCATCAAAGTGAATGCCTTCTCTGGATAAAGAGTATAAAGCCCCGTTGCCAGTGCGATACCGCTAGTGCACAAAATCAGAGCGTTAAACGGAATGCCCTGCTTGTTCAGTTTGCCGAAACAGAGTGGAGCATCGCCACCTCGTGATAGGCTAAACATCATTCGTGTGGCAGTATACAATTGACTATTCATGGCAGAAAGTGCTGCGATAATAACGACAAAATTAAGGATGTCTGCGGCATAAGGAATATTGACGATCTGCATTACGGTAACAAAAGGACTATTTCCTTTGCCAACTTCATTCCAAGGGACTATGGCAAGAACAATAGCCAGAGCCCCTAAATAGAAAATAACCAGTCGTAAAATGGTAGCTCGAAATGCTTGCTTGACTGCTTTTTCTGGGTTTTCCGCCTCTCCGGCTGCAACCGCGATCATCTCTATACTTAAATAACTGAAAATAGAAACGACAACAGCGATCCACATTCCACTAAAACCGTTTGGCATAAACCCATTATGGCTAGTGTAATTATGTACGCCATAACTAGTATTACCTGTCCCCCAGATAATATAGGCGCCGAGAGTGATAAAGGCACAGACCGTGAAAACCTTGATGGACGAAAAAGTATACTCCACCGAGCCAAAAGCTTTAATACTCATGCTATTAACTGCAATGAGAACGCCTGAGAAAAGGATAATCCAGAACCAACCGGGTGAAGAAGGGAACCAGAAGTGCATATATTCAGCAACAGCGGTAATTTCTGTGCCCATGCCTAAAATAAGGCAGGACCAATAGGAATATTTAACGAGGAAACCAGCCAATGGGCCGACATAATGCTCAGCATAGACACCGAACGAACCAGAAGTGCTATGGGCCACTGTCATTTCGGCTAAGCATCCCATAAGAAGGAGGGTAATCAAACCACCTATCGCGTAACTGATCAGTACTGATGGGCCAGCAAACTGAATCGCAAATTTGCTACCGAGAAAAAGCCCAGTCCCAATGGCACCTCCGATTGCTATCATGCTCATCTGACGAGCGCTTAACTGGCGTTTCAGTCCGCTTTCACGCTGCTGTATTTTATTAAAACTCATTATTGCTCCCCCTGAATTTTTTATGGAAAATAGCTTAGTGATGCTCAGTCAGCAACCCAGGGCGACTAGCCAATCCCATAGAGGCATCGATAATGGCACCGTGCATTGGTGTCGAATATGGTCCCGCCAAAAAGGCGATGAGCTCAGCTATTTCATCCGGTTCAATCAAGCGTTGCTTGGGCAAGTTGGCAATCAATTTGTCTCTTTCTTCCATCGAAAGTGTTGCCAAGGTACTGGCTTGAAACATTCCGGTATTAGTCGCTCCTGGGCAGAGGGCAAAAACATCTAATGGAGTATGGACATGCTCAGCGGCCAACTGTCTGGTCATGAATGCTAATGCGGCCTTGCTCATACCATCAGCTAAGCGGAAATGAGGAAAGGCTGCCAGACCGCCACCAACAGAAGCTATATTAATTAACTTGGCAGAAGTAGCCTTTCCTGTTGCTGCCCATATGCTTTTTAAATGCTCGATAAAGAGTTGGCTAAATATCAATGCACCATTGGCATTTATATCTAGCAACAAAGCATCCTGTTGGTGGAGATTGCTAGCATAGTGAGATACTGTGGCAGAACCGACCGCAGCATTGTTCACCAAAATATCAATGCTTCCCCAATATTGTTGAGCATCCAAGAAACATTTCATAATAGATTCCGGATAGCGTAAGTCTAATGCGTGAATACTGACCTTTCCTGGAAATTTATCGGCCAATTTTTGTATATCGTTAACATTTTCAATACCTTCGGCATAGGTGGCTGCGAGTAAATAGCCCGCCTGTATCAGGCGGTGTAATGTGGCTTGGCCAATACCGCCAAGTGAACCCGTTAAGAGTACAGTTTTCGATTGAGCCTTCATAGTTTAATTAAAACTCCTATGTGGATTTTAATCTGAAACCAGGGGAGACTGGCAACTTCAGATTCATATTTAAACCAAGGGGAATATATATCCTCACCCATAAGGAAGTGACACTGATAAATAACATTTTTACCTGGTGCGATACAGGCTAAAAATTAGATGAATTCTCTAGTTAATCATCTGAAAGTTGGCCATACGTACAACCAGTGTCAAATGCCTTTCATTTTCTATGTGGAAAAATCTGATGCTTGGCTTTTCTTCATGGTGAGAGACACTTATCTTATAAGCTTTCAATTGAAAGAATTAATGCCTTTAAATGGTAAACA
The DNA here is from genome assembly GCF_000633355.1 of Serratia sp. H1w. Classification (GTDB taxonomy): domain Bacteria; phylum Pseudomonadota; class Gammaproteobacteria; order Enterobacterales; family Enterobacteriaceae; genus Chania. The sequence goes on from NZ_AYMQ01000171.1 coordinate 3,059, forward strand.
GAATTCACCATAAATTTATCATGTGATCAATTTTTATTCGAGGGCCGGTGATTCAGCCAGTCAAGATGACTTTAGTTTTAAATGTTAAACACATCCTTGTTATGTACATTTTAATAACATAAATATAACAGCTGTATGATATAACTTCAAGAAAATTGATGGTGAAGTGTATAGGGATAGATATAATTTTTTCCTTCGCGTCAGTTTCACTGATGAAACTATTTAGTTGTGTTTAAATAGTGGGCAATGCCTCTAACTAGTTGAATTGATGTATAATTGTAACAGCTCGCAATCGAAATCCGGTGCTGCCTCCAATTAGTAG
>NZ_AYMQ01000172.1 GCF_000633355.1 Serratia sp. H1w
ACTTTTTCATGCAGTTCAACAGAGCGTGAGAAGCAGATTGTTTTCCGGGCCAGACGCTTGATACGGGTTCTCAGTGTCAGATTGTTACGTTCAATACGCTGAGTAAATATTTTACCGGTCAGGTGCTTGTCTTTCGGCACTTCTCTGGCATAACTGCCCCAGTCATCGCTGGTTATCATGCCGATATTAAACGGTGTGAGCAGGGCCAGCAGTTCACGACAGGTTTCATCCGTGCGGGGTCCGAACGTATAA
>NZ_AYMQ01000173.1 GCF_000633355.1 Serratia sp. H1w
GGGTATCAGCCCCGTCAGCACTGATGATGGTGGACTGAGTACCGATGAGCGCCAGCGTTTAAAAGAACTGGAACGTGAGAACCGGGAGCTACGCCGCAGCAATGATATATTGCGCCAGGCCTCAGCTTATTTTGCTCAGGCGGAGCTCGACCGCCACTGGAAAAAATAATGCCACTGATGCAGCGTCTGAGTGGTACACACGGGGTCGGGCCGGTATGTCGCGAACTGAATATTGCCCCGTCGACCTATTACTGGCATCAGCAACGCCGGCTGCATCCTGAAAAATGTAGCCAGCGAGAAAAGTGTGATGCTCAAATCAGCCTGGAGATAAAACGCGTTTACGAAGAAAATTACAGTGTCTATGGTGCACGAAAAGTCTG
>NZ_AYMQ01000174.1 GCF_000633355.1 Serratia sp. H1w
TTGAGGTTTATTGGGTATAGATAAATAACTATCCTGAAGGATAAAATACCGGCTTATTAATGTCTGCGCCAGTAGGTCACCATTAATTATTTTCTAGATTATTATCAATTAATTATGTTTTTAATGGGTGTTTTCATCAAAATTGGCACGCCTTTCGCTATATGTATTACGTCAACAAAAAAAGGATGACTAAAAATGACTTATACAAAAAACAATAACTATGAATTGATGGCCCCGGATAACAGCGCACCGATCAAAATGTGGACACAGGGTGTGCCCGTTGAGCCAGAGGCGCGGGCACAGTTGCTGAACACGGCAAAAATGCCGTTTATTTTTAAACATTTGGCAGTGATGCCGGATGTGCATTTGGGTAAGGGTTCCACCATCGGTAGCGTGATCCCTACCCGTGGCGCGATTATTCCAGCGGCCGTAGGCGTGGATATTGGTTGCGGCATGATTGCGGTACGTACTTCGCTGGTGGCGTCAGATCTGCCGGATAGCCTGGCTGGATTGCGTAGTGCCATCGAGCAGGCGGTACCGCATGGCCGAACCTCAACCCGTTCGCGAAGAGATAAAGGAGCGTGGGAAACGCCACCGGAAACTGTCGATCGGCATTGGGCCAGCTTGCTGCCGCGCTTCAAGCGCCTGACCGACAAGTATCCGCAGTTGCTGAAAACCAACAACTACCAGCATCTGGGAACCTTGGGTACGGGTAACCACTTTATCGAAGTGTGCCTGGATGAAACGCAGCAGGTGTGGGTGATGTTGCATAGCGGTTCCCGTGGGGTGGGAAATGCCATCGGTTCACTGTTTATCGCGCTGGCACAGCAGGATATGCAACAGCATATCGCCAACCTGCCGGATCGTAACCTGGCCTATTTCGAAGAAGGTAGCCTGCACTTTGACGATTACATGGAAGCGGTGGGTTGGGCACAGGATTTTGCCCGTCATAACCGTGAAGTGATGATGGAACACGTGCTGGCGGCGTTGTCGCGTATTGTGACCAAACCGTTCACTACCCAGCAAGAGGCTGTGAACTGCCACCATAACTATGTGCAACGTGAGACGCATTTTGGTGAGCCGGTGTTGGTAACGCGTAAAGGCGCGGTGTCGGCGCAGAAAGGGCAGATGGGGATCATCCCCGGTTCGATGGGGGCGAAAAGCTTCATCGTGCGCGGATTGGGTAACGAAGAGAGCTTCTGCTCTTGCAGCCATGGCGCAGGCCGTACCATGAGCCGTACGGCGGCGAAAAAGCGCTTCACCGTGGCCGACCAGATCCGGGCAACCGAACATGTGGAATGCCGTAAAGACAGCGACGTGATCGACGAGATCCCTATGGCATATAAAGATATCGATGCGGTGATGGCAGCACAGTCTTCACTGGTAGAGATCGTCCATACCCTGAGGCAGGTCGTGTGTGTAAAAGGATAACGTGATGGAACAGCAATTAAACGGCGTTGACAGCGCCATGCGGGAAAGGGTCCGGCAGGTGCTGGGCGAGGTGGAAGAACGTTACGACGTGCGGGTGCTCTATGCCTGTGAGTCGGGTAGTCGTGGCTGGGGCTTTGCCTCGCCAGACAGCGATTACGACGTGCGATTTTTATATGTTCACCCGCCAGAATGGTATCTGCGGGTAGAAGCGCAGCGGGATGTGATAGAGCTGCCTATCGATCATGAGCTGGATGTCTGTGGCTGGGAATGGCGTAAGGCGCTTGGCCTGCTGAAGCGGGCTAACCCAACGTTGATCGAATGGCTGGACTCCCCCGTGGTGTATCAGGAAACCCGCTGAGAGCGTTGCGGCATTGCGTGATGTGGTGCCTGAGTGGTTCTCTGCGCAGCGGGCGCGTTGGCACTATCTGTCGATGGCGCGGAAAAACTTCCGTGGTTATCTGCAAGGTGAGCAGGTACGCCTGAAGAAATACTTCTACGTACTGCGCCCGTTGCTGGCGGTACGTTGGATCGAAGCGGGCAAGGGAGTGCCACCGATGCGTTTTGATCAACTGTTGGCTGACACGGTAGAGGATCCGCTGTTGTTGGCGGAGATCCACGAACTGTTGGCAGCCAAGCGGCGTGCAGGGGAGGCGGAATATGGCCCACGCAGGGAAATGATCCACGCGTTTATCGCGCGGGAGCTCTCGGTTGATGCCCGGCAGGAAGCGTTGCCAGACAGCCCGGCCCGTAGCGACAGATCGCTGGATGAACTGCTTTATCGCACGGTGATGGTGTAATCAACCGGGGAGAAGGAATGCTCCCCGGTAATGAAAAGGATACAAAATGAAAACATGGTTAGCGAGTTTATTTGGTCAAGTATTCAATGTGT
>NZ_AYMQ01000175.1 GCF_000633355.1 Serratia sp. H1w
AGAATTCAATCGGTATTGACACATAAGCCCACTGGTCAAGTGCTCTGCAGGTAAATTCCGGCCCCTGGTCAGTTCTTATCGTAGCCGGATAGCCGCGAAACAGCGCAATGCCGTCCAGAATACGCGTGACCTGCACGCCTGAAATCCCAAAAGCAACAGTGATCGCCAGACATTCCTTCGTGAAGTCATCCACGCAGGTAAGACACTTGATCCTGCGACCGGTGGCCAATGCGTCCATGACGAAATCCATTGACTAGGTCAGATTGGGCGCTGCTGGGCGAAGCAGCGGCAGACGTTCTGTTGCCAGTCCTTTACGACGTCGTCTGCGTTTTACGCCCAGACCGCTCAGATGATAAAGGCGGTAAACGCGCTTGTGATTAACATGAAGCCCTTCACGGCGCAGTAACTGCCAGATGCGGCGGTAGCCAAAACGCCTGCGCTCCAGTGCCAGCTTAGTGATGCGCCCTGATAAATACGCATCAGCAGCCGGACGCTGAGCGTCATAGCGGCAGGTCGACAGGGATAAACCTGTGAGTCTGCAGGCACGACGTTGCGACAGACCGGTCGCATCACACATCAACACCACAGCTTCCCGCTTCTGGTCTGTCGTCAGTACTTTCGCCCAAGAGCTACCTGAAGCGCCTCTTTATCCAGCATGGCTTCGGCCAGCAGCTTCTTGAGTCTGGCGTTCTCTTCCTCAAGCGACTTCAGGCGCTTAACCTCAGGCACCTCCATACCGCCATACTTCTTACGCCATGTGTAAAACGTAGCATCGGAAATGGCGTGCTTGCGACAGAGTTCACGGGCGGATACCCCGGCTTCAGCCTCGCGGAGAATACTGATGATCTGTTGGTCGGAAAAACGCTTCTTCATGGGGATGTCCTCATGTGGCTTATGAAGACATTACTAACATTGGGGTGTACTAATCAACGGGGAGCAGGTCATAGCTGTAATGGTCTAATGATTCCGG
>NZ_AYMQ01000176.1 GCF_000633355.1 Serratia sp. H1w
CAATGATCACGGGTATATATCCGCCGTGTAAAATAAGCTGCCAGGCGGCGCCCCGAGATAACGCTGTGAACGGTAGCACGCCTACGGCGTGAGCTCGTCTGCTACGCAGCCGAAGTCCTTTCCACCCTCATCGCCGTATTTTATACTGTCTTTCATGTACATACCGCGACCCGCAAAGCTCCTGTTCCAGCACGACGAAGGCTGGGAACGCTTCCTCGAGAAGAATGGCCATCAGCTCACCTACTGGACCAAACTCTCCGTCGAGCGCATGCTTGCCTGCGGGACCTGCGCCATGGGCGTGCGACGCTATTGCTGCAGCTCACCTGACTGTACGCACTCTCGTTTTCTCTGCCAGACTTGCAAATCCAAAGCCTGTAGCAGCTGCGGCCTCAAAGGCACCGAGCAGTGGATTGCCGAGCAGCAGCACATCCTGCCCGACTGCGACTGGCAGCACATCACCTTCACCATGCCGCACCTGCTGTGGCCGTTCTTCAACAACAACTGGTCGCTGCTCAACGACCTTTTTCGCTGCGCCACCCGCGCCATGCTCAGGCACGCGCGCAAGCTGGGCATCGAGGTCGGCATCTTCTGCGCCCTCCACACCTACGGGCGCCAGCTCAATCAGCATCCGCATATCCACGTCTCCATTACCCGTGGAGGTCTCGATACCAAACACGGTGTCTGGCGCGAC
>NZ_AYMQ01000177.1 GCF_000633355.1 Serratia sp. H1w
AACCGCAGAAACCGGGGTTCGCGGTGCTGATGAAAGCCTTCCTGGGTACCGACCCGTACCAGTGCATCCTGTGCAAGGGCCGGCTGCGTTTTTCCGGCGCAGTGGCGGGCGCTCACGCCACCAAAATGCTCTCTGACAGGCTGCAGAAGATGGCAAAAAAACGATGGCTTCAGACCCCGGTGCTGGATAAGTTCGCCTGAAAAATGGTTTTTAGATTAAAAACACATCAAAACTGGTATTATTATCAATAACATTTTGCTATGCCACGGCACATGTCACACTGCTATATTATGGTCAGGAAGTTTTTAAAACACCTTTCCAGATTCCTAACCATGAACCTGCCTGGCGAAGCAAAATGACAGAAGCTGACTGGAGGTGGCTGAGTCCGCTGATATACAACCATGTCAATCCGTATGGTCGTATCGAACTGGACATGAGCAGTCGGCTGAAGGTGGCAGCATAAGAGTGACCATAACCGAGCGGTTTCGGACATCCATTACGTACGGAAATTTTCACTATGTCACGAGTTTTTGCCTACTGCCGGGTCTCCACTCTCGAGCAGACCACCGAAAATCAGCGACGGGAAATTGAAGCAGCCGGTTTTACCGTTAAACCCCAGCGCCTGATTGAGGAACAAATCAGCGGTTCGGTGGCCGCCAGCGAACGCCCCGGTTTTGCCAGGCTACTTGATCGTATGGAAAATGGCGATGTACTGATTGTCACCAAACTTGACCGTCTGGGACGCAATGCGATGGACGTAAGAAAGACAGTGGAACTGCTGGCAAAGTCAGACATTCGGGTTCATTGCCTGGCGCTGGGCGGCGTGGACCTCACCAGCCCGGCGGGGAAAATGACCATGCAGGTCATCTCGGCAGTGGCCGAGTTCGAACGTGACTTGCTTCTTGAGCGCACTCATTCTGGTATTGCCAGGGCAAAGGCAGCAGGGAAACGCTTCGGGCGTCCACCTGCATTGAATGAGGAACAACAGCAGGCGGTGATCATCCGTCTGAAAGACGGAGACAGCATCAGTGCTGTTGCCCGTCAGTTCAGTACGACGCGGCAAACTATTCACAGAATAAAAGCTGCAAATTCATCCTGTTAATGCGGATGATTTTATAACCTGAAGGGGCAAATAACACGCCCTGGTGTTTCATACAGCCAGCCCCAGGAGGAGCTTCATGGCATCGTTAACAAAAAAACAAACCGCACAGCTTTCAGATATGAGCCATGACGTGCTGGTTAATATTATTCATGACCTGATACAGGATAATAAGCAGGCCAGGACCACACTGGTGAATGGGTATCTGTTATCAGCAGCAGAGGTACTCAAAGCCGTCGAGAAGGAGTATGCCCGACGTGCCAGAAGCAAACGTTTTTATGATTACTATGATGCCGATGCCTTTTTTGACGAGCTGACACGCAGTATAGCGAACCCTCTTGTGGGTATCGCCCACGAGCTCCCCGAGCAAGCAGAAAGTCTGAGCGTAAAAATGATGCTTGAGTTCGAAAAATTCACCGGGAACGTGGACACCTCCAGCGGAAGCTGGATGGGTTACTACACCATTCTGTTGGATGCGTGGATGAAATCACTGGAAGCACAAAAAAACAACGATCCCGCACCCATTGCTAAAAAAATATTCACCGTTGTAGAAAGAGAATTCTATTTTGGAATTGAAATATTTAAAAAATACCGAACATTACTTGGCACGGATATTTTACGTGTAATCCGTGATATGTATTATCAAAAAAAACTCCCCCGGGAAGCTCTTGGTCTCAGTATAATAATAAAAGACCTCGATTTTCTGACGATGGCGTTTAAAAACGATGAATTTTGCCATTCCACCCATTATTTTGATTATGTCAGATTACTTATGGAAGACCTGCGATCCGATGATGCACTCGCTGTATTAAACAGCCAGCGAGCTGACGATGAGGAGATCGCAGATAATATGATATGGAATGAACTATTCATTCAGGCTCTGATCGAAGAAGGGAGAAAAGATGAAGCCAAAACCCACTGTATTACAGCATTCACTTTTCAATGCGATACCCGTTTTTATCACCTGTACACAAAAGCTGCTGAAAAAGATGTCGATCACAGCCCTGCATTCCTGAAAATAGCAAAAGATACAGGATTAGCACCATATGTCTGTTTTGCATCAGATATTGAACGGTATGACTTAATCGACGCCTGCATTATGGGCACACCAAAAAACAACCTCACTGACTCTCTGGCTTATATCACCCATTCATATTTACGGACATTATCCAGTACCCTGTATAAACATGGCTATGCGCATACGGCGACCCTTTTGCGCCGATTTTTGGTCGAGGACAACATTCAGCAATCAAAAAGCAAGTATTACAGCTATGCCGCCTCAGACATGAAAAAAGCCATCGATTACGGCGAAGGTCTGGAAGATTGCCCTCAGCTTCCGGAAACAGAGGGCTACCTCAGAACTCTCTACGAACAACATAAACGTAAAACCGCACTCTGGCCGCTGATGACAGATAAAATCAAAGGATTATCGGTAGGAAAAGACGGCCTGCGCTACAGCGGAGATGCTTCATGACATCACAGGAACTGTATGACCACGCGGTGTCACTGCTTGCAAGGCGGGATTACGCATCCGGTGAGTTGGCACGGGCTCTGAGTAAGATGACGGAAAACAGAGAGAATATCGACAAGGCGTTGTCGAGGCTGGTTGAGTGTGATTATCTGGATGATAACCGCCTGATAAAACACCTGATTGATAAACATATTCGAAAAAAACATGGCCCAGTCAGAATCAAACAGGAAATCAGGCAAAAGGGTTTTCCTCAGGAGTTGGTCGAGCAAGCGTTGGAGAAAGTTGATGTGGACTGGTATGCCATGGCAAGGGAGCTGAAAGTCAGTAAATTTGGTGATGAGATGCCGTCAGAAGCCAAAGAGAAAAACAAACAGATCCGCTACCTGCAGTACAAGGGGTTTTCGATGGACATGATATTTGAGGCGTTAAGTTGATCATGGTTGTCAGAGCCCCATCCAAGACAAATGTCGTCATATTGTAGCTTCGCTCCCATTACCCCAAATTAAACATAACGATAGCCACACGTGCGATGAGCAACCCTTTACGATATAGTGATGCCAGGGCAGAGGGGATTACGTCATATCAGCAGGACTAATGCATAGAGTTCTGGCCATGGCGGCCAGCGCAGACAACGAGGTAGTGAACGGCATGACAACAACAATCGAAGTGCTCCAATACACGTTAAAACCGGGAACAGGTGCCGCATTTCACGATGTTATGAAAAATCAGAGCGTGCCGCTGCATCGACAATGTGGTGTGAACATATTACGTTTTGGCAACTCGCTTCACGATCCTGATCAGTATTACCTGGTGCGCTCATTTCAAAATGTGTCAAAAATGGAAGAACAGCTCACTCAATTCTATGCCGATCCTCGTTGGCGCGAAGGCCCGCGCAGTGCGATAATCAATATGATCTGCGACAGTCACCGGGTAGTCATGCCGGGAGAATCGCTTGCAAAATGACGCCTCCCCACTAACGTAAACATCTATTTATCCGGCTGACCAGCCACACCCGGATTGTGGTCATAATCGACCCTGACTTTACCCGGATATGATTGCTATTCCCGTGAACTGCATAATCTGGCAGATGAAGCCGTGTAAGGCCTTCGTCCATGTCAGGGGCCTACATATCGGCTGCCTTCAGTGACTTAAATGGCCATGCTCCCCGTTCTCCTCTTTTGCTGAATTCACTCCGGCGTACTTTTACTGCATCAGCGCAGATGACCTCAGTATGATCCAGCGTTACGGTGGCCAGTATTGCCAGGCTGCTGTCCGTCAACGTAAATCCCTTTGGCAGCCCCCATGAACCCTGCCTGACGTTCTCAATGCTACTGAATAATTCGCGAAGATAATCGGGGAGCACTTTGCCTCGTCCGTTAATAATGGTCTGATCACTTTCTGACAGGCATTCAATTTCCGGGTGCTCTCTGGCTATAGCCTTCAGGATACCGGGAAGCCCCGGCCAGTATTTTTTTTCATAACGACAGGTCAGGCCATCGAGCGTTTCCTGAAGGTAAAAACGGTAAAGTCCATTATTATCATCAGCCATCTCCATCAGTTCCACGATGTGTGTGGTTCTCTCAAGTGTGAACGGTAGCACGCCTGCGGCGTGAGCTCGTCTGCTGCGCAGCCGAAGTCCTTTCCACCCTCATCGCCGTATTTTATACTGTCTTTCATGTACATACCGCGACCCGCAAAGCTCCTGTTCCAGCACGATGATGGCTGGGAGCGCTTCCTTGAGAAGAATGGCCATCAGCTCACCGACTGGACCAAACTCTCTGTCGAGCGCATGCTTGCCTGCGGGACCTGCGCCATGGGCGTTCGCCGCTATTGCTGCAGCTCGCCTGACTGTTCTCACTCACGCTTTCTCTGCCAGACTTGCAAATCCAAAGCCTGCAGCAGCTGCGGCCTCAAGGGCACCGAGCAATGGATCGCCGAGCAGCAGCACATCCTGCCTGACTGCGACTGGCAGCA
>NZ_AYMQ01000178.1 GCF_000633355.1 Serratia sp. H1w
GAACGGTAGCACGCCTGCGGCGTGAGCTCGTCTGCTGCGCAGCCGAAGTCCTTTCCACCCTCATCGCCGTATTTTATATTGTCCTTCATGTACATACCGCGACCCGCAAAGCTCCTGTTCCAGCACGATGATGGCTGGGAACGCTTCCTTGAGAAGAATGGTCATCAGCTCACCGACTGGACCAAACTCTCTGTCGAGCGCATGCTTGCCTGCGGGACATGCGCCATGGGCGTTCGCCGCTATTGCTGCAGCTCGCCTGACTGTTCTCACTCACGCTTTCTCTGCCAGACCTGTAAGTCCAAGGCCTGCAGCTGCTGCGGCCTCAAGGGCACCGAGCAATGGATCGCCGAGCAGCAGCACATCTTGCCTGACTGCGACTGGCAGCA
>NZ_AYMQ01000179.1 GCF_000633355.1 Serratia sp. H1w
CCAAGAAAACCGGGGCGGTTCAAACTGACCCAACTGAAGCTCCCGGCCATGGCAGGGAGCCTAATCCGCCAGCGAGAAACACCGCAGACCTACGGCGAGTTGTCGTTCGAGGAACGGCTGATCCTGCTGGCAGATGACGAACTGCTGAACAGGGAAAACGGTCGGGTGGCCCGTCTGAGGAAGAGTGCTAACCTGAAATACCAGGCAGCGCCGGAGGGGCTGCACTACCCCGTCTCGAGGGGGCTGAGAGCCGAACAGATGCGGGGGCTGCTGAACGGTCATTACATCACGCATCGGAAAAACATCCTGATCACCGGCCCGACGGGGTGCGGGAAAAGCTGGATCGCCAATGCCCTGGGTGAACAGGCCTGTCGCCAGAAACACAGCGTTCAGTACTGGCGTACCGGTCGGTTACTGGAAATGCTGGCGCAGGGCCGGGTAGACGGTAGCTGGCTGAAGCACCTGAAACAACTGCAAAAAACGCAGGTGCTAATCCTGGACGATCTGGGTCTGGAACCCCTGAGCAACGCGCAATGTAACGACCTGCTGGAAATAGTGGAAGACCGGTACGGACAAAGCAGTACCCTGGTGGTGAGCCAGTTCCCGGTAGATAAGTGGCACGGGCTGATGGAGAGCCCGACAACGGCAGATGCGATCCTGGACAGACTGGTGCATAACGGCCACAGACTTGTACTGCAAGGAGAATCGATGAGGAAAAGCAAAACGGCAGTGGAAAGCGAGGAAAAAACAGGTTAAAAAGCAGTAGGAAAAGTTAACGCATCCCGGTTGACTGAATGGAGACAAAATCCTGATCGAACTTCGGTGCCAATACGTGCTCGAAGTTCCATGCCAATCCGTGATCGAACAGAGCGGAATACGCAGTCCAGCACATAATTGTCCCAGCCCTGGTCTTTCAGAGTTTCAGAAGCGTAGGTGAGCCGGAACAGGTCGGACTGAGCGGCCAGGTTGCCGCTGCAGGAGCGAAAGAGGTAGTCAAGATGCTGGCGCAGTTTGCCGGCCGGGCCGTGTTTGCGGCCACGTTCATGGTTAGGAATCTGGA
>NZ_AYMQ01000180.1 GCF_000633355.1 Serratia sp. H1w
ATTGAATACTTGACCAAAAATAACAATAAAAACGTTTTATTTAACACAGGATTATAAAATGAAAATAATATCTCTGGCCCTACTCTTCCCTGCCCTGCTAGCCACCAGCGCCGCCGAGGCGGTGACGGTATATAACAGTAAAGGGACACAACTCGATATATATGGCCGTATCGAGGCGCAAACCGGCAATGAATGGACCGCCGAACATACCAATGCCACCAACCTGACCGGCCGACTTGGCTTTGAAGCCAAACAGCGGTTGGATGAACAGTTTGGCCTGTTCGGCAAATTGGAATGGCAGGTGAACACACAAAAGAATGACACCAAGAACACGGAAGATAACTGGGATATCCGCTACGGCTATATCGGCATCGACGGTAAAGATCTGGGTAAATTCATGGTGGGTCGTACGCGAAACCCGATGTATCAGTGGATGGGGATCACCGATCGCTATATGAACTACACGGCTAACGTTTACTCCAACTGGGTCGGTACACGTATCGACTCTTCCTATCAATGGAACCGTCAGGACGGCACGCTACAATATGAGTATACCCATGGAGGGCTAGACATTCGCACTGCCTACGTCATGGGTAATGGCGCTGGTGACAGCACGGTTGACGATGGCTACATGGCCAGCCTGGGCTATGCTTTTGAGCTGCCGGTGATGGGCTCACCACTAAAAATCAAACCGGTGATTGCCTGGCAGAAAATGACCAAAGATCCCAACAATACCACCTTGAGCGGCAACTACACGGACTACACCCAAAAAGGGGCTGGCGTACGCCTCAACTACGGCAAGGGGTATCTCGGTATTAACGTTGGCCGGCAAACCTACCAGCAAACCGGCAAGCCAGACAAAGATTACGATGCCTTCGACTCACTGGCCGAATACTGGTTTACCAGCAAAGTCGCACTGCGCGGTGGTTACTCTCAACTGATAGAATCTGAGAATGATTACGCCCATCGCAAGCAGTGGGTCTCCGAATTGGAATACCGACTGAAAAAAGACGTCCACCTTTCTGCCACCTACATTTATGACGATCGGCAAAGCTATGACTCGGCAGAAAATCTGTGGGTACTTGGCTTACGTTACGAATTTTAATCACAGAACAAGGATGGGAAACATGTACAACAAGCTCAGTTTATTCGCCGTGTTGGTATTGTGTGCCAACCTCAGCCACGCAGCCGCACTGCCCAAAGAGAGTGGCAGCTTCGATTTCACCGTGCCACAAACCGGCAAGAAGATGGAAGTCTTCAGCTATCAACCTCCCGGTGCCGATGCCAACACTCCGGTAGTGTTTGTCCTGACCGGCCTGAATCGTAATGCCGCCGAGTATCGCGACTCCTGGGTAGAAAATGCCAAGAAAAACCGGCTTATCGTCATCGCCCCACTGTTCTCCGAAGCCGATTACCCCGGCAATGACGGTTATAACCTCGGCAATATAGAAAATGCCAAAACCCACCAGGCCAACCCCAAAGGAGAATGGGCCTTCACGGTCATTGATGACCTGTTTGCCGATCTGCAAAAACAAGGAATTACCAAACAAGAGAACTATTATTTATTTGGTAACAGCGCTGGCTGCCAATTTGTTCACCGCATGCTGACCTTGGTACCAGAAGCTAACGTCAAAGCCGCCATCTGTGCGGCAGCAGGATGGTGGACCATGCCAGATGTGGAAAACCTCTGGCCATATGGTTTGGACAAAGCGCCGGTAAAAGTGACGCAAAAGCAGCTAGCCGACTATTTTGCCAAACCGGTGTTGATCACCGTTGGTGAAAAAGATAACGACCCCTATCATCCTTTACTGCGTCGTTCTTATGAAGCCATGGCTCAGGGGGATAGCCGGTTAACCCGGGCACAAAACTATTTCCTGACGGCTCAACAGAAAGCCAAACGCTATAAGGTCGACTTCAACTGGCGCTTTACCATCCTGCCCGACGTAGGGCATAGCGGCTCGAAAATGTCTGCCTACGGTGCCGAGCAATTTGCCTGGTTTGAGCAACACGGTGACTTCAAGGTCAAGCCGTAACTCGCGGAGCACGCGCTGCTGCCTGGGTGGGCAGTAGCGCGAGTCGGAAAGGAATGAGAGATGACACACACTTCTGACAAGGGAATTTTTGATTCCCCTTTTTTCTCCCTTGGGTTTTGTTATTAATGAAGGATGAAATGACGTAGAGGGGAAAACGGACATGAACAGAGCGGAATTCTCTCAACGTATTGCCGGCATTGATAATCTGACCGACACGGATCGGCGCATTATCGACTATTTTGACAAGCATTTTGAATCGATCCCCTACAGCAAAGTGATTGATGTTTGCCATGAGATCAACATAGCCAAGTCGACCTTGGGGCGATTTATGATGAAGCTTGGCTTTACGGGTTTTCGTGACTTCAAAGAGTCAACCATCGAACCGGAGCAACGCAGAAACATCTCCCCCATCGAACGTTTCGACAACAGCAAGGACAAAAAAAACGGCATTGAATACATTGGAAAACACTGCAACGAGATCACCGAGAATATCAACAATACGCTAAAAAATATCAATCGGCAGGATTTGGAAAAAACCATCGCGTTAATCTGCGATCCGGAAAAAAGGCTTTATGTGATTGGCAGCGCAACGGCGCACTCCTTGGCCGAATATTTTTATTTGCTTGGCCGCTATATAAAGAAAGATATTGTGTTGCTGGATGCCAATATTGCCAACTTGCCGCATAAATTAATCGACTCGAGAAAAGGCGATGTACTGTTGGCGATCTCTTATTACCGCTTTTCCAGCGTGACAACCCGGCTGATCAAGTGGTTCTACCAAAACCGCGGGGACACCATCGTCATCACCGATAAAGCGGTCAACCCGTTCAGCCACTTCGCCAGTGCGATGTTGCTGATGGAGAGCCAGCACAGCGGGCTGTTCAGTAGCCGTAGTGCCGGGTTCGTGCTGATTGAAGCCCTGGTTAATTTTATGGGCGAAGTGAAGAGCCATGAGCTAAACGATAATTTCCACGTTATGGAATCGTTATTTGAGGCGTTTAACGTATTTAATAAATAATATTACGTTCACACCTCCCCTAAGTTTATTTTTATTGATCATCAACGGCGTCGACAACGCCGTGACGGACACCTATTGCATAAAAAGAGGCTTTATCATGAGCAGTGAAAACAGCGTCATTCCTGATTGCCCTGAACAGCAAATTCTGCGTACCTCACAGGGGAATTTGTCTTTCCGCGCCACGGGTGAAGGTGAAACGCTGATCTTTTTACACGGAATTCTGGGCAGCGCCAAAGCCTGGCCATTCCAGTTTGCCGCCTTTGCTTCTCACTACCACGTCATGGCCTGGGATGCTCCGGGCTATGCCGACTCTGCGCTGGTTCCCGCCGAGATCGACGCTTTCGTGCAGATGCTGCATGAATGGGTGCAACACTGTGGCTCAGAGAAAGTCTCCCTGGTCGGGCACTCCATGGGCGGTACCGTTGCCAGCCGCTATGCCGCTCTCCATCCCGAGCGGGTAAAAAACCTGGTGCTGTCTTGCACTCATCCCGGCTATGGCGCACCTGAGACCGCGCCAAGCTCGGAGAAGCTGGAGAAGCGGCTGCAAGAGCTGGCCGAAATTGGCCGCGAAGCCTATGGCAGAAACCGCGCACGGGATCTGCTGCCGTTCCCCGAGGTGCCCGCTGCGGTGCTGAACTACGCGGCAGAGATTGCCGCAGGCACCAACCTGGAAGGACTGAGGCGTGCCACTCGCATGTTGCAACTAGCCGACAACCGCCCGCTATTACCGCAGCTCAAGATGCCAACGTTGATCCTCACGGGCGAAAAAGACGCGGTAGTACAACCGCAGTTGAAAGCCGACCTATTGGCGTTGGTGCCCTATACCCAGCATATCGAGATGCCCGGAATGGGGCATGCGCCTTATTTCCAGGCTCCGGACTATTACAACAAGCTATTGCATGAGTTTTTCGCCAAACACGCATAAAGGGGGCAATGATGGCTGGATTTATCATCGGGATGATCGTTACCGTACTGGCGGCCTGGTTTATTATCAAAAACTACCAGCCGCAGACCGTGTTGCTATTGGCCGGTCTGAGTCTGCTGCTAATCACGGCGGTCTTCTTTCCAGAACAGTCGATCCTGTACGGCAAGGCAAAATCCATTGGCTGGGTGGGCGGCGATATATTCGCCTTCGTCAAAGAGTCTTTGACCACTCAGGTGGCGGGCATTGGTTTGATCATTATGGCGGCGGGCGGCTTTGCCGACTATATGGATCACATCAAAGCCTCGAACTCGATGGTGAATCTGTGTATCAAACCCTTGCAGATGATCAAGGCGCCTTATCTGATCCTGGCAATCGGCTACGTGTTATCCCAGTTGCTGCACGTAGCGATTTCCAGCGCGGCCGGCCTGGCGATGCTGCTGCTGGTCACTTTCTTCCCGGTATTGGTACGGCTAGGGGTCAGTAAGGCCGCCGCCGCCTCAATGATCGGCATGTCGGCGTTTATGGATCTCGGTCCGGCGGTGGGTACTGCCAACCTGGCAGCCAAACATGCCGGTATGGAAACCGCGGTCTACTTTGCCCACTATCAGCTGCCGGTCGCGACCGGCGTGATGCTGGCGGTCGCGGTATTGATCTTCTTCACCGCACGCTATTTTGACGCAAAGGACGGGCATATCGTCGCCCAGCAGCAAGTAGAGCAGCAGGCCAGCGAAGACGCAGCCAAGGTGCCGGCATTCTACGCCTTCCTGCCGGTATTCCCGGTGATACTGGTGATCGTCTTCAGCCCGCTGGTGGTCAGCAGCATCAAGATTGACGTGGTAACGGCAATGATTATCGGCACCCTACTGGCATTTTTCTGCGAATTATTGGTCAGGCGGGATTTCAAAGTTGCTTGCAAGGGCGTGCAGGTATTTTTCAAAGGCATGGGAACCATGTTTACCAGCATCGTTTCCCTGCTGGTGTGCGCTGACGTTTTCGCCCAGGGCTTGCAGATTATCGGGGCCGTTGATTTCATTATCCACACCGTTCAGACCGCGGGCTTTGGTTTTGGCAGTATGACAATAGTGATGGCCCTGCTGGTCTGCGTGACTGCCGCACTGACCGGTTCCGGCGTGGCTGCGTTTTTCTCCTTCTCGGGGCTGGCTCCTGGCATTGCCGCCAAGTTTGGCGAAAGCGCTGTCAGCATGATCCTGCCGATGCAGCTGATGGCGGGTATGGGAAGATCGATTTCCCCGGTGGCCGGGGTGATTATTGCCGTCAGCAAAGCCGGAGAGTGCTCGCCGTTTATGATCGTCCGCCGTACACTGATCCCGGCTGCGGGTGGGATGATTACCATGCTGGTGCTAAACGGTATCCTGAATTAGCGCGCTTTTAAAACTCGGGCAGGGAAATCTCTGCCCTACTACCGCCCCTCGCCAACTGTCTATAATTCAACCTTATGCTTGGTATTTTCTGAAATGATC
Source organism: Serratia sp. H1w (assembly GCF_000633355.1). GTDB lineage: Bacteria > Pseudomonadota > Gammaproteobacteria > Enterobacterales > Enterobacteriaceae > Chania. Next base: position 5,458 of record NZ_AYMQ01000180.1, read on the forward strand.
TACCGGCTCTATATCGCCTCGTTCTGCCCCTGTACACTGCCTGAAAATTGCCCTTCACCCTAGCCCTCTCCCGTAGGGCGAGGGGAAAAATCCCGAATTTATTAACAAGGAGTGTTGATATCATGTTCTCAAAGGTCATGTTTATTCTGTTTGCCGCCACCGTGGTATTGGTGCTGATTAACTGGGAACGCCTATGGGACTACATCCGCCCGATGGTGTAACCCACGTAAAGTGCAGGCCAGCCCGCTGGCCTGCCTGATCCCGCATTTGCCTCTGCTATTCCTGTCAGTCCCGCACCTCCCACTCACGCACCTGCTCATTGCCGTTCTGGCAAGGCCTCTCCGTTGCTTAATTTCGTGAATGACCTCGCAAAGTGATTAATAAAACCCCAGATGAGCTTGCGGTTGTCAACGTCCAGTGATAGAAGAATACTACTTTACGAATTATCGTGAAGAAGGAAAGTACATTACATAACCATTGACCAAGGACATTTCATGTCAGAACTTAAATTTGCCACCCGTTTGAACTCCTTTGCCTCAGGAGCCAATCTTTACTGGCCAGAGCAGCAAGGCAAACCCTCTGTATCGCAGATGATTGAGCGTGCCGGAACGGTCAAAGGGTTGACCCACCTGGATTTAAACTATCCGCAGCACATCAATCAAGATGTCAAAACCATGCGCCAGAAGATCGAAGCGGCTGGCCTGGCGGTGAATGGCATGCAAATGCGCTGGGATGCGCCAGAATTCAAGATTGGAGCCTTCACCAACCCGGATGCCAAAATTCGTCGTCAGGCGATCGAACTGACCAAACGTGGTATCGACGCCGGCCGTGAGTTTGGCGCCAGCTTGATGACCCTGTGGATGGGCCAGGACGGTTTTGATTATTGCTTCCAGGCGGATTACAAAAAAATCTGGGAAGACGCCGTCTCGGCGGTGCGTGAAGTGGCCGAATATGCGCCAGATGTCGACGTCAGTATTGAATACAAACCCAATGAACCACGGGCTTACAGCATCTTCCCCAACGTCACCACCTGCCTGCTGGCGGTTGAAGAGGCTGGCTGCGCCAACCTGGGTATCACGCTCGATTTTGCCCACGTGCTGTTTGCCAATGAGATCCCGGCATTTGCCGCCGCCATGGTCGCCCGCCGCTCTCGCTTGATGGGTCTCGATCTGAACGATGGCTGGGGCAAGCGTGACGATGGCCTGATGGTGGCTTCGGTCAATCCACGGGCAACGCTGGAGTTTCTCTGGCAGATGCAGCGTGACGGCTATACCGGGGCTTACTATTTCGACACCTTCCCGGACGCCAGCGGCCTGGATCCGGTGCGTGAAGCCGAAACCAATATCGCGACAGTGACCCGCCTGTTGAAACTGTGCAAACAGCTGGACAATAACCCAGCGTTGTTGAGCGCCATCAGCAAACAGGACGCCGTCGCCTCGCAGCAAATTGTTAATGACATCATGCTGGCAAAATAGAACCAGCAACCGGGCGCCCAACGGGTGCCTCTAATAATAACTAACCGCACCAAGGATAGATGATGAAAAAGCACTTACTCTCTGTACTCGCCTCTACCCTGTTTTGCACCAGTGTTTATGCTGCCGATCTGCCGCCGTTGCAGTCTGACACCGAACCCGACCGTACCGACTGGACCGAGCTTAGCACCAAGTATGGCCCAATGCCGGCAGTAGACAGCAAGCTGAAGATTGGCGGCGTATCCAAAACCCTCACCAACGAATACTGGCGTTCCCTGGGGGAAGGCTACCAAGCCACGGCCAAAAAATACGGCTTCATGGTCGCCTATCAGGCCGCCGCCAATGAAGACGATCAGTTAGGCCAGCTATCGATCGCGGAAACGCTGATTTCTCAGGGCTTTAATGGCCTGCTGGTGTCCCCGCAAACCGACGCCAACCTGCAGCCCGCCTATGAAGTGGCGAAAAGCAAAGGCATCCCGGTGGTTAACGTCAACGACGCCGTCATGCCTAGCGCCGCCCATTACGTCGGTAACGTGCAAAAAGACAACGGCGTCCGGGTTGCCAACTGGTTTATTCAGCATCATCCGGAAGGTGGCAAAGTCGCGGTGATCGAAGGCCAGGCTGGCGTTTATGCCGCAACACAGCGCACCAAAGGCTTTAAGGAAACCATCGGAGCCAACGGTAAGTTCACCGTAGTTGCCAGCGTACCGGCCAACTGGAGCCGGGAAAATGCCTATAACGCCGCCACCACCATCTTGCAACAGCACCCGGATATGGTTGGTTTCTACGCCAACAACGACGGCATGGCGCTCGGAGTGGTAGAAGCGGTACGCGCACTGGGTAAAACCAACCAGGTCGCGGTGTTTGGCACCGACGGGATTTCCGATGCCTATGCGTCCATCAAACGTGGTGAGTTGACCGGTACGGTAGACAGCTTCCCGGTGCTAACCGGTGAAGTGGCGATGGAGGTCATGCTGCGCTTGATCGACGGGCAGAAAATTTCACGCGTAGTTTCTACCCCACAAGCCTTGATCACCAAAGAAAACGCGGATGCTTTCTCAACCAAAGACAACGAGCAACTGCGCAAACTGCTGGTACAGCAATAAGCCGGGCGACGGAGGGTTTATGGAACAGTTTTGTTTAACGATGCGTGGCATCAATAAAACCTACGGCAGTGCGGCTGCGGTTCAAAACGTAGATTTTTCTGTCAGGCACGGGGAAGTCCATGCCTTAATCGGCGAGAACGGCGCAGGGAAATCGACGCTGCTGAACATTCTCTCTGGCGTACGGGCGGCGGACTCCGGCGAAATCCAGGTTGAGGGCCAGACGATCCTGATGAAAAATCCGCTTTCCGCTCGCCAGGCGGGGATCGCCATGATCCATCAGGAATTGCAGCATGTTCCCGAACTCTCCGTTGCGCAGAATATGTTTCTTGGCAGGCCACTGACCCAGTGCCAGGGCCTGTTTGTGGACAAAAAAGCCCAGTACGCACGGGCAAAGGCGATCCTGAAACGGCTCGATCCCACCATTGACCCGAACGAACCGATCAAGAATCTGAAGGTCTCCCAGCAGCAGATCGTCGAAATTGCCCGAGCGTTGCTGGATGAAGCCAAAATCATTGCGATGGACGAGCCGACTTCCAGCCTGACGCCAAGGGAATTTGATCGGCTGGCCGAACTGATCGCCGATCTGAAATCAATGAACGTCGCGCTGATTTACGTCTCGCATAAGATGAACGAGATTTTTAAAGTCTGCGATCGCGCCACGATCCTACGCGATGGTAAACAGGTCGGCGTAGTCAATATCTGCGACGAAACGGAGGAAACCATCGTCACCAAGATGGTCGGACGCAAGATTGAGAAAGTACAGCATCACTCTTTTGTCACCGATAAGGAAATCCTGCGTGTAGAACACCTTGGGCGCGACAAAGCCGTGCTATCGGCCAGCTTTAGCGTGCAGGCAGGGGAAGTGCTGGGGATCGCCGGTCTGGTCGGCGCTGGCCGCACTGAGTTGCTGAAGCTGATCGCCGGGATCGACACCAAAACCAGCGGCCAGGTGTGGGTTGAAGGCGCTGCGGTGAAGAAACTCAATGTCAGTTCAGCCATCAAGGCCGGTATCGGTCTGGTGCCGGAAGACCGTAAAAAAGAGGGCATCATTAAAGAGCGAGCGGTAAAGATGAATATGGCGCTGCCCTCGATGAGCAACTTCACCCGCTACGGCTGGTTAAGAAAAGCAAAATTAAACCAGTTGGCTCTGGAGGTCATGACCGACTTGAACCTGCGTCCGCTGAATATTGAAAAACCCATCGGCACCTTGAGTGGTGGTAACCAGCAGAAAGTGATAATTGGCCGCTGGGTCGCAGCAGATAATAAAGTATTTCTATTTGATGAACCTACGCGCGGGATCGATATCGGTGCCAAAGCCGAAATTTATAATTTAATCGAAAAACTGGCCAAGATGGGTAAAGCCATCGTGGTGGTCTCTTCCGAAATGCCAGAAATCATTCGTATCTCCGATCGGGTGCTGGTAATGCGCGAAGGGAAAATTACCAGGGAACTCAAGGGCGACGATATTACAGAAGAAAATATCGCTCGTTATGCAATTAACGACCTGAATTAACAACGGCTTCTGTGACTTATATTTATTATTAAGGCTATCATTATGATGACTCAGGGTAAGATTCAGCCTACAGTGCCGTCTGCGGCGCTATTCAAGTTTAATCTGCGCGATGCGGGCACACTGATTGGTTTACTGATCATTGTGGTCACCTTCTCGCTGCTCACACCGGGTTTTTTAACGGTGCCTAACCTGCTGAATATTTTACAGCAGTCGTCAATCAACGGCATTATCGCCCTGGGCATGACGCTGGTGATTATTTCCGGCGGCATCGACCTTTCGGTAGGGCCAACGGCGGCGTTATCTGCCGTGCTGGGCGCTACGTTGATGGTGGCTGGCGTGCCGATCCCACTGGCGGTGATGGCAACCTTGGGGGTTGGCGCATTATGTGGGGTATTCAGCGGGACGCTGGTGGCCTACGCCGGATTGCAGCCTTTCATTGTCACCTTGGGCGGCCTCTCGCTGTTCCGAGCCATGGCGCTGATCTTCACCAACGGTAACCCCATCTTTGGGATCCCGATGGAGTTCCGTAATTTCATCAACAGCGAAATTTTCGGCGTGCCAAGCCCGATCGTGATTGTGGTGACCATCGCCATCATCCTGTGGGTGGTGATGAACAAAACCCCGCTGGGGGAATATATTCTGGCCGTTGGTGGCAACGAAGAAGCTGCCCGCGTTGCCGGTGTGCCAGTGAAAAGAACCAAAGTGACGGTGTTTGTGATTTCCGGCGTGTTGGCCTCGCTGGCCTCATTAATCCTGATTGGCCGCCTGGGCGCAGCCGAACCGACGATGGGCAATCTGTGGGAACTGGATGCCATCGCGGCCGCCGCCATAGGTGGAGCCTCCTTGATGGGCGGCAAAGGCAGCGTGATCGGCACGCTGATCGGTGCCATCATTCTGGGTTCGTTACGTAACGGATTGACACTGTTAAATATTCAGGCGTTTTATCAATTGCTTGCCACTGGCCTTATTATTATCATAGCCATGTTGATTGACCGAGCGACAAGAGGCAAGTAATGAAGCAGGATCCGCGAGCTATTGGCGCTCAAATTCGCATGAGATTGCCACAACTGACGCCACTGGAAAGAAAAGTGGTGGACGCTATCACCTCGAAAACCGATTTATCCGAGCAAACCTCATTAAAAGAGATTGCGCAGGAAAATAAAGTTTCTGAGGGGATGGTGGTCAAGCTGGCTAAAAAACTCAACTTCTCTGGTTTCAGAGAGTTCAGAAGCAGTTTGATTTATTATAACTATTCTGAAGTGGCAAGTTTGCATGCCGAAATTGAGCCCGATGACTCGTCGGAGCAATTACTGGAAAAGGTATTCAGAACCTCAATTCAGGCAATAGAGGAAACCATCTCTATTCTGGACGTTTCTGAATTTAACCGCGCCGCAGATATTCTGTTCAAGGCTCGGCACATCGATCTCTATGCCGTCGGTGGTTCGGCCACCGTTGCCCGCGATCTGGCGCATAAGCTGCTCAAGATCGGGATTAAATCGACGGTCTACGATGATGCCCACACCATGCTGATGTCTGCCGCGATCCTATCTGATGATGATGCCGTAGTGGCAATCAGCCATTCCGGCGCCACCCGCGCGGTCAACGACCCGATCAAGCTGGCCGCGCGCAACGGTGCCAAGGTGATTGCCATCAGTAATTATGCCGAGTCGCCCATAGCGCGTAATGCGCATGTGGTTCTCAATTCAACTTCACAGGGCTCACATTTGCTTGGGGAAAACGCAGCGGCACGCATTGCACAGCTTAATATTCTGGATGCACTGTTTGTGGCGATTGCGAAAAAGGATTTGAAGCAGGCCGAAAAGAATCTGATGAAAACCCAGCAGGCGGTCCGAGATTTAAGAGAATACTAGCATGAGTAAAATCGTAGTCACTGGTAGTCTTCATTACGACATGGTGCTGCCTCCAATTAGTA
>NZ_AYMQ01000181.1 GCF_000633355.1 Serratia sp. H1w
TCTGACTATGTCAGCTTCCAGCGCCGCAGCCTGGCAGGTGAACAGCATCAGCAGAACCTGGCCTGGTGGCAGAAGAAGCTGAAAGATCTGCCGCGCCTGTCGCTGCCGATAGCGAAAAATACCCTGTCGCCCAGCCATAACGGGGATGCGGTGCGCATCGACATTAACCGGGCGCTGACAGAGCAGGTGCGCCGCTTCAGTCAGCAAAACAGTTGTACGGTGTTTGTCACCCTGCTCAGTGCCTGGGCCTGTACGCTGTACCGCTATTCCGGCCAGACGGATTTCGGTATCGGTACGCTTTCCGCCGGGCGTGAAAACAGTGATTTTGACGAGGTGCAGGGCTTCTTTGTCAACACTCTGGTGTTGAGGCCAGCCCTGGCCGCCGGCATGAGCTTTGCTGAGCTGGTCAATGTGATGAGCCTGGAAGTGCTGGAGTCACTGCGCCGCCAGGATACGGAGTTCAGTGAAATTGCGGCAGGCTTCACCGGCTCGCGCAGCCTGGATCTTAATCCGCTGGTGCAGGCCAGCTTTGATTTTAATATCTATCCCGCGGCACATACCGAAGACGATTTCGGTTGTGAGTGGCTGGACTTTGAGCGTGGCGATGCCGGGGTAGATGGCACGGCAAAATTCAACTTAGGCCTGTCGCTGCTGGAAAAAAGCGGTGGCATTGTCGGCACACTGGAGTTTGCCGTCGATCTGTTCGACCGTGGCAGCGTGGAAAACCTGGTAGAGCAGTTCCTCGTGCTGCTGGACGGCGCGACGGCGCAGCCCGCCACGGGGTTGGCGCACCTGCCAATGTTGAACCCGGAGCTGCGGGATGGGCAACCGGCAGAGGCCAGTTTCGACATTAGTTGCCCCGTCTACCAGCTGATTGAACAGGCGGCGCGGAACTATCCGCAGCGCACCGCGGTCTCCTTCGGCGACGAGTCGTTGAGCTATGAGGCGTTCCAGCGCGAGACCGATCGGGTGTCCCGCTGCCTGCTGGCCCAGGGGGTGACACGCGGCAGCGTGGTCGGGGTGTACCTTGACCGTTCGCCACTGGCGATTGTGGCGGTGGTGGCGATTATGCAGGCGGGGGCGGTCTACCTGCCGCTGGATGTCACCTACCCGGCGGCGCGTCTGGCGTACATCGTGGAGAACGCCGGCTGTGAATACATCGTTGCCGGCCCCCAGGCTGGGCAGGCGGCCGCGTGGTTCAGCGGGCAGTTGCTCGCGACGGATGGCGAGGGAGCAGTACAACCTGCCAGCGGTGCGGTGTCTGGCGATCCTCTGGCGTACATGATTTACACCTCCGGTTCGACCGGGAAGCCGAAGGGGGTTGAAGTGCCGCACAGTTGCCTGACCAACCTGATCCTGCACTACGCGGAGAGCCTGGCAGTGTCAGAGCAGGACCGGCTGCTGGGCGTGACGCCGTTCTCGTTTGATATTTCGATACTGGAGATCTTCCTGCCGCTGGTGTGCGGTGCTGAACTGCGGCTGTTGAGCCGCGAGCAGTCCCGCAACGCCGAAGAGCTGCTGCGTGAGACGGCGCAGGTGACGCTGATGCAGGCGACACCGGCAACGTGGCACCTGCTGGCAGAAGCCGGTTGGGCAGGCAATCCGCGGCTGAAGGCGTTGTGCGGGGGCGAAGCGCTGACGCTGACGCTGGCGAAGGTGCTGGCAGCACGGACGGGCGAGGCATGGAACTGTTACGGTCCGACGGAGACCACCATCTGGTCGGCGTCGTGGCGGATTGACCCGTCGCGGGGGAGCGTGACGATAGGTGATGCCATCACCAATACCCGGCTGTACGTGCTGGATGACCATATGCAACCGGTGGCGAAGGGAATTCCGGGGGAGCTGTATATCGGCGGTAGCGGGGTGGCAGCGGGTTACGTCAACGCGCCGGCGCTGACGGCGGAACGCTTTATTCCGTCACCGTTTGTTACTTCAGAGCGTTTGTACCGCACGGGTGATCGGGTACGGCGGGGTCATGACGGGATGATTGAATATGTCGAGCGCATTGACTTCCAGCTGAAAATCAACGGCTACCGGGTAGAGGTGAGCGAGATAGAGTCGGTACTGGAACAGCACGCAAAAGTGAGCCGCAGCGTGGTGGTTCCGGTGACGCAGGGCAGCGAAACGCGGCTGGCCTGCTACTACATCGCGGCCGGGGAAGCGGCGGGGGAGTGGGAACTGTATGACTTCCTGAAGGGCTGTCTGCCAGAATATATGCTGCCATCAGTCTACCGTGCGGTGGCGGCGTTTCCGCTGTCGGGCAGCAGGAAAGTGGATCGTAAGGCACTGGCCGCGCTGCCGCTGAATGACAGCACGGTAGTGGAGGTGAATGATGGCGGAAATGAGTCGGAAGCCGTAATGGTGGCGATCTGGGAGGATATCCTGGAGAGTAAAACGATAGATCGGCGCAGAAGTTTCTTTGAGCAGGGCGGCAACTCGCTGAAGCTGCTTATGTTGCAAAAGGGGATGAAGAAAGCCTTCGGGAAAAATATCACCATCGCTGAG
>NZ_AYMQ01000182.1 GCF_000633355.1 Serratia sp. H1w
CGTAGTCGTTAAGATGAGATAAATCCCCCACGCTAGCCAAAGAGGCTGCGGTCTCTGGTGTTCCCCAAAAGTTGAGTGCAAACACGTCACTTTTGAAGGCAAAGACCAGCACAATGATAAAGATGAGGATCGGCAGGATTTTGGCGATGGTGGCAATGGTGTTGATCGCCGCAGCGCTTTTAACCCCGCGCAATACCAGAATGTGGAATCCCCAAAGAATGACCGAGGCAAACAACACCGCGGGAATAGTATTACCGTCGCCAAATATCGGGAAGAAGGCCCCCAGGGTGGATTTGATCAGCACAAAGTAAGAGACGTTACCTATACAGGTCCCGGCCCAGAAGCCAAGTGCAGAGGCAAATCCCAGATAATCACCAAATCCGGCTTTGGCATAGATAAATACGCCGGAATCGAGATCGGGTTTACGTTGCGCCAGCGTTTGAAACACAAAGGCCAGCATTAACATCCCACCGCCCGCAATACACCAGGCAATGATGGCACCAAATCCCCCCGTTGCGCGTCCAAAGGTGGCCGGTAGTGAAAATATACCTGCCCCTATCATGGAACCTACGACCAACGCGGTGAGGGATCCCAAAGACAATTTATTCGCTGTTGAGTTCGTCATGGCTTTCCTTACTGACACCGTGTCAATTAAGTTATGTGTTATTAATGGGATAACGTTAGTCATACACTGATGATTAGATCATAGACAGAATCAAAGAATTTTCTTGTAACAGTAATTAAAATATTATAATCGCACTAATTATATTAATTGTTTTCTTTAACGCTAAAAAACCAGTGCACGTTTAGCTAGCAAGAAGCATCCACACACGCTCCCAGCTGTTCTCTGTACCCCGATACATACGCCACTGGTGATAAAACCGAATTATCTAGATACCTCCTATTTTATCAATGATTCTTCTGTGCTGAGGCCCGATACGCCGCTGTCAACAGAAAAATCCACTACACTGATGCGTTGTCAAAGCATACGCGGCATCAGCTTGATAGACAGCTTTTCGCCCAATCACAGCAAAGTATTGTCACAACTTTCGTTGTAACTGTGCGCCCAGCGCCCGCAATCGCGCCAGAACCGTTCGTTTTCCACTGACGTGTTCATC
>NZ_AYMQ01000183.1 GCF_000633355.1 Serratia sp. H1w
CGCAGCAGACGGATGACGGCACCGCGCCAGATTTCTTCGACCTGCTGTTTTTTGAAGAACAGGTCACGCCAGACCCCGTGTTTGATATCAAGGCCGCCACGGGTAATTGAGACGTGGATATGCGGATGCTGATTGAGCTGGCGTCCGTAGGTGTGTAGCGCACAGAAAATGCCGACCTCGATGCCCAGCTTGCGCGCGTGCCTGAGCATGGCGCGGGTGGCGCAGCGAAAAAGGTCGTTGAGCAGCGGTCAGTTGCTATTGAAGAACGGCCACAGCAAGTGCGGCATGGTGAAGGTGATATGCTGCCAGTCGCAGTCAGGCA
>NZ_AYMQ01000184.1 GCF_000633355.1 Serratia sp. H1w
GCTGCGCCAGTTGCGATATAACGAGCCTGGAATGGAACAACCACGGTGCCATCAGAGAGCGTAGTAGCCGCACTGAAGGTAGCGCCATCAACTGCCAGTGCTGTACCGGCGCGATCAAGGATCTGAACACCAACGTTGCTTGCGTTACCCGCTGCAGAGCCTTGCAGGGCCAGCGCAGTAGGATAGGTAGCGTTTACCGCGGTGCCGGTGAATGCAACAGATGCCTTGCTAGAAACGGTGGAATCACAATCATTCAGTTGAATATTGAACCCGGTAGAAGAACTGACATC
>NZ_AYMQ01000185.1 GCF_000633355.1 Serratia sp. H1w
AATTCAATCGGTATTGACAGTAGAGTTGCTCGCCCGCTTGGGTTAGTGACAGCTTACGCGTGGTGCGCACCAGCAACTGGACACCCAATCTTTCTTCAAGCTCACGAACAGAACGGCTGATCCCCGATTGAGCAAGCCCCAGCCTCTGAGCCGCGGCGGTAAAACTGCCTTCCCGTACCACCTGCATAAACAGGTAAAGCTCGTTGTAGTTCTCCCTTTTCGCCATCGGTTTATTCCCCCACGTACTACGCCAGTCTCAGCATTAATTCATAACATTATGGTATTAATCTTAGCAGTTATAACCCTCTAATCAGCACTAATTCTGCTAATTATAATAAGCCCATCAAAACCAAGTACAGCAGCGTTGTCCGTAGGCAACCTGTCACACTCTCTTGTTTTTCATGGGGGTTTTTTATGAAAGCTTTCACCAAAACGCTAAAAATCGCGATGCCTGCCATGCTGCTGTTCGCATCATTAACTGGAGTCACGACAATGAGTTATGCTGATTCAATCAATCCGAATGCCCCTGTTTCCATGATCGATAAATGGGATAAGACCTTCGCCGAGAGCCAGAAAGTCGATCATCGTAAAGTCTCGTTTCAGAATCGCTATGGGATCACCTTAGTCGGCGATCTTTACCTTCCCAAAGATCGTGGCGATCGCAAGCTGGCGGCGATTGCCATCAGCGGTCCTTTTGGCGCGGTGAAGGAGCAGTCCAGCGGTCTGTATGCGCAGACTCTGGCGGAGCAGGGATTTATTACTCTGGCGTTTGACCCTTCTTATACGGGAGAAAGCGGGGGTTATCCGCGTAACGTCGCCTCGCCGGATATCAATACTGAGGATTTCAGCGCAGCAGTCGATTTCTTAGGTCTGCAAAAAGAGGTGGATCGCAACCGTATCGGGCTGCTCGGCATTTGCGGTTGGGGCGGCATGGCGATAAATGACGCCGCAATGGATACCCGCGTCAAAGCGGTGGCCACCAGTGTGATGTACGACATGAGCCGGGCGATGGGACATGGCGTGGGTGATGGCAAAGACCGTTATTCAACCGCCGACCGTCGTGCCGTACTGCAATATCTGAATGAACAGCGCTGGAAGGATGCGCAGAGTGGAACGTTTGCACACGGTGGCCATGATATTAACGTCGATAGTAACGGCAAGGTCAGTGCGGGCGGGCGCATTCTGCCAGAAACGCTCCCGGCAAATCCGCATCCGGTACTGAAAGAGTTCTTTGACTATTACCGTATGCCACGCGGCTTCCACGAGCGTTCCGTTAACTCGACCGGAGCGTGGACGGCAACGATGCCGCTGTCGTTTATGAATATGCCACTGCTGAGCTATGCCATGTAGCGCGGCGGAAAATTTCGGACTGATTCGCGCATAATTTCGGACTGAGAACAAGCGAGAAATGCACTTATATTGGACAGTCCGGAATATTACGCAACACACCACTAATCAAGCTCAGAAAATCTCCATGTGCAGTATAATTCTGGGTCTCCTTCAATCTGGATGAATTCGTTGTCATCAGTCACCATCACAACTCGATAATGTTGGCCTTCGATAAGCGAAGGGGCGCTGATGTTGGTTATGCATTTAACAAAATCATTAGGTTTTATCATAAAATCAACAGCTCACGAGTTTCAGTGAATGGATGGTAAACGTATCACCGACGCCAATGTTGTCAGCGTTAAATCTTAACCGGAGATAAAACGCACTTTTAGGCGTTGGCCAAATGGTGCCAGAACTACCACGAACATTCGACGCTCCCGTAGGAATGCTGGTTGTGCCGCTTGCTGAATTATCCTTAATCAACCCCACTGGCGTGGCTTGCCCTACTCCGGCACTGCGTGCCACTTGGTTACAGATAAGTTTTTGTACAAAAACATGACTTAGTATTGACGAATTAGAAGCAAACCATTCAATCCCTATTTGGGTGTGCCCGACAATAGGGATGAAAAAATCCAATCCTTTACTACCCCCTGGAGGCAAACTTGATGTACATGTAATCGAACCATCCCCATTAATTGATGCTGACAGCCCTGTGCCTGTGACCACATACTCAACTGAGGAAACACCAGGTGCAACAAGAGAGCCATCTGCATCATAAAGTGCTATTGCTCTGGCTGCATCATTTGTAAAATTAACGTTTGTTTTCAAATAGGGCATATTTGAAAGTATGCATGATGATATATTAATACCATCAGAAATAATATCGATATTCCTAAGGGTAACTTGGTTAGGTGCAAATTGCTTAAAAAGATTATATTTTGTCGTCGTGTTTAATCTAATTGCGGCAAGACCACTCACAATCGCATGAGCATTCGCACCACGAAAGTCGATAAAGGGCAATGTGCGATATGAAAACTCAATGTGTGAGTTAATTTCAATAAAACCACGTGTAATTATCGCTGCACCCTCACAATAATCCATTGAGCCTTTATGTCAATATATTTTCCCGTCTGGGTTGTCGAGAACGAAAGCGTAACCACCGTTTTGAAAAATACAGCTGTCGAATGAAAATCGCTCATAAGTATCGGGTTGTGATGTAATATGCATCCAATGATTACAACTATTGCACCCACTTGCGTACCATGACCATCCCCATCCCCATCCTCCCGTTCCGTTCGAGTAGACCGTATCGAACCCTTTAAAATGGCAGTTAAACACGGTTTGCAAAGCTGCAGGATTATTGTTTGCATTACCTGTATTATTCACACCATAAAATAAATTTACGGTTCTACCCTCAGATGCAAACATCATGTCTCTAAATACAGGTGTGGTTTTGTTTGAGTATGAAACCAGCGATGTGTCGGTTGAGCTGGTCAACATAAATGCATAACCCGTCAAATAAACACCAGCAGGGTCAACATAGATTGTCCCTGGCCCTTGCAGGGCCACTTTGCTGGCATCAATAATTCTCGAGGCCGACACTTTAATATTGCCGTTTAAATGTAACACGGCTTTCGTTGTTACACCATTTGCGGTTGTGCTGAATTTGGCTGTGATATCCAGAAGTTGTTGAAATCTGGTTGTCATATCACTTTGTCCCGTGGTGTCTATACCAGACCATTCAACATAAAGGTCATGTAAAACTTTTCTTTTCCAACGCATACCGTTAGATAATACAACGCATGTAAAACCGTCATCATCATCAGTTACGGTATCGGATGCATCATAATAAAAGTATCCATCCCCTTTGTCATTGTCGTTTGTATGTGCGGCAACATCTATTTTTTGACCGTCAATAGTAGGTGTGATGGTTCTAAGTTTCGCAATGTTTTCACACCGTCCGATATACTTTAAACCATCAGGTGCCGAAAACTTTAACGTGATTTTAATGATTTCATCGTCAACATACTTCCTGCTGGCCAAGACAATATCATCATTAACAATCAACTCTAGTGCGGCAACGTTATCAACCACGAGATGCACTTGAATGTAAAGCTGTTTCCCTGAGCCAGATGCTGGTAACGGTTTAATCGTGTCAGGGTAATTACTGATGGCTATGAGATCGCCGTCACCATCAAACAATCCAATTTCTCTAACAACCCATCCGCCAGTATCGGCAGGGACAACACCTTCAGCTAAAACATGGTTAGTTGCATCATCTGCGCTACGTAAATCATTAATATCACCGCGCCAGGTCTCACGTCTTAGCTGTGTCTGGTCAGCGGTTGGCAAGTAATTTTGTCCAGCCCCATCACCTACTGCAATTGAGGTAATCCGTACTGGCACCTCTGTAATTATGGCTTGGGCCAGTTTCTCAGTCCCGACTGTGGTTAAGATTGGGTCATGTATTCAATGTG
>NZ_AYMQ01000186.1 GCF_000633355.1 Serratia sp. H1w
CCAGTATCAGTGTGCCACTATAGAGCGACTGTACTACTTACAGTCCAATGCGGTGGCCAGTATTAGTTGACCACTACACGACACGGCAATTTGAGTGGACGTATCCCATTCATAGACTATTCTTTTTGTAGTCACTTTCTTTCATGTAGTTGCTTGTCAAGATTTCTATTAATAAGCTGATTTTAAATGAATATATTAATAAAACCACTAAATAGGGCAAGGATGGCTCATTCTTTACTCCTTAGTTTCCCTATTTCGTTCAAATAACTTCATCACATAGCAATGTAGAGGAGTAATTGTATGGAAAGACGTACGTTTTTGAAAGGAGCAGCGATTTTGGGGGCGGCAGCCGGCACAACAACACCAAAGGTAATGGCCGCCGCGGGCCAGGCAAAAGATGCTACATCCTCAATGCCCACTCACCTAGCCGATGCCCTGACACGCTTTCGAGCCACTATCCCCGCCAACTTTGACCCGGTTTATGTCGAGAAAGCGGTTATTCCTTTCTTTCTTACCAGCTTTTATGAAGGTGAGCGGCCTTTATTGCCAATGATTGACCTCAATTTCAGTAAAGAAAATGCATTGCCCTATGATCTTTGGGGATTGATCTACTCAGATTGGCAACCAACACCGGAAGAAGGCGTTACTGTTTTTCTACAAGGGCTTGAAAAACGTGGTGAAAATAATCTGCGTAAGCGTATTTATTTTTCTGCCGTCACCCCAGACCTCTATCGCCCCATGTATGGCGATAAAGTCGTCTCTTTCTTCAATATGCTGATGGCTCCCAAATATGCCGATAAACCCTTTATGCGGCATTACCTTGATTATTATTTTGACATCTATTGGGATCTGCATCTTGGCGTTAAAGGGGATAAAATCCCTAAAGAGGTCAGACAAATAGGCGAAGCCTTCAACACCGTACTGGCCTACCGTGATCCCCTGTTACCGATCGTTTATGAAAACTATATGACGGTACGTAAACAGCTTAATTTTCTTAAAGCGTGGATTGATGAACGTCTCGATGATATCTCTGTTGGGCGCACGCCGGATGCAGAAAAAACAATGGCTTGGTATTGGCTGAAAAATGCCGGAGATGGACAACACTTCAGCAAAAAAGATATTGTTTTTGAATGCTTCCACAACTTTGTTGCCTTCAGCCAATGGGGAAATACCCTCTTCGGCATCATGTCACGACTGAGTGAGAATGACGGCAATGCTGAAGTACGCAGCGCATTTAAAAAAACCATGTCAGGTGATTATGATAACGCCAATGGGGCACCCTTTACACCGCTGGAACTGTTTGTTATGGAGTTGTTCCGTACTATTTCGCCCAACGGTGGCAGTATCTCCAGCATAGAAGATGCCCGCACGACGGCTTATGGCGCTTCTCCGCACGCACGTTTTGGCCTGCCTTTTGAGCGCAACAGTTATATCAGCACACCGCATACCAGCACCAGCCTTAGTCCTGTGCATTGGAAAAACCCTCAGCAATTCGAACCAGAGCGTTACCTCTATGTTCCTACCAGCGCGGATATCACCGAAGAGAAAAGCAAACAACTCGGCCTTGCCCGCTGTCCGTTTGATATCACGACGCTGGAAGTCAAAGATGGCCGCAAGGTGAGTGTGACTAACAGCGGTTTCGGTACCGTCTTTGGCGTAGTTGAAGGGCTGGCCAAACCGGTTTGTGATTATGCAGGTTTCGCTCCCTTTGGCTTCAGCTATCGCCGTTGCCCTGGCGAGCAGCTCACTATTCAGGTGTTCGAAGATTTCCTGCGCAAGGTCTGGCAAGACAAAATCACCTTCCATGGATTGAACCTGAATAACCCCAACAAGGTGCCTATCGGGCCTAACGCCGTCATTGAAGATAATATCAGCTTCCGTAAACCAGCCTGACCCTACGGATAAACGGCAGTTTCAGGTGGCCGCCTGACGAAGAAAACCCCGTATACCATTACGGGGTTTATCGCCATAGCGAGCAGCAGTCTGACAGGAATATCATCGGAACGGTAGCACGCCTACGGCGTGAGCTCGTCTGCTACGCAGCCGAAGTCCTTTCCACC
>NZ_AYMQ01000187.1 GCF_000633355.1 Serratia sp. H1w
TCATTTCTGACGCCCAGCGGGGTAAGGACATATGCAGATGCATAAAAGTAACCCAGATGTCTGGGCGGCAATTATTGCATGGATTGTATCCATAAAAGAGCAGGGGATCGCCGCGTTGCTGGCTGGCGCAATGGCCTATCTGCGCGGCAAGTACGAGGGGGATGGTAGCTGGAAATCCCTCTTTGATGCGCTGATGTGCTCGATATTCGGTTGGTTTATCAAAGACGGCCTATCGCTGATTGGCGTCGGCACTGACTGGGCCTACCTGGCCAGCGTCTTTATCGGGTACCTCGGTACCAAGTATTTCGGCAGCCGGATAAAGGATCTAGCCGATAGAAAAACAGGGGTAGTGAAATGACAGACAAATTTATTTTTGGCTCAACGAGTGAAAAGAACCTGCTCGGCGTACACCCCGATCTGGTGAAAGTGGCCCGCCGCGCGCTGTTGCTATCCCCCGTTGATTTTCGCATTACCGAAGGGCTTCGCTCTATGGCCCGCCAGCGCTATTTGTTGCGTGAAGGAAAAAGCCAAACGCTGAGAAGTCGCCACCTAACGGGGCATGCTCTCGACGTTGTAGCGCTGCCAGGCAACGTGGTGTCGTGGGACATGGCCTATTACCGCCAGATCGCCGCAGCATTCAAGCAAGCCAGCGACGAGCTAAAAATCCCGGTGGAGTGGGGCGGCAACTGGACGACGCTTAAAGACGGGCCTCATTTCCAGCTACCGTTCAAGGATTATCCGGCATGAAAGTTTACATCGCAGGGCCGATGACCGGCATAGACGGATTTAACCGCTACGAGTTTTTCAAAGCCGCCGAGGAAATCGCATTAGCTGGCCATATACCACTAAACCCGGCGGTGTTACCCGGTGGGCTTTCGGAAGCGGATTACATGCGCGTGTGCGTGGCAATGCTCCAATGCGCCGATCGGGTGTTCATGTTGGCCGAATGGCAAAGCAGTCAAGGTGCAAAAGCTGAGTATGAATTAGCGGTGAAGTTCGGCCTCGTTATCTTGTTCCAGGAGGGGGCATGACACCGTTAACAAAATACAGCCTGATCGGCGCGTTGCTGGTGGC
>NZ_AYMQ01000188.1 GCF_000633355.1 Serratia sp. H1w
AGTTTTACATCGGTAGCGACAGTTAACCTGACGAACGAAGCAGCCAAGGCTATGGCGCTTTACGATGCTGACGGATCGTTAGTCGCTCCAGGAGTATCGTCAGTTGAGTATGTCGTAACCGGAACGGGGCTTTCATCAGTGATCAACGCTGACGGTTCTATCACGCTCACCTCTTCTGTCAACTCAGGTGGTAGTAAGGGGTTGGATTTCTTCATTCCAATCACCGGCCACACGAATATCGGTGTTGAATGGTTTGGCTCGAATGCCTCCGTCCTAAGCCCGGTGTTTGTGCAAAAACTTATCTGTAACCAGTTGGCAAGAAGTGCGGGTAACAATGTTCTTTCGACGGTGGGGTTGATCACGGACCATTCAGTCAACGGCAATACGTCGATCCCTATAGGTGCAGCTAATCAGCGAGGCAGTTCGGGGACGATGTGGGCGACACCAAAGAGCGCCTTTTACCTGCGCCTGCGTTTCAATGCCGACAACATAGGTAACGGTGAAAAATTTACGATACATTCGTTGAAACTTGTAAGTTGCTAATCATTGATGCGCTTTTATTATGCGAATATAAAAGCGCGTCATTCACCTCTTCATCGGTATCGCGTAGTCGTAATCTTTCACTGCCTCAAAAACTTCTTCAAAGTCTGAGAATGGTTCGGGGCTTGCTCTGCGCCACTCTCTTTGATAATGCACATCCAGCCAGTACCGATCTTCCTCGTCATGCCACACGCAGAATGATGCACCGGCGTCACGATCGGGGGTTGGGTATGCCTCGTTTTCGTTCATGAAGAAGATTGCCATTCCTGAAGCTCTCATCTTGCGCATGTGTTGCTCCAGTTAAGCCACGCTGCCATCTATCCAATCAGCCCACCACTGCATCATCTCGCGCCTGGTGTCTAGATAGACAGCATGGTTATATATCCCGCGAGTTCCCCCGCCGTTAACGTGCGCAATCTGCGCTTCTATCGCATCGCTGTTCCAATGCTTTTCATTCAGAACGGTGCTGAACTGATGCCGGAAGCCGTGGCCGCACGTCCTGCCTTCATATCCTATCCTGCGAATGACACCGAGGATCGTGTTTTCGCTTATGGTCTTATTCTTGTCGTTCCTTCCAACAAAAACGTACTTGTACTGGCCGGTGATCGGCTGTAGCCCACGTAATAATTCAGCGACCTGCTTTGACATTGGAACCACATGAAGCCTGCGGCCCTTCATTACTGACGGGTCAACGGAGATCATCATGTTCTCAAAGTCGATGTTTTCCCATGCCAGCGTCCTCAATTCGATAGTGCGTAGGGCTGTGTACTGTAATACCTGCGTAGCGACCTTTGAAATGATGCTGCCGCCATAGCCAACTAAGGCTTTGTTGAAATCGTAGATTTGCTCCATTGGCAAGAATGGATAGTTCTTTTTGCGATAACCCTTAAGCGCGTCAACGAGGTCAGGAGCTGGATTGTACTTTGCCCGGCCCGTTACTATGGCGTACCTGAAAACCTCGCCACAGCGTCGCCTAGCCTTGTCTGCTCGCTCCATTGCGCCACGGTCCTCATATAGACGGATAACCTTTAGGAGAACCATGGGTTCAACTTCTTCCATTGTAGTGGTCAACTAATACT
>NZ_AYMQ01000189.1 GCF_000633355.1 Serratia sp. H1w
CACGGTAATGACGGAGCTGCGATGCCGCCACCGCCGGGCGTTTCAGATAGCGGCCCAGGTATTTCACGCTGCGCCAGGCACCGCGGGTCTTTTTGGCGAAGTGGACCTTCCAGTGGCGCTGATATTGCGCCTGCAGGTAGCGTTTCCACTGTTTCTCATTGCGAATATGTCCGTGACCGGGCAGGGAGGCCGGGTTAACGCGGTCATAGTTGGCACGCTGCAGACGGATGACGGCAC
>NZ_AYMQ01000190.1 GCF_000633355.1 Serratia sp. H1w
CGATACCCCGATACCCCGATACTCTAAAAAATTAAAAATGTGTTTCCCGTTTCTACGTTTGGTAGAGAACATTCAAAAAATAGTGAATGAGTAGCAGTCGGATATTAAAACAAGAGCTGGTGAGAAAATATTTGCACAATAGAACGCAATGCGCCCCAATAGTGAATTAGAAGAGAAATACGCCTTGACCTAATTGGTGTGTGAGATTAAGAATAACTTTGTTGCTCCCGCTTTGTTTTGGCTAGCGGCTTATCGATAAACGAAATTATCGCGATTAATACTCTCTCATACTTGCGGCACCGTATCGTGCATAGGAACGCAAGTCGACCGATTTCAATATTGTTCAATATAATGCAATGCGAATTAATTATAACAGTAAGATGTTTCATATTATCAAATGGAACGTTTGCCGATTTTTTATTGTCTTTTATGGTCCATTGCAGAGAAGTATCTACCTGCAATGATTTGTCAAATCTCATTGCTTACTCCCCGTTGTGGCACTTTGTGGGATGACATTACGTTCAATCAAGAGAAATAATATCATGAGCTATACACCTGTTAACTGGCAACCAAGTATGTTCCCGCTAATGCAGTATCCTTTCCCCAGCTATGCGTTACCTGAGTTGCTGTACAAAACTTTCCATAACGTTAGTAATAAAACTCAGGCTCCAGAAGGGTTGATCGCCAATACGTTACTGGCGGCTATTTCTTTGGCCTGCCAAGGCCATATAGACGTCAGCCCGATTGAGGGGTTGGTCCATCCGACGTCATTGTACACCTACGCTATTGCTGAATCGGGAGAGCGTAAATCCAGCGTTGATGATGAGATTATGGCACCATTCCACGCTTTTGATCTTGCTATGTCGGAGGCTCATGTCGCACTTCAAAGGAACTATGAGGCTCGCCATCAGATATGGAGTACGAAACAGTCAGCTTATTTCAACATGATCAAGCGTAAAACGAAGCGCAATGAGCCAACAGACGCTGAAGAGTTGCAACTCCTGGAACATAAAGCTCGTGAACCCCAACGTCCGTGTTTACGCAAGCTACTGTACAGCAACACCACGCCGCAGGCATTGCTGGCAGATATGGACGGCGTGGGCCGCAGTGTAGGGCTGATTGCTGATGAGGGGGGGACAATCCTAGATCGTGGTGTCATGCAGGATCTGAGCTCGCTTAACCAATTCTGGGATGGGGGGTCAATGTCGATTGATCGTAAAACGACCACCAGTATCCGAATCACGGAGGGGCGTTTGACGTTTTCAGTGCAGGTGCAGAGAGCGGTTCATGAGCGTTTTTTACGGCGCCAAGGGGACGTGCCTCGTGGCAGTGGATTCAATGCCCGTTGCCTGTCTGTGGAGGTTGATGAGTCCACTTCTACAAAAGGTTATCGCGTTATCGATGGCCGTTATATGCACCGAGACGGTTTGGACCGTTTCCATGCACGTATTAGTGAATTGTTAGAAAGCCATGTCAATGGTCAGCCACGCAAGATACTTTGTTTTTCCCGTGAAGCACAAGTGCGTTGGATGGAGTATGCCAACCATATTGAACATCAGATCCGGCCGGGGGGGACTTATCACAGCATCAGCGATATAGCGTCAAAAATGGCCAACAACATCGCTCGTATCGCGGCATTGATTCAGTATGTAACAGAAGGTGAGGGTGAGATTTCGAGAACAAAAGTAGATGCGGCTTTCGATATTTGCCAGTGGTATGCCTACCAGGCGTTACGCATGTTTTCTCCTAAAGCGGAATGTTTGCAGAACACCAGAGATGCTGGCGAGCTTTTAGTTTGGCTTGACAGAAAATTTCGAGAAAAAAATGTCATGTACATGAAGAAAAACGATATTCGCCGCAATGGGCCTAGTGGGCTTCGCGATAAGGAAAAGTTGGCCGCAGCGCTGGATCTCCTGGCGCATACCGGTCGAGTCACTTTTTGCATTGGCCCTAATAATACAACTTACGTAAATGCGGGGCAGTATTTCCATCACCCACTCATTGTCTAACAAGGAAGTTAGTTATTGTGTTCAATAGGCCTTCAGTGCAGAGGCCTTTTTTTTATGGTGCGCAGTGTATGGAGTGTCACGCGTTGTCAGTACAACCTGGTTGGTTTGGGTGGTCAAACAGGTTACTGGGAGGTGAAAGCCCTCTACGCACTCGGCAAGGGAAGTGTTAGCCGAACGGTAAGGCAGCCCATCGTGAGGTGGGATATGAAGCAAATTTAAGGCAAAATGCTGGCCTGACGAATAAGAATCGGATTAGGCGGCGCAGTGGGATAAACGATCGATAAAGCCCAATATTTGCACTGAACGCTGTGGCGTCTATAGCATCACCCACCACAAACTGTAGCTATATTTTTCTAAAAATAAGGGCTGCGACACTGGCAACTCTGCTACAAGTAGCAAAATAGCGCTTATCGCTAAGGAATTGCTGGGTTGTTTTTGCTCTGTAAGAGTTTCTTCAAAGATAATGTGGAACAAAAATTTCCGTTTGAGATGTCAGTTCTGCGCGAGTGCGCTTGACTGAATAGCTTGCCAGGCATGATTATTGAATTCGGGGCCCGGGCGAGTAGAGTTGGTGAAGCTTGGTTTTTTCTTGTAGTGCTGTTATCACAGGGAGGGGAAATGAATCGTAAAGCAACGTTTGAAGATCTTGGATGGTTTGATATCAAAAACTATGATGTTTTCAAAGGTATTACAGTGGGGGAGTTGATCAATGAAATACTGGCTAGATATGAGCTTATGGTCAATTTAAAATCCGCCAAAGCAAATGGGTTACATGCAAACCAATCGTTACTTATAAGTTCTGATAAGCAATATAACTGCATTACTAATGGTAACCCTCGTTTATATAAGTGTAGCGAAGAGTGGTCGAATCAGGAGGTGGATCACTTCAGGAAGAAAAATACAAAAGAGAAGGTCGCCCTGAAGAAAAGTTTAGCATATATTGAATATCAGACTGGTGCCGCTAGGCTTTTAAAAGGTGAGGATATTCAGCTTTGTTATCTCCAGATGATCGAACGTATGTCGGGAATGATTATTAAAGCAGGGTATGGTCCAATGGATTCGGTCAAGGCAGGAGATGTTTTAGCATCGCATAATATTCCATCTCCTGGGGTCATATCTGTTGCAATTAATCTTGGCAGTAACGATGAGGATATTCTAAGTGCAATAAAATCATCATTGCGATTCTGGCGGAAAGAATATCATGAGTGTCGCCATTGTATTGAGTGTTGTGAATGCCATGAGTGTCACGAATGTCATGACTGCCAAGATGTTGATGAGTGTAAAAAATACGCAGACTGTATGTTTAAAGCTTATATGAATAAAAAGGCATTCTTCACAGATATCAGCCTGTTAAGTATCTTCGATAATCATACATTAGCTGTGATGGACCTCTACCTCTGGGCATTTAACAACCAAGTCACTATCCGGATTTCAGATTTTGATAAGAAGCTTCATAATTACTCAAAAAAGGATAAAAGCCTTGCCAATCCTTCGGCGTTCAAGAAGCGTTATTTAAGTAAGGCTGAAACTTTTCTAGGTATAGGGAAGGGGCGAGCCTATGATTTTTTCGATGACTTTATACACAGAGTCCGGGCAACCCCAGAGGTTGCAGACATGACAGAGGAAGAGCTGAGAGTTGCGGTAAAAAGTTACAGAACGGAGAAAACGATCAAACGAAAAGATAAAGGCAAAGTTAGCAAAATGCCTCCTAAAAGGAGTTGGGGTGGGTCTAGTTCATTGAAAAATAATGATAAGAAATGGATTAAGCTCTTGTGATATGCACTGTATAAAAATACACCCACTCTTTAGTTTCCCCGCTGGTAATTACATTCTCCTATGTGAAATATTATTGTTGTTTACACATGAGGCAACGCTCCATGCGAACTGAAAGAGCAGGGATGCTCATATCGCTAGGCTGTTGCTTCCTGAGCTGCTCAAGTAGGCAAATGCTGATGCTTGAGTGTTGATTGATAAACATAGGTAGTCAGTATGCCTGGAAACGTAAAGAGTTATTCTTATGCCTAATATTTTACGTATTGAAATCGTTGCGAAAAAAGTAGGTATGTCGGTGTCCTCGATTCGCAACCGTTTGAACCCAAAGTCGAAGTACTATGATCCGACGTTCCCCAAACCGTTTTGCCTTGGCCTCAATGGCAAGGGGGCTATTGGGTGGGATGAAGATGAAATTAACATCTGGATTAATGGTCGCAAAGCACTGCGTGGTTGCGTAGCAAAAGCCTCAACCCAGATCACTAACTTACTATAGTCCGGCCGCTGTTAAGTTGCGTCTATAGCTACCAACGGGAAATAAAGCACAGGCTATAGCTTAATGTTGAAGTCAGTAGTGTAATGGTTCTTATTATATACAAATACTTCTAATATATCAGTAGTAGTGTCGTGAAATAATACCAATGGAGCAGGGAAGTAATCGATACCTGTCACTAGTAACACTACATCTGGGCGATCACTTGTAAAGTAATAGCAACGTTGTTAGCAATAATGTTGACTGGGTAGCTATTGCCTGTGATAGCTATTCATACACTGACTGTGCTTTATTTTATTATCGTAAACTAATTTAGGAGCATGCTCTCCTGTGGGCTAGTTATGCCTGTAGGAGAGACATGATAAATTATGGCTGAATTCTTAAAAAGTAAATCACCTATACCTGAGATGTCACCAACGTTATTGGTTAATAAATCGAATTTATTATTTCATGATGAGACGTTAGGTGCATGCGATTACAATACGTTATCTGCACTTAGAGATAATGATGAACTGGATGCTCTCATCGAACAAGTTAAACGTGTTCAGAAGTTAGCTGAAAGTACGACTTATATTCCTATGGCGCAAGGCGCATTTCCTCGCGTGGCTGGGATAGCTAAAGAGTTATTAAAGGCGCTGGAATTCCATCTACAACAGCCTTCAGTTTACTTCGGTCGCACTTTGAATCAGTTAATCCAGTGGTTCAACTGGTTGGCTGACTGCCTGTTTGCGGTTGAGCCTATTGACCCTTCTTCGGTCTTGGCAGGGACAGAGCCTCTTAGGACGGAAATCTTGAATCTGTTCCTGGCAGATTTTCGTGCTGCAGTGCGGATTCCACAGCACCGTAAGGCACTGGCTAAGTTTGAGCGTGCAAGCGTGAAAAATACCCGTAGTGCTCAACGCTACGTTGTACGGCTGTTTGAGCGCTATAGCCGCCTGCTCGTGGTGCGCGTTGACCTTTCATACGGTGAGCACGCAAAACGAACGGTTACTGCTCAACAGGCGTGTGATGACCGTGAACGACTCTTTCGTAATGCTAAAGCCAATCGACTTTTTCAACACCTAGTAGGGTACGTTTGGAAACTCGAGCTCGGTAAGGAGAGGCGTTATCACTACCATATGTTCTTTTTCTTTGATGGCGCTAAGGTACGGCAAGACGTGACGTTGGCTAGACACATCGGTGAATACTGGAAACAACACATCACCGGTGGACGTGGGTGTTATTTCAACTGTAATGCCCATAAAGAGCGATATACCGAGTTAGGGATAGGGATGGTTTCCTGGAACGACTCCCGCATGCAGCAGGGGTTATTACGCGGTGTACGTTACCTGACCAAAGCTGATGAATGGATACGTCTGGCCTTGCCTGAAAATGGGCGCTCGTTTGGCAAGGGTGAATTACCTTCTTTGTCAGACACACCGCGTGGCCGTCCCCGTCAGCTTATTAACAGCAATCTGACCTTTTAATTTAGCCAAGGAATTAACTATGAATATCAATAAATTATTGTCTACATCAATGCTGAGTCAGTATGAGTTGCATCTTATGTTGTCAACCAGCTACACAGATGAACATGCGGCTAAATGTACTCGACTAATCACAGGCGATCATGAACGCCTAAGTGAACTTCATCAGGTGTTGAGAAAGTTGGAGTCAACCCTGGCGTCAACACCCTATACTGGAGATGATTTGTGCGCGTTATATGTACGTTTATTACCTGTGTTGCCTGCAGCCTTTGATCATCGGATGCTTAATCCCGATGTACGGCTGTTTGCTGCGGTAGGTCAACAGGCTGAGCAATACAGGCCGATATCCACCGATCTCAAAGATACCGCAACGTTCCAGTTTATCGTCGGGCTTGTTGAAGGTCGCTGCTCAGCATCTCATCAACAAATGGTTGCCGACTGGGAGCGTGAAAGCACGAAAAATCGACTGGCGGCATTTCAGGCATTGGAGCAAATCTGCCGTCATTCTCCGTCCTTTGTAGCGGTTGGTATAGAACTGACGTATGTACAGTCTGATATCTCACTGAAACGGATCACAGAGGATTGCCAGCTATTGTTGGATGGAGTGCGAGCAATTCCTGGGTTGGAACACTGTGTAGGCGCAATTTGGCAACTAGGATATGGTCGGATGAAAGGCTATTACCTGCAAATGATATTCTTTTGTTCTGCTGGGCAAGCGGGTACGGGGCCTGTATTGGCGCAATGCCTGGGTGAGTATTGGCAGCAGACGGTGACAAAGGGGGAGGGACGTTATTTTATCGACACACGTGAGCGAACTGTGTATGGCTATCCTGGTTGTCTGTATGTGGCAGAAGGTGACAAGGCCATGCTTGAACAGGTGGAGTTGATGCTGACGTTTATGACCGAAGCGGACCTTTATGCTCCGATGGTTCTACCGAGAGCGCAGCCTGCATTTGGCGTTGTTTCAATGTGCCCTGATATGGCATCAATGTTGTAATAATGCAGCATCTACTGGCGGCAGAACTTTAAGGAGAGTGCCGTCAGTAAACCTGAACTACTAACTATCCTATAGATTCACAAAGAGTTTGGTATCAATAGGGCGCATTGTAGCCCCCTATTTAGCCTTTTCTGTCCGGGTATTCAACGAATCGCTGCTGATATATTGAAACTGCGGCAATCCGGTATGGCGATTGTCATGTCTGAATTTGAGGTTTTCGATACACAGAATCGGCACGTATAGAACCGTTTCAGCGTATCAATGTGAGTAATTTAGAATAAAGTTAACCAGGACAACACCTACTTTCTGATGTTGTAGGTATTGACTCTTTGGCCCATTTGCGGCTGTTTTAAAGGCATTGAAGCCAGCACTTTAACCTGAAATAAACGGCAAAATAGTTCAAGGCAAGAGAGTTTTATGACTAACTTGTCTGTAGGCATCCTGCTAACATCCAGATAGCGCAGTAAGGCTGGTCATCCGTCTATTGTTAGCAGTAAAAAAGGTGCCGATCGTACGCCTGAGTATGCGGGCAGATATTGCGACCCCCACCGCGTTCGCTAGACACATCGCAACATTTAAAGTGAACAACCAGAGCGGCACCGGTTATCCCAGACTGATGCTAAAAGATTCGCCGAATCCCATACTGCTCACAAATCCATTAATGACTATTATATTTCCGCTTCTTTCGATTCTAAATATCCTGTAATGTGATAAGAAAGTGCCAAGTATGGAGGACGTATGGCAGGGAAGGCCGTGATTTTACAAGGCGACAGCACCTCTCATGGTGGCGTGGTGCTTCAGGGCTCGCCCGCCATGCAGTTTCACGGTACCAACGTAGCATTGGTGGGGCATTTGGTCTCTTGCCCGCAATGCAAAGGCGTCTTTCCCATCGTGATGGGGGCCTCAACTGCACAGGTTGGTGGGGTGCAGGTGGCAGTGGAAGGAATGAAAACCGCCTGTGGCGCCGAGTTGATTGCTTCACAACATGAATGTAACGCCTGACGGGGATTTCGTTCAGCGCTAATCACTCCGCCAGAACGGTAGGAGCACAGGGAGCAAGGATGCCGTGGCAACGTTAGACACGTTAGAGACCGAACTCGCCGTTTTTCAACCGCACACCCCACGGGTTGCCTGGCTGCTCGCACCGCTGAATGGCAGTGAATATGTGGTCAGCTACGCGGATATCGCGCTGTTACTGGGCACCTTGCCAGAGCAAGGGCGCGACGTCGCCCTCAATATTCTGCTGATTGACCGTCTGTTACGAGAGCTGGACAAGCGTCTGAGCGCACAGATGGATGCCATCCTGCATGCCCCCGAATTTCAGCGACTGGAATCGACCTGGCGTGGGCTGTCCCTGCTGGTGGATAACATCCCGTTTCATGAAAACATTCAACTGACGCTACTCCATGCCACCCAGGAAGAACTGCGGGCGGATTTCGAGTTCTCCATCGATATCACCTCGTCGGGCTATTATCGCCATGTCTATTCGGCAGGCTACGGCCAGTTTGGCGGGGTACCGGTGGCGGCGGTGATTGGCTGCTACGATTTCACCCCCGGTGCTGCCGATATCAAACTGTTGCACTACCTGAGCGTGGTCAGCGCCATGGCGCATGCGCCGTTCTTGTCGGCGGCAGATGCCAGTTTCTTCGGCGTCGATACCCTGGCCGATTTGTCCACCCTTCTTGACCTGGATGCGGTCATGGCCTCGCCGACACACCTGCGCTGGCGGGCACTCAGAGACACCGCCGATGCCCGCTACCTGGGGCTGACGGTGTGCCGTTTTCTGCAGCGTGAGCCGTACACCCAGGCGTCACAGCAGGTTCGGCAGTTTACCTATCAGGAACAGGTGGCTTCTCATCAACATCTGCTGTGGGGCAACAGCGCTTTTTTGCTGGCCATTTGCCTGGCGGGCAGTTTTGCCCGCTATCGCTGGTGCCCGAACATTATCGGAGCAGACAGCGGCGGGGCGTTCCGCAACCTGCCTGCTCAATACTACTCGGCGCTGGGGCGTTGGCAGGAAAAAATCCCGACCGAGACGCTGCTCTCAGACCAGTGGCAGTACACCTTGTCGATGGCGGGCTTCATTCCGCTCGGGGTGCGCAAGCAAGGGCAGGACGTGGTGTTCTATTCCGCCAACTCGGTCCAGTCGCCACTCGAGACAGATAACACGCCAGAAGGGATGAACGCCCGGGTCAACGCACAGTTGGGGGCGCAGTTGCCTTACCTGTTTATCATCACCCGACTGGCGCACACCATCAAGGTGCTGCAGCGTGAACGGTTGGGTGGCTGGAAAAACCGCGGTGACCTGCAGCTTCAGCTCAATAACTGGCTCAAACGGTTTGTCTCCGATCAGGAGAACCCGCCTGCCAGCGTGCGCAGCCGTCGCCCACTGCGTGCGGCCCGCATTGAGGTGCAGGAAGTGGAGCACGACCCTGGCTGGTATCTGACGCAATTGCATGTGCAGCCGCATTTCAAGCACATGGGCTCCAACTTCGTCCTCGCCCTGACCGGGCGTCTGGATAAATAATCTTACAGACAGGACGTCTTTACCATGAACCGGGATAAAAATCGGCAATCCTCTCAGGCACGTCGGCGCAACGCGTTACACCTGGCAGCCAAGACACTGCAACAGACGCATGCGCCGCTGGTTTCGTTTTTAACCGCCTCCGGTCACGACCCCGATGTCGAGCGGCAACTGGAGGGGATGGCCTGGATGACCGGGCAGTTGGAGGGACAGTTGGCCGACCAGTTACCGGTCCTGACCCACCATATGCTGACCCTGCTGTGGCCCTATTTTCTGCGCCCGACGCCCAGCATGACCGTGCTGGAATGGCAGCAGGACTTTCAAACCGACCCCGCGCAGGCCTGCACCCACATTGCCAAAGGGGCTACGGTGGTCAGTGTCCCGCTGCCGGTCACCACCGGTAAGGAGACGCTGCGTTGCCATTTTCGTACCTGCCGCGATACCCGGCTGTGGCCGCTCCAGGTACAGGCGGTCAGCCGCGAGCAACGCCACGGCCACGACAGCCTGTGCTTGCACCTGGTCACCACGGCGGATCAACCGCTGGATCTCAGCACGTTAAATGGGTTGCGGCTGTATCTGGGAGAGGACGGCCACACCGGCAAACAGTTGCATTTATGGCTGAGCGAATACCTGAGCCAGGCCACGCTGGAAGTGAGCGGCAAGAGCTGGCCACTGCCGGAGTTGGCGCTCACCCCAGTCGGTTTCAACGACGACGAGGCGCTGCTGCCGTGGCCACAGAATGCCGATCCGGGCTATCGCCTGCTGCAGG
Organism: Serratia sp. H1w; assembly: GCF_000633355.1. Lineage (GTDB taxonomy): Bacteria > Pseudomonadota > Gammaproteobacteria > Enterobacterales > Enterobacteriaceae > Chania. Next base: position 10,026 of record NZ_AYMQ01000190.1, read on the forward strand.
AACACGCCTGTTTCCCCAGCGCGTTTTTATTTATGGACGTGACGGGCTTCCCCAACCTGCCTCCGCTGTCGGCCTCGCACGGTTTTACCCTGCGGTTTACGTTCTCCCGGCCCTTGCCGTCCGCACTGGTCATCAACCGCCAGACGGTGCGCCTGCATTGTACCCCGGCCATCAACCTGTTCAGCCATTACAG
>NZ_AYMQ01000191.1 GCF_000633355.1 Serratia sp. H1w
CTGCGTGTTGTGGTCGTAGTACTGGTGAACGACCGAGCCGCCACGGTAATGACGGAGCTGCGACGCCGCCACCGGCGGGCGTTTCAGATAGCGGCCCAGGTATTTCACGCTGCGCCAGGCGCCGCGGGTCTTTTTGGCGAAGTGAACCTTCCAGTGGCGCTGATATTGCGCCTGAAGATAGCGCTGCCACTGTTTCTCATCGCGGATATGGCCGAGACCTCGCAGGGCGGCGGGATTGACGCGATCGTAGCTGGCGCGCAGCAGACGGATGACGGCAC
>NZ_AYMQ01000192.1 GCF_000633355.1 Serratia sp. H1w
ATCAGATCCTTTTTGTGATCGCGTTTATCGGTTTCGTAGGTTTCGCCGGTCAGAGCCAACTTCAGCCCATAGGCACCCACTAACAGGTACGGGATCAGGGTCAGGGAGCTGGTCAGTTCGAGCGCCAGTTGGAAGGCGTAATCGCTAAACAGCGTCAGGATCAAAAATACCTGAATGGTGATGTTGGTCAGCCAGACGGCGGAAGAGGGCACCGCATTACGGTTTTCGGTGGCAAACACCTTCGGCATACTCTTGCTTTTCGCGGCGGAAAACAGCACTTCTGCCGCCAGCAAAGACCAGGAGAGGTAAGCACCCAGCACCGAGACAATCAGACCCACGCTGATGAAGATAGCCCCCCAGCGTCCGACAATAGCCTCCAACACGCCCGCCATCGAAGGTTGACGCAGCGCCGCTAGATCGGGACGGAGCAGCACGCCATAAGACAGCATGGTGATCAGCACCAACAGACACAGCACGCCGATGAACCCCAGCACGGTGGCAATCCCCACGTGGCTGCGTTCTTTGGCGTAGCGGGAATAGACGCTGGCACCTTCAATCCCCAGGAAGACGAATACCGTCACCAGCATGGTGCTACGCACCTGGCTGAATAGGGATTCGGGTTCTGCGGCAGGGACGATGGCGGCGGCGGCATGGCCTACATAGCCGTAGTCGTTAAGATGAGATAA
>NZ_AYMQ01000193.1 GCF_000633355.1 Serratia sp. H1w
ACTCGTGGATATGATTATCGACCGTTGTCTGATGCAACCGCAATGCCTGGGCAATCATGGCCGAACTCCAGCCTTCAGAGGCCAGCAAAACGGCTTTAATGCGATCACAAACCCGCTTATCACGGCTGGTATTGTGAAGGCGTTCAAGTTCCGCTTTTTGTTGCTCAGTAATGAATATTTTCATGTGTGACAGAATGATCTCCTGACGTCTGAAAATCAAGCATCTTCAATGATCACGGGTATATATCCTTATAGTGTAAATGGTGAAATTCGCTTTCAGGTTTCTCATCAATAAAGTATTTAATTCTAGAGTGCGCCTCTATTAACGGGCTTAAACCCACCTAAAAGCGAGGCAGATTATAATAACCAAACAAATTTACAGTCAACATTAAAGCCTTTACCCACCCTACCTTCGAGATTTGGCTTATTTAAAAATAAGAATAAACCCGCAATAATTCATTGAAATTAAGTGACGACATAAATTTAAAAACTTCATTCATAAAAGGATATTGCAATGCAAAAAACAAGCATCGGCCTAAAAACGTCTTATCGCAGCGTTAACTTTAGCATCATCAATTATTTAGCATGCTAAGTAACTGACTGAACACCATCCTTAATTGGGATAAAATAGGGTTAGCGTTAATTATATGATCCAGGTCACTGTATAAATACACAGCATCGCTAACATACTTCACCAGGAACAATAACCATCAATACCTCTGGAGAACATGATGAAAAATAATATCGTTAGTTGGTTCGAAATTTATGTGAATGATATGCCGCGGGCAAAAAAATTCTATGAGGCGGTGTTCAACACGCAGTTAGAGAAGATGGAAGACGAAGAGATGGAATACTATATTTTCCCTTATCAGGAAGGGGGCGAAGGCTCTGGCGGCGCACTGGCTAAAATGGATTGTGCGCCAGCAGGAGCGGGCGGCACCATGGTTTATCTGAGCTGTGAAGATTGCGCCGTGGAGGAGAGCCGCATTGTGCCCAATGGCGGTGAGATCCTGCGGCCGAAGTTTGCCATCGGTGAACATGGCTTTATCACCATCGCCAAGGATTGCGAAGGCAACGTGATTGGCCTGCATTCAATGAAATAATGCCCCTCACTCTAACCCTCTCCGAAGGGAGATGGGACTGTATGTGCTATCCATTAACTCCTGAATCTGACCTTGGCACGGGCGCAGCATGCAGCGCCCCTCCGGCGTGCCACCTTACCTGCCTACGACGCTGAACTAGCTCCCTCGCCCTTTGGGAGAGGGCTGGGGTGAGGGGATCCAGCTACGCCCGTGAAATTTGACAAAAGTTGTTATTTATCATCTATTAGTTGTCGCTGGTATTGACAGAAACCACTGAGAACCAGCCACACCCGCCGTTAAATCAGATATAAAAACTGATTAATATCGAGAAACTAATTTTTTATTTTAGCAGGAAGGGAATATGCCGCTGCATTTACGCCATTTAGTCTTAATACCGCTATTAACGTTGGTAGCTTGCCATCAACCCCCCAGCCCAACGCACTCTCTTGCCGTCACGGCTAAAAGTTCGCCGGAGGTAGTTAACAACGCCCGGCTGGAAATTTCGCACAGCGCACTGGAATACAACACGCACAAAATTCAACAGTTGTTGGGCAATAAAACCACGCTTTGCGCCATCCTGAAAGGGGATGCTTACGGGCACGATCTTTCGTTGGTCGCGCCGGTGATGATCGAAAATAATGTGCAGTGTATTGGCGTGGCCAGTAACCAAGAGCTGCAAACCGTGCGTGAACTCGGTTTTAAAGGGCGTCTGATGCGCGTCAGAAATGCCACCGAAGCGGAAATGCGCCAGGCAACCACCTATGACACCGAAGAGCTGATCGGCAATCTGGAGATGGCCAAGCGCCTGGATGCCATCGCTACTCAGCAGGGGAAAACGCTGCGCTTCCATTTGGCCCTGAACTCTGGCGGCATGTCACGCAACGGGCTCGAAGTCAGCGATCGCGCCGGGCTGTTAGAGGCCAAGGCGATCTCTGCATTACCTCATCTGAAAATGGTCGGCATCATGTCCCACTATCCTGAAGAAGATGCCGCCGCAGTACGCCAAGATCTCGCCCGCTTCAAGGTGCAATCCCAACAGGTGCTGGATATTACCGGGATCAAACGCAGCGATGTGACCTTACACGTTGCCAATACCTTCGCGACCCTCACCGTGCCGGAGTCCTGGCTAGATATGGTGCGCGTGGGCGGAGTGTTCTATGGCGATACCATTGCCAGTAACGACTATCAACGCGTGATGACCTTCAAATCCTCCATCGCGGCGCTTAACCATTACCCCAAGGGCATTACCGTCGGCTACGATCGTACTTATACGCTGAAACGTGATTCCGTATTGGCCAATATCCCGGTGGGTTATGCAGACGGCTATCGCCGGGTATTCAGCAATGCGGGCCACGTGTTGATCCAGGGGCAGCGCGTACCGGTAGTGGGTAAAACCTCGATGAATACCGTGATGGTGGATGTGACCGGGCTGAAAAACGTCAATCCTGGCGATGAAGTGGTGTTCTTTGGCAAGCAAGGTAACGCGGAGATCACCGCCACTGAGGTCGAAGACATCAGCGGTGCGCTGTTTACCGAAATGTCGATCCTCTGGGGCGCAACCAATAAACGCGTATTGGTCGACTAAGTAAAAGAGTTGGCAGTGGCTAATACCACTGCCAATCTCAAGACCGATTATTGGTAGGTAAATCCCATCTGAACCACACTGCGAAACGTGCCTGGACCGGTATTGCCGGTGCTAATCACTCGCCCAGCCAGCGCATAGGTCGCGTTATGCTGTGCGTCGACAGCAACCGTCATGGAACTACCGTCCCCTTGTACCAGACTTTTGTTGGCTGCCTGCGCCATCTGCACTGCCGCATTGGCGGCGCTACCGGCGTTAGCATACAAGGTCGCATCCGTACTAACCCGCGTACCGCTGAAGGTCACTTTCACTGCGGTGGTGCTTGCCGGGCAGTTAACCAATTTGACCTCAAACGGCTTCCAGTCTGATGCATCACCGGCAGTACGCAGATCGGTGCTACGTAACTGGCCGAAGTCAACATCCCGATTGACTGAGCCGGTATCAACGGTACAAGGGCTGGCGACGACGGTACCGGTCAGGTTAAGGTCCGTGGCCTGAACCGCGCTACTTATCATCCCCGCAGCCATGACAAGCCACATACGTTTCATCAATCCGCTCATTCAGGCTTCTCCTAGCAAAATAACAGGCTTAGTTATAGGTAAAGTTGGCTTGCACCAAAGCAACAATACTGCCAGGCGTTACATTACCGGTGGCGGTAACGGCACGGGCACTCAACGGAAAGGTCACGGTTCCGCCTACCTGCACTGGTCGGGTTACCGAGACGTTGTTACTCAAAATCGTACCGAGATCGGTAATGGAAAGCTCCACCGCCAGTGGCGTTGCTGCGCCGGTATTCTTGTACATGGCGGTTTGTGGTGCCGCAGCTGCCGTGCCGGTGAAGGTTACCGTGACGTTGCTGGTTCCCACCGGGCAAGCGGTGAGAGAAAGATTAAACGGCGTTGGCGTAGTGCCGGCACCGGCCGTCGCCAGCATGCTGGCCTGGATATTCGTCCCCAGGTCAACGTTAAGGTTGCTATTATTGTTGTTAACCACACAAGGTGAGGCCACGACATTACCGGTGATATTAATATTCACCGCATCCGCCATCGCTATATCATGCGCCCCCATAACTATAACCAATACCAACGCCGAACAGTTAGCCAATAACTTCATATTTACTCCTTACTCGTCCTTTTATTTTTACATTCTCAGGCGTCAGGATCACAAACACCAAAAATCCATTAATTTATAAAGCAGTCATTAATTATCGCAGTTAATCTAATAACATCACACCCTCACAGAACAGGTAATTATCACTGATATTCCAATGTTGCTGTCGCCATGGCATTAGCCGTACCGGGTGATATGGAGATTGCATACTGAAAATATTGAGCCACAAAAGGAATGCTTAACGTAGCACCTGTATTGGCAACTGTTCCGACAGCAAAAAATTGGTTGAAAGCAACAGGATTACCGTTATATAGAATTTGCACCCCAACACCACCAGCATTATTCCCCGCCGGTGTTAATGCAATGACACCATTGGGAACAGAAATATACCCTGGCGCACTCATTGACATACTAACGTTGACCCGGTCATTACACGTTACCGGTATATTGAAGGGTTGCGCACCCGCGGTGGTATTGATACCAGAAAACTGCGCAGCGGGTACGTTTCCTAAGGGCACCGGAACAATACCGTCTCCGCTTCCAACAGAACAAGTAATACTTTTATAGGTTACATCACCTGAGTAAGAAACTGAGCTATCCGCATTACTCCCGAGCCCATAACCGGTGTTGTACATCCCTATACCAAAAATCGTTTGACTGCGATGCAGAGTGCCGGGAACTATATTAGCAGCCGTTTTAACTAACGCCAAGGTCATTGAAACCGAAAATGTCTTTCCGCTGGTATTCGAAATATATCCCAGAGGAGTCCCCCTAGTATCACACCCTGGACCGGCACCAACAACTCGTTGTCCTGCCGAGTTAATCAAAGTGATACCAACACCACTCACCCCCGTATCATACACTCCTGGCATACCGGAAACTTCACCACCAACACCGTAATAACAAGTAATAATAGCAATCCCTTGAGGTATTGTACTAATAGCTGCACAGTTTCCGCTGAAAGAGAAACTCCTTTCCGTTCCGGGAATAACTGAACCAACAGGCAATGAGGTTGAGACTGCGGTTGAAGTTAAAGTGGCCACACCTGGTATATCCGGCGTACTGGTACATCCATAGTTTGCCGCCTGGGCCATGGGTGACAAAAAACATGAGCCCCAAAATAAACACCCCAGCATCAGTATTTTTTTCATCATATTATTTATGTTCATCATGCTTCTCACCTGCATTGCCCATTCATGATTTGAACGCCAGTCGCTGTTGTCTGTTTTTTCAAGGAATAACTTATCTGACACTGCTGATTAGACTCATTCCCCCATTTGGCCGTTAACGCCCCACTATCCGCAAGCCCGGTCAGATAAACCTGTCCACCGTCACCAACGATAAATGCCTGGGTATTCTTTTGTGCCGGATCGGTCACCGTTGCCCCAAATGGCAATGGCGTTCCGCTACTGTCCAGTAAGGTCATCATCACCCGTTGACCAACGTTGGCTTCAAAGTTGGCTCGCACCACGGCGCCACGAGTTGGCACTACGTTCTGCGTTGTCAGAGCCAATTCCACATTGTCCGCTAAGGTTTCGGTATTCAGCTGCACCTGGTTTTTCCGGTATGGAGAGGTGTAAGGCACAATCGCATAGCCGCGCCAGTCGGTTTTCACCCCGGTCTGATTGCTGACGCCAACGCCAGAGGCCCCAGGAGCCTGAACCAACGCGATGGTCTCCCCCAACGGCTGGCCGAAGGTCACCCCGTTGGCGTGTGCCACAATCCCGCCCTGCAGCCCGTAATTCAGACGCTGGCTGTTATTGTCATAGGCATAACCGGCGCTCACTTCCCCGTAGGTACCACGATAATCGGCGTTCAGGTTGCCGCTATTGCCGATCCCCTGGCTGCCATAGCCCTGCTGGGCGCTCCAGCTCAGGTTGTTGTCCGCCAAGGCGGTGCCATTCAGGCCAACGGTGTTGGTCGTCCCGCCTTTCTGGCTGCTGTTGACGTTGTAGGAGGCATAGGTATTACCCAACCAGCGGCTCAGCGGCACGCTGACGTTAAAGGCAAACACTTGGTCACGATCGTAAACCCTACCGCTGGCAACCCCGTTGTTACTGCTCGCTGCTGCGTTCTCGTTATAGCTGTAGTTGAAGCCGTAGCTGATACCATTCCAGCTGTTGTTATAACCGGCCCCAATCGAGCGCAAGGTGCGATCGCTGTTCCAGTAATCCTCACTGATCCAGCTCACAGACAAGGCTCCTGCGCCCTCCCACAGATTCTGACTCATCGTCAGTTCGGCGCGATTGCGTTTGCGCTCGTTAAGCGGTTGGCTAGTTTGATTGCGGTAGGTATCCAGCACCTCTTGCAGGCTGTAATAGCCGTCGGTTGAAAAACGGTAACCGGCAATGGCAAAGTTGGTACCGGTCTGGATAATGTTCTTGCTGTAGCGGATGCGCCAAGACTGTCCGCTGTCTTTTGGCTGTTCCTGCATGGTGGACCACGCCTGGGTGACATCCGTTGAGATGGCACCAAAGTCACCGAGGTTTTTACCCAGTCCCAATGCCAGCGACTGATACTTGCTGGCAAACTGGCCACCGCCGTAAGCCGTCAAGCCATGCGGCAAACCGTAGATCGCCGTGCCCTGGCTGAACGCGGTTTTATCCACGCTACCGTCGTAAGAACGATATTGCCCGCTGGTTACCGAATACTTCAAACGGCCTTCACGCTGTAACACCGGCAGCGAGGCAAAAGGCACCACCAACAACTGCTCGCTACCGTCCGCTTCCTTGATCGTCACGAACAGATCGCCGCTGCCTCCGGTTGGGAACATGTCGTTAATTTCGAACGCCCCTGGTGCAACATAGCTCTGATAAATGACATAGCCGTTCTGGCGAATAATCACCTGCGCATTAGTGCGGGCAATACCGCGCACCACTGGCGCATAGCCTTTTAGGCTGTCTGGTATCATGTCGTCGTCCGACGCCAGTTGCCCCCCACGAAACGACACGCTATCAAACACGTCACTCGGTGAACTGCTGTCACCCAGTACCAATTGGCTTTTCAGCGCAATGATGCTGCGCGCCGCATAGGTATAAACCGTATCCCAACGATCTTGGCCATTGCTGTCGCGATTCCAGGTGGTGTAGTTACGCAGCCGCCACGGCCCAATGTTGATACCCGGCCGCAGGTTGGCGTACTGGCTATTACTATCTTTGCTGTCACCGTTACGAGCATAGCTATTGGATCCGCTCAGGTTATAGTTGAGCAATACCGCCGGGATACCCTCATCCCATTGACTTTCGGGGACATAGCCGCGCGCTTTTTGTGAGATCGCCGCCTGCGGCATACTTAACAACAGCTGTTGTGCGCTGAAACGAAACTCGGCGCTGGCCTGTGGAATGCCTGTCAGATTGGCGCATTGCGTCTTGGCATCCCCCAATCCTGGAAACAGATCGGTCTTCACGCCCATCGCATTTAGCTGCGCAACGCTCAAACAGGGTTGCAGGCTCCCCTTGCCATCCGCACCTTTAAGCATGCGGAAATCAACGTCATTGGTCCCCTGCAGCTCATTGTTGATGTATATATCAACCCGGTAGGTGCCCGGTGCCTGATTGGCCCCATCTTCAAATACCGTCAGATCGGTACTGCCCTGATGCGGGTTATCGATCTCAAGCATCAACGGGTTAAAGTAGTCGCGAGCCTGCGCTTCAAAGGAAGCACCGCCCAACAGGGCCAACTGTGCGGCAATCAAATAGGCTAGCTTGCTGATACGCGAAGGTTGGGCATGTCTATCCTGGCCAGTGTGGTTATTCATCCGTTTTACTCCGTTACCGACAAGGTGAAGTAACCACCCTGTGTCCTGTGCCCCACCGCCTGTGGGGAAACTCGCCGATTGCTGTATGAAGACTTACAACGAACCCATGTGCTCATTACCTACGCCACCGTAATCGCTGATGATTTTCCAGCTCACGCTACCGCTGCTGACACCGGCTGGCAGAGCAAAACTCGCAGAACTCATCGGGGCGACGTAGGTGACCTCTTTCACTTCCTTGCCCGCTACTTTGATTTCCTGGAAATTCATGTAGAACGGTGTCGGGTTACTCACCTGCAGGGTATTGCCACTACGATGCCAGCTGAGTTTTTCAGCCAATTCTTCTGGCACGCCTTTCAAACCCTGTGGGCGATAAATCAGCTTGATGCGTGTCTTGACTGCAATCTGCAACGTGTTCTGGTTGGACTCTTTCGCAGCCGATGGGATCGACTTGATATTCATCCAGTACAGCGACTCTTTGTCTGACGGCAGGTTGCCACCCGCACGCACCACGCGCAGCACGTTTTCCTGCCCGCCATCCAGACGGAACAGTGGCGGAGTAATCATGAAGGGGGCTTTCTCAGCGCCGCCACCGGTGGTCTCTACCCAGCTCTGAATGAGGTATGGCACTTTGTCCGGGTTGCTGACGCTCAGTGAAGACTCCTTCTTGCCGCCGTCATAAATCAGCCGCGTACCGCCAATCACCACACCGGCCTGGGCCGCACTGGCGCATACCAGCAACGCTGCCAGCAGCGTGGTAGGAATAAATTTCATATCAAGATCCATAAATGAGGGGAAAAAGCCGGCAGTCTACTGCCGGCCCTGATTAACTACGTCGCACCCAAGGGCAGTGCAGAACTTAGTTGTAGTTAACGGTGAAGCTGGCCATTGAGTTAGCCGGGCCTGCAGTTACAGTGGCTGCGGTAGCAATGTAACGGGCAACGAAATCCAGGTTGTTGGTTGCGGTGCCTGAAACCAATGGATATGCCATAGACGCGGCGTACAGTGGCAGTACGGTGTTAGAAGCATCAGCCAGTTGGATGCCAACGCCAGTTGCCACGCCAGACTCTTGAGTCAGTGCCAGCAGGGTGGTGTCACCATTCACTGAGGTACCGTCAAACTTCACGCTAGCGGTGTTAACGGTAGCTGGGCAGTTAGTCAGTTGCAGGGTGAATTTGGTGGCAGCAGCCGTAGAACCCGTACCGGTAAATGCGGTTTTAGCCACTTTGCCCAACACGACATTCAATGGGTTGCTTGGGGTGTTAACCACCTGGCAAGCAGAATCAATGATTTCACCGGTGAAATTCACTTGGCCATCGGCAGCAAACGCAGAAATAGCAAATGCAGAGGAAGCCAGTACAGCAACAGCGATCAGATTCTTTTTCATAACAAATTTCCTTGAGTGTATTTAACTTGGCAGCGGACAAAACAAAGGGGCTGTTATCTTTAATAGTGATAACAGCATTTATAATGTCTGATTTTCCATGCCAATTTGGGTTTATATACCCAATAAACCTCAA
>NZ_AYMQ01000194.1 GCF_000633355.1 Serratia sp. H1w
ACACATTGAATACTTGACCACCGGCCTCGACAGCGTGTGAATTTGGTGAATTTAACAAGGTTAATCGAGTCGAGGTAATGACATATCAGAAAGATGATGCCGCCTTGATGGCTTATTGCATTGATGACAGCATTATTAATTGTCAGGGCGGAAATGTTTACGCGGTGGTGCAGGATAATACTTATGCCAACCGGATGATGGACCACTTCCCTCTATTGGCCGATATTCAGGTCATCCGGGAGTTGCCTGGGCGAGCTGAAAAAGGGGATACGTTTATTATCATTGGCTTCAGTGATTTTGCATCGGCCATCATCAAACAGCTGTCTCAAACACAAGTTTATCGGATCCTGTTGGTTGACGACTCGGATGGTGTTGAAGTGCATAAATCATGTATTTTGCGGCCTCAACGTTTGTCGCGTGTTCGATCGGCGTCGCATATTTCTCGGCATGGCATGAAACGGCCATACTGGAATGAAACTCTGCTGGCATTATCACTGGCCTGCAGCATCGCGCCGCAACCGGAAATTGCAAAGGGAGGAGAATTAAGCTTCAGTACTTACCTTGGGTTACAGGACTTCGATCAATCAAACTGTTATGGCGATTGCATACTGATATCCGAGGATGTGGATTAGGCAGGGCAATGTGCTAGTAAACAACTGCTTCAGTTCGTGAGTGAACGAGGCTGTATGTTGATGAAGCAGAAGGCCGCCGGCGGGGTAGTGACGCAGACTTGCTGATCGCGTATGCTCCGCACTTTGGATAAAATTCATGGCAAAAGTTGATGTTGTCTGCCCTCAGTGCAATGAAACTCAGGTTGTACGATGTAACGGACATTCAGCATCCGGTGCCCAGCGTTACATCTGCAAGCTCTGCTCAAAGACCTTTCAGCTCAACTTTAGCTATTCCGGTGCCAAACCAGACACACACCAAACCATTGTTAATATGGCGATGAATGGTTCTGGATGTCGCGCTACCGCACGGGTTCTCGGCATCAGCCTCAATACTGTTCTGCGGCACTTGAAAAAATTTCGCCAAAACAGGTAGCTGAGAATCTCGACGCCGAAGCAGAAGTCGTTATCTGCTGTGAAACCGATGAACAGTGGTCTTACGTGCGGTGTAAAGCCAATCCCCGGTGGTTGTTCTACGCTTATGACCGTATCCGCAAACGGGTTCTGGCTCACGTCTTCGGCCCGAGAAATGCCTCGACTCTGCAACGATTGCTGGCCCTGTTAAGCAAATTTAATATTGCCTTTTACATGACGGATGCTTGGCCGGTTTATAAGGTCCTGTTGAGCGCAACCAGCCACGTGGTGAGCAAGAAATATACCCAAAGGATAGAACGGCATAATCTTAATCTTCGCACACATATCAAACGACTGACCCGCAGAACAATTTGCTTTTCGAAGTCAAAGGAAATGCACGATAAGATCATCGGTTGGTATTTTACTATTCATCACTATCAATAAATCTGCGTCACGACCGTTTTTTGGGTGTACATAAAAGAGAAGCCCGGCGATAAACCGGGCTGTTTTGGCAAGGCATTACTGTTAGGCGGTTTTAAAACCTGGTTTGCCGTTCTTGGCTCGCCATTCTTTGACCTCTTTAACTACACCCTCAGGGCTATCTTCTCTATCATCTCGTGGATAGTAGATTAGATCGGAACCATCAGGATGTTCAGAAAGCTTTTTAAATTCGAGCAAATTTTGAGTATCTTCAGCTTCAGAAGTATTTTCCACATTAAAAAGCTTACGTACTAATACCAAGAATTCAACTTCTGTATAATCAGAAATGGTTTTGTTGCTCATAATTACTTTCCTCCACTATGAATTTCAATATGGCGCTTAGGTGTTACAACTCTGATATTGTCGATGTTGTAGACTTCTCCCCCCTGACTGATAGGTTTTACATGATGAAGCTCATACTTAATCCTACCGCCAACCTGTTCGGTTTCTCTGGGGGCTGGAGCTTTACCATTTTTTAGATTTCCCAAGTTGGCTTTTTTAAACTGTTTAGCCAGTGCCGGATCTTTCGCTACCTCGCCCCAGAAAGCTTCACGGAACTTATCAAAGCTATCGAACTCCTTACCGCGCAGCTTATCAGCAATCTGACTTGGGATCGGAGAACCCAGGTCTTTACCTGCATTAGTCAACCAGCCATCACCAACTTTCTGACCCTTTCCTTCAACCTTGCCCGGCAAATCACGCCCGCTCTGCAGCATGATGTAGAGCGACCCCATGCCAGTATCGGCAGGGAAGACCAAAATAATATCACGGAAATCCAGGTCATCAGCCATCGGGAACGATTCGATGATGGGCTTGGCTACGACTGGCGACTGGTTGCCGGTATTGCCCGGAGTAACTTTCCCTTGTTGAGGGGTAACAAGAGGGGGTAACCCTTTGTAACCTGGCGTTTTATCTGGCGACACCAGAATGGTTCGTGATGGCAGTTCGCCTTCCGCCGGAATAGTGTAGCCGTATAATCCGGTAACTTCATCGCGAACCGCCTGCACAACCCGTACCGGTGTAGGGGTTGTGGTGCGCACCAGGTAGGTCTTAAACGTATTCTCGCTGAAAAATACCCGACCACGAACAGCCAGATCCACAGTGCCTTTGGCTGCCGCCGCGGCATTCAGCGTCTTGGCATCAGGCAGCTTGATGGCATCGGCAGGCATCGCCGACATGAACATGTTGGTGCTATCACGACCCGGTACATTACCGCTTCCTTCACCGGCGCTGGGTATGTAGGCAATAGAAGCAATTACTGTCCCCCAACCGCTACCTTTGATAACGACACCAATCAGATCGGCAATGGCCGTTCGAACGGATGCCCAAGCAGTTGTAGCTACTGCCCCGTCAAGAGCCAAAGAGCCCAAGCCTGTTTCAGCAAAGGTGATAGGCGCAGCTAAAGCGGCCATTGCTGCAGGAAAACCCGACATTCCAAACACGTTGGGTTGTTCTAGCTTCGACATGGCCGCTTCTTTCGCTGCCGCCTTGGTTGCCGCTTCCGCTTCTGCCTTGGCCTTCGCCTCCGATTCCGCTTTTGCTTTCGCAGCAGCCTCTTGGGCCGCTTTCACCCGCGCAGCTTCCTCAGCCTGGCGTTTCGCTTCCGCTTGTCGTTTACGCTCGGCCTCGGCATTGGCCGCGTTTAGGCGGGTCTGTGCAGCAGAAAGGGCGGCACTGGAGGCATTTCGCTTATTGATTTGAGCTTGCAAGTCCTGATTTAACGCCGTATTTTGCGCGTTCAGATTTGCAATTTCGGCATTTAATGATTTTTGCTGGTTATCTTTGGCCTCTATATTGGCTTGGTAAAATTTGTTCGCTGATACCTGGTCGCGAATGCTGATAAAGTATCCGTACTGTTTGAGTCTCGGTGCCAGCTCAGCCTGGAGTTGATTAACCGTTTGCTGCTTAGACTGAATAGCCGCATTATTGGCCGCAATTTGAGTATTATCAGCATTGATTGTTGCATTTGCCACATTAAGCGCACTGGTTGCCGCAGCAACGTCACGCTGCGCTGCCTCTACCGGATGTGCAGCATCCCAGGCTGCCTGTTGCCTTTTAGCTTCCTCTTCGGCCTTTCTTTTGGCTTCAGCGGCAGCCGCGGCGGCGGCGGCTGTCTCTGCAGCTTTTTTTGCTGCTGCGGCATCTGCAGCTTTTTTCGTATCCAGCTGTGCTTGAACCAGAGCTCGGGCTTGAGTCATACGCGCAGTTTCAGTTTGCGCCCAACTCTGCCTGGAAGGTGTTGTTGGTCGGGAATAGAGATACACGCCCGTAATGGCATTATTACCATTTACTGTGACCGTGTAGATATATCCGTCGACCGCAGCGCGGTAACCGTGATCTACCTTAGCCGTGACATTGGTACGGACATTATCATTGCCACTCCCGCCCTTGCCGTCAGACCAGTGAATAGAGTTGTCGCTCACCCAATTCATTCCACTATTGATTTCAATTCTCACCTGACCATCAGGGCCATACGTCGTTGGGGTTGGTTTACCAGGATCAAGTTGCCAGTAACCATAACCCCGGTCCCCAGAGTTTCCATTGGAACTCCCAGACCCAGTATTGACACCCCCGGTAGGTCCGCGTCCGCCACCACCAAACTGGTTGTTATGGGCATTATCCCCACCATTTCCACTCATATGTTTATCCTCATTAGGTTTATAAAACGCACACAGAGCACTGTATGCATATACATAATAAAGCCCTGGTAGTAAGGTTACGAGCAGGATGGGTTGTGTGGGGATTGGCACACAACATGGCAGCAATGTCGGTATGAGAAATCAATCATTTATCAGTTTTGATAGTTGATTTGGCCCTGTTTTTTCGGCAGAGAAGCAGGTCCCCCCTGATATCGATTGAATTCGAAAAGGTAACAATGTCAGCCGTGGGTTGCCAATATGATGATTTTCATTGGCAGTTAATGTGAGCCCATGATGATGAAATGCGAGCCGGAAAAGATAAACGCGAGCTCATTATCACTTAATGTGAGCTCGGGCGGATTTTCATTGCACTTAATCTGAGCTGGAAAATGCGCTGATTGCGAGCACGAGGAATTTCGATTGCGAGCCGTTACATCTATGGTGCACGAAAAGTCTG
>NZ_AYMQ01000195.1 GCF_000633355.1 Serratia sp. H1w
GAGGGTTAGGGTGAGGGGCCATACCGCCATATTTGAGGAAACGAAGATGCTGAAATACCTGAGTGGCCGAAGCGGGCAGGCGATATTGGTGCTGTGGGCGGCATTCACCCTGTCATTTTTCTTGCTACAGGTGCTGCCCGGCGACGCGATCCTGATTAAATTCCAGAATCCGGATATGGGCCTTAGCCCGGCGCAGATTGCCGATATGCGCGCTGCCTACGGTGCCGATGTTCGCCTGTGGCAGCAATATCTACATACCTTGGGGAATTTCCTGCGGGGCGATCTAGGCTATTCGATCCAGAACGGCGTGCCGGTAACTGCCTTGCTGGCCGCCAACCTGCCCGCCACCTTGCAACTTGCGGTGCTGGGTTTTGCCTTGGCGTTGTTGTTGGCGCTGGCGATTGCCTTTGTCTCCAATCTGATCGGATTTGGTTGGTTGAGATCGGCTCTGCGATCGCTGCCAGCGCTGTTTGTGTCGGTCCCGACGTTCTGGCTCGGTATTGTCTTGATCCAGATCTTTTCTTTCCGCCTGAAGCTGGTGCCGATCATTAATCCGGGCGAGTGGGTTGGCCTGCTGTTGCCCATCGCCACCTTGGCGATCCCAATTTCTGCACCGTTGGCGCAAATCCTGATCCGCAGCATCGATAGCGTGCAGACGCAGCCGTTTGTGGCCGTGGCGCGTGCCAAAGGGGCCAGCCGCAGTGGGGTATTGTGGCGGCATGTGGCGCGTAACGCCATGCTGCCGGTACTGACCATTGCGGGCATGCTGTTTGGCGAACTGATCGCCGGGGCATTGATCACCGAAACTGTTTTTGGCCGCAGTGGCTTGGGGCAACTGACACAACAGGCGGTAGTCAATCAGGACGTCGCGGTGTTACAGGCGGTGGTCATGATCTCTGCTGCTGCCTTTGTCATCCTCAATCTGCTGGTCGATCTGTTGTTCCCTTTACTTGATCCCAGACTGAAAACCTATGCAGGAGCGACCCGATGAGCAGTATTCCGTTGGAAAAAGCCGTAATGCCGGAACGCGACCTGTCCGCTGGGGAGGCCGAGGGGAGCTTACCCACGGCCCGGCGCACCCGGCGACGCTACCCGGTTAGCCTATGGCTGGCCTGGGCCGTGTTGGCGATCGCAGTGCTATGGGCGTTCGCTCCAGAGCTATTTACCGCCTACAGCGGTACGGAAGGGATTGCAGGCGCGCAAAGACTGGCACCGGGTGGCGCACACTGGTTGGGCACCGATCCGCTGGGACGCGATCTGTATGCCCGGATCGTGTATGGCGCATCGCACACTTTATCTGCAGCGTTGGTTGCGGTGGCGCTGGGTTTGGTTGCAGGGACATTGCTGGGCGTGGTTGCCGGGGCCTTGGGTGGCGTGGTCGACGACGTGGTGATGCGTTTGGTTGATGTTCTGCTGTCGATCCCCGGGCTGCTGCTGTCATTGAGCGTGATCATCTTGTTGGGTTTCGGCACGGTGAATGCGGCGCTGGCAGTGGGGATCTCGTCGGTGGCCAACTTTGCGCGCCTGGCCCGTGCGGAAGTGCTGCGGGTGCGGCACAGCGACTACGTTGAAGCGGCCTACGGTAGCGGTGGACATTTTTGGGCCGTGCTATGGCGGCATATTCTGCCCAATTCGCTGGCTTCGGTGATCGCGTTCTCAGCCCTGCAGTTTGGCAATGCCATTCTGGCGATCGCCACCTTGAGCTTCCTGGGATATGGCACGCCGCCACCCACGCCGGAATGGGGTTTGCTGATTGCCGAAGGGCGGAACTACATCTCAACGGCCTGGTGGCTGACTACCTTCCCCGGCCTGATGGTGGTTGCCGTCGTGCTGGCTGCCAACCGAATCAGTCACTCATTAGGGAGCGCGCGCTGATGAACCTACAGACAACCGTTTCACCTGCGCCACTGCTGGAGTTGCAGAATGTCTCTATCGCTTACCGCCAAGGGAGCAGCAGCCAGCGGGTAGTACATAACGTTTCTTTTAGCATTCAGCCGGGGGAAGTTGTTGCTCTGGTTGGGGAGTCGGGGTCGGGTAAAACCACCACGGCACAGGCGATTATCGGCCTGCTGGCGGAAAATGGCCATCTGGAGCAGGGGGCGATCCGCCTCAATGGTACCGATATTGCCCACTGGTCTACCCGTCAGTTGGATGCGGTACGTGGTGCGCAGATCAGCCTGATCCCGCAAGACCCCGCCAGTTCGCTCAATCCGGTTAAAACCATCGGTGAGCAAGTCGCCGAGATCATCAATATTCATCAACGTTTACCGCGCAAACTAGTCCGGCAACGGGTGGTGGAGTTACTAGCCCGTGTGGGACTGACCCACCCGGAATTACGAGTGCGTCAGTATCCGCATGAGCTTTCTGGCGGCATGAAACAGCGGGTACTGATTGCTATCGCCATTGCATTGCGGCCCGCGCTGATTATTGCCGATGAACCGACCAGTGCGCTGGATGTAACGGTGCAAAAACGCATTCTCGATCTGAATGACGAACTGCGTCAGGAGTTTGGCACAGCGGTGCTGTTCGTCACTCACGACTTGGGCGTGGCGGCGGAACGGGCCGATCGGCTACTGGTGTTTCGTCAGGGCAGAGTGCAGGAACAAGGGGCAACGGCCGAGGTATTGCAGGCACCGGCGCATGAATATACGCGGCGTTTATTTGCCGATGTACCTTCGTTGGCCTTTGCCGCGCCGCCAACAATCGTCCGTCAGGCCGAACCGGCAATCGTCGTCAACCAACTGGTGAAGGATTTCCGCTTTGCTGGCCGAGGCGGGCAGGTGTTCCGGGCATTGGATCAGGTGTCATTCAGCGTGCAGCGTGGCACCACCCATGCGTTGGTCGGTGAGTCTGGCTCTGGAAAAACCACCTTGGCCCGTTGCTTGCTGGGCTTTCAACGGCCGGATGCCGGGCAAATCATTATCGATGGCGTTGATTTTACCCGGCTGAAGGGCGAGGCGCTGCGCCAGTTTCGGCGGCGTATCCAACTGGTGTACCAAAACCCTTTTGCTTCACTCGATCCGGCGCAAACCTTGTATCAGGCGATCGAAGAGCCGCTGCTCAACTTTGAGCCTGTTGCCAAAGCCGAACGCTATCGCCGAGTGCGGGAACTGTTTGAACGAGTCGCGCTGCCCGCCGAGCTATTGACGCGCAAGCCGCGTGAGCTTTCTGGTGGCCAGCGGCAACGGGTTGCCATCGCTCGGGCTCTGATATTACAACCGCGGGTGTTGGTATTAGATGAGGCCACTTCGGCGTTAGACGTGACCGTGCAGGCGCAGATCCTGCGTCTGCTGGAACAACTACAGCGTGAGTTGGGGCTGACCTACCTGTTCATTTCTCACGATCTGGCGACGGTGCGGCAAATCTCGCACAGCGTTTCGGTGTTGTGCCGTGGGCAACAGGTAGATACAGGCACTACCGCCGAGGTATTTGCCCTGCCGGGCAGTGACTATACCCGCCAATTGATTGCAGCCATCCCTGGCCGTGCGATGTACCAAACTTTTAAGGATGCCTCATGAGCGCTAAACGTCTTGGCTTTTTTACCCGCCTGCTGGATAACGGCAGTGCTCAGGAGCGTTACCGGCTGGCCACCGAACAGATCGTCCATGCCGAACATGCCGGTTTCGACACCGCTTGGGTGGCGCAGCACCATTTTCATCAGGATGAGGGGGGATTGCCCTCACCCCTGGTTTTTCTGGCTCAGGTCGCCGTGCACACCCGTCATATTCGTCTGGGCACCGGAGTGATCACCCTGCCAATGGAGTCTGCCGTGCGCGTAGCGGAAGATACGGCAGTGTTGGATTTGCTTTCCGGTGGCAGGCTGGAAGTGGGGCTGGCGGCGGGCGGGACTCCTTCTTCGTTTAGTGCCTTCGGCCTTGATGCCGAACGGCGCAATGCCGCGTTTAACGACAATTTGCGTACGCTGCTGGATGCCTGGGGCGGTGAAGCGCTCGGCAATGACACCAACCGTCTTTATCCGGCGGCCCCTCAACTGAAAAAACGCGTCTGGCAAGCCACTTTCTCGGTTGAAGGAGGGATCAGGGCGGGTAAGGCAGGGGATGGGTTAATGCTCTCGCGCACCCAACCCAGGCCGCTTGAGGCTCCCGATACGCCACTCGATGAGCTGCAAAATCCCATTATTGACGCCTATCTGGCCGCGCTGCCTGCAGGCATAGAGCCGCGCATCATGGGATCGCGCACCGCTTTTGTCACCGAAGATCAGAACCGTGCACGTGATTTTGCCGCCCAGGGGCTTAGCCGTGGGTTGGAGCGTTTACGTACCAGCGGACATCAGGTGCGAGATGAGTCCCTCGACGGTCTGATCCGCGCTTTTGACGTCCATCTCGGCACGCCGGACCAGGTGATCGCCTCGTTACAGCGGGATAGCGCGCTGGCCCGCGTCACCGATTTGGCATTTCAGGTGCACTCTATCGATCCGCCCCACGCCTATATTTTGCGCTCTATTGAACTGATCGCACGCGATGTCGCACCGGCCTTGGGCTGGCAGCGGCGCAATCCCACCACGCTGTCTTATTCACACCACGCTGAGGAACAGGTATGACCGACATCCAGGATCTATTGGCCAGATTGGCTGAAATCGCCCCAAACTCTCCTTTGGCGCAGGCCCGAGCGACGCGGCAGGCGGCCACCGAGGGGATTGAGGCCAGTTATCAGAGGTTGTTCGCGCCGCAGGATGCTGGAAGTTTTGGGATTGCGGAACGTCTGCTGTTGGCGCAACGCATCAGCGAATGGCACGGTGACCCGCAGTTGGTGGCGCATTATGCCCAATTGCAGCAGACTCAGCCCGCAGACGGTCCGCGTTTGCAGGCCGCTTTGGATCACGCCGAACGTCTGGTCTTCAAGCCTGCTGGGGCAGAGGCTAAACACTTACAGTCTCTGCAACAGGCGGGATGGTCGCTGGATGACATTGTCACACTTTCACAACTGATCGCCTTTGTCAGTTTCCAGAGCCGTCTGCTGTTCGGCTATCGATTGCTGGCCGGATTGCCGGTCGCGACCAGTACCCGAGCTCCTGTTCGTGCCTCCGCTTGGCGAACCGAGAGTCACACCGCCAGTGGCCGTCATGCTCCGCCAGCGTTCACCCGCCAAGAGTTGGGGTGGGAGCCCTGGATTGCGGCCAAGCCGCTGGAGGAGTTTGATGAACCGGGCAACGCCTTGCTGACCAAATTCGGCCACGCTGATTCCGACTATTTCCGCTTGCTGGCGCGCGATCATGCGGTGCTGGAACAGCGAACCATTGCGGATCGGGCTATTTTCTACACCGCTGGCGGCTTGGCCCGTCAGGATCGTGAGTTGGCGGCAGCGGTGGCCAGCAAGGTGAATGGCTGCATTTACTGTGCTTCGGTGCATGCACGTAAAGCGGCGCAATTATCCAAAAAGACAGCAGAGGTACAGCGCCTGCTGGATATCGCGCCTGGAGGGGTCTTGAGCGAGGGGCAGGGTGAGGATTGGCGTACGCAGATAGACTTTGCCGCAGCGCTTTCGGCCACGCCACCGCAGGCCACTACCGCTCAAGTTGCTGCGTTACGCGAACAAGGGCTTGGGGAGCTGGAACTGTTGGATCTGGTGCAGGCGACGGCCTTCTTTGCCTGGGCAAACCGCTTGATGCTTACGCTAGGCGAACCCTACGACGATTGAATGCCAGACAGCAAAAAGCCCGCTTAGTTGCCTAAGCGGGCTTTTCTAAATATGGCTCCTCTGACTGGACTCGAACCAGTGACATACGGATTAACAGTCCGCCGTTCTACCGACTGAACTACAGAGGAATCGTGTGAACGGGGCGAATAATAGCGGTGCCGATGGGGCTTGTAAAGCATGAAAGTGCACAAATGTTCTGTTTGTCGAGGTTGTGAGCAAATTGGCTTGTTTTCCAGCAGGTTGAACTTTATCACTGTCAGGCAGGCCGTTATCATTGCTGGTTGAGGGTTTTAGGTGAGTAAATGATGAATTTAGTGGAATGCCGATATTTTAAAGGGCTAGCCAAGAAAACTCCTAATCACTCGGTAAGAAAAATAAGACCATTTCCTAGGAAATTTCCTGTAAATAACATGATCTAATCCGAATAATTGGCCGCAGAGCCAGTTTAGACATTATTATCAAGCTCGACCTTTCTAAGATAATAACGACAAGGACTCAGAGAAATCTTGAAATCACCCCCGCTTGATAGAAGAATATCCGGGTCGGCGTGGTGAAAATCTCCAAAAAATTAGCTTTTAATAAAATAAATATCTATTTTTTGGTGCTGCCTCCAATTAGTAG
>NZ_AYMQ01000196.1 GCF_000633355.1 Serratia sp. H1w
AGTGCTGACGGGGCTGATACCCTCACGGACATCATTTTTATGCTGAAGTAACCAGGCTCGCAGAGTGTCGTAATGGCATCCGATTTTTGACGAGATGGCACGAATGGCATCTGGCTCAGAGTCATACTCATCACGGTGTTCCAACAACATTCTGACTGCGCGCTCACGCAATTCAGGGGGATAGCGTTTGGCAGATTGTGATTTCATTTTG
>NZ_AYMQ01000197.1 GCF_000633355.1 Serratia sp. H1w
TGCGGCCAGCCGTTCTGCCGCCCCCCGGGCTGCGGCTTGCGTACGCCCGGAAAGCACCAACAGCTCCACCGGACGCGGGGAGGCCTCACGCTCTGCCGCCTCCACTGCCATGCGCGGTGCTTCCTCCAGAATGATGTGCGCATTGGTGCCACTCATACCAAAGGCGCTGACCCCGGCAATGCGCGTTTTTTCGCCCCGAGGCCACGGGATGGCCCTGTCGGCCACTCTGACCGGCAGGACGTCCCACGGGATATGCGGGTTGGGGGTGGTGAAGTGCAGGTTCTGCGGGATGCGCTGATGCTGCAACGCCAGCACCGTCTTGATCAGCCCGGCGATCCCGGCGGCGGCATCCGTATGGCCGATGTTGCTTTTGACCGAGCCAAGGATCAGCGGCCGGTCGGTATTGCGTCCCTCGCCGAGTACCGCGCCCAGCGCCTGCACCTCAATCGGGTCGCCCAATCGTGTGCCAGTGCCGTGGCACTCCACGTAGTCGACGTCGGCAGACTGCACCCCGGCCTGCTGCAAAGCGGCACGAATGACCGCCTCCTGCGCCGAACCGCTAGGCACCGTCAGACCCTGGGTATGGCCGTCATGATTGATGGCACTGCCGCGGATCACAGCAGCAATGCTATCGCCATCGCGCAATGCATCACTCAGCCGCTTCAGTATCACTACGCCACAACCATCGGCAAAAATAGTGCCATCAGCTTCAGCATCAAAGGTGCGGCAACGCCCGCTGGAACTGATATGCCCCAATGTATGCCACGTGCTGAGCGCCTGCATATCCCGAGGCATTAATCCCACACCGCCAGCAATGGCGATAGTGCATTCTTTGTTACGCAGCGCGGCGATCGACTGGTGAACGGCAACCAGCGAGGAGGAACAGGCCGTGTCCAGCGCTACGGCTGGCCCTTGCGCACCGAGTAAATAGCCGATCCGTCCGGCTGTGATACTGTTTAAACTGCCTGTTACCGAGTAGGCATCCGCCACCAGTGATTGTGCAGGATCGAAATCACCTCCCGATGTCGAGACACCAACCCACACTCCCACCGCAGCGTGATCTATTTCAGCAATCGGGACTTTCGCGTTTTCCAATGCATCCCAAACCGACTCCAGCAATATTTTTTGCTTGGGGTGCATTTTCTGCGCTTCACGTGGAGAAATATTAAAGAAGTCACAATCAAAATCATAAATTGATTTTAGTAAACCACATGAAGAATTAAATTCTTCATGATGACTTACCGGATCAATGGCATTTTTTAGTAACGTCCAGTATTCATTTACATCATCAGCGCCAGGCAACTTCACTGACATGCCGATAATTGCCACTGGTTCTTTACTGACATATTCAAAGCGTTCAATTTTTTGTTTTAGCTTGGTGATTGCCAGAAGTGCTTCTTTTTCAATACTCAAAATTCGTCCTCCTTGTACAATACCTTCAGAACCTCAGCCAGCTCTTTTTTTGCCTCAGCCGTTTCATAGTTATTGATTCGCTCAATTTTCGAAATGAATACATCATCCTCGCTGTCAGTGTTGACCTGTGCCTTTGACTTTTCTCTACCAGCGGTTGCATCGAAGAGATAACTACACAGCTCTCTCACACTCGGATATTTAAACAACTCAGCGATGGTGATATTTTTC
>NZ_AYMQ01000198.1 GCF_000633355.1 Serratia sp. H1w
GATGTGCGCATTGGTGCCACTCCAACCAAAGGCGCTGACCCCGGCAATGCGCGGTTTTTCGCCCCGAGGCCACGGGATGCCCCTGTCGGCCACCCTGACCGGCAGGGCGTCCCACGGGATATGCGGGTTGGGGGTGGTGAAGTGCAGGTTCTGCGGAATGCGCTGATGCTGCAACGCCAGCACCGTCTTGATCAGCCCGGCGATCCCGGCGGCAGCCTGGGTATGACCGATGTTGCTTTTGACCGAGCCGAGGATCAGCGGCCGGTCGGTACTGCGCCCCTCGCCGAGTACCGCGCCCAGCGCCTGCACCTCAATCGGGTCGCCAAGCCGCGTGCCGGTACCGTGGCACTCCACGTAGTCGACGTCGGCAGGCTGCACCCCAGCCTGCTTCAGTGCAGCACGTACGACCGCCTCCTGAGCTGGGCCGTTAGGTGCAGTCAGGCCGTTGCTGCGTCCGTCCTGATTAACGGCGGTGCCGCGCAGTATGGCCCAGATGTGGTCGCCATCGCGCAACGCATCGCTCATGCGTTTTAATATCACGACCCCACAACCTTCCGACCAACCGGTACCATCAGCGGCATCCGAGAACGTTTTACAGCGCCCGTCGCTGGCCAAGCCACGCAGGCGGCTGAACTCAAGATACATTGATGGAGTGATATTTAGCGTTGACCCACCTGCCAGCGCCATGGCGGATTCATGAGTGCGCAACGACTGACAGGCCAGATGAATGGAGACCAGCGAAGAAGAGCAGGCCGTATCAACAGTAATCGCTGGGCCCTTCAGCCCCAGGATATAGCTTAGGCGCCCCGAGGCAATGCTGGGAGAGGAGCCAGTCTTGATATAGCCATTGAAATTTTCCACTGCAGTATCTGCGGCATACTCTGATGGCATCAAGCCAAAGAATACGCCTGTGTTGCTTTCGAAGATTTGATGGGGTGGGATCCCCGCATCTTCCAATGCTTCCCAACTGGTCTCCAGCAGCAGGCGTTGCTGCGGGTCAAGATTCATGGCTTCACGAGGAGAAATACCAAAGAAGTTGGCATCGAATTGATCAATATCAGACAGGAAACCACCATTACGGCTGGTTATTTTCCCCAATGCAGCGGGATCCGAATCGTAAAGCGCATCAATATCCCACCGCTCCTCAGGAACTTCGTTGATGACATCTACACCATCATTCACCAGTTGCCAGAAGTCGCGCGTATTCAGTACCCCGCCAGGGTAACGACACCCCATTCCAACAATAGCAATCGGTTCGGACAACATACTTTCTGCTGAGAACTCCACTTTATTTTCTTCAACGTTCTTATCTTTCAGGATATAGCGGGCCATTGCCTGTGGGCTGGGATAGTCATATACCAGCGTCGCTGGCAAGGTCAGACCGATTTTTCTTCCCAGCCCCTTGCGCAACTCCAGTGCCATCAACGAGTCCATACCTCTCTCGCTCAGCGGCTGAGCGTTGTCGAGATCATCTACCG
>NZ_AYMQ01000199.1 GCF_000633355.1 Serratia sp. H1w
GGCGGCAGAACGGCTGGCCGCACACCTGCGCGCCCATCCAGATATCCTGCTTAAGGACACCGCCTGGAGCCTGGCGACCACCCGTACCCACCATGAGCATCGTCTGGCGCTGGTTGCGGGTGACCGGGAAACGGCAGAGCAGCAACTGGCCCGGCTGGCGCGTGGTGAACAGCCGGGTGGCACACGCAGCGGCATCAGCGGGCACGGCCGGCGGGCGTGGCTGTTCACCGGGCAGGGTTCACAGCGTATCGGCATGGGCCGTGAACTCTGGGCGCAGTGGCCAGCCTTCCGACGCGAATTTGACGCGGCCTGTGAGGCGCTGGGCCGGCACCTGGGTGGCGACCTGAAGGCGGTAATGTGGGGCAGTGACGAGGGGCAGTTGGCGGAAACGGGCTGGACGCAGCCGGCGCTGTTTGCCTTGCAGGCGGGGCTGGCGGCCCTGTGGCGCTCATGGGGTGTGGAGCCGGATTACGTGGCGGGCCACAGCCTGGGCGAACTGTCGGCAGCCTATGTTGCCGGGGTGTTCACGCTGGAAGACGCGTCGCGTCTGGTGGCGGCCCGAGGTCGGCTGATGCAGGCGCTGCCGTCGGGGGGGAGCATGGCGGCGCTGGGCCTGCCGGAGGCGCAGGTACGGGCACTGACAGAGGGAGAGGCGGTGTCGCTGGCGGCGGTAAACGGGCCGTCGTCGGTGGTGATATCCGGTGAAAGCGGCGCGGTGCGTACCGTGATGGAAAAATGCGTGGTGCAAGGTGGTCGCGCGACGGAGCTGGCGGTGTCGCATGCGTTCCATTCGTCGCTGATGTTGCCGATGCTGGAGGCGTTCCGCGATGTGGCAGAGAGTGTAGGCTATCAGCGGCCGTCGGTGGCGGTGGTGAGCAACGTGAGCGGTGAGGTTGGGGGAGAAGCGCTGTGCACGGCGGGGTACTGGGTGGCGCACGTGATGGAGACGGTGCGCTTCGCGGACGGGGTAGGTACGCTGTTGAATGACGGAGTGACAGAGTTTATCGAGCTGGGGCCGCAGGGCACGCTGCTGGGCATGGTAGCGGAATGCCTGGGTGACGGCGTGGAGGATGTGCAGCTGGTTGCGAGTCTGCAAAGAAAGCGCGGCGAGTCAGAGGCGGTG
>NZ_AYMQ01000200.1 GCF_000633355.1 Serratia sp. H1w
TTTCCAGATTCCTAACCATGAAGCACGCTGCCGCCTGGTTCCCGCATCCAATCATATCCAAACTGACCTCTTGTAGGTCTGCCCGCATTTATGCGCATCGCGCATGGAGGCGACTACCGTAGCTCTAGAGAACACCGTAGGTTAAAGTCGCCGGTAACGCGGCATCGCCGCCCTACTTTGATAGGTTTCGCCAATACTTCCTTCCGCCCTGCTAAGCCATACCCACTAAAAGCGACACAAAAACTATTTTGCACGGTCGGAGTGGTCACGCCAAGGCGTAGCCGTAGGCGTGGCGTATCTCCGCGTTATGCGGGCCGAAGGGCCGCTTACGAGTGTGTAAGCAAGACTTCCCGCGATGTTTCCCGCAGCAATATTGAATCTTAGTTATAACACCCACTTTAAAGCCACTGTTGTTCCCGGCCTTTGGCCGGGGCGGCGGCGGCTTTGCAGTGGGTGGGGAGTTGTGTGTTGCTGAGGACAGCGCTGATGTGTTCTGGCCACGATTGTTAGTCACATTGAGCAACTGGGTACAGCCAGATAGCCCGCTTTGCGGGAGCTACTTTACCGGCGTAGCCGATGGGTTGAGTTTTAGCTCGGTATTTGAGTTTTCAGTGGTGTTCTGCCTGAGCAAAGCGAGGGAGGTATCATCGAGCGCTGTTGAGCGCGATGACATCCCCTTTTTTAAAAGGCTTATTTTGTTATGGATTAACGTTCGGAATTAAGGATTTCAGTACGTTATGGTTCGAAATTAACTGTCTTCTTCGAAATTAACTGCTGTTGTTTACGCTCCTGGATATCAGAGTCAGGAAGAGGATGGCCACCCCGCCTCATTTTCGCCATCGCCAGCGCGCGTATCGCGTGCAAAAACAGCAATTCCTGAACGCCAGGCAGCACAAAACCCGCGTCGGGGTGGACACGGTTTTTCAGGCGATGTGTTGGGGATTAGAGTTTGCCGGCGCGTTCCAGCAACAACTGATAATAGGTTTCCGGATCGCTGTGAAGCAGCCCCGGTTTGTCGCGCTGGAGCTCCATTTCCAGCGACACAACTTTGTGACGCATGGTTTTGTTCGACCAGGCAACATAGGCTTGATACATCAGGTTCTGCGCCTTATTGTGGCCTTTGCCATCGGCTTTGATTTTGCTCTGTAGACCGTCCAGGAGCAAATCGAGACGATCACCTTGCTCAAGCGTATCGAGGACGTTTTCGAGCTGGCCAACCACCTTCTCTTTCTCGCGCACCAAGTCCGGGTTGACCACCCAGCGCTTGATCTGCTTAAGCCGGTTACGCAAGGAATGACGGTTCTTGATATCGATGCCAATGTGCTCGATACGCAGTAAATGGCGCTCATATTTGGTGCGCAGCGTTTCGGTCAGGCCGTTCTTGATCGCCCAGGTACGGAATTGGCCGAGCCACAGGCGAATTTCATCAACCGCGATACCGCGGGATGTGAAGAATTTCTCACTGAGCCAGACACGCAACGGCTTGTTCTGTCCACTGTCGGTATCTTTGCCATGCAGGACGATCGCGTACTGCAACTGCTCCATCACCGATAGCGCATTGAGCGCCACGTCATACGCTTTGCGGCCACTTTCATAGACATGCAAAACGCCCATGTAATGGGCCAATTGATCCATCGGGGCCATGATTTCGAAAGGATAGTCGCTGTCCGGGTTAAAGTCGCAGTTAGCGGCCATGACCTGTGACAAAGCGGTCAACGCCTGGCAGGCCTCGGAACGCGCGTGAACACGCATCGGCTTTGGAATGTAATACGGATCGTTGCGTTTGGTGTACGGAACATACCCATTTTGGCGCAACTCGACCAGGTCGGGATTGCGATGCCAGTTGTGACTGCTGACGCGGGCGACCACTTTCGACGCCATACCTCGTGGCACAGCACACTTCAGCCCAGGCTGATAGCGACGATGGATTTTTGACGTCCCTTTGCGTAAGGCATTTGCCTCCCCACGACGGGTACGATTGGGTTCGATTATCGGTGCATCAGACGCGAAATTCAGGCTAGTCAAATAGCCCTGCGCTTATGCTGCACGATAGGAGTTGAATTTTTTTTGGCACAATTCTATACTCCCTGCATAGAGCAACGCTTCTATACAGTTTTGAGTGAGCCCCGTTAATCTTTCCCGTCCGCCAAGATAGAGAAGATTATCGGGGTTTTTGCTTTTCAGAATCCGGAGAACTTTCTCAACGTCTTCTGTCCCTGCCACCTTACCGGCGTGGCCAACCTTAAATACCTAAACGATCAGTAATCTAGCACTCACAAGCATAACGATCAAGAATGTGACGTCGTTACATTCTAAATGTGACGTGTTGACCCCATTTCTATCAACCGTTCGATCATTTCCGCCTGGGTTATGCCTTCTCGCTGACACATGTTTTGAAGCTGGCTTTTCAGTGAGTCCCTGACAAAGACACGCAACTCTTTATGTGTACTTTTTTTCCGCGCAAGAGAAACCTGTTGCCGTTCGGTGGCACTCAAAGGATTTCCTTTACGGTAAATCCGCTTCATTTTCGTTGAGGGGGTAACTACACCAATCGTCTGCGACATTTCTGCCTCCCCAAGGATCAAAAAAGGATCATTGGGACAGAGATTACTACAGTTTCCAGCAGTTAGCAGCAAATGATCGTGATCTGCGACTCATGTTGGCGCATGAGCAATGATGTTCTGCAGATCTGATGGCTTGAAGAAAGGATCAGTAATTCGAATTTAGCGGAGTACCTTCAGCCCAAAGACGCTCAAATTCCTGCTGATAGGCCCAGTGTGAGCAAAGCTGCGATTTGACGACATTTGACTGTGCTTCCTGTGAAAACAAGTCACTCGTTCAGTCCTGTAACTCACGATTGCGCGCATCACGCCAGCAGTTACGAAACCCTGGGTTCCACCCCATCACCAATCGCAACACAGTCCACAGTATCCAGGTAACCAACAGGAAACGCGCTGCAGTTCCCTGGGGACCGAATGTCGCTTGCAATACAACCATAGCCTCCTCGGCTGTTGAAATATGGCTAATCACTGACATCATTTCTGTAAAAAGTTGCGGAAAGAAAATAATGAGCGACACTAATAGCCAGAAAAATGCGCAAGGCATAACATATAACGCAGTTATAAGGATTTTGCTGCCTGCCAGCAGGATATTCAGCATTTGTGCCAAGACGATGCGTGCATGGAAAATAATACGCTGTGACCGCGTGGATAGTTGCGCTTTATTAATTTTCATTTCATTACTCATAAATTAAAAACTCCCATTGATAGGTTAATTCGATGATTGTCGGCCCGCAGCGTCATATTCATCCGACAGTTCGGCCAGAAATTCGCGTACCCTATTCTGCAACTCACGACTGTCCCTACTTCTCAACAGAGGGATGTCCGCCTGGCGCATGACTTCCCCGAACACGATGTCCCGCCGCTGCCGCAGCGCCTTCTGGTGCGTGGCATCATCCAGCTCCTCGACGGCCGCTATCCTGAAAGACTGACGCTCAACAATGACCACGTCGCAGTGCCACTGCGAGGTCATCCGAAACAGCCCCCACCACGCCTTGCTGCGGGGCGGCACCCTTCCTGACACCTGCACTATGTCCGCCACCCGCACCTGCGGGCACAGGTACCAGCGTGTCAGGTCGACAGTATGCAGCAGCCCCTGCAGGAACTGAATTTCCCGGTCCGTCATCAACGTATCCTGCCGCTTTCAGGGTGAGCAGGAATGGACTCTGCGGACGTTTCATCATTGCAACAAGGATAAGTAGCCCACCCAGGAGCAGCAGCGAGGCGGATAAGAAGAGCAGGCTCAGACTCATGCCCCCACCTCCCCGGTAGTGACCTCGATGTCCGTTGCTGAGCGTGTCAGTTTGAACTGCGACGAGAATAAATAACCGGTGAGCGTGAGTGTATTTTCCGGTTCATCCGGTGCGCTCACCGTAATACTGTCTTCACTTACATCAGGAATATCAAATCCCTCACCACAGAGAAAACGAATAATATCCTCACGAGAATGAATAACACGCCCACCGACCAGACCCTTGATGGTGTCCGTTATTATTTTTCTCGCCTCATTATTATCTGATATTTCGATATATTGATTAACAGACACAAAGATTCCTTACGAATTTATTCCGCGTTGAATTATTTAATTTACTGTATTCCGACAACCGGCATTCACCGTCGTGATCGGCTCAGGAGCCACCAGAAAGAAAGTTCCCTCGTTGTTTTACTGTTCTGGTGTGGTAAGTGGCAAGCCGCCAACGTGTTGGAAAACCTTTGGCGAAAAACAGAACAATCGGAGTTCCAGGCCCTGTTACTCGCCAGTGTCTCATTCGCCTGGATATTGTCCTGGCGATTGAGGCGGTTAAACAGCCGGGTTACCCACCTGCGAGTGCAGCGGCGGTCTGCCTTTCTTCATACGCCTGCCTGCGCTGGTTGCGCCCCCGTTCCTGCGCAATACGCTTCACCGCATACTCCGCTTCACTCGCGCTCACCTGCGCCACCGGCTCACCCGCAAGGCTCACCCGCCACGCCCCCTCTACCATGCTCTGTAAATACATTTCCGAGCGAGTAATGGCCGACAGGCAACGCTTAAGCTTTTTCATGGAGATGTCCAGGCCACGCGCGCGGATATCGGCTGCCATCATTTCCCGTGCATGAATGGGCAGCAGCTGCGGCACCCCGTCAACCACCAGGGCCGGCCAGCAGTGGTGTACGACCGCCACCGCGTCCGCCAGCGGCATGATGTTGATGAACGTCGGCTGCACAGCCTTCTGCTTTTCTGCCTGTCTGGCTGCTTTCTCCTGCGCCTCCTGCTCGGCCCGTAATCGTAGCTTCTCCGCCCGGCGGGCCGCTTTTGCAGCGGCCCGGTCGGCTTTCGCCTGTTCTTCCATTGCCTGTTTTTTTACTTTCCAGGCCGGCTGAGGGCTGCCACTGGCATTCACCACCACCGTTTTTTTTCGCGTCACCACCGGGGTGGTATCCGCCCGGGGCGGGTTGTGCTCAGTGGCGGTTGCCGGTTTTTCCGAGGGCACCTTGCGGCGCAAGGTCAGTGTGGGACGCTCCTGTTCTTTCATGTTGTTCCTCTCCGGATGGCTCAATGCTGCCGATGCGGTTACTTTACCCTATTTTTCCGATGGTTGCGTTACATTGCAATCAGCCCCAATACCGCCAGATGCACGGTGTAGAACAGCGGAAAAAATTCCCTGGGCCAGAAGCGGCTGACCAGACGACAGGCGCGGCTCAGCACTGTCAGGATGACGCCCGGTATCACCAGCCCCGCTATCACCATCGGCGCACCATCGCCGGCGTTCAGCGCGAGCATCACTAGCGCCAGACAGCACGCCAGTCCGGTGCGCGTGGTGCGCCTGGCCGTCATGCATACCCCACAGGCCAGTAACAGCATCATGATGCCGGCAAGGCCATAGCTGCCGCCCGAGAAGGGATACCACGCCAGAACCAGTCCCAGCGACAGCGGCCACACGCGGGGACCGTGCTGCTGCATCAGCGCCAGCGCCAGCGCCTGCCCGCTGACCGCAAAGGCAAACAGGATATTGCCCTCATACGGCTGCAGCCCGGCGAGTATCCAGCCGCCCTGTGCCACCACAGCCCACACCCACAACCGGTTCAGCGACGACTGACGGATGCGCGGATGTCGGGCCAGGTTCATCGCCCACACCAGGCCGAACAGCGGGAAAGCACCCCGTCCAAGTAGCCGAAGCGCGTCGTTGTCGAGCTCGAACAGCAGGCTGGTGTGGTCGGCCACCATCAGTAGCTGAACCGCCCCGGTTTTCTTG
>NZ_AYMQ01000201.1 GCF_000633355.1 Serratia sp. H1w
AACACATTGAATACTTGACCGTCTTCCCCCTCCTTCACGGCAGCCTTCAATTACGCCATGATGGTAAGCGGCTCATTTAGACCGTATTGACACTCAGACAGCGGTAAGGTCGACTTTCCACGGCAGCAGATCCCCCCATGTCAGGGTAGTTGTCGCCTCTAACTGAAACCATTCAGGGGGCTGGAGACAACGATAATGAAAACGTATTCACCTGAGCTCAAAGCTGCTGTGATTGCCAGAATGATGCCACCACACAATCAGCCTGTTGTTCAGATTGCACGCTCTGAGGGGATCCCTATCAATACGCTTTACACCTGGCGTTCCAAGGCAGGCATCTCGACCATAAGCACCAACGCTGAGGTAAAACACCCACAACACTGGTCTCGGGAAGCTCGCTTCGCCATACTGGTTGAAACGGCCCCTCTTTCCGCCCATGCTGTTGCTGAATACTGTCGTCGTAAAGGACTCTACCCTGAGCAAATTCAGCAGTGGAAGAATGAGATAATGCAGCCAGAGCCGGGTCGTGACGCAGAGTTAGTATTGTTGTATGCTTCGCTTTTTGGGTAACTGATAGTAAAGATTGATGTGGTTTGTCCCCGCTGTTCTGAAACTCAGGGGGTGATCAGAAACGGTCATTCCAGCTCAGGAACGCAGCTCTATCGCTGCAAACAATGCCTGAAGACCTTCCAGCTCAGCTATCGCTACAACGGAGCTAAACCCGAAACCCATCAGACCATTATTGATATGGCGATGAACGGCTCCGGATGCCGCGATACGGCAAGGGTATTGAAGATAAGCCTCAACACCGTTCTCCGTCATCTAAAAAACTAGCCCCGCTGTCAATACCGATTGAATTC
>NZ_AYMQ01000202.1 GCF_000633355.1 Serratia sp. H1w
CTACTAATTGGAGGCAGCACCTGCGTTTGATTATTCAAGTGGTGGCCTGGCTGAAAGTATTTTTCTCGCCATAGGCGCTTTTTCTGCAGGTAGCTTGTTTGCCCTGATAGCCCCCATTTTTTGGACTAAAAAAAGGTATTTGGCGAATGAAAACCACCTCTGAATCTCTACTGCAACGATATTGAACAGAAGGCTCGACGTGCTACGATGTCATCATGAAAACGACACCCACACCTCACGACGCTTTGTTCAAGCAGTTTCTGACGCACCCGGAAACGGCCCGCGACTTTCTGCAGCAGCACCTGCCGCCGGCACTGCTGAAAACCTGTGATCTGAGCACGTTGCGACTGGAATCCAGCAATTTTGTCGAAGAAGACCTTCGTGCCTATTATTCCGACGTTCTGTATTCACTCAAGACGGGGAAGGGAGACGGATACGTTTATTGTTTGATTGAACACCAGAGTTCACCTGACAAACACATGGCCTTCAGATTGATGCGCTACGCTATCGCCGCCATGCAACGCCACCTTGACGCCGATAATGAGCAATTGCCTCTGGTTGTCCCGTTGTTGTTCTATCACGGTCAGGTCACTCCTTACCCGTATTCCATGCGCTGGCTGAATGAGTTTGGTGATCCCGAGCTGGCCCAACAACTTTATACCAATGATTTTCCGCTGGTCGACGTTACCGTTATTCCAGATGATGAAATCATGCAGCACCGTCGTATGGCCATCCTGGAACTACTGCAAAAACATGTCAGACAGCGCGACCTGGCCGAACTGCTGGAACAACTGGTCACCTTGCTGTTGGCCGGATACACTACTAATGAGCAGCTGGCATCATTGATGAATTACATGCTGCAGGTTGGCGATACAGCCTCTCCGGAAACCTTTATCCGCGAGCTGGCACGCCGAGCACCACAGCACGAGGAGGTTCTTATGACCATTGCACAAAAACTGGAACAAAAAGGCCTGGAGCGCGGGCTGGAAAAAGGCCGTTTGGAAGGTATCCAACTTGGTGAAGCCAAAGGACGCCAGGAAGGAGTGCTTGAGGGCAAACTTGCCGTTGCTCGCACTATGCTGGCGAACGGCATCGATCGCGATTCAGTAATGAAAATGACCGGTCTGACTGCCGCCGACCTGGCGCAAATTCGCCATTAATCCATCGTTACGACGGGCAGGGTAGACGTTGTTAGATAAGACCGAATCCGTTACCACGGAAAACACCACTTCAGCACTCAGCCATCTCGCGTTCTGCGCCCTGGCGGCGCTGGGTCTGGCGCGTCAAGACGGCATAGCCGGCACTCCCTATGCCGAAAATTTGTTTCTTATTCGCTGGCTGGCCACTGCCCAAAAGCAGAAGCGATTTCCCAAAAGCGTCGCCGTCGACATCACCTGGCTACCCGAACGTGGGCGTAAGCATGGGCCGGCCGGAAAACTGCGTCAGCACCTGGACTACCTGTGGCGCTCCTGCAGTGGCAATCTGGCCGCACAATCCGATCTGTTCCGACTCACCTACGCCTCAGAAACGCTGAAAGACCAGGGTTGGGACAATTACGTGATGGATGCACGGGAGTGGAAATCCGGCGTTACCCTGACGCCGTCACTTAACAACGGCTTCTACGTCGAAAAAACGGCGCTGAATGCGGCCTTTACCCAGGACGGACGCCACCTGTACCCCTTACCCTTTCGCATCATTGGTGACACCGTCACCTTCATTCGTGTCATGACGGAATATGGCCTGAACGCGAGGCTCGTTGACAGCACTCCAGATCACCATACGGTCGCGCTGGAGCCCGCGTAGCATTGCTCCCTGCCGAACCGGTAAAAGGAAACACCGATGACAATGGCCGATTTTCGCCGAATGGCGGCAAGAATGGATCAGCATATGCAGCAGTTAGACGCGCAAGGCGTCACGGAGCCGCACCAGGTTATCAACCGCATGATGGGCTATACCCCTGAACTGCATCAGATTTGGACCGGCACCACGGATAAAGAACTGATGGCATTAACCCAGGAATATCCGGGGTTTTACCGTTACGCCCTCATTATGGAAACCGCGTTCGAGCAGGAGAACCAGCGGTCATCCCGCTCTTATGACGAGATGCCTGAATTCTCTGCAACACATAAACACACCATGGAACAGATACTCACCACGGCCGCAACCCTGGAACGGGGCTACCTAGCTTATCAGGGCAACGCCCTGTCAGTGTTTGATGAACAAATAATCCGGCTGAGACAGTCGTTCGAATTATGGCAGGAATGCGTGGAAAACTTTCGGAAAGTGCTGAATGCCGATGAAATCGTCACCCCTATGCAGCGTGACTACGTTCATGCGGGGCTGACACGGATTGCCGATCGGCTCATAGAATTACAGACGAAAATCCTGAGCACCAAAAAATGACATCTAGACGTCTAGAATACTCTATCGAGCTCATCAATTAATCGTGGTGATCTCAATCAAAATATTTTTCTGCAGTTTGAGTCTACGTCAGCAGGGTTCCCGTCTTAAGTGCTTACGCTGGCCAGACTTCAACAATACAGGGAAGAAATGATGCACCTGAAACGAATAAGGGCAGCCAATTTTCGCGTATTTGGTGATGGCACTAATGCCCCAGCTCTTGATTGGGAACTCTCGGCAGGGTTAAACATCCTTGTAGGGGAGAATGACTCAGGAAAAACATCGGTAGTCGATGCGATCCGCTACGTACTGTGGACAACCAGCTACGAATTCATTCGTCTGTTCGAGAAAGATTTCTATATCAATGGCACAAACCGAGCCAGATCGCTTTTTATTGAAGCCACACTGGCAGATCTCGATCCTGACTAGGAAGCAGCTGTTCTGGAGTGGTTAACTCACGAGGAAGACGGCAGTCGTAGCCTGATCATTCATCTGCAAGCCAGATGGATACCACCCAACGGAAATAAACGAGGCCGTGTCGAGGCAGTTACGTGTTCAGGAATAAATGGTGCAGGTCAAGAAATAGGTACCGTGGTACGTGAACTCATTCGAGCTACTTATCTTCGACCTTTGCGTGATGCAGAAGCAGAATTGCGGCCTGGACGACAGTCTCGATTATCACAAATTCTGGCGGCTCACCGGCGCATCGGTGGACAAGAGTTAAACGACTTCAATATTTACGCCCCAGATACAGTACCCAATAACCTGGTTGGATTGATGGCGTTCGCTCAGCATCACCTGGGCGAACACCAAGTCATCAAGGACGTCCAAAACGACATCAACGATAATTACTTGAACAAGTTCGCCTTCGCTGGCGATGCACTGTCATCCCGCATCCAGATAGCCCCTATTCTAGGGCTTCAACCTATCCTTGAACGTTTCGAGCTAGGCCTACTTCCAACATCCGGCATCGACCCTTCTGAGCACTGCGTTCGTGGGCTAGGTTACAACAATGCCCTGTTCATGGCGACTGAGCTCGTATTACTACGTGATGGCGAGGAACTCGGCCTGTTGTTGATAGAAGAGCCAGAAGCCCACTTGTGCATATTCTGGCCGATCGTGAACACTCATTCTGGCGGAACGTGAACGCTGTTTCTGGTTTTGCGTGAACGCGTATTCCGGCGGAAAATACCACGATTTAGCACCATGACCAGAATCACTGTTCATTTTGCCAGAATCGGTGTTCACCTGACCGGAATTGCTGTTCACGTCTCCAGAATCATTCTTAACGCATTGATTTTTGCTGCTATACCTCTCCCTTTCATTCCAGGGAGAGATGTATGCCAAACAAGAGAATCGCAATGCGTAAAATCCATGAAATTTTAAGGCTGCGTTTTGAGGTCGGCCTTTCCTTCCGTCAGATAAGCCAGTGCGCCGATGTCAGCACGGGTGCCATCCAGAAAATGCTCAAGCGCCTTGAGGCCTCTGGGATCTCCTGGCCGCTACCTGAGGGGATGTCAGAGCCCCGTCTTGCCAGCCTGCTGTATCCCGAGTCTGATAGTCGTCCCGGCGCGTTGGAGGATCCTGACTGGGCTGAAATCCATATGGAACTGCGTAAGAAAGGCGTCACCCGCCACCTTCTGTGGGAAGAATACTGTCAGCGGATGCCCGTCCGGGCGTACAGTTACTCGCAGTTCTGCTGCCGCTACCAGACCTGGTACCAGTCGCAGAAGCGCTCCATGCGCCAACAGCATCTCGCCGGTGAAAAATGCTTTATCGACTACTGTGGGCCCACGGTGCCGGTTATCTCGCCAGAAACCGGTGAATGCCGCCAGGCGCAGATCTTCGTGGCCGTGTTGGGGGCATCAAACTATACCTTCGCAGAGGCCACGTATACGCAGTCGCTACCGGACTGGCTTCTCAGCCACGTCAGGATGCTGGAGTTCATCGGTGGCGTCCCCGAAATCCTGGTCCCGGATAACCTCAAAAGCGGGGTTAATAAAGCCTGTCGCTACGATCCCGAACTCAATCCATCCTACCAGCAACTGGCGGAGCACTATCAGGTTGCGGTGATACCTGCCCGCCCCCGAAAACCCAGAGACAAGCCGAAGGTGGAAGTTGGCGTCCAGATCGTTGAACGCTGGATCCTGGCCCGGCTGCGGCACCAGGTCTTCTTCTCGCTGGCAGAGTTGAACCACTGCATCCGTACGCTGGTTACAGAGCTCAATGAACGTCCCTTCAAAAAACTGCCTGGCAACCGGCGGGAAGCCTTCGAAAAGCTGGATAAACCCGCACTTCGACCGTTACCGGTACAACCGTGGCGCTACCGCCACATAAAGAAAGTTAAGGTGAATATCGACTATCACGTCGAATATGAGCTGCGCCATTACTCGGTGCTGTAGTGGTCAACTAATACT
>NZ_AYMQ01000203.1 GCF_000633355.1 Serratia sp. H1w
TGGGAGTAGCGTGAATCGTCCGGGAAGGTTGTGCAAGGCGGGGAACGGGCACCTACGGCGAGCGTTGTATATGGGGGCGTTGAGCGCGGCACAGCATGAGCCACGAACCCGAGAGTTTTATCAGGCGCTGCAGAAGAGGGGGAAAAAGAAAATACAGGCGATATGCGCCATCATGAGGAAGTACCTGACCGGTCTGTGGAGCTGTATAAAACACGGTCAGGACTTCGATGCAACGAAACTGTTCAGCGAAAAACACCGGCAATCG
>NZ_AYMQ01000204.1 GCF_000633355.1 Serratia sp. H1w
TGGGAGTAGCGTGAATCGTCCGAGCAGGTTGTGCAAGGCGGGGAACGGGCACCTACGGCGAGCGTTGTATATGGGGGCGTTGAGCGCGGCACAGCATGAGCCACGAACCCGAGAGTTTTATCAGGCGCTGCAGAAGAGGGGAAAAAAGAAAATACAGGCGATATGCGCCATCATGAGGAAGTACCTGACCGGTCTGTGGAGCTGTATAAAACACGGTCAGGACTTCGATGCAACGAAACTGTTCAGCGAAAAACACCGGCAATCGCTTGACGCTTAACAGAGTATCTACGGAG
>NZ_AYMQ01000205.1 GCF_000633355.1 Serratia sp. H1w
GTACCCACAGTGGCTTGGTGCTGCGCACTTCGCGTGTCAGGTTGCCAAACTCGTCATACTCAAACCGCACATCACCTTTCTGCTTCAGCAGGTTGCCACGGACTTTCGTCCCGAGTGAGGCTGTGCCGTTCCCCAACACGTTACCCGCCGCATCGTGCGTAAACTGCTCACTAATACCCCGCCAGCGCAATGCCTGCGGCAAGGTGTCTGGATAGGCTATAGGGTGATGCAGCGCTTCTGTCAGGCGATGTTGCTTATCGTAGCGGTATTCCCGGTTGCCTTTATGCGGGTCGAGGATCTGCGTCAGGTTGCCTGCCGGGTCGTACTCGTAGCGGCGCTGCATTACCGGTGACACACCCGGAGCATCACCTTCCATTTCTGCCTGCACTACGGCGGTGGCCCGCTGATGGCTAAGGCGTTGCCTCCCGTCATAATCAAACTCGCTCACCACCTCGCCGGTGATGCGTCGGATTTCCTGCTCACCGCGATACTGGTGATCACTCAGCACCTGGCCATTGAGCGCAATACGTGAGACCTGCCCTTGCTGGTACTGGTAGGCCAGAATATTGCCGTCGGGCAGGCAGTGGCGTGTCAGGTTGCCCGCGCTGTCATACGCATAAAA
This sequence comes from Serratia sp. H1w, assembly GCF_000633355.1. Lineage (GTDB taxonomy): Bacteria > Pseudomonadota > Gammaproteobacteria > Enterobacterales > Enterobacteriaceae > Chania. Next base: position 623 of record NZ_AYMQ01000205.1, read on the forward strand.
CAGGCTGGCAAAACCCTGATACTCTTCCGTTAACCGCCCGATCTCATCGTAACCGTAGGCCAGCGGCCACTGCCCATCGTCCACCAGCCGCAGGCGGTTAAAGCTGTCATAGCCGTAGTTGACTTCCTTGCCGTCTGGCAACACCTTGCGAACCAGTCTCCCGGCAGCATCCCGCTCATAGCGGGTGATTAGCGCGGTCTGTTCACTCTGGCTGGTGCCGTACTCGGTGCGCTGGCTCAGGTGCCCGTTCAGGTCGTACTCATAGAAGAAGTGGCGTCCGTCAATGGTGTGTTCTTCACTCACCAGGCCATTGGGGTGATAGGCCAACCGATGGTGTTCGCCGTTCTGATTGATGATGTCGCTGACGAAGTTCTTCGGGTTGTCATAGCGGTATTCCACCTGGCTGAGGTCAGGGTAAATGATCCGGCTCACCAAATGGGAATTTGGATGGTATTCGTATTGGGTGGTGAGCCCCTTTTCGTCACGCTCGCTGGTCACCTTGCCGTAGGCGTTATAGCGGTACTGCCGCACCGTGCCGTCCGGTGAGTGAATGGCTTCCAGCCGGTTGGCGGCGTTCCAGGTATAACGGGTACCGTTGACTCCGGCGTCGTCCAGCGGACTGTCACTGTGCCGGATCACCTGTCCCAGCAGGTTGTAGCGATAATAGTGGGTCAGCCCGTTACGCTGATGGTGCTCCAACACCTGGCCAAAAGCATCGCGGACAAAGCGTTCACGGCTGCCATCCGGGTATTGCACCTCGTTGAGTGCCCCTTGCGCAGACCACCGATAGTGGCAGGTATTACCCAACGCGTCGGTTTCTTCCGTCAGGTTGCCCTGCGTATCGTAGCGATAGCGCTCACGGACTTTGTCCTCTCTATCTAGGCTCC
>NZ_AYMQ01000206.1 GCF_000633355.1 Serratia sp. H1w
TGTAATGGTCAAGTAAAACCGGACACCGATTTAGGCACATTGTTGTAGTCGTCGTTCGTATTCATCCGGCGAGATATTTCCCAGCCGGTAATGCCGCCGCTTCAGATTATAAAAACTGTCGATATAATCGATAACGTCTGCAATACCCTGACTTCGGGTTTCATAGCGACGATAGTTAACTCTCTCTGCTTTCAGACTGCGGAAAAACCTCTCCGTAACGGCATTATCCAGACAGTTACCCTTGCGGCTCATGCTGCCCGTCACAGCAAGTTCTTGCTGACAGGATTGGTACTGAGCGCTGGTATACTGCGCCCCCTGATCACTATGGAACACGACCGGGCCTGTTGGTCGTCGTTTATTGATCGCCAGCCGTAATGCCCGCGTAGTCAGCGTGCTGTCAGGTTTGTCTGAGAAGGCCCAGCTCACTATTTTTCTTGAACATAAGTCCATGACAATAGCCAGATACAACCAGCCCTGAGCCGTGCGAAGATAGGTGATATCACCTGACCACCAGGTATTCAATGTCTCAGGATTAAATTGCCGATTCAGTAGGTTATCTGCCACCACAGCCGGTTTTCCACCACGGGGATAGCGGTGACGTCCGGGACGCTTCGCAACCAGCAACAGGGTTTTCATTACCTGACGGACGCGGTATCGGCCTACGTTAAAACCCTGTTCACGCAACTCAATACACATACGCCGACTACCGTATGTCGCATCCATTTCAGCATGAACATGTTTAGCCGCTGCGTGAAGCATAAGAACATCGGCTTTGAGCGCTGGCCGCCTGCTCCGTGCGTAAAATACGCTGCGCGTAAGCGACAGGCAGCGACATACCTGTTGGATGTTTGCCCCAGCCTTCTTCAGCTTCACCGCGACTTTTTGTCGTTGTTCATTTCCATGGCGAAGAAGGCCGACGCTTTTTTTAACAGGTCATTGTCGCTCTGTAGCTGACGTACCTGCTTTTCAAGTTCCTGTATTCGCCGTTGTTCAGGTGTAATGGCACTGGCCGCTGGCGTCTCGCCCCGTACTTCTCCGCGATACTGGCGTAGCCAGCGCTGCAATGTGGAAAGACCAATATTCATTGTTTCAGCAGCTTGTGTCACCGGGTAGTTGTGCTGAAGGACCAGATTGACACATTCCTGTTTGAACTCATGGGTAAACGTTTTTCTGCGCATTCTCACCTCGTTAGTGCTGCTTATTATATCTCTAACAAAGTGTCCGGAATCATTAGACCATTACA
>NZ_AYMQ01000207.1 GCF_000633355.1 Serratia sp. H1w
CAACTAATTAGAGGCATTACCTATTTTTTATTATGGGTAAATGCCGTGTTGTCTCGGGAAAAGGGTAACTACCTGGTAACGCACAATACCGCCCCATTGTTGTGTATGTAATTGTTTTAAAAGTTATTTATTGATTTTTTGGGTGACTTTTCTTAACAGGGGAACCAGAATGGAACCGCTTGGGGGCGGGATTAGTCCCTATCCAGCAAGGTGATAAGTGTCAATTTTACTGGGCAACTCGGCGTTCAGACTCGCTTGGAGAGTTGCTGGATATAAAAAATACCAGTATTATTTTGCACTTCATAAACCTAGTGAGCATGTTAAATCGCCGGCGGGTTGCAGGCGCGTTATTACACCGCATTGGCCGCTGATGGAACCCGCTCAAGTATTCGTTAAGCCAATAGACGATGGCGAATATGGCAACACGTAGGGGCAATGGACGGCCATAGTATAGCTCTAGTGAATGTTTGCTACTGAAGTGCCTCCTCTATATCATTGCTAAAAAATACACATATTATTTATCCAGGATGTACCCGGTCTTGTCTGAGTTGACATATCGGTAACGGAATTTTTTGAAAGGAATGTTCGATGATAAGTACCCAAAAGAACCTGTGTTTAGGCGTAGTGCTGTGCAGTGGCTTATTGCTGGCAGGCTGCCAAAAAACCGCACAGACGAGCTCGCAAGACTCCCAGACATCCACCGTTCAGGCTCCTCCTCAGCAGATCAGCGTGTCCCCACCACCGCCAGCACCGGCCGCCGAAGAAAACAAAACCAGCAAGATTGGCCTGTGCCAAAGCGAACTGGCGTCACTTAAGCAGGTCAATCCAAAGGCTTATGCGGTCAAACAGGCCAACTTTAACCGCCTGGTGAACAATGCTTCGGTGTATAGCGCGGTACGTGGCGACGTCAATTCGACGACCAAAGACACCCTTGATGCATTGTACAAATATAAAACCAATCAGTTATGCGCCGAGATTGAACGTGAAGTCCTGCAAGGCTTGATCCAGAGAGGGGAAAGCGTGAAATGAAACGCAGGATATATTGCGGTGCCTTGTTGACGTTGGCGTTACCGTTAGGAGCAGTAAGGGCTGAGGAGGCCGTGACCCCCGATGCCCATGCGTTGAATTCACTGGATGCGATCACACGCCAGGTGGATGAGGCTCCGGCGCTGCTTTTTCTGACGCCTTCACAACTGGATACAGCAGAACCTGCAAAACCCAAAGGTAATAAGCCCGCCAGCAGCAAGCCCAATGCGCTGGCCAAGTCGGCAGAAGAGAGGGACGGTGAGCGCATTCGCGAGATGAAGGCGCTGCAAGCCACCATCAATCAGTTGAAGGCCAAAATCACCAGCCAGGAGGCGGCGCTTGGGCAGTTGCGTAAAGCGCAATCCCAGACTGCGGGCTCAGCTTCTGAGTTGGCCCGTCTGCAACAGGCCATCGAGCAAAGCCAGCAGGAAAACGCGCGGCTACAACAGCAGCTCGCCGCACAGGCCAAGGAAAGCGAGCGGCAGATGCAGCAAATGAAACTGCAACAGCAGGATCAACGCACCAGTTCGCAATTGCAGCAACAGTTGACGGCGCAAACCAAAGATAACGAACAAAAAGCGCAACAGATCAAACAACTGCAGCAAACGTTACAGCAAAATCAGCAGTCGATTGCTCAACTGCAGGAGCAACTGTCAACGCAAGCGCGCGATAACGCTCAGAAAACCCAGCAGATGAAACAACTGCAGCAGGATCAGCAAACGCTGGCGACGCTGCAAACGCAATTGGCGGCGCAAACCAAAGACAGCGAGCAGAAAGCCGAACAGATAAAACAGCTGCAGCAGTCCGCTGCCAAGCTGCAACAGCAGTTGGCGGCGCAGGCCAAAACGAATGATGAAAAATCACAACAGGTTCAGCAATTACAGAAAAATCAGCAGGCGTTGGCGAAGCTGCAAGAACAATTAGCGGCCCAGACCAAAGACAGTGAGCAAAAAGCTCAGCAGGTGACACAACTGCAAGCGCAACTGGCCGCGCGTAGCAAAGAGAATGACAGCAAGACCCAGCAGGCGATGGCGAAACTGCAACAACAACTGGCGGCCCAAACCAAAGACAGCGAGCAGAAAGCCGATCAGGTGAAACAGCTGCAACAGGCCAGTGCCAAGCTGCAACAGCAACTTACAGCGCAAACTCAGGGTCATGAAGAAAAAGCCCAGCAGGTACAGCAACTGCAACAAAACCAGCAGTCGTTAGCGAAGCTGCAAGAACAATTAGCCACTCAGGTGAAGGACAGTGAATATAAAGCCCAACTGGTCAAACAGCTGCAAGAGCAACTGACGGCGAGCAAAAAAGAAGCAGAGCAAAAAAACCAGCAGGTGGTGGCGAAACTGCAAGAGCAGTTGGCTGCTCAGACTAAAGACAGTGAACAGAAAGCCGAACAGGTGAAACAGCTGCAGCAGGCCAGTGCCAAGCTGCAAGAGCAACAGGTCGCGCACGCTAAAACTAACGATGAAAAAGCGCAGTTGGCGGCACAGCTACAGCAAAACCAGCAATCGTTGACCAAGTTGCAAGAACAGCTGGCTACTCAAACCAAAGAGCGTGAACAGAAAGCGCTACAGGTAACTCAGCTGCAAGAGCAATTGGCCGCGCGTAGCAAAGAGAACGAGCAAAAGACCCAACAGGCGATGGCCAAACTGCAGGACCAACTGACCGCTCAGACCAAAGACAGCGAGCAGAAAGCCGAACAGGTGAAGCAGTTGCAACAGGCCAGCGCCAAGTTGCAGGAGCAACTGGCAGCGCAAGCTAAAGTCAGCGATGAAAAAACGCAGTTGGCGGCACAGCTACAGCAAAACCAGCAGACCTTGGCCAAGCTGCAAGAACAGCTGGCAACCCAGACCAAAGAACGTGAGCAAAAAGCCCTGCAGGTAACCCAACTGCAAGATCAACTGACAGCGCGTAATAAAGAAAACGAGCAAAAGACCCAACAGGCGATGGCGAAACTGCAGGACCAACTGGCCGCTCAGACCAAAGACAGCGAGCAGAAAGCCGAGCAGGTGAAGCAGTTGCAACTAGCCAGCAGCAAGCTGCAGGAGCAGTTGGCGGCGCAAGCCAAAATCAACGATGAAAAAGCGCAGTTGGTAACACAGCTACAGCAAAACCAGCAGACCTTGGCCAAGCTGCAAGAACAGCTGGCTGCCCAGACCAAAGAGCGTGAGCAGAAGGCGCTGCAAGTCACCCAGTTGCAAGAGCAACTGGCGGCGCGTAGTAAAGAGAATGAGCAAAAGACCCAACAGGCGATGGCCAAACTGCAGGATCAACTGGCCGCTCAGACCAAAGACAGCGAGCAGAAAGCCGAGCAGATGAAGCAGTTGCAACTGGCCAGCGCCAAGCTGCAAGAGCAACTGGCCGTGCAAACCCAGGGGCATGATGAAAAAGCGCAACAGCTGAAACAGCTGCAGCAAAACCAGCAGTCGGTGGCCAAACTGCAAGAACAACTGGCTGCGCAGACCAAAGACGGTGAGTTGAAAGCCGAGCAGGTGAAGCAACTGCAACAGACCAGCGCCAGGCTGCAAGAGCAGTTGACCGCGCAAACCAAAGACAATGAACAGCAAGCGCAGCAGGTGCTGCAATTGCAACAAAATAAACAAACTGTCGCACAATTGCAGGCACAGCTAGCCATCCAGAGTAAAGACAGCGAGCAAAAAGCCGAGCAGATGATGCTGTTGCAACAGGCTAGTAGCAAGCTGCAAGATCAACTGACCGCACAGACCAAAGCCAATGATGAAAAAGCGCAGCAGTTGAAACAACTGCAGCAAAATCAACAAGATCTGGCCAAATTGCAGGTGCAGTTGGTGACTCAGGCCAAGGACACAGAGCAGAAAGTACAACAGGTCAAACAGTTGCAAGATCAGTTGGTGGCTGCCAGTAAAGATAACGAGCAGAAAGCCCAGCAGGTGAAACAGCTACAGCAGGGCCAGCAAGAGTTGGCCAAGTTGCAGACCCAACTGGCGGCCCAGGCCAAGGATAGCGAACAAAAAGCGCTACAGGCCAAGCAGTTGCAGGAACAGCTGACGCTGAATAACAAAGATTTCGTGCAGCAGGCTCAGCAAATGAAGAAGTTGCAGCAAGAGCTGTTGACGTTGGCGAAGCTGCAAGACCAACTGACCGCGCAGACCAAAGACAGTGAACAGAAAGCGCAGCAGATAAAACAGCTGCAGGAGCAGTTGACGGTTTATGGCAAAGACAACGATCAGAAGGCCCAACAGGTCAAACAACTGCAACAAAGCCAGCAAGAGTTGGTGAAGTTGCAAGAGCAGTTGGCCGCGCAGACCAAGGATAGTGAGCAAAAAGCCCAGCAGATCGCCCAGTTGCAGAAGACCAGTCAGCAAGAAGCTACCAAGCTGCAAGAGCAGCTGGCCGCGCAGACCAAGGACAGCGAACAAAAGGCTCAGCAGATCGCTCAGTTGCAGCAGGCTAGTCAGCAGTCGAACACCAAGCTGCAAGAACAGTTGGCCGCGCAGACCAAGGACAGCGAGCAAAAAGCCCAGCAGATCGCCCAGTTGCAGAAAACGGGTCAACAAGAGACTGCCAAGCTGCAAGAGCAGTTAGCCGCGCAAACCAAAGACAGCGAGCAGAAAGCGCAGCAGATTGCCCAGTTGCAGAAGACCAGTCAGCAAGAGGCTACCAAGCTGCAAGAACAGTTAGCCGTGCAGACTAAAGACAGCGAGCAGAAAGCGCAGCAAATTGCCCAGTTGCAGAAAACGGGTCAGCAAGAGGTTGCCAAGCTGCAAGAGCAGTTGACCGCGCAGACCAAAGACAGCGAGCAGAAAGCGCAGCAGATTGCCCAGTTGCAGAAAACCAGTCAGCAAGAGGCTACCAAGCTGCAAGAACAGTTAGCTGCTCAAACCAAAGACAATGAGCAGAAAGCCCAGCAGATCGCTCAGTTGCAGCAGACCAGTCAGCAGGAAAGTGCCAAGCTACAAGAGCAGTTGACGGCACAAACCAAGGACAATGAGCAGAAGGCGCAGGATCTCGCCCAGCTACAGCAAAAGCTGGCTGCCGCCGAGAAGATGCAAACGGCGAGTTCGTCTGCGGTCGTGGAGCCTAAAACTCAGCAGCAAAAACGCGATTATGCGATCGGTACCGCGTTGGGTAATGACATCCTGGATTTGCTCAACAGCAAAAAAACGCAGGGTGTTGACGTGAATCGCCAACTAGCGCTGGCAGGCGTGAGCGATGTGATCAACGGCCAGACCAAATTGGCTAAAGATCAGATTGCCAAGGCCCTGTATGAAAGCGAGTTGGAACTGAACGATCAGCATAAAAAGACCAAACAGCAGAACGAAAAGCAAGGCAACAGCTATGTTGAGAAGTTCAAAAAGCAGCCACGCGTCGTTCAGTCTAAGCAGGGCTTCTATTACCGCATCGACTACGTTGGCGATAGCGTGGTCGGAGAAGGGGATACCGTCGCCGTAGTGGTTAAAGAGAGTTTGACCGACGGTAAAGTGATCAAGGATATGGATCTGGCCGGGACCTCCATCTCGCAGCCGCTGAGCGCTTATCCGCCGCTGTTCCGCGAAGCGTTAGGCAAGCTGAAGAACCACGGTAACATGACCCTGGTAGTCCCGCCTGAGCTGGCCTATGGCGACAAAGGCATGGCACCGGATATCCCACCGGGTGCGACCATGGTCTATAACGTTCGCATCCTGGATGTGATACCGGCAGCCGAGCAAAAAGCTCAGTAACCTGATAACAACCCCGCCAGACGATCGGCGGGTTTTTTTTGCCTGAACCATGCTGGGGCCTGATCATGTTCCAGCGTGGTGCAAATCCTGACTTTACTTCCTCAACCAATCCCACCTTGTCGTTAACTTCCATTATTTTTTAATAACTTGGCTTTATAAAAAGCTGAATGTCCCGTCTGGCCCGTTTTTTGCTGCGGTAGTTGAGGTCGTCACGTTATCAGCCAATGCAGTCAACTGCAGGTAGGAGCCAAGATGAATTTCAGACGCTTGAAGTATTTTGTAAAGATCGTCGATATCGGCAGCCTGACTCAGGCAGCGGAGGTGTTGCATATTGCGCAGCCTGCGCTGAGCCAGCAGGTTGCCACCCTGGAAGGGGAACTGAAACAGCAATTGCTGATCCGTACCAAACGCGGAGTCCTGCCTACGGAGGCCGGAAACATTCTTTATGCCCACGCGCAAACCATTCTTCAGCAGTGCGAGCAAGCTCAGCAAGCGGTTATCAGCAGTGGGGAAACGATGGCTGGGCAGGTGATGGTTGGCCTGGTGCAGGGTAGTGCGGCCTCGCAGTTGGCGCTGCCGCTATTGCAGGCAGTGCGCGATCGGCATCCGGGAATTTTACTGAGCCTGAATGAAAATATCGGCAGTGCGCTAGGCCATCAAGTGGCAACGCAGGCTCTGGATATGGCGGTAATGTACGGAGAAAAAATGCCGTCCAACCTGAACGTCACGACATTGGCGAAAGAAGATTTGTATCTGGTGGCAGCAAGAAGCATTCCGCATCCGGGTAACAGCATTGATTTATCGGTGGCGAGCCGGTTTAACCTGTTTTTGCCGCGAGAAGGGGACGTGGTGCGCGGCCTGGTCGATGAGGCTCTGGCGCTACGCCAACTTACGGCGAATGTGATTGGTGAGATCGAATCCCACAGTATGCTTTGTGCCGCTATCGCCAGCGGAATGGGGGCGACGATCCTGCCAGAGTCGATTGCCAGGGCCATGATCGGCCCGGCCAAGGCCTGGATGATCCGCCTCAATGCTCCGGCGCTTTCGGTGCCGCTGGCACTGGTGGTTTCCGGCCAAAAACCACTTACTGCGGCTGCGGGAGCGGTGAAGGAAATCCTGCTGGCCATCACTGCCAGCCATCATCAGCCGACGCGAGTGCTGGCTTTGGCACAATAATAGTAGGGGCGCCGCATGCTGCGCCCGGATAGCCGCATGCGATGTCCGAATTATCGCATGCGACGTCCAGTTGGCTTTGGATCAGCGGAACGGTGGCTCGTTGAAGGTACGCAGTTTGCGCGAATGCAGGTGTTCACCCTCGGCCCGCAGCAGATCGATGGCACAAATCCCGATCTGTAAGTGTTCCGAGATCGCGCCTTCGTAGAAACGGTTTGCCTGACCCGGCAGTTTGATTTCGCCATGCAATGGCTTATCAGACACGCACAGCAGCGTGCCATAAGGCACCCGGAAGCGATAACCCTGTGCGGCAATGGTGGCACTTTCCATATCGACGGCGACGGCGCGGCTGAGGTTAAAGCGCAGTGCGGAAGCCGAATAGCGCAACTCCCAGTTGCGATCGTCGGTGGTGACCACCGTACCGGTACGCAGCCGCTGTTTTACCGCCTCTCCCGGCATGCCGCTGACCGTTTTGGTGGCGTCATACAGCGCGCGCTGAACTTCCGCGATGCTTGGAATTGGAATATCCGGCGGCAATACTGAATCTAGTACGTGATCGTCACGCAGGTAAGCGTGGGCCAACACGTAGTCGCCAATCGACTGGCTTTCCCGCAGGCCGCCACAGTGGCCGATCATCAGCCAGGCATGCGGTCGCAGCACGGCCAGGTGATCGCAGATGGTTTTGGCGTTGGAAGGGCCCACCCCGATATTGACCAGCGTGATCCCCTGACCATCGTTGGCGATCAGGTGATAGGCAGGCATCTGGTGATTCTTCCAGGCCAGATCCGACACCGTCTGCTCTGGATTTGGCGTTTCTGCCGTCACATAGTGGCCCCCGGCACAAGACAGCGCGATATAGGGGCTGGCCGGATCGGCGATCTGACTGCATGCCCAGCGAACAAACTCATCGACATAGCGCGTGTAGTTGGTAAACAACACGAAGTGCTGAAAATGCTCCACCGTCGTGCCGGTGTAGTGCCGCAGGCGTGCCAGTGAGAAATCGGTGCGCAGAGCGTCGAAATGGGAAAGCGGAAAATGGTTGGCAAAAGGAGACAGGCCATCGGCATTTTCATCGCCGATCTGGGCCAGTTCGGTGGTGGGGAAATGCTTGGTAAGCCCGGCACTCATGGTTCTGTCCAAGGCCAGATCGGAGCCGTCGATCACATAGGGAAAGGGGATTTCCTGCTGAGAGGGAACCACTTCGATCACTGCGGCGTATTCACTGGCCAGCAGGGCTAGCTGTTCGGCCAGATAGGGACGGAACAGCTGCGGGCGGGTGACAGTGGTGGTGTAGTTGCCTGACCGGGTAAAGCGGCCATAGGCGCGGGTTCTTGGGTGATCGGGATGCTCTCCATCCCAACGCACGCGCAGTTCAGGGTAGGAAAACAGCCCAGAGGCACGCGCCTGTGCGCTCGGCAGAGTACCATCCGCGATAAAGGCTTTGATGGCAGCGCGTAAAGCGTTAACCGATGCGTCATACAGTGCTTCGAGTTGGTCGAGGGCTTGCAGGGTAGTCAACGACGTTTTATTAGGGGTATCCATTGTTTTTCCTCGGTTCTTGCGATACCTCAGCATAGCGTAAAGCGCTGGCCGAATGAATCTCTCTACTATTTCTCTAGAATTGCCGCATTAACGAATATCTGTCATTAAGGACGAAAATAACCAGCCTCGCTTCGCCAGCGGGATGTTAAATGACGCTAATCGTCGTTGTTAAATCTTGCGCTGCCCGGCTATGATGGTGCACTGAGGCAATGGACAGATTGAGAAGCAAGCCTGGCGTCGGGTTGATTGGCGCGGTGCGTTTGACTTCGGGGACATAGGGACATGGAGCAGGAACCTTCCAGCCAGACACCTGGCTATTTACGTTTTACGCCAGGGCGGCCGCTCTCGCTTTGGCATCGCTACGTTGCCCGCCTGTTGGTGCATTTTTACTATTCCTCCTTGAAATTTTTTACGCCGAACGGGCTGCGTGTAGCCCCGTTGAATGGCGAGATACCAACCTTGCTGCTGGCCAGCCATCGCAATGGCGCGACAGACGGTTGGGTATTCAACCAACTATTGCCTACTGCGCAGTTTCTCACCGCGGTGCAATTGCTGCGCTCACGCTTTCTGCGGTTAATGTTTGCGGGGATCCCCGTCGTTCGTGACAAGGATCGCCAGCGTTATGGCTATAGCCGTGCACAGGCGGGAAACCCCATTCTTCATGCCATCGCTCATCTTAAACAAAGCGGCAGCGTGATCGTCTTCCCCGAAGGCACCAGCGAGTGGGGGCCAGGGCCGCAACCTTATCAGCCCGGTACAGCGAAAATTGTCCGGCGGCTGATGCAGGATCGGTGTCGTTTTCAGGTGGTGGTGGCCGGTTGTTTCTATCAGGCGCCAGATCGTCTGGGCTCTGCCGTCGAGCTGCTGGTGAGCGAACCGCTGGTTCTGCCAGAGCAGGGCGATGCCAGTGCAGCAGAGTGGGAGCAGAATATTCAACAGTGCCTGAGTCACGCGTTGGACCGAGTCTCGGTTAACTGCCGGGATGAACAGATGTTGGCTCAGGTAGCAGAGCAAGCCTGGAGTTCTCGCCGTGCTGGGGATTCTTATGCGCAGGCATTCAAGCAGGCAGAACAGCAGACGTTAAGCGAACCTGTCATAACCGCATCGCCGGTAACCCCCTCATTATTAGATCACCTGCTGTGGCGTCTGTTTATCCTCACGCTGTTACCGGTGTGGTTCGTGGGTTGGTGGGTTGGGCGCAAAGCCGATGGCCGTAACACCACCACCTTTTTCCGCCTTGCCGGCGGTTTCGCCATGGCGCTGATCTGGCTCCCCTGTTTGCTGATAGCCGCGATATTTTATCCTTGGCTACTGCTGGTTTACGGCGCGGCAGTGTTGGGATGGCGGCGGCGGGGCAAATTTGCAGGAGCAAACCTTGAATAGTCGTATCGAACCAGATGCAGGGGGGGCGAGACGTGGCGTGAAGCTCAGTCATCGCTGTTACCTCGGGGTGATAGCCCTGATCTTGATGGCCGGGATAGTTAGCGCCATCCGCCTGGAGGACAGCCAGTTTATTATCCCTGGCGTATTTAGCCTGTTAGCCCTGTGCCTGCTGTTCAAAGTCACCTATACCCGTTCGGAACGTTGGCGAAGTTGGCTTGGGGTGATCCAGTTTGCCAACAGTTGGTTGGTCTTTCCGCTATTCAAAGCGATCCATCTAGTGACACAAAGATCCTTTGATACCGAACTGCTGGCGTTGGATCGCGTGTTGTTTGCTGGCGTTGGAGCGACCGAGCGGGTCCGCGTACTGGAGAGTTATTGGCTGTCGGAAGTATTGAGCCTGTGTTATCTGGCCTTTTACCTGCTGATCCTGGTACCGGTGATCGTCTATGCCGTTAAACGCAAAACGCAGGCCAGCCGCGGGTTCTTTTATGGTCTGATGCTGATGTATCTGTTTGGCTTTATTGGCTATTGCCTGATCCCTGCCGCTGGCCCTTATCTGCAATTCCCCGAGCTGTTTAGCTATCCGCCTTCTGGGGGCGCGATCACCGCTTTTCTGGTGGGCCTGGTTGCACAAGGGGGAACCGGGATGGATGTCTTTCCCAGCCTGCACTGTGGTATCAGCCTGTATATTCTTGGTTATCTGATATTGCAGCGGCATTTTTACATCGCTCTGCTGATTTTCCCCGTTGTTGCCGGGCTGGTTCTGGCAACGCTTTATTTGCGCTATCACTATGGTATCGACCTGATTGCAGGGACGTTGCTTGCCTACACGGTACTAGTTTGGTTGCGCTACTGCGGTTATTTTCGTCACGATGCCACGCTAAGGATATAGCATATGCACGTAGCAACAGATTTTACCTTGGTATTCTCCGATGTCCGTGCCACCGAGCTGCAATTGAGCGGTGGCAAGGGCGCAAGTCTGGCACGCCTTACCGCGGGTGGCCTGCCGGTTCCTCCTGGATTTATCGTTACCGGTGAGGCGTATCGCCAGTTCCTTGCTCCGCTAACGCCACAGATCACCGCTATTTTGCAACAGAGTGCCGATGCGGCTGTGCAGAGCCGGAGGATCCAGCAACTGATCCGTGCCCAGCCGATTGATGAGGCCTTGTCACAGTCGATAGCCGAACGATTGCAAGCGCTAGGAGCGGAGCAGTGGGCGGTCGCGGTGCGTTCGTCTTCTACTTTTGAGGATCTGCCCGGTGCCGCCTTTGCCGGGCAACATGATACTTTTCTGAACCAACGTGGTCTGGCGGAAATCCTCACCGCATTGCGGGATTGCTATGCCTCGTTGTGGCATGAGCACGCGATGATGTATCGCATTCGCCTACAGCTTGCCCACCTGGACGCTTCAATGGCGGTGGTCGTGCAGCAAATGGTAGAAATGACGGCGGCAGACAGTGCGGGCGTTGCTTTCTCGATCGATCCTATTCAGGGCGATCTGAACCGGGTGCTGATTAACGCCTGCTTTGGGCTGGGCGAATCGGTAGTCGGCGGCGAACAGGAAATTGATGAGTTCCGCGTGGCGCTGCCGGACTTTACGGTAGTGGAACGCAATATCGGCCAAAAACGCGAGATTATCCTCAAGGATACGCAAGGGGTTAAACATCTGGCGCTGTCTGCCGAGCAGATGGGGCAACCTTCTCTGACCGATACCCAGTGCCAGACGGTGGCGAAAATGGCCCGGCAGGCACAGACGTTCTTTGGTTTCCCGCAGGATATCGAGTGGGCATTCTCTGCCGGAAGCTGCTATCTGCTGCAATCACGACCGGTGACCTACGTGCCTGAACGCTGGACGCGTGACGAGTCCGCCGAGCGTTTCCCCAATGCGGTCACCCCGCTGACCTGGGATCTGGCCGAGGAAGGCTTCCATGAATCACTGAACTTTTCCTTTGAGCTGATGGGCTTGCCGCACTTTGGTGGCAAGTGGTTTGCTATCAAGGATTTCTATATCTACGGCAACCAAAACGCGGTTGAGCTGTATGCGGGTGGCATGCCGGGGGGCATCAGCTCGATTGAACAATTGCAGGCGGCATTGCCTGAACTGGCCAGGCGCTACTCTTGGGTTCAGGAACTGCCTGTGCGCTGGATGCGTGATCTAGATACCTATCTGTTAGAGATTGGTGCGCTGCTGCGTGAAGATCTCTCGACCCGCAGGCTGGATGAATGTTGGCAATACGTACTGAACGTGCGCGATGCCGGCAAGCGCTACTTCTTGCCCAACATCGCTATCTCACTGACTCAGCGCACCTTGTATGCCGTGCTCTACCAGATCCTGAACATGTCGATGGCGCCCACGGAGGCCAAAGCGATGTTCGACCTGTTGCTGTCGGTTGCCGATACCAAAACCGGGCAGGTGAATGCGGAACTTTGGGAGCTCTCCCGACAGATCCGCCGTGATGCGGCCTTGCAGCAGGCGTTTGAACAGTTGCCTTCAAGAGAGTTGGTCAATCAGCTTCAGGCCTACCCGGCATTTGAGGCACAGCTGACGCAGTTCTTGCAGCGGCACGGTCATCGTGAGCTGGACTTTGACGCTTACTACCCAACCTGGCTGGAAGCACCGCATATCGTGCTGGATCAGCTTAATATGCTGGTGGAGTTGGCCGATGAAGATCTGGCCGGGCAGGCATTGAATGCCAAGCTGGCGGCCTCGGCAGCGCAGCATCAATATTTGAGTCAGGCTCCGGAAGGGATGCGTTACTTTATCGAGGAAGTGATCCGTCTGGCGCGGGTTTACACCTATCTGGACGACCTGGAGCATTACCAGACTACGCGTCTGACACTGCCGTTCCGTAAAGGGATCAAAGAGATTGGTGAAAGATTGGTTGCTCGTGGAGTATTGAGCGAGGCCAGCGACATTTATTTTGCTCCGTTCAAGGTGATCGATGAGGCTATGCGGCAGGATCGGTTTGAGCATCTGGCGCAGGTGGTGCGAGATAACCAGGCAGGCTGGCAACAGGCTAAGCAGCAAAGCCCGGCGTGGAATTTTGGCGAGCAGCCTGGCCCGGAAGAGACTCCGACCGGCAACGAGCTGAAAGGTCTGGCTGGCAGTCCTGGTACCATCGAGGGTGAAGTGTTCCTGATCCATAGCCCAGAAGATTTTGCTCTCTTCCCCAAAGGGGCAATCCTGGTTGCGAGAACCACCAACCCGGCCTGGACTACGCTGTTTTATCGTGCCAGCGGCGTTATCACCGAGAGCGGTGGGCCGTTATCCCACGGTGCGGTTACGGCTCGCGAGCTGCAACTGCCAGCCGTAATGAGCGTCAAGGGTGTGATGAACCGCTTGGAGAACGGCATGCGCGTTCGGGTGGATGGTAAGACCGGTACGGTCAGCATACTGTAAGCTAAAGTCTGGTAGGGGTCAGGGGCGCCGTATGCGGCGCCTCTTTGGCTTTATCCGGCAGCGTCAGCTGTTTTTCCAGATGCAATTGATCACCATCTGTCAGCGTGACGACTACCTGGGTCAAATCCCCCGCGTTGACTGAAAGCTTAATCATCCCCAAAGGTTGCGCAGTATCCGGCGTCAGCGCAATCGTGTTTTGCTGGCGTGAGGTGCTTTGTCCCGCAGAGCCTCGATGGGTGACGCTAACATCGATCTGGCAGGTACAGGCACGCTTGAGCTGGGCCATTGGGGTAATTTTGTATAGGTCGCCCTCGGGTAATGCTTCGATCCACAGCTGGCTGCCATCGCTGTCTGTTGAACTATTGCGTTGCTCGTTCATGGTATTGCCACCTTGATTACCCGGTTCACTAGCCGAAGCCGGGTTAATATTGCCAATGACGGTCAAAAGGCAAATAAACAGTAAAGGGAACAATGGGCATATTGTGGAGCCGGGCATAAATACTCCTTGCGAAACGAATAGTTGACCGAATTATGTTTACCGGGCTTTGGGCCGTTCGACCCTTTCAATCTCCGAGCAGCGGGCATGGTTTTTTACCGCGCGATCCGGTAGTTCACCGTGCTGAATGTAACAGCCGTAGGGCCACATGCAGGAAGCCTGCCTGATAAATATGGCGCAAGGCCGAGAAATGGATTCATCTGATAGCATTATTTTCCATTATCAGGCTCACCATAAAGTCGTAATTCGATTTTTTCAGGTAAATTAGCCTTATGAATTAGTTATGATTAAAAAAAGCAATATTATGGTTTTGTTAAATTAATCATTCGGTTATAAATTTAACTGGCTGGTGTTTATTGGGAGGTTTAGGGTAAAAATACTATTTATCTGATGATTGAATTTTATGTTCTCTGCATTATTTTCTAGTTAGGTTGCTAATACTTAACGAGTAGTTGCATTCAAGCTGGATGCCAATAAAAATATCGCCCCAACCATTTGAATTTCATGTATTTGTATAAAAATCAATAAGAATGATCTTTTTGATGTCTGAGAGGGTATTTTAATTTATTTATTTAAAACAAGATGATGAAAATTCGTTTACATTTAGACACAAAAAGCATGCTTGTGTAAGGAATTATTATTATCTAAATTGAATTGGTGTATTTAGCAGCTCCATAAATATACTTATACTATTGAAGTATTTATTGTTATTTAATACCAGGGTTTGTAAGTCAAAAATTGACATTATAAATATGATGATTGTTCACATAAAAATCACTTTTTAGTCCAATAGAGTGATGTATGGAGTTAATCATGTCTAATGATCTAAGCCCCAGTAGTCGTTTTATTCTTATCTCAAGACCCTCTTTGCAAACGACCATGTTATTACAGTCTCTCAAACGCAGACTTTATGCCGATGTCTGTTTGCAACAGGTCGATAGCACCAATGATATCAATGTAAATGATGGCGATCTATTATTGTTTGATATTATGGCCATAGATGAAAAGCAGTTCAATCGCTGGTGCATAAACTTACGGCGCTGCGAGCGAAGTTTCAAAGTGCTACTGTTTAATACGCCAAACAGCTATCATTACAGTGATATTGTTTCCTGGCCGATGATCAGCGCCGTTTTTTACAGTGACGTTGAAGAGGAATCCCTGATCGAAGGGATCAGGAATGTTTGTCGCGGCGGTAACTGCTTCCCCAAAGAGATCTCAAGCTATATCATGCATCAGCTTAGTTTTATCCGGCCTACCTGGAATAAATCGCCGGAACTCACCCATAGGGAAAGGGAAATTTTAAAAAAACTGATGCTTGGTGCTTCTAATGTCGAAATCGCCAATTTACTTTTTATCAGCGAAAATACCGTCAAAACGCATATCTATAATCTCTTCAGGAAAATTTCGGTAAAAAACCGTACCCAGGCCGTTTTTTGGGCCAACCAAAACCTACAGTAGCCGGATGGTAACATGAAGAAATTAAATTTCTTGTTAATTATCATGCTGAGCCTGACGGTATTTGATTCCACGGCTGCGGAGGTGGAGGTGCCTGGCCTGATTGCCAGCCGAACGGTGACCTCGGTCGGGCAGAAGTTCAGCCGGGACTTTAGCGATCGCTGGACGGATCCTACGACCAATTTAACCATTACCGAAAAGCCTAGTGCCAGGTGGGGCAGTATTATGACCATCAGAACGGGGCAGGATATATTATTTCAAACGGTTATTTTCCCTACCATGCGCAACTATGACGCTACCGTGGATCAGGCCGTGGCCGTTGTCAGTGCTGAATTGAAAAGGCGGGTAATTAATAGAGCCTTATTACAAACGGGAGATCTTTCCCGTGATGAGTTTTAACGAGTACCGGTATTTTTTACAAAAAATAAGGATTTTTTCTTTTGATGTCGTTATTGGGTTGTTACAACCAGGTTTCCTCTATTCTACTTTTTGATCAAACTGGCCGTATATCAGGTCCAGTAAATCGATAAATGTCGTCTTCACAAAGTTATAATTCAGAGAGGCGGAGTTAGAATGAAAATTCTCTATTTGATCCTGTTGACCAGTCTGCTATCCGGATGTATTACGGCCCCACCGAAGGAAGGTGTCGCTACCGATGTAAAACT
>NZ_AYMQ01000208.1 GCF_000633355.1 Serratia sp. H1w
GCCTGGCAGCGGGAGCGTCACTGGATCGAGCCGATGGCGAAGGCGCTGTCCGGAGAAGAGACAGGACATCCGCTGCTGGGAAGGCGGATCTCGCTGGCCGGAGAGGGGGCGGTGTTTGAGTCGTTAATCGCCCGAACCACGCATGGTTGGTTGTATGACCACCGAGTCTATGAGCTGGCCGTGATGCCGGGAGCCGGGGTCGGTGAGTTGATCCGCGCGGCCGCTGAGAACTACTTCACCCGCGCGGATATAAACATCTCTGCATTTATCCTGCAATCGCCGCTAATGCTGGCGGAGGCAGGGCAGCATGTGCAGGTAGTAATTAAAGATGGCGACGACCTGCATGAGGTGATGGTCTGGAGCCGCCCGGCACAGTCATCAGAGTGGCAACTACATGCTACGGCAGAAGTTGCCTGCGGTATGTTGCAACCCCCCGCGCAACTGGATTTGGCGGCGATTAAAGCGCGCTGTGGTACTGACAGTGATATTGATGAGGTTTATCAGCGTTTTGCTGATTCCGGCCTACCGTATGGGTCTGCATTTCGCGGGTTAGCAGGAGTGTGGTCGAATGAAAACGAAGTGCTGGCCAGCCTGAAAATCCCGGATGAAATTGATGAGGTTTCTGCCTTCGGTATTCATCCCGTCCTGCTGGATCTTGCCTTCCAGGCTTACCTCAGCATAGATGATTCCGATGTACTGCAACTGCCCTTCTCCATAGAAAACTTCGTGGTATATGAACGCAATCTGCATGAAGCGTTAGTCTATGTGAAAGTGAGTAAATTTGGCGAAGATCATCAATCGATTGATGCAGATGTATATGTCACCGACTTCTCTGGAAAGATTATCGCGACCGCCCTGGGTATGTGTATTCGCCAGGCAACGCTGCCAGACAAGCAACGGGCAGTGAGCAATAGTAAAAAGATCTATGCATTGCAATGGAAAGATGCCGGAAATATCCGTAATGCACAGAAGAGTGACATGACCGTTGGGCTGCTTGGTTTGAACGGCAGCAACAGCGACAGCTTTACTGCAAGCATGGCGGACTATTGTGCAAGCATGGTTACGCTGGCTGATGCCAGTGAAATCAGTGATAATCTACCCGATATTTTGATCCTCAATTGGGACGGTGAGGGATACAACGGCGAGGGTAGCCATTATAAGGAGGTATTGCTTACCGCGATTGACGTTATCAGGCAACTGCTGTCCAGTGGGATGACGTCGAAAGTTATCTGGTTGACGCGCCAGGCAGTGAAAGTCGTCGCAGATGACAGAGTTGACCCGGTGGCTAGCGCTTTACTGACGCTGGCACGTTCGCTGAATAAAGAGTTCTCAAACTTCCCTCTGTATATGATTGATGTCGATGAAGTTAGCGAAAATAACAGCGCACTCATCACTGAAATATTCAGCCTCCATAGCGATACAGAAGTAGCCATTCGCGGTGGCTCCCGTTTTGTTCCACGGCTGAACGTACTGGCGCAGGAAGCACACCTTGCGGTCAGTGCCGCTGGCTCTTCGGTATTAATTACCGGCGGGTTGGGTGCGATTGGCCTGAATATCGCGCGATGGCTGGCTCAACAAGGGGCATCCAGAATTGCCCTGGTCAGCCGCAACATTGCTCTGAGTGAAGAGAAAAAAGCAAAAATAGCGCAAATCGAGAGCCACGGAGCAACAGTAACGCTGGTTTCCGCAGACGTTGCCGATGTCTTATCAATCAGTAAGGCAATCGAGCAAATCACTCACGATTACGGCTTAAATGGAATTATTCATGCAGCAGGGGTCAGAAATGCGCAATTGCTTCCTGAGGTAACGCACGAGTCTTTCAACGAGGTTATGTCAGCGAAGGTTGATGGGGCGATCCATTTAGATCTGTTAACCCGTAACAGCGATCTGGACTTCTTTATCCTGTTCTCCTCTGTGGCCAGCACGCTTTCTCCCGAAGGACAAGGTGTATACGCGGCGGCCAATGCATTTTTAGACGGTCTGGCGGACTATCGGCATACTCTGGGGCTACCAGCACGTAGTTTCGCCTGGGGGCCGTGGGGAGAGGAAGGAATGGTATCAGACCTGGATGCCATGCAGTCAGCACGCCTGAAAAATCATGGTATTGATATTCTTACCACCGCTGATGCCGGCGAGTTATTTACCGCTGCAGCGGCCTGTAGCCCGGTAAAACTAATTCTGGCGGATCTGAATTTACGCGCTGTTAAAAACTACTTCAGAGAGGATATTCCAGCTATCTGGCGTGATCTGGTCCAGGTCAATGAAAAAAGGCAGAGTAGGGGAGCACCTGGAAACGACCTGGCATCAATGTCGGAAAACGATCGCTACAGCAAAATTTTAACGCTGGTGCGTGCTGAGTCAGCCCGGGTGCTTTCGCTGGCAAAAGCCGAAGATATTGAGAAAGATCAGTCGTTACGAGACAAAGGCCTCGACTCACTGATGGCGCTTGAATTACGGAAAGGCCTGGGGAAAAAGCTTGGTTTAACTCTGCCAGCCACGCTGGCGCTTGATAATCCAACGCCTGCGACGATGACCGATTTTATTCTCAGCCAGATGGGATCCAGTGAGCAGAGTAAAATACCTGCTGCGAAAGGCGAGCTAATCCTCGCCAGTCAGCCAGCGGTCAGGAAACAGAAGCACAATGACGTTACGCTGGCTCTTCTGTCTTTAGGACAGGAACGGCTGTGGTTCATGGATAAACTGGGTGACAATAAATCCCTTTATAACATGTCCTATGGTGTGAAATTCAGCGGCCAGCTGGACGCACAGCGCCTGCGTGACTGCTTTGCTGTCCTGGTGGAGCGCCATGAGTCACTGCGCACCACTTTCATTGATATTCCGGTTTATCCTTCTGGACGGGATGAGCCGCGGGCGCTGATTGCTCCACAGGGCGCGGTCCCGTTCGATATCATCGATCTGAGCACCGTGCAGGATCGGCAGAGCCAGATTGACCAGTTGGCGTATGCACACCGTATACGACCGTTCGATATCTCTGCCGGTCCACTGTGGCGCAGCCTGCTGATCACGGAGGCGGAGAACTCACACCTGTTGCTGTTGACCCAGCACCATCTGATCACTGATGCCTGGTCAATGGTCAGATTGATCAAAGAACTGGTCATGCTGTACCTGTCACAGGCGTTGCCGGCAGAGCCGCAGCCGGCGGAGCCTGACTATTCTGACTATGTCAGCTTCCAGC
>NZ_AYMQ01000209.1 GCF_000633355.1 Serratia sp. H1w
CCACCTGATGACGCCTGCCTTGCGCTGCGCGACGTTGCGCGCCAGATGACACGCGCTGTTGAGTGTCGGACGCGGGCCAAAAACCACCTTCACGCGCTAAGCTCCCGTTCAGATACGGACGCTGAGTTGGTTGAGATGGAAGAGGATGAGGTCGCGTATTACGGGCGTAAGGGTGAACGGTTACTGGCAATGGCGCTGAGGATAATCCGGGGGAATGACCGTCTGAAGGAGGCGTTCGGCCACCTGTGTACGGCGAAAGGGATAGGTGAAATCACGGCCGTCACGGTGCTGGGTGAACTGAGCCTGCTGCCGCTTGAAATGAAGGGAAACCAGGTGAGCCGGCA
>NZ_AYMQ01000210.1 GCF_000633355.1 Serratia sp. H1w
CCTTGTATGTTTAGAGGGCCGGATGAATACTGTCCTTGTACTGTACTCATCTGGCAACCGGGAAGCCGCGCGCCCCTGGAAGCAGTGCTCGCGCTGACTTCGTGCCGTAGAGTGGCTCCCGCCTCATTGCCCATGCCGAAGAGTATCCTGAAGCTTTCTCTCGCGAGACTGACTTCGTATTACAAGGTCGGCCAGGCAAATGTTATGACGAGGTCGGGAACCGGTTAACAGTG
>NZ_AYMQ01000211.1 GCF_000633355.1 Serratia sp. H1w
CATTGAATACATGACCAAAAAAGGAACTGTGATGGAAAGGCGTAAATTTCTCAAGGGTGCGGCGGCGTTATCTTCTTTTGGGCTGATCGGCCCGGCCTGGTCTGAGTCGCGTAAAACCGATATCCCGGCGTCAACCTGCGTGGACAACAGAAGACGCTTTGTGATGACGCAGACCTATCAACTGAAAGCGCCAGCGGGCTCCGAAGGTAAGGTCAATCTGTGGATCCCGCTACCAGAGGACACCGCCTTTCAACAACTCAAACACGTGACCTTTTCTGGCAACTATCAGCAGGCCTATCTTACGGCGAACAATAGCTACGCGGCTAAAACGCTGTTTGCTTCCTGGGCGGATTCCAAAGGGCCGATGGAACTGAAAGTGGAAATGCTGATTGAAACCCTGGACTGGGAACCGCTGAAGAGCAAACAGCTATCCGAATGGCACCTGCCACAAACCGAACTGGTATTCCCCGCAGAGGTGAAGCCCTATCTTAACGCAACCCCACATATCCCGGTGGATGGTCTGGTGAAAGAAACCGCGTTGAAGATTATTGGCGATGAGAAATCCCCACTGCAACAGGCGCGGCTAATCCATGAATGGGTAAGAACCCATATGCATCGCGACGATGCGGTGATTGGTTGCGGTACCGGAGATGTGGGGCAAATCCTTAAAGCTGGCAAGCTGGGCGGAAAATGCACCGATATCAACTCGGTGTTTGTCGCATTATGTCGCGCCAGCGGCATCCCCGCACGTGAAATGTTTGGTATCCGCCTGGGAGCTTCCCGCAAGCTGGAGAACTATTCGAAAAAGGCCTTTGGTAGTGCCGATGAGCAAGGCGTGGCGAAAGTCAGCGGAGGGCAGCACTGCCGGGCGATGTTCTGGTTGGTGGGTTTCGGTTGGTTACCGGCCGACCCAGCCGATGTCACTAAAATGCGTCTGACAGAGAAAAAGGAAAATGGCGATCCCGCTGTGGAGGCCGTCAGCGAGTATCTGTTTGGCAATTGGGAAATGAACTGGGTTGGCTTTAACTACGCCCGTGATTTTGCGCTTTCGCCAGAAGCAGAGCAGGGCGACCTCAATAACTTTGGTTACCCGTATGCCGAAGTGGATGGCGACCCGTTAAACTTCTACGATCCGGCTGAGTTCAGCTATGACTATGTCTCTGTCGAGCAGCGTTAAGGGCAGCGTGGTTACGTTGTTGGCGGCATTGCTTGCCGCCGCAGCGTCGACGCTCTGTTGCCTTGGCCCACTGTTGTATCTGGTGTTTGGCATTTCGGCTGCCGGGCTGACCGGGATCCCGGCGTTATCCTGGCTACAGTGGCCAATGATCATTCTCGCCGTTGGGCTGATGTTGCGAGGGTTTTGGCGGCTTTATCTGTCGCCACGACCGGTTTGTGTGAACGTCGTCAGCCGTCGGGTATTGGTTTGGCTTTACTGGCTGTCTCTTCCGCTGCTATTGGCGTTGATGACTTATCCCTACGTATTACCTTGGTTATGGGAAATGATGGAATGAAAAAGCGTATTTTGCTGCTGCTGGCGTTGGTGATGTTCGCACCGCGACTCTGGGCGGAGAACCAGAAAGTGACTATCGATATCAAAGCAATGACCTGTTCCTTGTGCGTTATCTCCATCAATAAGGCGTTGCGCTCTACCGATGGGGTGATCAAGGCCAAAGCCTCGCTGAAAACGCATCAGGCGGAAGTGATTGTGCCGGAGGGATTTGATAACCAGGTATTATTGACGGCGATCTCCCGCACCGGGTATACCGGCGAAATTCAGGGTGTGGTTCCTGCTCCGTAAACGCAGGTTGAGTGATAATGCATGAAACTGCGATTGCTCAAGTGTTCTATATAATGCCGGGCAAACGAGTAGCGGTTTGATGAGAAAACGTTGGCTCCCCCAAGGAATGTTTGTTTGGGGGAGTAACTAATATGTGATGTATCTCACATATTTATCCCGAATTTAACGTCGGTAAAACGAGCTTTTATAAGTGATTTATAGTGTTATTATTTTGAGCCGCATCACGCTTAATCTTAATTGCTGCAATCATGGCGTTTCCCTGATGTTGGCTAATCCCAAATATTACGGAATAAATCACATTTGTATATACGTAGTTTTTACGTAGTAATTATCCAATAACCCGCCGCTTGAAAGTTTAAAATAGCTAATGTATTCTGTCAGGGACACCAGTGGAGGGTCGGCTATGTTCTACCATATTAAGAATAACCTTGAAGAGCTAATACCTTATCTTGAGGCAACCAGCATTCCGTGGGGCATCAAAGATCTTGAATCCGTCAATGTTTATATGAATGAAGCGGCGGAGCGATATGCCAATATCCCCAAGGGCTATGATATTGTTGGCAGGCTTGATGAAGAGGTTCCTGTTGATTGGAGTGAACTGGCCGATGACTACACCAACCAGGATCTGCTGGTCATCCAGAGAAAAACGGATGTGCCGGTCATAGAAACCAATTACTGGTATGGTAATGCTCATTTATCACCGTACATTGGCGATAAATACCCAATCTTCCTTGGCGAGAAGGTGGTAGGCACGCTTTGGTCTTCCAGGCCCTTCAAGCTCCTCACGCCGATGAATTATTTCAGAAATGAAAAAGCGCGTTTTGTCAGTTCATTAGCACCGACGGAGTTATTCTCCCCCACCGAGCTTAAAGTCATCTTTTTCTTGATGCAGAGATACTCAGCTAAAGAAATCTCTAGAATTCTAACTATCAATACCAGAACGGTAGAACGTCATACCTACACCATATACCGAAAAGCAAAAGTCTCGAGCCTGTCTCAGTTCATTGAATTTGCCTTGGTCATTGGGCTGGACTGCTATATACCTGAAGAGTTTATTGTGAAGGGTGTTAAATTCATTTAAGGATAACTATTGTGTCTGAAGGGATAGATGAATTCGCGTTAAGGCGTGTTCCGCGCAATAAGCGGTTGCCTTTTATTGGTGTCGCTCTTGTTCATGCTGGCATGCTAACCGCGCTCGATCAGTTTATGTTAGGGGCGGCGCTAGGGCACGGCATGTCAATTATTGATGCCTATACCGCGATTTTTATCGCCAGCGTCATCTGTGGCGTGCTTACCTATGGCATGGGCGTTGCCGGGATGCAAGAAGGCATGTCGTGTAGCTTGCTGGCGAGATGGTGCGGGTTTGGTCGTATTGGATCGGCCTTGATTGGCATCGTCATTGCCGTCAGCCTGATGGGCTGGTTTGGTATTCAAACGGCGATATTTGGCAAATCACTGGATTTCGCCTTGGGAGGGCACCTGGGTTTTAATGCCGCCGCAGCCATTGCGGGTATCGCATTGACTATTCTGGTCGCTATCGGGTTCCGTGCTCTGCGGTTTATCGCTAAGTTTGCCATTCCTCTGTTTATCGCTGCGATTTGTTATATCTCATTTCTCACGCTCTCGGGCCATGATGTTTCGTCGCTGATACTGATAAAGCCAAGTGGTGAAACTATCGGCGTCAGCTCGGCGATCACGATTATCATTGGTGCCTACACTCTGGCGGCGCTGACAACGCCGGATATTACCCGCTATCTCAGCAATAAAAAGCAGGTGTTGGGGGTGTCGCTCATCACTATCATTGTGGGTGAATTTATTGTCAACGGGCTGGCGATAACGCTTGCCAGGGCCATCGGCTCTTCTGATGTGGTGACTATCATGTCTACCGCTGCCGGTGGGATTGGTTTATTGATCGTGATTTTCTCCACGCTGCGTGTCAACGATCTTAACCTTTACTCTTCCTCCCTTGGCTTGGCAAACGCCATTGAATGCCTTTTTGGCATCAGGCTCAACTATATTGCCACCACGCTGGCGATTGGTGCCGTGGGAACCACCTTGTCAATTTTAGGTATTCTGGACCAATTCATTGGGTTCTTGGAGTTGATGGGCATCTTGTTCCCGCCGATCGTGGGCATTATGCTGGTTGAGTACTATTTCGTTCGTACCTATAAAAATGTGTTGGATAGCTCACGGGCTACTGAAGCATTGCCCGACCATAAAAATACCCCGAGTATCGTTTGGCCAGGGCTGATTGGTTGTGCATTTGGGGGCTTCATCGGATTCTTTATTGATGTAGGCGTTCCAGCGATCAACTCTTTAGTCGCCGCTAGCCTGTTTTACTATTTGGTCACGATCTTGGCGCGCAGATTCAGGCCAATGGTGAAGCAAGCGGTCTAAACCTGAGATGTAGCCTGGTTAGATGCATAAAATCCACGCAATTG
>NZ_AYMQ01000212.1 GCF_000633355.1 Serratia sp. H1w
CAAGGCAGGCGTCATCAGGTGGAGTCCAGAGCGCGGGCTTCATACATTCTCCGTATTCGGCCAGCAGTGCGGCGTCCGTGACATCGGTTTTGGAAGGACTGAGCTTCATGGCAGCAAAGTGATGGTAGCTGCGCGGGTTAATCACGCAGGCAGGCAACCCCGCACGGACCAGAGCCACTGCGAGGTCGAAGTGATAGACGCCGGTGGCCTCCATCACGATACGTTCAGGGGCGAGGCGGGTGAGCGCTTG
>NZ_AYMQ01000213.1 GCF_000633355.1 Serratia sp. H1w
CAAGGCAGGCGTCATCAGGTGGAGTCCAGAGCGCGGGCTTCATACATTCTCCGTATTCGGCCAGCAGTGCGGCGTCCGTGACATCGGTTCTGGAAGGACTGAGCTTCATGGCAGCAAAGTGATGGTAGCTGCGCGGGTTAATCACGCAGGCAGGCAACCCCGCACGAACCAGAGCCACTGCGAGGTCGAAGTGATAGACGCCGGTGGCCTCCATCACGATACGTTCAGGGGCGAGGCGGGTGAGCGCTTGTGTCAGTGTCGCTACCGATGTAAAAC
>NZ_AYMQ01000214.1 GCF_000633355.1 Serratia sp. H1w
GCGCTCACTCAGGGTGGGGGGTATATCACCGGTGAAATCGATAATGGTGTCACTGGCAGCGGGGCTTGTACAGGAACCAGTGGAATACCCTTTGATAATACCCAGCTTAAGGTAGGAAATATCACCAGTGCAGAAACCAGCAAGTCAACCAGTAACAATGTAACCTGGCGATTGTGTTCCGGGGGGAGCAGTCTACCTGTTGGAACAGTAAATGCGTCTGCTGAAATGATGGTGACATTCAATTAACAGAAAGTCGCCTGTACAGGAAAATTAACGGGCGGATATTTTTTCTGTGATTTATTATCATCGATGGAATAACAAGGGGGTGGAATATATCCCCATTGCATTCTTATAGTGTTAAGGATAACAATATGAACAAGCATAACATTATGGCGTATTGTTCCTGTCAGTTCACTCGACTCGGACTGGAGCATGCCATTTACAGTTATCCTGAATTGTCGTTGCGCGCAAATCTCGTTTATTACCCGAGGTCAGGATTTTTTCCGTCGGACTGTCCGGTAGCCGATATCCTTGTTGTGATTATGGACGGAAATATCGGAGAGACTCTCATGCTGCGGGGACAGATAATGGAAACGCCACTGCGGCAAGGAGTAAGGACAGTGCTTATTTCGCCACGAGGTTGCCCTGAATGGTTAAAGTTCGCTATCCTTGGGCGGATGAATGTTGATGCTGAACTGGATGCTTCCACCCCCGTAAGTATGTTGCAATCCTTGCTGACCTATATGTTGGACCACTCACAGATATCAGACTACCACAGAGATAGGAGCCCGTTATCACCACGGGAATTGGATATCATCACGCGATTACTGAATGAAAGGAACCCCATGCAAATAGCACGTGAACTGGGGCTTAGCATCAAAACAGTGAGT
>NZ_AYMQ01000215.1 GCF_000633355.1 Serratia sp. H1w
GCTTAGCATCAAAACAGTGAGTACGCATAAGCGCAATGCGTTGTTGAAACTGGGGGTATGCTCTCTGCATGACTTGCTGGGCTCTAATGTATATTAGAGCTAAATACCAATAGGGTTTATTTCAAAAAGTAATTGTTGTACCCGTGAGTTGTTAAAGTGAACGTGTTATCATGTGATAATGATTTAAATTGATAGGTTGAGTGTATTGACTAATTATAGGGAGTTAAAATGTCAGAGAGAGCTATCAATGAGTTACGACATCGACTTGCCAAACAGGAAGAAGTGATTGAACATTTGATTGTGCGTTCTGAGCTGTCAATTCAACTGGTCGCTGAAATTTTGACGACATCAGTGTTACCTCTTGAGGAGGTAATGCGAAGATTTGAACGGTTTCAGGATATATCACCTCTGGTTAATACTGAAGTATTGGAAATCGAGAAACGCAAGTTAATTAAGAGTCTATCCAAATAGAGGGGGTGTCGCATTAAGGCGTGGTCAGGTAATGTGTACTAGCTCAGACCTGATCTGACAGTTACCGGTTATTTATACAGGTGTCTGTCAGATTAAATCTGGTTCAGATTCTTTTCTGCCCAGACTCGCTTACCATCAAGTAATGTTGCCATTGGCGTACGCCCGCAGCACATTTTTCCCTGATGGGTTCGCTCATTATTGTAATGCCACACCCAATTGTCCAGATCCGTCTGCAGGCTTTCGAGCTCTCCATATGTCGCTACCGATGTAAAACT
>NZ_AYMQ01000216.1 GCF_000633355.1 Serratia sp. H1w
CACATTGAATACTTGACCCAAATTTCCCGTTGATAAAAAAGGCCGCTGCGTTTGATCTTTTTCCTGAAAATTTAAAATCATCACAGAAATACGAAGTCACCCCTTTGATATCATCCTTGTTTTTTACCCATGTGCACATCTTGGCCGCATTCAATTCGTTGAAGCTAGCACCAAATTTAACGCCCTTGTACCCATCTACCGCCATAGCAGAAGAAGATGCAGCAAGTAAAATCAACCCCAGAGAAAATAGCTGCTTTTTCATGTTAATCATCCTTAAAGCACAAAACCATGCCACCTGGAAAGTAGAGTATCTCACCTGCAAAGCGTTTAACAAGCCCCCTCCAGTTCTCGTTGAAAGATGGCATAGCCCGGCACCAACGCTACCAGGAACCCTTTCCAGTTCACACTTTTCAGGCTGGATTATTCCCTTACAGACACTGCGTGTTATCATGCAGCTCGTAAAACCCTTTCAACTCATACCGAGGCTTTGATGCTGGAGAATGTAATCATCCGATAATCAGCTTCCCGACCTTTTCAGGCCGGACTGATTATCAATGCGCCGAAATCGAATGCGGACACCGCTGTGTGTTTGCACGTTTTGCATATGATGATTAACAGGTTTTTCAGCATGAATTTATCCCGTCAGGAACAACGTACCTTACACGTTCTCGCCAAAGGTGGACGTATTGCGCACGTCCGCGATTCATCCGGCCGCGTCACCTCCGTTGAATGCTATAGCCGTGAAGGGCTGTTGCTCAGCGACTGCACGCTCGCCGTGTTCAAAAAACTCAAAACCAAAAAACTGATCAAGTCCGTCAAGGGCCAACCGTACCGCATTAACACCAGCGGACTGAACAACGTTCGTGCCCAGTTGGACAACCGCTAAGGACACCGTCATGGATATCAACACGATTATTTCTGGCTCGCATCCCCTAAAACTGTTGCCAGAGGAAAGCAAAATCCCCTGGGATGATGCGGGCTTCAGCCAACGAATGCTCGAGAATCATCTGTCGCAGGAGCATGACTGGGCCAGCCGCAAACTGCCGGTCATTGAACAACAGGTGACATGGATCACCAGCCAGCTCCATGCAGGGGCACGCATTCTCGATCTCGGCTGCGGGCCCGGCTTTTACACTCACATGCTTGCAGAGCACGGCTTTCACTGCACTGGCGTGGATTTCTCACCGGCATCAATCAATTATGCCCGTCAGCAAGCACAGACGGCAGGACTGGATATTGAGTATCTGCAACAGGACGTACGGGCGTACTCCCCGGCTCAGCAGTTTGATTTCATTATGATGACCTTTGGTGAGTTGAACGTCTTCAGCGCGCGGGATGCACGTGCCTTACTCAGCCACTGCGCACAGTGGTTGGTTTCTGGGGGAAAACTGCTCACAGAAGTACATACCTTCGATGAAATCAAACGCCAGGGTATGGCAGCACCGGCCTGGCAACGCTGCCCACAGGGGCTGTTTCTCGCCAGACCCCACTTGCTGTTGACGGAACATACCTGGGATGAAGAGACCCAAACCAGCTCAACGTTATTCTGGGCCATAGAGGAAAGTGGTAACACCACTCGTTTTGGTAACCAAATGACGGCCTGGCACGATGAGGAATATCTCAACCTTATCAGTGATTGCGGTTTCACCGCGCTCCCTGGCCCGGATAGCGCTGCATGGCCAGTCAGCCAGACGTTCGCCGGAAAATTGTTTGCCCTGTTGGCGGAGAAGAAATAGTCCGTCCAGGGCTAACCATACCGTATTAAAACCACTGGGCTGCGCAACATTTGCGCCCAGTTGGATAATCGCTAAGGAGAGTGTTATGACACACAGCAACTTCACCATTCACATCACCACTGAATGCGATGCCGACGACATTCGCAAGGTTGAAACCACAGCATTTGGCTTCAGTAAAGAGGCCGATCTGGTTGCGGATTTACTTGGCGACGAAACCGCTCACCCGCCGTTATCTCTGATGGCCAGACACAACGGGAAAGCCATCGGGCATATCCTGTTTACCCTGGCGACATTCAACGGGAAGAGTGACTCACCCATGATGCATATCCTCGCACCGCTGGCGGTGATCCCGGAATACCAGGGAATGGGCGTGGGCGGATTGCTAATCCGCAGCGGCATCGAGCATCTCAAGACGATGGGATGTCGGATGGTCTTTGTTCTCGGCCATGCAACCTATTATCCCCGGTATGGATTTGAACCCGGTGCGGGAGACAAAGGTTATTCCGCTCCTTATCCCATCCCGGAACAACATAAAGCTTGCTGGATGCTGCAATCACTTTCGGCTGAACCACTAAGCCAGACTGGCCATATTCGGTGTGCGCAAGCATTGATGAAGCCGGAACATTGGCGTGAGTAATTGCCCGATGTTTGCAGCTAATCCCTTAACGTACTCATCTGTGAAAGGAATTTAAAATTGGATATCCCACGTATTTTTACTATTTGCGAAAGTGCTCACCGCATCCATAACCCCTTCACGCCAGAGAAGTTCGCGATCCTCGGCGCAGCGTTACGGATGGAACCGGGCATGCGAGTGCTCGACCTCGGTAGCGGCTCGGGTGAGATGCTCTGCACCTGGGCACGCGATTACACCATTACCGGTACCGGCATCGACATGAGCCCGTTATTTACCCAACAGGCCAAACTGCGGGCCGACGAGCTTGGCGTCGCCGAGCGCATCGAGTTTATTCATAACGATGCCTCCGGTTACGTAACTGAAAAAAAATGCGACGTAGCGGCCTGCGTCGGGGCTACCTGGATTGGAGGAGGCGTCGCTGGCACGATGGAACTGTTGAGCAAGAGCCTCAAGTCAGGCGGGATCCTGCTTATCGGTGAGCCTTACTGGCGTCAGTTGCCAGCGACGGAAGAGATCGCCATAGAGTGCGGAGCCACGGCCCTTTCCGACTTTCTCACCCTCCCTGAACTTGTCTCCTCATTCGGCACGCTCGGTTACGACGTGGTGGAAATGGTGCTGGCAGATCAGGAGGGCTGGGACAGATACGTAGCCGCTATGTGGCTGACTATGCGCCGGTGGCTAGAGTCCAACCCCGATGATGATATGGTAGAGGAAGTCCGGACGCAGTTAACGACAGCGCCTAAACGCCATGTGGCCTATACACGTGAGTACCTTGGCTGGGGAGTGTTTGCGTTGATGGCACGGTGAAGCTATTTCTGCGAATAAAACAATGCCCCATCGAAAGATGGGGCATAATTTGAATCAGTTCAATACTTCATTCTGAACGCTTCAGCCATTAGTCCGATCTTGTGCATATGATTGTTGTTTCGAGCCATCTTATGCGCCTCGGGTTTTAAAATGATAATCAATAGGTAGGCATCGGGATCCATCGCACCTTGGCAATAAACCAGATGTGCCCGATCGCTGGTTCTCTTGAACTGACGTAGGTAGCTGGGAAAAGGTGCATCCGCATCGCTAAGGTGGATGTGAGCTACCTGCTCTTCTTTTACCAGCGGGTAGGTGCGATCGTCATCATATCGCGCATCACGGCCAAACACATCTGGCAACACCCCATCCTTTTTATAGGACAGGAAATCCGTTTCTAAATCATCAAGCTCCTGTTGGCTCAATTGTTGGCGGATCAGCGCAGACTTGAAAATCCTGATGCTCATTCCGTGAACTCGGTCAGCTCCTTGTCAGTGACGTTTTGCAGCAGTTGTTGCCCATTATCAGCAATATCTTGTAAACGTTCAGCCGTTGGTCTGAAGCGTGCTGCGATGTGCCCCTTGCCCTGCTTCTCTTCCAGCAGATCGATCAGCGCCTCAAAAACCTTGGCACTAACCATGTAGCCTGCGGGCCGGTTGTTAGAAAGTACGGCAACAGGTTCATCAATAAAATACTTAGCCGGATTTTTTCTCAACTCTGTGATATTAATCGACTTTTCAGCAAGAATGCGTTCCATAATTTACCTAGCCACGTACATTAAAATAATCATTTCAACATACATTGTAGCATACGTTATTTTGCGTGTTAACTATGCGTGTGAGTTCCTTGGCTGGGACGTGTTTGCGTTGATGGCACGGTGATGTGAGTCTGTCGGTATTGTAGTGGTCAACTAATAC
>NZ_AYMQ01000217.1 GCF_000633355.1 Serratia sp. H1w
CGACATGCGGCGGGGGATCGACACCCTGACGCAATACGTTCAGGAGACCCTCAACGCATCGTGGCACGAGGGCGCCGCCTTCGTTTTTGCCAACAAATCGAGAACCCGCCTCAAGGTGCTGCGTTGGGACAAGCACGGTGTCTGGCTCTGCGCTCGCCGTCTTCATAAGGGGCATTTCATCTGGCCACGAGCTAACGACACCGCCTGGTCTTTGACCCCAGACCAGTTTGAGTGGCTGATCACCGGTATCGACTGGCAAAAAGTGCAAGGCCATGATCTTTCCAAGTGGGTTTACCAGCCAGAAAACGAACCTGGTTTATCTCAATAGAAAACATCTTACCCCACTGATAGTTAATGAATATCCATACCACCCGGTGTATATTTGACCACATGGATATCAGTGCCCTCACTACCACGAATGACATCGAACAACTTCGCACTCTGGCTCTTGGCATGGTGCGAAATCTCTTGGTTGAAAAAGAGGATGCCCTTCGCGAAAAAGAAGTTGTATTACTGGAAAAAGACCATCGTATCCGGTTGCTGGAAGAAGCGTTAATGCTGGCTCGCCAACACCGTTTTGGACGCAAGTGTGAAGCCCTCTCGGGCCTCCAGCGCTTGTTGTTTGAAGAAGACACCGATGCCGATATTGCCGCTGCACAAACCCAGTTGGAAAACCTGTTGCCAAAAGGCCGGTCGGATGAGGCTGAAGAACGTTCTACACCGACCCGTAAACCGCTGGCAGCACACCTTCCTCGCGTCGAGAAAGTGATTGCACCCGCCTCAGATAACTGCCCCGACTGTGGGCACTCCTTACGCTTCATCCGTGATGAAATCAGCGAGCGTCTGGACTATATCCCGGCAAGCTTCGTCGTCAATCGTTATGTGCGTCCCCAATACAGCTGCGATTGCCGCCAAACGGTGGTCTCTGCTCCCATGCCTGCCACTCTCATCCCCAAAGGGTTGCCTGAGATCGGATTGGTCACGCAGGTGGTTATCAGCAAGTACCGGGATTACCAGCCGCTCTACCGGCAAAGCCACATCTTTGCACGCAGTGGTGTGGAAATCCCCGTCAGTACGCAGGCCGGGTGGGTTGGTGCTGCCGGTGTCGCACTGGAACCCCTGGCTGAACCGTACCGGGTTTCTTG
>NZ_AYMQ01000218.1 GCF_000633355.1 Serratia sp. H1w
CAATGCCCTTCAGGAGACTGATTGAGTTCGTAATTTTCAGAGATTTTCCCGTTCGTGCGAACGGCCACGGCGAAGGTTCTGGCCGCGATATCAATACCAACAAAACAGGTCATGTGGCCTCCCGGAGACAGGATAAAAGGATTACACTGTTAACCGGTTCCCGACCTCGTCATAACATTTGCCTGGCCGACCTTGTAATGCGAAGTCAGTCTCGCGAGAGAAAGCTTCAGGATACTCTTCGGCATGGGCAATGAGGCGGGAGCCACTCTACGAGACGAAGTCAGCGCGAGCACTGCTTCCAGGGGCGCGCGGCTTCCCGGTTGCCAGATGAGTAAAGTACAAGGACAGTATTCATCCGGCCCTCTAAACATACAAGGGGCGC
>NZ_AYMQ01000219.1 GCF_000633355.1 Serratia sp. H1w
AGCACCAAGCCACTGTGGGTACGAGAGTTCCGTTATGACTGCCAACACCGTCTGGTGGAGTTTATTGAACAGCGGCAGGGGCAGAAAACCCACTTTGCCTATGCCTACGATGCGTTTGGGCGGCGTATCCACAAGCAGGACCTGCTCTCCCAACGACCCGATGCTCTCACCCGGTTCTTCTGGCAAGGTGAGCGGATGGTGGCAGAATGCGCCGACGATGATAATATCTTTACGGCGGATGACCCTAAACCGGCGCATCAGGCAACCTATAAAAGCTATCTGTACAGCCCCGGCAGCTTTGTGCCGCTGGCACAGTTGTTGGGTAAAGGGCGCAAGTCAGAGATTTACTACTACCTGACCGACCACCTGGGTACCCCGCAGGAACTAGTCAACTGCAAAGGACAGGTTGCCTGGAGTGCGGCGTACCGCGTCTACGGCAATCTGGCGGTAGCGTTCGTTGGCGCAGTGGCACAACCGTTGCGATTCCAGGGGCAGTACTTCGACGCAGAAAGCGGGCTACACTATAACCGCTATCGGTATTACTCCCCGGACACCGCCCGGTTTATCACGCCGGACCCGATTGGGCTGGCGGGGGGGCTGAACCAGACGCAGTATGTGCCTAACCCGACTGGGTGGGTGGATCCGCTGGGGTTGGCTAGTGTGAAGGGGGGATGTCCTCCAGACTCAGATATACCGGCGGGGGTGAAGACAGGTGAGCCTTCTGTACCAAAAGCAGCCAATGGCGAATTTAGCTGGAATAGATATGAGGAAATACCGACTTTACCTGAAGCTGAAACAAGCAACTATCTTTATAGAGGTGTTCATAAAGGTCATCCTGATGCAGAAAATGCAATTAAAGGTCGAGTTGAACCTGGAGATATTAACTCTAGCATATCACCTGAATTACATAATGAAGGTAATGTTTCAGGTATTAGCCCATATACATCGTGGACTAGAGATCCTAAAGTTGCCAAAATTTACTCTAAAGAGGATGGTCTGATATTAAGGGTTGAAGTTGGGCCTTCTAAATCCGATAGTAAATGGTCTTGGGAGTATTCTGAAGATCGCTATTTTGAGCAGGAGGTTCTAATGAAGGGGTCTCGCTCCGGAGATGTAGAGGTGTACAAGCCATGATAAATGTTCAAGAGCTAAAGTTATTGCTGCAAGAATACAATGTGGACGAGTTGTCAGAGAAGGCACTATCGCTCATACACTCTGTAGATGTGGACTTACTCACTGTTATAGGTGACCGAGAAAGAGTTTTGTTTGAGTTAAAAGTTCATGATAAATATGTAAAAAAATCCGGTGTTGACAACTTTGGGTTTGACAAAACAATAAATTCACTAGAAAAATCAGAAGTGAAAGATATAATTGTATGCAACTGTCATAATCCACGGTATGTTTTAAAAGTCTTTTTAAACATGGATTACAAAGTGATGGGTTTAATTGGAGTGGAGAAAATAAATAAAACTAAAGAAGAGATAGATAGGGAAATGCAATGGTTAAACAAAAAGAAAGATGTTAAATGAGCAAGCTTAATCTGTATACGGCGGACTGATAATCATTGCCTGCACATATCTATGGTGTGATGCTGTACCTAGTGTGTGCAGTGTGTACCGGTTGGCATACACTGACATGACCCATGTCTTGCTGTTGTGGGCAAAATCTGAGAGTAGCTCGTTGCTATATAGAGGAAATGGCTGAAATGGCTCAAGGACCACCGCAACACTTCTCTCATAGAGGATTCGCCGGATCTAGCAACCACCTACGATACAAGAATATCGAGAACACCAAAAAATGATAGCTCTGTGATATCATTTCTGTACCCAAGCACAGCAAGGCAGTATGGTGAAAGGAGTCAACGTGAGCGACGAGGAAGCAAGAAAGTATCCGCATAGCGCTATTTCCACTTGGAGCGGATTTGTCTACCAAGGCAAAGTGGCGCTCTATCATTGCCTCAAATTAATTAATGCTGATGATAGTGGCTTCGAGCTACAACTGGATAGCACAGACGATTTCGCGATTTACAAGGGTGATAAACTCATTAGTGCCCACCAAGTAAAAGCAAAAATAGGTGACTACCGTAGCAACTATAAGGACGCCTTAAAAAAAGCTGCCACCTTAGAGTTGGATAGAGTTGCCGGAACCAAAAGGTATTTTCATATATCGCAACCAATCAATGACCATAGCGATTACGTTGATCCCTACAATAGCGAACGAGTTGAGTTCTACTCATATGGTAAACTTCAACATTGTGAACTTCATGAAATAGAAGAGTTAACCAAGCAGGTCATTAAAGAAATTTATACCAAAAAAAATATAATTTTTGATGATAACCTACTTGACGTTAACTATTGCTTATTATCTGATAGAATCAGCTCACAAGCTCTAGCCATTCATGCAAAAATACAAAAGGAAGGTGATCCGCAACGCCGAGCAGCTTACGAAAACCGAATAACTGCTGCCAGCATTCTTTCGAATATAACGGACACTAATCCGTATCAAAGAAAAGACTATTACGCGATTGAACTTAAGGCGCGTCTTCACGCTTACCTTGAAGAAAGGCTCGCTGAATCACTCCCAGGTATGTCTGACGAGGGCTACGAAAGGGCCAGACGCATCTATGAGCTTATAAGACTTTCTGAGGGCGGCGATTTTAAAATACTCTGCCAACTGATGAAACCCTCAGAAAATTTTTCACGCATTCAGAGCACAGACATACGTCGATACTCGGACCTCGTGCATACCATTAATGTTGAGCCAATTTTAAAACGACTACCGCACTATTTAGACAGCAACAATAAATTTTACGCACCGACGGCATTATATCTACCAGAACCAACAGACAAAAAATACTGTACCTCTGAAATCATCGCTGAAATAAAAAATAACGACGATCTAGGCAGGCTGTTGTTCGAATTTAATAATCTCATTGCAGCCAAGGCAAACGAGAGCTTCATAATTGACACCAAGTATACAAACTGCTTCGATATAATCTCCACTGACGATCAAGATCGCATGGACAGTAATATCACCAAAAGTTTATGCATCAGCATTTTAACCAAAGACGACGCAGAGGCTCGACTTAAATGATTATTAACCTCATTCATCAAGCTCTAGATGCACACAATTTCTCCAAAGTACATGAGAACGACACGACTGGCTTCTATACCCGTGATCATTGAA
>NZ_AYMQ01000220.1 GCF_000633355.1 Serratia sp. H1w
GAAAAATATCACCATCGCTGAGCTGTTTAAATATCCGAGTGTGAGAGAGCTGTGCTCATATCTTGCTAAAGAAACATGGGTAGGAAAAACTACCGATTATTCTGAATCGGTAATACAAAGAGTGAATGCACCAGAAGAACCAATGGATGAAATGTCGGTTGAAGATATTCAGCGTTTTATTTCTGGAGAATGTGTCGATATTTAAAATAGTCACGTTTTCTGCTTAATATTCGCAGAGCCATTTAGCACTATCTCAATATGCCATCAGACTTCAGGGAATAGATGATTTCCCTGCTGATGTTGCTAGCCGTTTTTTAAGGTTTATAAAGGAAGAGGAAGATGACTTCAATTGAAAGTAGTCTCCGCCAGGCTGCAGCTGTTATACAAAAATTGAAAGGCGAAGTGGGGACGCTGAAATATAAAGAAAAAGAACCCATTGCGATTATTGGTTTGAGCGCCCGGCTTCCCGGTGCGAACAACCTGCATGAATTATGGCATATGCTGCAAACGGGGGGATCACATTTGACTCGTTATCAGGTTGAAAACGATACCCTTACTTGCGGATTGATGCACGATATCGACTATTTCGATGCCGGGTTCTTCAATATTTCTCCGCGTGAAGCAAAAAAAATGGATGTCAGGCAAAGAATATTTCTTGAGCAGGCATGGGAGGCAATTGAAAACGCTGGATTGAGCCTGGACAAGGATGAGCAACCTTCGGTGGGTATTTTTGTTGGTGCATCGAAAGGCAACACCGATCGAACTGCGCAGGCTGAAAACCTGCCGGATGCCTGGGATGTAACCGGTTCACTCGATAGTTTTATTGCTGGGCGGCTGAGTTATATCCTCGGGGTTCGCGGCCCTTCATTAACCTTGGATACCGCCTGCTCTTCCTCATTGGTTGC
Source organism: Serratia sp. H1w (assembly GCF_000633355.1). GTDB lineage: Bacteria > Pseudomonadota > Gammaproteobacteria > Enterobacterales > Enterobacteriaceae > Chania. The sequence continues at coordinate 906 of NZ_AYMQ01000220.1, forward strand.
TTTACATCTGGCAGTGAAGGCGCTGCGCTCATCAGAATGCGAAGTCGCTTTGGCCGGGGGAATTGGGCTGGTGCCGCGTGATAATCAGGAGGTGCGGTCATGGTTAAAGCTGAATCACATGAGCAAAAGCGGCGCATGCAGAACCTTTGACGCTGAAGCTGATGGCATTATTAGCAGCGAAGGTTGTGGTGTCGTGATTCTGAAGCGACTGAGTGATGCATTGCGCGATGGCGATAGCATTGCTGCTGTGATCCGCGGCAGTGCCATCAATCATGACGGCCATACCCAGGGTCTGACGGTACCCAGTGGTTCGGCGCAGGAGGCGGTCATTCGTGCCGCTTTGCAGCAGGCCGGGGTGCAGCCTGCCGACGTCGACTACGTGGAGTGCCACGGCACCGGCACGCGGCTCGGCGACCCGATTGAGGTGCAGGCGCTGGGCGCGGTACTCGGCGAGGGACGCAATACCGACCGGCCGCTGATCCTTGGCTCGGTCAAAAGCAACATCGGCCATACGGATGCCGCCGCCGGGATCGCCGGGCTGATCAAGACGGTGCTGGCGTTGCAGCATCAGCGCATCCCGCAGAACCTGCACTTCACCACCCCCAACCCGCATATCCCGTGGGACGCCCTGCCGGTCAGGGTGGCCGACAGGGCCATCCCGTGGCCTCGGGGCGAAAAAACGCGCATTGCCGGGGTCAGCGCCTTTGGTATGAGTGGCACCAATGCGCACATC
>NZ_AYMQ01000221.1 GCF_000633355.1 Serratia sp. H1w
GCGTTGTCGAGATCATCTACCGACGGCAGGGAAAGAACGCGGGCAACCTCAGTGCGGATCAGTTGCAGCAACGCCTGGCGTTGTTCGGCCTCACTGCCCGCCCTCCAGTCGATATGTGGTTCACTGCTCTCTTCCTGCTGCGCTTTCGCATCGACTGCGACGGAGGTCACCCCGGTAACACCTGACGTTGCCTCTGTCCAGTAACGCTCCCGCTGCCAGGCGTAC
>NZ_AYMQ01000222.1 GCF_000633355.1 Serratia sp. H1w
AGCGTATTAGCACGGTGAACTCACATTCCAATTGATCTCTGAGTAGGTAGCATGCCGTTATGTTCATCAGACGGAGAAGTAAAATGCCTAAACATTACACCCCAGAGTTCAAAAAGCACCACGTCGACGCATGGCGGGCCAGCGACCTGAACCGCCGTCAGTACTGTGAGTCTCAGGGGATCAACGAAGGAACATTCAAGCACTGGCCTTCCCAGATAAAGACTAAAAATCCCTCTGCCGGGCTCCCCTCTGTCCTACCGGTTCACATAGCTCGATCGTCAGCGCCTGTTGCGTTGACCGACCCTGTCATGGTTTACCTGCCCGGTGGTTGCAGAGTGGCCTGCCAACCCGCACAACTTGGCGATGTCTTCCGGGCCCTCAAATATGCTGAAGCCTGAACAACTTTTCCTCGCGGTCAAACCCGTCGACATGCGGCGGGGGATCGAC
>NZ_AYMQ01000223.1 GCF_000633355.1 Serratia sp. H1w
TGATGACATGAACGGCCAAACGACCTGATGAAAAACCTAACATAAAAAATGGCTCTTGGAAGCCGCCGGGTTTTTTAGGTTTATCAGGCGCGGAACTCATCGTGGCGCGGGCATCCTTGCCCATAGTGACGCCGGATAGATTTAAGCAAGCCCATCATAAATCAAAATCAGTGTTGCAAAAACGGGGGTGACCATAGATTTTT
>NZ_AYMQ01000224.1 GCF_000633355.1 Serratia sp. H1w
TACACATTGAATACATGACCGGGAAGACCATCTCATCGCTTACGCCTGGATGGCAGCCTATTACGATGTACCTTTCTCACATGCAGATAAAATGACATCATTGCAATAAACAGAAATATCAACGCGATAATGAGTTCTATCATATATCCCCCCCTGTCCAAGAAAAACGCGTGCATAAGTACTCTGGCATTATGCGCACGTTTCAAGGCTTGTTTTTTTATATAAAATTAATTATTAATCAACGAGATATTAAAATAACGACACTCGAATTTCACTAACATATTGTGTGCACAAATTGTCTTATCATGGGGCTCATTGAGTGCATCAACCAGCAAGGACTGTAGATTTCCGACCGACACGCGGGTATCCAGATCGACCCGCACGTTCATGCTTCAAAAAAGTAACATCAAAAAAAAGTATTTTTCTTAACAACTCCTTAATGCGGCAGAACCTCGGTATGTCCTATGTTTGTTTTCCACTGACGTGTTCATC
>NZ_AYMQ01000225.1 GCF_000633355.1 Serratia sp. H1w
CCGGTTTTACTTGACCATTACAAGCTGTTAAGCTCCTTATGCTAATCTTTTTCCTAAAGATTAAGATAGGTGACCCTATGGAATGGCTGATAATTGATGTTATTTATTTGAGAACAACAGAATGCTACATGCTCATTCTTCGCAGTGAATCATTAAAAATGATGGCGGAAGTCATCTCCGAAACGCCTGTACAACCTGGCGATATTCTTTATCCCGTACGCGATGCTATCTATCTGATTAACAAAAACGAAAACCAGCCCGCGAAAGCCATTAGTGCCTCTCAGTTTTCTGCCACTCGGTGGCGTTTCCTGCAAGAATCATCTCAAGCCTTTGGCAATCTGAAATAAATGTTTTATATGAGTATACCCTTTTGAGAGTATGTGAGTTCGAAACAAAATGGGTATCATAGGGATTGATTTTTGACTTATGGTATCTGAGAATCTCATAGTCTAATGTCTATTGAGATTAAAATGTATGGCTCTCGTAGGTTATGCACGTGTATCGACGACCGACCAGGATCTGACACATCAGATCACGGTGTTGACTTCCGCTGGCTGCCGTAAAATTTTCTCTGAGAAAATGACCGGTACCAGGAAAGAAGGGCGCCAGGCGCTCGATGAATGTCTCGATTACTTGCGGGAAGGGGATACATTGGTAGTGACCCGTATCGACCGTCTGTCACGCAGCCTTCGTGACCTGCAAAACCTGGTACATGAGCTTGAAGGGCAAAACATCAAGCTCAGAGCGACAGAGCAGGCCATTGATACGTCCTCCGCTTCCGGCAAGGCTTTTCTGGATATGCTGGGCGTCTTCGCCGAGTTCGAGACGCGCCTGCGTCAGGAACGCCAGCGGGAAGGTATTGCCCGGGCGAAAGCTAAAGGTGCATATAAAGGAAGAAAACCCACCGCTCAGGCGAAAACGCAGCAGGTCATTGAATTGACAATGGCCGGATTAACACGTGAAGCGGTTGCTGGCCAATTGGGTATCGGCAAGGCCAGCGTCTATCGGATATTAAAAGCCTGGCGGCAGCAACATCCTGGCGCTATCCTGCCCGGGGAGCGGGTGAAGCCCTCGCTCTGCCATAGTGAGCCAATGACCGAACGTGCTACGATAGCCCCATGAAAAAACATACAACACCCCATGATGCCACATTCCGGCAATTTCTGATGCACCCCGAGATTGCCCGCGATTTTATGGACATCCATCTGCCAACTGAGTTGCGCGCCATCTGCGACCTCAGTACGCTGAAACTGGAGTCCGGCTCCTTTGTCGAAGATGACCTTCGCCAGCATTTCAGCGACGTGCTCTACAGCCTGAAAACCACCACCGGCACTGACGGTTACGTGCACGTCCTTATCGAACACCAGTCCTGAACCGTACCGGGTTTCTTGGAGACTAAACTCTTAGTGAAAGGAGACCCAAAATGAAATCACAATCTGCCAAACGCTATCCCCCTGAATTGCGTGAGCGCGCAGTCAGAATGTTGTTGGAACACCGTGATGAGTATGACTCTGAGCCAGATGCCATTCGTGCCATCTCGTCAAAAATCGGATGCCATTACGACACTCTGCGAGCCTGGTTACTTCAGCATAAAAATGATGTCCGTGGGGGTATCAGCCCCGTCAGCACTGATGATGGTGGACTGAGTACCGATGAGCGCCAGCGTTTAAAAGAACTGGAACGT
>NZ_AYMQ01000226.1 GCF_000633355.1 Serratia sp. H1w
CCCACAGGGAGAGGGGACCGAACGAGCCACAACTCAACTACAGTATTCGCCCTCCGCGTCCCCCCTGTTACAGATTGGCTCCCGCTCCAGATCCCGACGCCACACAGCTCCCTCGCCCTGTGGGAGAGGGTTGGGGTTAGGGGACAAACTGACCAGCATTAAGCCCTCCAGACTGGCATTTTTTCCCCGTAAAACGTATAACTGTTCCCCTATTGATTATCGCTGCTAACAGATACCTGACCTATGACTGATCCACTGAGCCGCATCATTGCCACCGAACTGCAGGCCCGCCCGGAGCAAGTTGACTCCGCCATCCGTCTGTTGGATGAGGGCAATACCGTGCCGTTTATCGCACGCTACCGTAAGGAAGTTACAGGGGGCCTGGATGATACCCAACTGCGTCAGTTGGAAACTCGTCTGGGCTATCTGCGTGAACTGGAAGATCGCCGCAAAACCATCCTCAAGTCCATTGACGATCAGGGCAAGCTGACCGAGCAGTTGGCAGGGGCGATTAACGCCACGCAAAGCAAAACCGAACTCGAAGACCTTTACCTGCCCTACAAACCTAAACGCCGCACCCGTGGGCAGATCGCTATCGAAGCCGGTCTGGAACCGCTGGCAGACTCCCTGTGGCAGGATCCGCAACAGCAGCCAGAACAGCTGGCCGAAGGCTTTGTGGATGCCGAGAAGGGTGTGGCAGACGTTAAAGCCGCGCTGGACGGCGCACGCTACATCCTGATGGAACGCTTTGCCGAAGACGCTACCCTGCTGGCCAAGGTGCGTGACTACCTGTGGAAAAACGCCCATCTGGTGTCCAAGGTTGTCGAGGGTAAAGAAGAGGAAGGCGCGAAATTCCGCGACTATTTCGATCACCACGAACCCATCGCGCAAGTGCCTTCGCACCGTGCGTTGGCGATGTTCCGTGGCCGCAATGAAGGCGTGCTGCAACTGGCGCTGAATGCCGATCCACAATTTGAAGAAACCCCGCGTGAAAGCCAGGGCGAGCTGATTATCACCAATCATCTCAACCTGCGCCTGAACAACGCACCGGCAGATGCCTGGCGCAAATCCGTGGTTAACTGGACGTGGCGCATCAAGGTGTTGCTGCATCTGGAAACCGAACTGATGGGCACCCTGCGTGAGCGCGCCGAAGACGAAGCGATCAACGTCTTTGCCCGTAACATGCACGATCTGCTGATGGCGGCCCCGGCCGGTATGCGTGCCACCATGGGTCTGGATCCAGGTCTGCGTACCGGGGTTAAAGTGGCCGTGGTTGATGCCACCGGCAAGCTGGTTGCCACCGATACCGTTTACCCACATACCGGGCAGGCGGCCAAAGCCGCTGCGGTGGTGGCTGCGCTGTGCATCAAACACAAGGTTGAGCTGGTTGCCATCGGTAACGGCACCGCCTCCCGCGAGACCGAGCGTTTCTTTGCCGAGCTGCAACAGCAGTTCCCGGATGTGAAGGCCCAGAAAGTGATCGTCAGCGAGGCTGGCGCTTCGGTGTATTCCGCTTCCGAACTGGCCGCGCTGGAATTCCCGAACCTCGACGTTTCGCTGCGTGGTGCGGTTTCCATCGCCCGCCGCCTGCAAGATCCACTGGCGGAGCTGGTGAAGATCGATCCTAAATCTATCGGCGTGGGCCAATACCAGCACGACGTCAGCCAAAGCCAGTTAGCCAAGAAGCTGGACTCGGTGGTGGAAGACTGTGTGAACGCCGTTGGCGTTGACCTCAACACCGCCTCCGTGCCGTTGCTGACCCGCGTCGCTGGCCTGACCCGTATGATGGCGCAGAACATCGTCACCTGGCGCGACGAGAATGGCCGTTTCAGCAACCGTGAACAACTGCTGAAAGTGAGCCGTTTGGGGCCCAAAGCCTTCGAGCAGTGCGCAGGCTTCCTGCGTATCAACCACGGTGATAACCCGCTGGATGCCTCAACCGTCCACCCGGAAACCTATCCGGTGGTGGAACGTATCCTGGCCGCAACCCGCCAGGCGCTGCAAGACTTGATGGGTAACCCAAGCGCGGTGCGCAGCCTGAAAGCCAGCGACTTTACCGATGAGAAATTCGGCGTACCCACGGTCACCGACATCCTGAAAGAGCTGGAAAAACCGGGCCGCGATCCACGTCCGGAATTCAAAACCGCCACCTTCGCCGAAGGGGTAGAAACCCTTAACGACTTGCAGGTGGGCATGACCCTGGAAGGCTCGGTCACCAACGTCACCAACTTTGGTGCCTTTGTGGATATCGGTGTTCATCAGGACGGCCTGGTGCATATCTCGTCACTGGCGGACAAGTTCGTTGAGGATCCACACACCGTGGTGAAAGCTGGCGATATCGTCAAGGTAAAGGTGATGGAGGTGGATCTGCAGCGTAAGCGTATCGCGCTGAGCATGCGCCTGGACGAGCAACCGGGCGAAGGTTCCGCACGCCGTGGCGGGGGCAATAATAATGCCCCAGCACGCGATAAGACTTCGCGCCCGGCGGCCAATAAGCCTAAGCCACGCAACAGCACTCCGGCGGGTAACAGCGCCATGGGTGACGCGCTGGCCGCTGCATTCGGTAAGAAATAACAGACTGGGGGGCTCCCTCTTTCGGCATTCCCCCCTCGTTCATCAATGTTAATGAACGAGGGGGCAGGAGTTCCAGGAAGAAAGCATATTAATGGGCCAAAATGCGTTTATGCTAGCGTCAAATTGACTTAGGTGGATATCCTCCAGATAATCTGGCTAGTTATTTCAACAAAACTCAACTCATTGATAATACTAGTTATTATATTACAGGCTCGCCATTAATCGCGTCCGTGTTTCCATTAATATTACTCCCAACATATTTTTTCCTGTTCCATCGCCACCATCAGCCCAGTAGTTATCATTTTTAGTATGTTCTACTAATCGACTGTTTCCAGTTGATAACAGTAACTCTCTAGCGCCCTCGTTCTGCTTGAATTTTTCCAATACCGCGAAGCGCATAACATCATCCTTAACGCTCTCCCAATCTTCTCTTAAGGGATGCCTTCTGTCCCGCCCCATGTTGGCAACTTCCATTGGGGATATGACATTCCTCATGGTATTGCGTAGCTCATCATCATGAAATTTTTGTGCTTGAAAATAGTGCTCTACGGTTCTCCAGTGCACGCCTTCAATCCAAAATCCATGTTTAGAAAAGTTAGAGAACTCACCGAAAAGTTCGTCCACTCGATAAAATAGTATGGTTTTACTCATTGCTTTCATCATCCTTGGAATGCGGGGGTTTTGCCATCTACTCACCCCCTAAAGTTTTTATTCTATCCAGTAGGTGAGACTGCTGACAAACTTTAACCAGCTGCTCCGTAGATACTCTGTTAAGC
>NZ_AYMQ01000227.1 GCF_000633355.1 Serratia sp. H1w
TCGTGCAGCGATGCTCGAAAATTAACTTTCGTAATAATTCATTCGCATGAATTACTGCTTGGTCACTCTTCAAGACTTGATATTTTTTTGCTACCGAAGTAGCTGGATATCGTCTTGTGAGTGCCCACACAGATTGTCTGATAAATTGTTAAAGAGCAGTGAGTTGCGTGCTTTCGCTTGCTAACTCGAGGAGGCGTATACTACGCGATTCCTCTGAAGAGTCAACCTTTATTTCGGTGTTTTCACCGGGTTGGTCTTCCTGGCTGGGCGACTTGGTTCTCGTTAGAGGAGTCGTTGTTCCCGGTCAGTGGAGGCGCATTATAGGGAGTTCTCAGAAGGGCGCAACCCTTAAATTCAAAAAACTTTTCAAGCGCGGCTTTTTTCGGCAAAACGCTG
>NZ_AYMQ01000228.1 GCF_000633355.1 Serratia sp. H1w
CTACACATTGAATACATGACCTTATTTTTTATAAAAACAAGGCGTACTAAAGCGACTCACTGAAAAACATAATGATCTGGGGGTGATGCGTTAATTTATCTAACGTTTTGTGCTGTAGGAGGTCAGTTTTTTAATTTAATAACCAGCAGATAATAGCGTGCCAATGAGCAGCCTACGATGCACATGATTTAATACTGGTAATGACTTTAACGTTTATTTTTAGTTATCATCCTCCTGGTGGTTAATTTATACCCTATAGGAAGAAGAAAGTTGTTGTGAACGGGAATCAAGAATTCCCTGGTTAAATATGTGAGTGCTGACACATAGTTAAAGCTAGGAGAATAATCGTGGGTGAAATGAAGGGGGATTGTTCTTGGGAAGGCGGAGCTGATTTACCAATAAAAATAAAAAGCCCCCGCACAACGTGGATTGTGCAGGGGCTTCAGTAAGGCAAGGACGTTACTTCTTCTCTACCGCTGCCTGAATGGCATCGGCCAGAGTGCTGACGTGCTTCTCTGCCGTTTTCAACTGGTATTCGACACCGTTGCCGTCGTTGGTGTCGGACAGCGTTGCCTTCAACAGTTCCAATGCTGCCTGCACCGCCAGTAATCTGCGTTTTTGCTCTTCAGTTGGAGCGATCCCAGAGCCAAAATAATTCTCTAACATATTCATTTCCTTTCGCTAGACCTACCGAAATGGCAGACAACACAGCTTACATGGGGGGGATACCCACCATTTTCAAGGCATTGCCCTGAGTGCTGTCTCTGGTTCCAACGGCTTTGAGCCATTTTGGCGCGCACTGTTGATCCAGGCAAACGAGCCCATCAGCGCAATCACCGCCAGTAAAATATACTCCAACGACATGGCATATACCCCCTGGATGGCGTAAATCACTACGCTGATCACGTCAATCACCACCCACAGCAGCCAGTTTTCGACGTATTTGCGCGTCATCAGCACCATGGCGGCGATTGACAGCACCAGCATGGTGGAATCCCACAGAGGGAAGGCGTCTGGCTGTAGCTCAGGCATCACTACGGACAGCCCCAATCCCTGCATAATACCGATAGCCACGCGCGTCAGTACGGCGAACACCGGATCGATAAATAGTGACATCAGGCCGATAGCCACCACGCAAACCACCAGCAGCGTGAGGGCTTTTTGCCGTGGCAGCCAGCGAATTTTCAGCGCGGCTTCGTTATTTTCGTTCTGACGGCTCCAGGCGTACCAGCCGTACAGGTTGGCGACGAAGAAAAACACTTGTAACAGCAGGCTGGCATACAGCTGGATCTGGAAGAAGATCGCAGCAAACAGCGTGACGTTAATCAAGCCGAACAGGTAGTTGATAATCTTTTCTTTGCTGGCAAACCAGATGCACAGCAGGCCAAATACCGTTCCAATGGCTTCGATCCATGACAGCGCATAGCCGCCTTCGCCCAGAGGAATATTGACCATGACGTTATTGATGCTGAAGAAATCCATTATTGCGTCCTCTCAAGGTGATCCTGATACAGCGTTTCGAGTGCGAGCACGATTTCGCGTTCCTCGCCACGTTGGCAGGAGTGTTCCTGCTGTTGATAGTCATTAATGCTCTGCTCCAGGCAGCCCTGGTGTTCCACTACCACGTTCAGGATAGAAGCAATGCGCATATTACGCAGTGCACCAACGACCATCAGCGGAGCGGTTTCCATATCGGCGGCGAGAATGCCTTTGGCCGACCAGAAATCGGTGATCTCCTGTTCCCGGTCGGTGTAGAAACTGTCATGGCTGCGGACATAGCCGCAGTGCGTACTGTATCCCAGTTTTTTTGCCTGCTGGCGTAGCAGAGAGACCAGGCCAAAGTCGGCACTAGCCGGGTAGGCAGCAGGAATATAGGCGTTGCCGGTGCCCTCATCACGTACTGCCGCGCTTGCGATCACCAGATCGCCCAGTTTCATCGCGGTCTGCATTGCGCCACAGCTACCAATGCGTACCAGGCAATCGACGCCAATCTGATGCAATTCCTCGGCAGCGATGGCAGTAGAGGGGCCACCCATGCCGGTTGAGATCACCAGCACTTCCACGCCACGAAACCAGCCGCGTAACGCCCGGTATTCGCGGTTTTGCCCAAAGTCTTCCACCTGCTCCAGAAAGCGGGCAACGTGTTCGACGCGTTGCGGATCGCCCGGTAACAGCGCGTAATGGGCGTGTGTCATCTGCCGGCTAAGCCGGATGTGGGGTTGTAGTTGAGTCATGGAGCTTACCTGCGTTTATACCCGTCGTCTTTCAAACCGCAGCGTTGTTACCTGCACTATCCCACCCCAGTCACTTACTAAAAGTAAGCTCCTGGGGCTGGGATAGCTTGCCGCCTAGCTGCAGCTTGAAATCCATAGGGTATAGATGGATTTTCTGCCCGATGGTGTAAATCGGGTACCGCTGGAATCAAAACCCGGCCTGTTGATGTAAACGCACCGGGTCGACCACCGCAATCCGTTCACCGTTGACCGTAATAATATGTTGCTCGCGCAGTTCAAACAGGATGCGGTTGATACTACGTGGGGCTACGGCAAACTGTTCGCTGAGCTGTTGTTTGTTAATGGTGATCCCTGCTTCATTTTTGGCTCCCTGGTGTTGGTAGCTTTGCCACAGCGCATGACAGACGCGCTGGTGCAATGAATAGAGGCTGTCTTCGCCAGCTTTTTTCGATAGCTGGTAGTACTGGCTGCTGAACGACTGAATGATTTTCTGGTTGAAGTAATTGTCGACCGTCAGCCAGTGGCAAAAATCGGCGCGTGAAAGCGTTAGTAACTGAACCTCACTGGTTGCTTCTACCGAGCAGATATACGGCCGTTGCTCAAAGATCTCCAACTCACCCAGCATATCTCCAGCATGGTAGCGCGCCTGTAAATATTTACGCCCGTCGTCGGCGTGAATAAATACGTCTACGTTGCCCTGGGCGATCAGGTGAAATTCATCACAAACTTCATTCTGTTGGCAGATCAGCGTACCCGCTCTGACTTGCTGCAATTGCCAGCGGCGTAAAATCGCTAACGGGCAGTATTTCAGCAGGTCATAAAGTATCGCATCTCCGGTCACCAACTCGACAACGCTCAGCCATTCACTGTTTTTTTTGTCGTTCTGCATAGCGTTAACTATAAAGTTCTCCGGCAGGTAAGGACAGGACGCCAGTCCGGCGGCAATAGTAAAAAGGAGGGTAAAACTGGAAGCTGGCTCTGATATTAGAATATTGGTCGGGACATTTGTCCCAACTTGTTTATCGCTAGGGCAGTGGTGTGATGGGGTTCACAAATTAAAGGGGAAAGCGGGAGAGAAAAGCCGATGGAGAAAATTATTTCCCCATCGGTGGTAGCACAACTTACTGTTTAGGGAAGTTCACAATATCCGTCACCATATCATCAATGGCTTTCTTCACGTCAACCAAGGTGATTGGGGCATTCGCATTACTGACCGTTTTACCGAGGCTTTTACGCACTACGGCCAGCACAGTTTTACCGGTATCCTGATCAACCAACTGGATTTCCATGAATAACGCGGTGTCTTGCGTTCTGTGTCCGCTGGCCGCCATGCTGGTGGCAATCACGGCAGTTACAGGCAGCACTTCATAGAATTGCACATCTTCGTTTTGCGCGGTGACCGCAGTAATGGCGACTTTAGCGACCAGCACGCGTTTACCCGCTGGGCTAGGCAGCAGGGTAGTACGCTGTGCCACGGCATTTCTTAGCGTGGTGCTGGCGTATTCCCTAATCTGATCCAGCGTTTGCTGACTTACACGCTCAGTCGGTTTGGCTGGAGGGAAGAACACCACCGGGGCAATATAGATGCCACGATAGTTGCCTTCTTTAAAATCGGGAGAGATCCAGCGCAGCACCTCATGCCCGCTGGGGGTGGTCACTTTTTGCAGTTTACTGTAGTCCTGCAGGAAGCCTGAATACTGGGTAGTATCTGCGACCTTGGAGGAACATCCCGCCAACAACAGACCCGCAGCCAAAACGGCCGCGGCAACGCCAAAACGATTTTTTTTTCATATACTTCCCATTATGAAGTAGGTTTGGTTGTGCCTGAAAAAATATAGCACCAACCGGCAGATTAAGACATTGGATAGCTCTTACTGAAAACGGTGTTGTTACAAATTAACTTTTGTTGTTGCTGAGATTGCTCATTAATAAAGCTAGGCGCTATTGCACGGCTAAAGGGTTTGCTATGCCAGGCCTGCAATCTTGCAGGTAAGCCACATGCAACACGCTATTCATGCCCAAAATAGGGTCATGTATTCAATGTGTA
>NZ_AYMQ01000229.1 GCF_000633355.1 Serratia sp. H1w
GGTATCGGGGTATCGGGGTATCAATTTTTTGTCCTCCTGTTAATCTTGTAAAGACATATTTCACACTCTGAGATTTCTGATGCCACTGACTGATGAAGACATGGATACGTTGATATCAATAGGTAAAGCCTATCGACGTTATGATGGTAACGGATTGTATGTTCAGGTATCAAAAACCGGAAAACGTTACTGGCGCTATAAATTTCGCTTTGATGGTGTAGAGAAACTCTACGCATTAGGTAAATACCCCGAACTCTCACTAACTGAAGCGCGACAAAAGCATGCAGAAGCCAAAGCGAAAGTCGCCGCTGGTATCAACCCTTGTCATGTGCGTCATGTCACCAAGCTCACGCGTATCGTGAAAAACAAAGCCACGTTTCAGCAAGCTGCATTGAACCTGTACCACCAGCGATTACAGAGTAAACCTGAGGCTAAAGAACCACTTTCAGCATTGATGGCGAGGTTGGAACAGGATGTTTTCCCCTACATCGGTGCACATCCAGTTCTGGAAATAACACCGTTTGAGTTGATGACAGTCCTGTTGAGAAAAGAGCAAGTCTCCGGCTCTACCGCCGAAACACAAGTCACACGTCATTTTTGTGCTGATATCATTCGTGCTGCCATCATACAGGGTGATGCCCATATGGAGTTAACATCGCTTTCCCCTGCACAGAAAGCGAAAAGTGATATCACTGGTGATGTCACGTTGGGGCAACTTGAGCTTGTCGACTTCTTTACTGCATTACAAGGTTATCAAGTTACAAAGCTGAAGCGGCTTGCGATCAGATTATTGATAATGACCGGTGTCACGGTAGACGAACTGCGCGCTGCAACCTGGACCGAGTTTGATTTCGATGAGGCTATCTGGACAATCCCTGCGGAGAGATCCGGGACCGGCATGATACAGCTCGTTCCACTACCTACGCAGGCGCAAGCAATCATTGCCGAGCTTAAGGGTCTTACCGGGAGTGGACCACTGCTTTTCCCTTCTCGCACCGCACCTCAGCATCCAGTAAGTGAGGCCAGCCTTGAGAAGTTACTGATAGGTATTGGATATGGCAACAAAATCTCTGTGCGCAGCTTTTATCTGATGATGAGGAAAATACTGGCAGAGCAAGGTGCAACACCAGCCCAGATTGATACGCAGGTTCTCTCAGATCGAGGTCAATTACTGCAAGCTTATGCCAATATTATCGAAGCTGCTGAACGTGGCAGTGCGGCGTTGCTTGGTCAGGATACTTTTCGTTTTTGAGAAGTCTGTATTTACTGATTTATTACCCCACGGCCCCACCAACCGTGAATCAACACATTTTCACACCTATATCACTGAAGGGAATTACGCCACAGCATTAAGCGTGGCGTGTGTTTTCCACTCAATGAGACAGGTTGTAATATGCATGATGAGACGCCCTCTCTTTCAGCGTTATCCCGCTGGCTGGATGCCTTATACGCCAAAGCTCTGCAAGGTGGCCCAGGCATCCGTTCTGCCCATCAGTTGGCAGAGCAGTACCGCAATACCTTCTCAACCCCGCAAAGCGCCGCCCTGAGTCTGGTCCGTTGGGAAGCCGCCAAGGCGGCCACCAGCGGGTTTATGCTCGGCGCGGGTGGCATAGTGACACTCCCCATCACTCTACCTGCAAGTCTGGTAGGGCCGCTATTGCTCCAGTTCAGGTTGATTGCGGCCATCGCTTTGCTGGCTGGGTATGATGTTCACGACGTGCGTACCCGCCATCTGGCTTATATCTGCCTCGGTGGCACTGTCGCTAAAGACGGCTTGCAGGCGTATGCCACCTGTCTGTTCCAACAGATGTCAACACGCTCCCTTGAACAGGTGACTGAAAAAACCGCCACACTTCTGACCACTCGACTGGCTGCCCGTCTTCCGACTGCCCATGTGAGCCATCTTGTGCCGCTGCTGAGTGGTGTCGTCAGCGGCGGACTGGATTATCTGGCAGTACGGTCAGTAGGGGCATTAGCCTGCGCCGCCTTTCTGCACCAGGCCTGAGCCGATTTTACCTTACCTGCCGCGTCACACCCTGTCCAATTCCCCCCCCTCGGTATTAGGAAAATCACCGTTTTGACCGCCATACCCTGTCAGGCCCCTCCGTTACAGTAGTCGCCAGTTCGCAACCTACGGCCAACACTGGAGAAATACCATGGCGACCTACCGCATCGACCCCGACCTGACGTTTTTAGGGCAGTGCTCCAACGACGACCTGGGCGCACTGGTCTCTGTGCTCACCCACGATACCAAAGATGGCAAAAAGCGCTGGTCGGAAAGCCTGACCAGCACCCCGGAATACACCCTGTTTTACCCCGACCACCAGAAGTATTGGACGGCCATCGGGGCTGAACTCCAGGCCTTTGGCGCCAACAGTCTGGCGACACTGACCAGGCTCAACAAGGGTGTGCTTTATCGGGAATTGCTGACTGACGTGTGCAAAAAACTCAAAGTCAATTTTAACAAGGACAGCTCCATTGAAACGATTGAACTGAACATGTTGTTGAAAGTGATGGAGAAAAGCCTGGCGGAAATGACCGAAGAGGAGCTGCAGCAGTTGTCACGTGATATGCAGCTCAATCTGTCCAATCCAACGCCTCAACTGGTGTTGATGGCGTTGCAAGCAGCCATTCGTACATCCGGCATGGCTGCGCTGGAACTGGCCACACTGCTGGCCATTAATATCATCAATACCTTGGGCGGGATTGCCACGATAGGTGCCTACTTTGTTGCACAACGTGCACTGACCGTCCTGGCTGGTCCCATCGGCTTGACGCTCAGTTCTGCCTGGCTCATTGCCGACGTCACCGGCCCAGCCTATCGGGTCACCGTCCCGGCCTGTATCATTGTGGCCTACCTACGCCAGAAACACCTCGCACAGCAATAACTCGCACCCCTGTACGGTCGTGCAGGGGAACCTTTCACTCAGGGAATCGATTATGTCCGCACAGGAACGTCGCCATGACAGGCTCGCTTACCGGCTGGCCTCTATAATCAGTCGGCTCTTCAATGGCGAATCTCTCTCCGTGGCTGCGTTGGCCCGGGAGTTCAATGTCTCGTTACGTACACTGGACCGGGATTTCAACACGCGTCTGGTCGGTCTGGATATGGATCACCGCGAGGGCTGCTATCGGCTGGCTGACTCGCAACGCCCCTTTCGTACCGACAGGGACATCATCCAATTTGCCAGCATTACTGACGTGAAGCAGTTCTTTCCCGCACTGGACAGAAAGTTGCTGTCCGTGTTGCTCAACAGAGAACTGGACTCGCCCTATATCGTCTACAACGCGCCCCCCAAACGACTGCCATCATTATTCGGCGGGTTCTATGTCATTACCCAGGCGATTGTGGAAAACCGCATTATCCGCTTTGTTTACGAGGGCCTGAAACACGCAGCCGCAGAGCCCTACAAACTGATTTATTTTGCCGGGGATTGGTATCTGTGTGCTGCCATCAACAACATCATTCAGGTGTTTGATATGCACCATCTGAGCGATATCACGCTGACCATCAGCACATTTGTCAAAAAGGAGGCCATCAACACCATCATCAGCGAAGAGAAGTTCATCACCGCGTTACCGCATTTTCAATATATCAAGGCGTTGACCACATCCGAATCGGGTCAATAAATATCACAGCATCGTCTATTACCTTGTCAATGAGGGAAGCATCATGTCTCTATTTCGCCACCTTGCTACGGCAACGGGAATTATCGGCACTCTGTTTACTGCCTACCAGGCACAAAAAGCTGCCGCAGACACCATGAAAGCGAATGCCTTTTCATCAGGGAATATTCGTGCTGGGCGAGTGGGTGCCCTCTTCATTACCACACTGTTTATCGGTGGTCTGGCAGACGCCCTTATCAAACGGACATTCTCCTGAAAAATAACGTCACCGACGGACACATTCATAGACCCATTTATATTCACACACCATAACCAATAAGGAAACTTTAATGAAACTGACATTATCCCAATCTCTCGTAGCAAGCCTGATTTTTACCTCCACGCTGACGATGGCCGCGCCGTGGAAAAGCGTTTACAGCAACGGTAACGACGTCTATACAACCACAGATAAAAGTGGTTTGGTCAAATTCGTGTTGTCCTGTGATGGCTTTGTCACAACGGCAGCCGAAATCGTCAACGCCAAGAATAACAAACAGCTGGCTTACAACTATGCTATTCCCGGTGTCACCGTTATGTCCGTGACGATTGATGGTCAATCTTACCCTGCGCCATTCAGTCAGGAGGTGTACAACACACCACAGAAATTTTCAGCCTTCTATAACGCCTTCCGCAATGCACACAGCCTGGAAATGACCGTGGGGAATAAAAGCTATACTTTCCCAACCGAAGGGCTCAAACAGGCGTTTCCTGCCTATGGCAGTCAAGATTATAAATGCCATGTGGAAAAATAATGGCATTGATTGTTGATGAACCCCAGCGTTTTATTTTCCGTCAATAAATATCTATACCAGCATGATTAACTGGATTTAATCAGGCAAGAAGACTGACGCTCTTCTTGCCTGTGTTCCCTATCATTCTTTAACACAAGAGGAGGTATTAATACTGACGTATTAATACACTTCATAAACCTCCCTTCCTGAGAGGTTTCCCTCCTTACGGATTGTTGTCCATATTATTAACGATATTTGTGTAAAAAATAAATTAGCAGCGTTCAACAGGCTCCCCGGCTATCCGGTGGAGCCTGTTTTGTTATTTAGCGATAATTCAAAAAGGAAATACTCATGACACGTTTAGCCTCCCGTTTTGGTCGGGTGAATTCCGTTCGCCGCGACCGCCCATTAACCGTTGATGAGTTAGCCCAGTACGTGCCCAGTGCCCTGGGGGATGACAAACATCAATCCCGCAGTGCCCGTTACGCCTATATTCCGACCATTACGTTGCTGGACCGGTTGCGCGAAGAAGGTTTTGAACCGTTCTTCGCCTGCCAGACCCGTGTGCGGGATTTGAGCAAACGTGAACATACAAAGCATATGTTGAGGCTACGCCGGGCCGGGCAGATAACCCAGAAAGAAGTCCAGGAAATTATTTTGTTAAATAGCCACGATGGCTCTTCGAGCTATCAAATGCTGCCGGGCTGGTATCGTGAAGTTTGTTCGAACGGGTTGGTTTGCGGACAGAGTTTTGGCGAAATTCGCGTGCCACACCAGGGTGATGCGGTGGAAAAGGTGATTGAAGTGTCAATACCGATTGAATT
>NZ_AYMQ01000230.1 GCF_000633355.1 Serratia sp. H1w
AAGAAACCCGGTACGGTTCACTGCTGGAAACCGCGCGATTGAACGGTCTTGAGCCGTATACGTGGTTAAAATCGGTGCTGACGCGCTTACCGGAATGGCCGGAAGATCGCCTGCACGAACTGTTACCCTTCGCAGAAAACATCTTCACGGACTAACCGGTTCTAAGTGGTGTAGAACCGGTGAACGGCGTCAATGTGAGTTGCCCGCACTATTACGTCGATCCCCCGCCGCATGTCG
>NZ_AYMQ01000231.1 GCF_000633355.1 Serratia sp. H1w
ACCCCCCACCCTGAGTGAGCGCGAGCCGGGTTGAGGCTAAGCCATACAAACCACTGATGGCGCGAAATTGTACGTTGATATTGGCTGCGATGGCATTCGAAGCGGTTTGTGTACAGGAGGTAGTAAGTGGAGTCGTGAGGTGCGCCAATTCAGTGCCTAACTGAAAATTGCGCAAAACATTACCAAAGTTAATTGTGGAATCGGTCGCTATACTGCAATCCAATGAAGAAACTCGCACAGTTAATAATGAAGGTAAAATTTGTTGATACAAATTCCCCGAACCAGAATACGGATAAGTCATTATATAAGCAGGAACGGAAAGATTAATATCAGGCCCTGGAGACTGATGTCCATCAGTAATTATGACCCACGAACCTGAATAGGTTATTTCTCTTGGTCCAGTACTTGAGTAGTAATCCACAATATCAGCAGATAACTTACCTTCTGGACCAAAACACCATTGAGTCCCGCCAGCCTTCATTCTAGTACCGTTATCCATTAGCATATTATTTCCTAACACCCCAATTGTGCCTGAAAAATGTGCGATTTCTCCATTAAAACGGGTAAAGTACCCGGATGCAAAGATTCTGGGAGCCAATCCAACACCATCAGTTACTTTGAATGCAGCAATATTCTGGAGAGTAATACCAGGGACATTAACTGAACAGTTTGATTTTTCAGTTCCAACCCCTATCAGGTAATTGTATGTTAAATTTTGTAACGTTGTTGTTCCTGTAGCCCCACTCAGCGAACCACTGAACGGTAGTCCTTCCCATACAATCCCAGAC
>NZ_AYMQ01000232.1 GCF_000633355.1 Serratia sp. H1w
ACCAAAGGTGTTTTGAAGAGATTGTAGAGATTTTCAGCGATGTTCCGAGATTGGTTCTGATGGCTACGCGAGTAGCGGTTGGAATAAAACAGATTTGCCTGGCGGCAATAGCGCGGTGGTCCCACCTGACCCCATGCCGAACTCAGAAGTGAAACGCCGTAGCGCCGATGGTAGTGTGGGGTCTCCCCATGCGAGAGTAGGACACTGCCAGGCATCAATTAA
>NZ_AYMQ01000233.1 GCF_000633355.1 Serratia sp. H1w
GCTTAGCATCAAAACAGTGAGTGCACATAAGCGAAATGCGTTGTTGAAACTGGGGGTGTGTTCTCTGCATGACTTGCTGGACTCTAATGTATATTAGAGCCAAATACGGTCATGACGCAGATTTAGTGTTAGTGGTTGATTGTCAGATACCAGCCGATGATCTTGTCGTGCATCTCTTCTGACTTTGAGAAACAAAGGGTCTTGCGGGTAAGCCGTTTAAGATGGGTCCGCAAGTTCAGATTATGTCGTTCTATCCGCTGGGTATATTTCTTGCTGATAACATGGCTGGTTGAGGACAATAAAGTCCGGTATACCGGCCAGGCATCGGTCATGTAGAAGGCGATGGTAAACTGGCCCAACAAAACCAGAAGACGCTGGAGTGTCAGCGCATTTCGCGGGCCAAATACGTGGGCGATGACGCGCTTTCGGATACGGTCATAAGCATAAAACAGCCAGCGCGGATTGCCTTTACAGCGGACATACGACCACTGCTCATCGGCTTCACAGCAGATAACGACTTCTGCCGTATTAGCGTATTAGCACGGTGAACTC
>NZ_AYMQ01000234.1 GCF_000633355.1 Serratia sp. H1w
GCCACCGATAGCGCCAACAGGAAAATCAGCGGCAACAGGTTCCACGGTGTGATGTGGAACAGTTCGTTAAAGCGTGTCAGTTCGTTGTTGGTGATGGTGCTATCAAAAGCGCTGTGCTGATTAAGCCCCAGCAGGATAAAAGCGATCAGGGCAATGACCGCTGCCGGAACGGTAGTCCACAACTGGGTGCGGATGTGTTTATACAACTCGACACCGTTGAGCTGGGCAGCCAGCACGGTGCTTTCAGACAGCGGCGAGATCTTGTCACCGACGTAAGCGCCGGAGATCACCGCTCCAGCCGTAATTTCTGGCGAAAG
>NZ_AYMQ01000235.1 GCF_000633355.1 Serratia sp. H1w
GCTGGAAGCTGACATAGTCAGAGTAGTCAGGCGTTGCCGGCTGCGGCTCTGCCGGCAACGCCTGTGACAGGTACAGCGTGACCAGCTCTTTAATCAGCCTGACGACCGACCAGCCATCGCTAATAAGATGGTGCTGGGTCAACAGCAGCAGGTGTGAGTTCTCCGCCTCCGTGATCAGCAGGCTGCGCCACAGTGGACCGGCAGAGATATCGAACGGTCGTATACGGTGTGCATACGCCAACTGGTCAATCTGGCTCTGCCGATCCTGCACGGTGCTCAGATCGATGATATCGAACGGGACCGCGCCCTGTGGGGCAATCAGCGCCCGCGGCTCGTCCCGTCCAGAAGGATAAACCGGAATATCAATGAAAGTGGTGCGCAGTGACTCATGGCGCCCCACAAGGACAGCAAAGCAGTCACGCAGGCGCTGTGCGTCCAGCTGGCCGCTGAATTTCACGCCATGGTGAATATTATTAACTGGCAGGGTGATATTGATTTTTTCCAGGAACCACAGTCGCAATTGCCCTGGTGATAGGGCAGAAATGCGGATCTCATCGGCCGGCTTGGATTGCACTGGCGCCTTAGCCTGCTGACTGGCGCCACACTCAACATTGCTGTACTTCCCCTGCTCTTTTGCCGCCAGATAGTGTGAGAAAACCATCCCGGCAAGAGCTGAAGGTGTCGGGTAATCAAATACCAATGTGGCCGGCAACGTCAGGCCGGTTTTTTTCCCCAGCACTTTGCGTAATTCCAGTGCCATCAACGAGTCCATACCTCTCTCGCTCAGCGGCTGGGCGTTGTCGAGATCATCTACCG
>NZ_AYMQ01000236.1 GCF_000633355.1 Serratia sp. H1w
TACACATTGAATACATGACCCCATGATAAACTTCGTCCTGCAATGCATCAAATGTCCCCACTGGGACAGTGTCTCGAGCAAAATTCTTTAGCGATTCAGCATGATAAAAGCGCTCGCGTTGGCGAAGATAATCACGTTTAAACTGGCTATGTGATTCGAGAGAGGCTGTGTCTGACAAATCTATGCCAAGGTGGTCTCCATAGGCATCAAGAAGATGGCGAATGTAGCGACTTTCATTCTCAGTTGGTGTGTCAGGGGGGATTTCGGGATTGGGACGAAATGGTAAACCTCCGCCAAAGCGCACCGAATGAAAAGCCGTCATAGCATGAGTTTCAATAAGTTCAACTATTGATTTTGATGAGAAAATAGTGAAATCGAAAGCTTCAAAGTAATCTTTTAATGCACTGGTCAACGGAATCTTAGTTGTAGAAGTGATGTCTTCCCGACAGTATTTATCCCAGTTTTCTAACGATTTTACTTTCAAGTCAGAGGACTTATTCAATAGCTGTTCAAGGCTGGTTCCCATCCCCTGAGAGCAGACAAAATAATGCTTGCGTGGTGGCGTATATCTACCCAAATACGAGTAATAAATAATCTTTCCAATTTCAACCCAGATATCACTCGGTCGCAGAGGATGGTCATATCGTTTGCACTGATAGTTATCCCACTCTCCATTGAAACCCTTATCAGAACAGAAACCAGAGATATCTACGCCTAGATCACCAGAACCACCAAAACGCCGGACTGTTAGGTATTTTTTTTTGAGATGACTTGCCCATTCCTCAGTAAACTCTTCCCATTCATCAGGGCTGAAAGACTGAACTCGCACTGTTTTGGGCGTTGGTAATCCAGTCTGAATGTGTGAGGACGACGGGAAGTCAGTGCCCCCTCTTGGCTCGATATCTCTAAGTTCAATTTCAGAAACCATATAGTATCCCTATACCCGTGATCATTGAAGA
>NZ_AYMQ01000237.1 GCF_000633355.1 Serratia sp. H1w
CGGAATCATTAGACCATTACATCATGATGTTTCCTCTACTGAGACATGCTTTAAGGTTTTATTTTTGTGATGCGCTCTGAGGCGCATTTGCAAAGCATCGAGTTGCACCTGGGTTTCCTGGGCAAGATTGCCGCTATAGAGCATGGATGTTTCCATATTCTTGTATTTCCCCTCACGCATAGCACTGCCCCAGTTATAAGAGCCGATGCATATGACCTGCTCATCGGCCAACACCAGTTTGCTATGTACCTGTTCAACTACGCATACCCGAATCCCCTTATCACACAAGGCTTCACAACATTGCTTAAATTGCTGATTCTTTTCAATACTATATTTATTATTCTGGTGGGTATTAAAGCGGTAATCAGTATGGACATAAATCTCAATACCGCGTTCAACGGCAGCTTGCATATGTTTTAAATAACCTGTTGTTGTGAGTTGATGAAGTAGGATCCAAGGTGAAATCATATCTACTCGGTGCTGCACTGTATCCAGCAACTCAAGGAAAAATTGATCGTGCTCTTCCGAACCATTAATGATTTTCGGTTCAGGGCAAAATGCCACTAAATCAGGCCGAGCCCCAATAGCAAAACTGAGTTCACTGTCATCGCGAGCAAACAGATATTGCCCAAGAAGGTGTCTTGGTGTGCCTTTGGTTGCCGAAGAGATAACATCCATATCACCAAACACCAGGAAGCTATCTTTCGCACGGGATACGGCAACATTAAGCATTGAGGGGTCATTATCAATAAAGCCCCCGTTATTGTGACGAGAATAAACAGCAGAAAATAACACCACTTTTCTTTCAGCACCTTGCAAAGCATGCACAGTACCGATGGTCATTTCCCCCTCACCTCTCCCCACCTTGATCTCATGGCTTCTACAAGCTTCTGACAACAGTCGCTCCTGAGCTTTGAAAGGGGTAATTACTCCAACAAGATCTTCCAACTTGGCACCATAAGCGTTTTCTAACTCGCTACGTTTTTCTGCTAGCCAGCGGGCGATAGTCTCAGCTTCCAATCGATTGATACAGCTGCCACCAACTGGCGATTCAGCCATACCATCAATATGCAAATAGCCAAGAGCAGGTAATGGAGGTATATCGCCCTCCAACTCATCACGTTTTCCCCGTTTTGGTTGGAGCAATCCTTGGTAACAAAGGTCATTGCAGAAAGAAATAATTTCATCAAAACAGCGGCGGTGCTCTCTTAAAAACATACCAGGCTCTGCATCCGGTAAATATCGAAACTGACTCGCCGATTGAGCGATACGCATGACACTTCCATCCACGACAGAACGCCCTTGAGCGCAAATATCGCTATACTCATCAATATTAGACGACAACTGATGCTGTAACATGTTACCAACATCGGCTCGTCGAGACTGATTGCTTACCGGTTTGATTTGATGCACATCTCCTATTACCAAGGCTCGCTTAGCTAAAGCGAACGAAGCCGCAGCAACATCAGGAGCTACCTGACCGGCTTCATCCACGATAAGTAAGTCTATACCCAATAAACCTCAA
>NZ_AYMQ01000238.1 GCF_000633355.1 Serratia sp. H1w
AGTGCTGACGGGGCTGATACCCCCACGGACATCATTTTTATGCTGAAGTAACCAGGCTCGCAGAGTGTCGTAATGGCATCCGATTTTTGACGAGATGGCACGAATGGCATCTGGCTCAGAGTCATACTCATCACGGTGTTCCAACAACATTCTGACTGCGCGCTCACGCAATTCAGGGGGATAGCGTTTGGCAGATTGTGATTTCATTTTGGGTCTCCTTTCACTAAGAGTTTAGTCTCCAAGAAACCCGGTACGGTTCA
>NZ_AYMQ01000239.1 GCF_000633355.1 Serratia sp. H1w
TGAGGTTTATTGGGTATATATTTATAATATCCTCTTTATCTTTGACCATCGGTAAATACATGGAAGTAACGCATGAATATGGAAACACGAATTTTAATCCCATCACAGGGACCTAACTAACACTAGCCATTCCCCATGAGAATGGCTAAAGGAAAAAAACAGCACAAGGACAGTGTATCCCTCCTTGTTTTACTCATTCTTTATTCTCGTGACTGGCGATCTTCATCTCCTGGTCTGGTCGAGTTATTTTCAACAAAAGGATTATAAACATGAAAAATGGGTTGCGCCTATTTTTATTGCTGCTTATCGGGTATATCAACCCGGTCTTCGCCGAATCCGGATCCATTGATTTTTCCTTCGAGGACTATCTAAAGTCGATTGAAAAACTGAGGACCACGGTGAGTACGCCCATAGCTTCACAGTTCTTCACGGGTATCAGTCAGATAACAGACAGTGGGTAATGCCTCTAATTAGTT
>NZ_AYMQ01000240.1 GCF_000633355.1 Serratia sp. H1w
CAACTAATTAGAGGCATTACCCGCAGGAGAAGCGATTTTATGAGCAGTTGCCATTCTGTGATGTGACCGACGTCTTCCGGTTTGTTAACGGGCAGTGCCGGTTTCTCCATGCCATGAAGCCACAGCAGCCCCGCTATGCCAAAAAGAATGCCGATGCAGATAGCCTGATGGCGGTCATCGTTGCCCAGGCGATGAATCATGGTAACCATGTGATGGCACGAACCAGTGATATACCGTTCCATGTGCTGGAAACCACGTACGAACAGTACCTCCGCCTGGCGTCATTGTTCACGGCCAATGACTGCATCACCGATGCCATAGAGGTACTGCCGATTTTCCCGCACTATTCGTTTGATCCGGAAACGCTTTATGGTGCTGTTGACGGGCAGAAGTTTGGCGTTGAGCGCCCGACTGTAAAGGCCAGACATTCGCGGAAATACTTTGGCCGCGGTAAAGGCATGGTGGCCTACACGCTGCTGTGTAACCACATCCCAATCAACGGTTACCTGATTGGCACAAACGACTATGAAGCCCACCATGTCTTTGATATCTGGTACTGTAGTGGTCAACTAATAC